>DLMH01000163.1 GCA_002478115.1 Candidatus Acidiferrum typicum | reverse complement strand
CTGCCTGAAAAACGTTTCCAACAGGACTCGGAACGACCAATAGCCCCACAAATAGACAAAAAGCCACTCAGCAGAGAAAACTGACCAACACAAAGCCTGAATCGCTCACTTACCCTGCCCCTCGTGAGAAAAGGCGGTTAACCCTCAGCAGTCTCAGGCTTCTGTCTGGGCCTCGTTTGCCATCGGGGACACGGATTTGAGCGCAGCGAGGGAAGGGATCGACGCGTGTTCCTGGTTTCGCGTTTACGACATCATTGAGGCCGTGCATCGATATCTGGCCCGTCAACAGGATGCAATTCTGGTGGAAGGCACTCCGCGCGCCTCTGTCTTTGAACGCGAGATCAACACATATTTCGTGCAGACCGGCATCGGGTGGCAGCTCGTCAATGGAGAAATCGTCACGCGGGGCAACGAGGTATTTGAGGGCACGGTAAAGACCGCCGTCACTGTTTTGAAAGAGGACGCAAAGCCAACCGCCGCCGAACATTTACAGTTCGCTATCAGCGCGCTTTCCGCAAGGCCAAAGGCCGACACGAGCGGCGCAGTCACGCACGCCACAAGCGCGGTCGAGTGCGTGTTGGGCGAGATCACCGGCCAAGCGATGACGCTCGGGAAGTATCTGGACTCTACCTCAGTCCATCCGGCGCTCAAGAAGGGACTCGATGGGATTTATGGTTATGCGTCAGACGAAGGCGCTCGTCATGGGAAGGAAGGCACCGAGCCTGCCCGAGAGGAAGCGGAATTTGCCGTGGCTGTGTGTGCGGCAGTTTGCACACTCCTGACCCGAAAGCATCCCAAATGACAGATCATCTAATCGGCGGGTGGCCGGCAGGTTGAGATTGGGAAGGATGTGGATGCCGCACCCTTGGTTTGGAAGGGTGCGGATTTTGACTTTTCCCTTCCACGACAGCCACTCTCTACTTTCCCCTCCGCCCTCCCCTCCGGGTACCAGTTTCGAAACTAGTACCCTATAAATAATAGCAGACACACAGTAAATAATGTGTTATGCTTCACCTGTTATGCTGAGGGGACGCTGCTCTTGTGCCATTTCGGGCCGCCCTACAGTCTCGTCCGCACCGAAAAACCCGCTAACTCCTTTGTTTCCCCTACATCCACGAAATTCTCCTGTAACCCTTTTGTTTCCCCTACTTACGCAAAAACAGGGGGGGTGGGGAGTGCATGTTACCTAGCCCGTTAAGTGCAATTGTCGGCGTGCCGACATTTCCGTTCTTGTGCGCGACACAAACGTTGCATGTGCAACAGTGCAATTGTAGGTGTGGGGCTTTAGCCGCGCCCGAATGCATGAGTGAAGTCATGCATCTACAAAACCCTGCGCACGGCAAGAGCGGCCTGCGAGGCCGCGGGCACGATATATCGTGCCCGTACAAGGGCAAGAAAAACCCAAGAACCGACCTGAAGGTCGTACAAAAATTGTTGCGCCATGCGAACAGCCGCATCACTCTCGATTTGTACGCACAGGCTGGGATGCCGGAGACGCGCTTGGCGCAAAGCAAAGTTGTGAAGATGGTGCTGGAGAAGAAGTCAGCAGTAGCTTAATTCGTGGACCAGCATTGCACCAAAAAAACTCAAGAAAGGCCATCTGTCTCAGGCTCGGTTTTTTGGTTTTTTGACCAGAATAGACCATGACGGTTTTTGCCACTTCCTTCCAAGTGCTTGAAGGAATGGCGGGGAAGACGCGACGCGAACTCGCGACCTCTCCCACTCGTTGCTCGGAATCAAATAGGCCAGCGAGATCAGTCAGGGGAGTACATCAAGACCAAGGCGAAGAATGGCACTGCTCCTTCGTAACTCGGGTGAGAGCCCAGCAATTTGCCGCTGGTTCCTTGCGATCGTCGGCCAAGTGTCTTCGGGAATGCTCAGGAACACACTTACCACTTTTGGATCAAACTGACTGCCTGAAAGGTGGCGGATCGTCTCGCGTGCTGCGTCGAACGAAGAGGCACACTGGTAGGGCCTGTCGGATGTGATGGCATCGAGAGTATCTGCGGCGGAGAAGATTCGCGCGCTCAGAAGAATCTCTTCTCCCTTGAGGCCTCGCGGATAGCCGCCGCCGTCGTAGCGCTCGTGATGCGAGAGAACAATTTCGGCGGCGTCAGCAAGAAAGGGTATGTCTTTCACGAGGTCGAACCCCATCTGGGAATGCTGCTGCATGAGTTTCCGCTCATCCGCGGTGAGAGGTCCCGGCTTGAGTAGAACGCCGTCGGGGACTCCGAGCTTTCCGATATCGTGCAGATAAGCTCCCCTGGCAAGACTTCCTAATTGTTTGTCCGACCAGCCCATCGCTCGAGCAATCTCGAGCGAGTAACGGCAGACACGCTGTGAGTGGCCGGCCGTCTCATTGTCGCGGAGATCGATCGCCGCACCAAGCGCTTGCAGTGTGTGTTCGTAACTGCTCTCGATCTGCTGCAGAGCGGCTTGTAGTTGCTCGGTGCGTTCCGCGACCATTTCTTCGAGGTGTTGGCGGTAGTTCTCGACCTGTTGTTCGAGCTCCCGCTTGTGCAGCGCGCGCTCGAGGCTTGCCAAGACGGCACTCTCCCGCAGGGGTTTAACCAGATAGTCGTCCGCACCGCAACGCATCGCCTGCACGCCCACCTCCACGTCATCAACGCCGGTGGTGACCAAAAACGCCATATGAGGATAGCGGCGGCGAACTTGCGTGAGGAGCTCCATACCGCTGAGGCCGGGCATGTTGAGGTCGGAAATGACTGCATCGAATCGCTCGCGTTGTAAAGTCACAAGGGCTTCATCACCATTGCATGCGGTGGTGCAGTGGAAAACAGGCGGGCCCAGAATGAGGGAGAGAAGCTTGCAAGCGGAAGATTCGTCGTCGACGGCAAGAACGCGTGCTGCAGGTTGCTGCTCCGATGAAACCTCGGAGAGACTGCCTTCAGGTTCTGCGGGAAGAACTTGGTCAGCTTTGGTCATAAAGAGCATTCCACTCACTCCTTATTGCAGCACCCAGGGACCGGTCTTCTCGATGAACCGGCATCCGTAGAGTCGAAGCGGCGCAGCCTTCGAGTCCGAATGAACAATCCTCGCCTTCCCCGCGTAGTCCTCTCCGTAGCCCGTCATGTAGACTTCCACAATGGAATTGGTGGCGAGTTCGGCCGCACAGACACACAGAAACCCGCTCAGACTCACGTTCTCCGTCGTTGCGACCTCTTCAAACTTCTTCCCATGACTGTCTGTGCCGCGCAGCTTCAACGGAACACGCAATCGCACGCGCACCTCGGTTCGCGGCACCAACCGGCGCGTCTTGGCGATTTGGCTGAGGCTCGCGCGCAGTGCCTCGAAGTCAATCGGCTTCTCGAAATAGCCGGCAGCGCCGAGCTGCTTGCAATGTTCTTTGGTTTGCCCCCCTGATTCGCCGCTCACGATAATCACCGGAATCATTTGCGTGCGGCTGAAGGACGTAAACATCTCAAGCAGCTCATAGCCGGAATAGTTCGGCATTCGCAGATCCAGCAGGATGGCGTCGGGCTCGTTTTCGAGGGCCAGGGCCAAACCCTGTTCCGGCTCCCCCGAATCAATGATTTCGTAGGTGTCGCTCAGTTCCAGGCGCATCAGGCGCCGCAATGCTTCATCGTCATCAACAACCAACACCTTTCCCATGGCCTTGTTCCTCCTATCGGCCGGACCGGATATTGCTCCCCGCAAGTTCGGCCATTTGGTTCACGGCCGACGCTGGCTTTTTCCCGCCATCCAGCACCTCGCGGACCTTCCGGATAAGAACCTCTTCCGTGAAGGGCTTGTGCAGGAGGTGCATTTCAGGATCCAGAACTCTGTGTCCTGCAATGAAGCTGTCGGCATAACCCGAAATGTACAGCACCTTCATTCCTGGCTGGCGCGGCGACAATTGTTCCGCCAAAGCGCGGCCGTTCATGCCAGGCATCACGACGTCCGTCAACAGGAGATCAAAAGTGCTGCCGAAGCGCGCCGCGACTTCCAGAGCTTCTTTACCGCTCCCCGCTGACAACACGTGGAATCCGCCTGCTTCAAGAATGGTTTGCTCAAGTTTTCTCAGCGGCTCGGCGTCTTCCACCAGAAGGATGCTTTCCGAACCACACAGTTTTTCTCCCGATTCGATTTTTTGTTCCGCCACCGCCGGCTCACCCGTATGTCGCGGCAGATAGATTTGAAAGGAGGCGCCTTTTCCTGGCGCGCTATCCACCCCAATATATCCATTACTCTGTTTTACGATGCCGTACACAGTGGCAAGTCCAAGTCCCGTGCCCTTGCCGCGTTCCTTGGTGGTGAAGAATGGCTCAAAGACATGTGTGAGCGTTCCGGCGTCCATTCCCGTTCCTGTGTCGGTCACGGCCAAAAGCACGTAATTCCCGGCCTTGGAACCCGGATGGTTCCGCGTGTAGGTTTGGTCAAGCTGCACGTTGGCGGTCTGGATCTTTAGTTTGCCGCCCGTGGGCATGGCGTCACGCGCGTTGACCGCCAGGTTCATGATGACCTGTTCGATCTGGCTCTGGTCCGCCATCACGCTGCCAAGCTCAGGATCCAGCTCCAGCGAAACTTCAATGTCCTCACCCAGCAGCCGCGGAAGCATTCTTTCCATGTCGGAAGCGAGTGTGTTGATGTTGAGAACCGCGGGCGTCAAGACCTGCTGCCGGCTGAAGGCCAGCAACTGCTTGGTCAAAGAGGCGGCCCGCTGTCCTGCTTTCTCGATTTCCAGGGCATGCTCGCACAGTGCATTGTTCGCGCCCAACGCCCTCTTCAGCACTCTGCTGTACCCGATGATGACGCCCAGAAGATTGTTGAAGTCGTGCGCGATCCCCCCCGAGAGGCGCCCAATCGCTTCCATCTTTTGCGCCATTCTCAGTTGTCGTTCCAGCACTCGTTTTTCTGTCACATCCTCCGCAAACACTTCAAAGTACGCCGGGACGCAGTTTTCATCGTTGATCCGGCGTCCCGAACACCGCACGGTGATCGGTGTGCCTTCTTGGCGCTTCCACTCCATCTCGATGTCTTTGATTTCTTCCGTGCTGGCAAGGATCTCCGTCAAACGCAGATATTCGCCGCTGTTCCGGAAGATGTCTGTTGCCGGATCTTTCCGGAGAAGCTCCTCCGGCAACTCGTAGCCCAGCATTTTCTGGAGCGCCGGATTCACTTGTAGAAACCGGCCGGTCATGCCCGCGCGATAAATCCCGTAGGGTGCGCCTTCCACCACCGAGCGAAAATCTGCCTCCGAGCGCCGCTGAGCCTCCTCCGCTCTCTTGCGCTCGGTGATGTCGCGGTTCACAATCACAAGTTTTTCCGGTTCCCCCTCGTCATTGCGAATGACGCTGGAAGTTGATTCCAGCACCAGCCACGTCCCGTTCTTGTGGCGAATTCGGTACTCCAGCGTCTTTCCTATTCCCGAGCGGCGTGCCTCCTCCGCCGCTTTCCTGACGCGCTCACGATCATCGGGGTGAATCTGGTCGAATGATGATGAGGTCTGCAATTCCTCTGGCGAATATCCCAGCACCTTTTTATAGGAAAGACTGTTGAAAAGCCGCTTCCCTTCCATATCCACGACTGCGATCATGTCTGCGGCGTTCTCACTGATCAGATGAAATAGCTCTTCCCGTTTCACCAGCTCCCTGCGGATTCGATAGATCAGAAGATGTTGATAGATCGTGTAAAGATCGAAGAGGAAAACCAGGGCCACGAGCCCTCGAATGGCTTGCGGCAATACATATAGCGAATTGAAATCCTGATTAACGCTTGAGATAGGAAGGAGGAAGGAGGCAAGCCCGACCGTCAGGAGTAAGGTGATAACAAAAGCCGCTGCCCACAGCCACCATTCCCGCCGTTCGATGTGTCGGAAATTCGCGCGCAGAACCGTCGTCTGTGGGACGTCTGGCTCGCCCACGCTTTTTGTTCGATGCACTCGCACTGATTCTCCATGGGCATCCACGTTTTTGCGCAGGCCACCATGCCTTCGAGACAGCGCCTGATGCTCTCCGTGGGTCCCCGATTCTTCCCCTCTGTTCCTGCACGAAGGCCACCAAGGCCGCCTCCATTCTTGCTCCACTGATTTGGCGCAACATGTTGAAATATCAGATGAAACCCTCTTTGCAAGCAATGCGAGCGCTGCGAATCCAGAACGACCCTGTGCCAGCGGCAGGCGCTAGTCCTTTTTGGAACACACCGCCATGAGGAATCCGCTTCCAAGTTTCAGTGATTCCCCGAGGGCGGCTCGTCGAACCGGCAGACTGCAGGGACAAATGCATTTGCGGGCGCAAACCGGGTGGAGAGATACGAACCATCGAAAGTGGAGAATATCGATTTCACCGCTGGAGAACGCGCATTTGAGCCAAGAGCGGAACTCGTTTTGTGATCTTCGGGAAGCTATCGGCTCGAGAGCTTCGTCGCTCTCAAGGAAGTAGGCGCAGCGGTTACCCATTTCCTGGAAACCAGACGGCTCCAGCGATTAGGATTGTTTCAAACCCGGGCAGGCAGTCGGAGCTGTCGATGGAAGCTGTATATAGGCTAGTTGAATGCTGTGGCGATTCCTGAAGAGATATCTGCCAGCTTTGTGGCCAAAACGAAACCAGAAGTGTTGTGGGGGGTGTTCGCTGCTAAGTGCATTAAGTGAATACCAGTTCCGCCGAGCATAGAAGACTCTCATGAGATTTTTACGCATCGTAGGCGCTCTGCTACATAGGTCATAAGTCTTCATTAAATCGTGCCCCCAAAAGCGCATTTTACAGTTCGGCACTCCAATTGCACGTACCCGACCACGAGTGATGAGGCGAATTTTGTTGAATCGAGGCAAGCCTACCATTGCGAGGAACTCGGTATCGCGTCACGAATCGAACTGAGGCGTAGCGAGACAAGCGTAATGGGATTCAAGAGATGCTGAATATGTCCTTAAAGCCTACGTCGCAATGGAACATTGTGGATGCTGTTGAACGCCAGCGGTTGGTGCTGGAAAACCTGACTGAAGTGCGGTACATCGCGCGACGGATCCACGAGCGTTTACCGCCACACGTGTCATTTGGCGATCTGGTTCAAGCCGGGATTGTGGGGTTGATCGATGCCGTCGATAAATTTGATCCGCAGAAAAACGTGCAGCTCATGTCTTACGCGCGATTTCGAATTCGCGGCGCAATCCTGGATAGCCTGCGCCTGATGGATTGGGCTCCGCGAAACCTGAGGCGGCAGGCGCACAGGCTTGAACAAGCGAGTCGCGAACTCATTGGCGAGCTTGGCCACTCTCCATCGGCGTCGGAGATAGCCTCCAAGTTGGGCCTACCCATTGAAGACTTTCAGCGGCTACTTGGCGATCTACGAGGTCTCCGACTGGAAAGTTTGCAGATTTGGTCGGACGAAGGGACTGGAGAGCAAGCCTTACCCGTAGCATTCCGCCCGGAGGAAGATCCCTTTCAGATGACATTTCGCCTGGAGACTCGCCATCTTCTAAAGGAGGCCCTGTCGGAACTGGACGAAAAGGAAGGGGCCGTCTTGGGCTTGTACTATTTCGAAGAACTCAGTATGAAGGATATCGGGATGATTCTGGGGATTGGCGAATCACGTGTGTCACAAATTCACGCGGCGGCATTGGTTCACTTGCGCTCACTCTTGGCACCATTTCAAGCACGTTGCCTGGAACCGGCAAGTGCAACTCCGGCGAGTGCTGGCGACGTAACGCCGATTGAGTGGCCCCGAGCAGTTTCTCGGGCCTATGACATGTGTGCGATCGAAGGCATGCTCGGATCCCGCGTTGACTAAGCGCAAAGAGGCCCTACGCTCCACTGACAAGACCGAATTGTGCTGGACCCTCCAGACTGCCCACGTGACCCTCGAAGAAGACCTGAGTGACTGGAAAACGGGGAACTCCAGCTAACTGAAACTATTCCTGCGGAACGAAAGCGATCGGGGTGGGTGGTGCACCGCAATATCGCACGCGCGCACGATGCTCTTTGCGCCGAGCACGAACGCGTTCGCGTTGCCCGCGTGAAAATCCTGGCCCAGGGAGACCGCGGACTTGAACGGGAGCTTCTCCGGGCCAAGCCCGAGGATCCCAATCATCAAGACGAGGTCCTTCTCTATGCGGAGCGACTGTCCCGTTCGCAACGCCGGCGAATTCCTGGTGTAAACGCCTACGGTAGAAAAATCGACAAGCTCATCGGTGCACTATTGAGACTGTAGAGCCGCGGGCACTAGCGTAGGAAGTTTCGCTCTCCGCGGTAAGAATGTTTTTGCCGAATACCGCGCAACATGGAGCACCAAGGTGCTGCTACAGAACACAGCAGCGATCACTGTCAATACCAGTACGGCGTGTTTCGTAAACTCTCCTGTCCTTTCATGTGAAACCTTTTCCGTGGGAGTGCGTTCTATCTGGAAGTGTGAGCCACCCCCAAGTGGATCTCCCGCGTACTCCAGCTCCCAGGACGGCGATCTTAACTTGTGCCGTTCCAACTCAACGAACCTGGTAAAAAACTCGGCCCAGTCACACCTATTGGACAGACGCCAGGTTCGCTACTTTTCCACTCTGGAACAACCTGCTGATCACGGCGCACGCTTGGCCTTCGAAACAAGTGTGACGCGACCGAGTTTCTGTAAGTCTCGTTCTTCTAGCTAGTTAAACGTCTATCGAGGGAATGCTTTGGTTCTTGGCTTGCTCATCATTGTCCGGTGGTCTTCCCCTCGGCACGCGAGTAGTCACTCCTGCGGGAAGCATAGAGCAAAGAATGGAAAGCCAATTTTCCGCTTCCGGAGTGAGTGATTCGCACGGTTCACGCTCGTGCCAGTCGCGCCAAGTGGCCGCCAGGCTCAAGATCCACGACGGAACCGCTTCCTTGCGCAAGCGCCTGACCTGCGTTTTTTTCGCGTTCGCTTTGACCATTGCAACGAGCGGTGCTTTGGCTCTGGATCGAAACAGGAGTATTGATCAGTACGGTCACGAAACCTGGACTTCCCAAAACGGACTTCCCGGCGAAGCTGTTTACCAAATTCTGCAAACGCTGATGGGAGGCACCGAGCACAGCATCTCCGTGGGCACGGTGGCCGGGCTGTACCGGATGGATCGCGGCAGCCCCATTCTTCAGCCCATCACACGCAATGCGTATCGTGATGAAGTGACCGCGCTCCTCCAGGATCGTGAAGGCAATTGTTGGATGGGCAGGACCGCTTCAGGTTGCGACCGGGAATGGGTCGCGGCTGGCACGCGGCGCGTTGCTTACTACACCAACCTTCCTTCGGGCAAGTACCTCTTTCGGGTGATCGCTTCCAACGATGACGGAGTGTGGAGCAAGACCGGCGCGTCCATGAGCTTCTTCCGGAAACCTCATTTTTACGAAAACCCCTGGTTTCGAGCGCTGTGCATCGTGCTGGGCATTTTGGCGCTGTATAAAAGCCAGGAATTTTACAACCGGCGATTACAAGCACACGCCGAAACGCTGGAAAAATGCGTGCAGCAACGGACCTCCGACCTGGCAGACGCCAACCGGGCGCTGCAAACCGAAGTGAATGAACGCACTCGCGCGGAAGAAGCGCTTTCGGCGGAGCGAACGCTGCTGCGCGCATTGATCGACAATGTGCCCGATTTTATGTACGCGAAGGACACGGAAAGCCGTTTTATCGTGGCCAATGTCGTCTTGGCTCGTTCCATGGGTGCAATCAGTCCCGAAGAGTTGCTCGGAAAAACCGATTTCGACTTTTATCCGGAGGAACTTGCCAGAGCCTATTACGATGAAGAGCAGAACATAATTCGCATGGAAGGGGCGCTTTGCAACCGGGAAGGGGAATGCGCGGACGCCCAAGGAAAAAGATTCTGGCTGCTGACATCCAAGGTTCCGTTGCGCGACAAGAACGGCCGAGTCACGGGAATCGTGGGAACTGGACACGACATTACGAAGATCAAGGCGGCAGAAATCGAAATGCGCGAGGCCAAAGAGGCGGCGGAGGGAGCGAGCCGGGCGAAGAGCGAGTTCCTGGCGAACATGAGCCATGAGATTCGCACGCCGCTTAACGGCATTCTGGGGATGACGGACCTTGCCTTGGATACCACATTGACCCCCGAGCAGCGCGATTATCTGGAAACGGTCAAGCTATCTGCCGATTCCCTGCTCACGGTGATTAATGATGTTCTCGATTTTTCCAAAATTGAGGCCGGAAAAATCGACTTGGAAATTATCGATTTCAGTGTGCGCGACACGCTGGAAGCGGCGCTGAAGACGCTTGCGCTGCGCGCCGACGAAAAGGGACTGGAGCTACTCTGTGAGATGGCTCCCGAGGTGCCGGAGGTCTTGCGCGGAGATCCCAGCCGCCTGCGTCAGATCATCCTCAATCTAGTGGGCAATGCAATAAAATTCACGGGCCGGGGCGAAGTGGCAGTAAAGGTTCGTGCAGAAGCGGGAGACGGAGAATATTGCATGCTGCATTTTGAAGTGTCGGACACGGGAATTGGCATCCCCGCCGAAAAACAGAAATTGATCTTCGCTCCCTTCTCGCAGGCGGACTCTTCGACGACACGAAAATACGGAGGCACCGGCCTGGGTCTGACGATTTCGTCGCGCCTGGTATCCATGATGGGCGGAAAAATGTGGGTCGAGAGCAACGTTAGTCAAGGAACGCAGTTCCACTTTGCCATGCCTTTGGGAGTTACCGACGCCAAGCTAATCGTGCTGGGGGCCATCGCTCCTCCGGAAGTTTTGCGAGGCGTCAAGGTTTTGGTGGTCGATGACAATTCGACGAACCGGCGAATTTTGGGGAGCATGCTCGAGCGCTGGGAAATGAGGCCGACACTGGTCGAAGGTGGAGAAGAGGCACTCGTTCAAATAGCTGAGGCTGCACAGGTGGGAGCGCGCTACGGCTTGGTCCTGACGGACATGCGTATGCCGAAAATGGATGGTTTTGAGCTGATCGAGCGAATCCGGCAAAGGCCCGAACTGTTGACGGCCACGATCATGATGCTTACTTCAGCGGGCTACCGGGGAGACGCCGAACGTTGCCGAGAGTTGGGTGTACCCGCCTATTTGCTGAAACCTATCCGGCAATCGGAATTGCGCGAGGCCGTCGCAAGAGTATTGGGGGCACGAGAGCAAACGGGCGCGATTCCGTTGATTACTCGCAACTCACTGGGAGATGAACGCGACCGCTCTGCGCCCTTACGGGTGCTGGTCGCCGAAGACAATGCGGTCAACCAACGCCTTGTAAGCCGGTTGCTTGAGAAGAGGGGACATCAAGTTGTTGTCGCCGCCAACGGACGAGAAGCGCTGGAAGCTGTGGAGAGACAAAGCTTTGACATCGTGCTAATGGACCTGCAGATGCCCGAATTGGATGGCTTTGAAGCGACGGCGGCGCTGCGCGCAAGGGAAGCCGACCACGGAACGCATTTGCCGGTTATCGCGCTGACGGCTCATGCTATGAAAGGCGACCGCGAACGCTGTCTCGCCGCGGGCATGGATGGTTATCTCAGCAAACCTATCGGTCCTCAGGAGCTTGACAAGTTGTTAGAGCTGTACACAAAGCGATCCGAAATGAAGACCGTGCCCGACACCGTTGCGCCTGAACGTTGATCCGTCCGACGGACACGGCCTCTCAGGAGCAAGTGCTCAGCGCAATTCTAGAGCAGCCCACCACCGCATGCGCGAACTAGAACGGTAGGCATGGCTCAAAAACCGGCTGCGGAAAACGTGCTTAAGCCCATCGCAATGAAAATAGTAGGCCCGTGGAGATTCGAACCCCAGCCATCTACCGTGACCGCGCAACTCGATATGAATACTCAAGTATTTAGATGAACAGTAAGATACAGAAAGTAGTGGGTTAGAGGGGCAGGGAACTCTTATTGTTCCCGGATTGTTCCCACGGAAATGACGTCGGTTCCGGTAACCAAAATTGGGGGACGGATTGGCACCGACGTAAGAAAAAAAGAGTTCGATCCGTGGGCTATTCACTGCGTCAGGCATCTTCAGAAATGGATGCGACGAGAGTAGGGCCCCAATATGACACTTGAGATGAGGTGCTAAGCGAGTCTTCGTGCGGCAGAAGTGTGCTGACGGTTTGCTTCCGGCTTGCCGAGTCTTCTTGCACCCAGCCATTCGAGATTGCTCTAACTTCTCGCGCCGCTTTTCAACGTGGCACTCAAGTACCTCAACTCTAGGGGAATGACTCGTCGTAGGGCTGTGGCCTATGGCGGGGCGAGCTGCCCAGTTGCACGAATCAGGCTAACGGCGTCGTGACGGCTCGCCGCTTCCACCTGTCGCATTACTCGGCGGAGATGATTCTTCACTGTGAACTGAGACAAATTCAGAGCCGCCGCGATTTCTTTATTCGTCAGGCCGTTAGCCACAAGCCGGATGAGTTGGAGTTGCCGGGGAGTGAGGGCCTTCCGATCGCCATTCTGCGGATCCGATGTTTCGAGTTTCTCCTGTCTCTTTTTGCTCAGATGCTGAATCAGAGACATGCAAAGGCTCGGGGGACAAGTGGCTTCGCCGCGGACAGCGGCACGCACCGCCGCGACGATCTCCTCGGCTGAAGCATCCTTGAGCAGGTATCCGCAGATTCCCAAGTAGACCGCCTCCAAAAAAACGCCTGGATCTTCATTCATGCCGAAAAGAAGCACCTTCATTCCCGAGGGTTCGTCGAGGAGTTCCTGCAGAAAGGTCAAGCGGGTCGTATTGTCGAAGCAATCCGTCAAGACAACATCACAATGCGAGGAGATTATCTCGTCCTTAATGCCTTCCGAACGGCGGCTCACCCCGACAACATTAATCTCCGAGCGCTTTCTCAAAAGCCGCGTAAGAGTATCACGCAGCAACCTGTTTTCGGCCAAGAGGTAGACGTTAACTTGCGGGGATAACTTGAAGTCATCTGTCTGTCCCATATACACCCTCAGTTCAATTCATCTTTTCAAGAGAGGGCAAAACACCAGGCGCGGGGGAGGGAGGGGGGCGCAAAGGGCACTTCAACTAACTGGCAACAGGAGTTTAATGGCAGTCCGAGCAGGTGTCAACTAACGTTATAAGTACCCAGAGAATACAGACTAAGATGCCCCAAATTGAAACGTAGTGGGCTTGAAACCGCCTAAGTCCAGGCTTCATGTGCCAATTCGACCACCTGATTCGCAGTACTAATCAGGCTTAGTCCGCGGACTATTGGAGGACCTAGGTCCTTGGACTATCCGCAGCCCTCCATTTCAACGGGTGCACTGCGACCAAAGCCACCTTTCGACCCTAGTGCTTAATTGATTCTTGATTAGACCTAGCGTTTTTTCCCAAACGATAAATACTCAATGTTTAAGTGGGGATACCTATGGTCCATACATTCCGTATTCTCGTGGCGAACCAGCCGAAGCTGATGCGAGAGCTGCTTGTGGAGATGCTCGCAGAAGAATCCTGGATCGAAATCGTCGGCGAAGTGGCACAAGAAGCGGAAATTCGCGAGTCGGTGCAAAAGACTACGCCGGACCTTCTGGTGGTCACGGCCGACAAACCGGGCAAGCGGCCCGCGATCTGCGACGAACTACTTCGCGAGTACCCCGCACTGCACATCATCGCGGTCGCACCCCACGAAAATTACACCGTCTGTTATTGGGCGTCCCTCGATATTCATGCCGCCGATATTGAATCGTCGGAACAGGGTTTCCTTAGCGCCGTGAAAAGCGTTGCTGAGACGGTGAGCAAAAGTGGCGAGATCAACTGAGGGGGGGAGTACAAACATGCTTAGAGCCAGTAAGTTCACCAGGCTGTTCGTTTCCTTCGTTGTCCTGTCCTTTTGTGCTTCCGCGAAACCCCAGGAGACCAATAGCCAACCACGCCCGCGTGACGCAGCAGCACGCACTGCCGGCCAGGAGGTTTCTGAACTCGAGAACGGGAATCTTTTGCGCGTTGCCGCTTCCCCTTCACAAATTCAGGATGTGCTTCTGAACGAACCGGGAATCCTGGTGGAGTTGAAGCGCTGGGTGGCCAGGGAGGCGAGTGACAACGGGCAGATCGTCAGCGACGAAGATCTTACCGACAACGCCGTTTTTAACCGGTTGAAAACCGATGTGGCGTTTCGCTCAATCGCTACCCGCTTGGTGCAGCGCTATGGCTACCTGCGTCCGAGCGTGAATCCCGCCTCCGAAATAGGAAAAGAGCAAGACCTTCTTATCAAGGAGCGTGTAAGGCGCCTCGTGCAGATCGAAGCCCAGGAAGACTTGGAGTCGGTCAAGCCTTCGCAGACCGGGACAAATGAAGCAAAAGCGGCGCCCTGCGATTTGAATGAGGACAGAGAATGCGTGCAGGGAGCGGCGTCCCGGCAGAGGCGCACCATCTCCACTCCCGAGGAAACCACTCCACAGAAAGAAACGCCTTCCAATTATCCCAACGACGGGCAGCCGCTGTCGCCATCTCTACGCATCCTGCAAACGGACGTCAATCCAGAGGGTGCGCCGTACGGCGGAGCCGCGGACGGAAATGTTTCGTTCCAGAGTGTCTCAGACAGCATGAAACCTCCCCGTGGTCCGGCGCTCTACGGCAATGGATCTCCGAATCCACTAAACGATTCCTCCATGGAACAGTTGCGTGGGGGAGCAATTCGAGGCTCGGCAGCGGAGGCGGCTTCCGGAGAAACAACCCTTTCGACGGGTGCAAAGTCTGAGATGGGCGCAGGAAGTACGTGGCGGCGGGAACCAAGTCTCGCGAAGGAGCGTGAACTCCAACCCGGAAACATGGTGCACCGGCCGAATCCCTACGCGGATATTCCGTCCCTGTATGACCTCTATGTGCAGGCTCCCTCGAGGGATCGTCCGCCGCAACGCTTCGGGACGGAAATCTTTCAGGACGGCTTGCGCGATCTCCGCGGCATCCCCATGGATCTGCCTGTGGGACCAGACTATGTAGTTGGCCCAGGTGACAGTCTATCCATTGATCTCTGGGGAGGAGTTTCGACAAAACTGGTGCGCGTTGTGGATCGGCAAGGGAGGGTCACTCTTCCTGAAGCAGGTCCATTGCTCGTAAGCGGCAGGTCTCTCGGTGAAGTGCAGCAATCCGTACAAAAAGCGATTGGGACGCAGTATCGCGACACCTCAGCCGATGTCTCCGTAGCTCGGCTGCGCACGGTTCGTGTCTACGTTGTGGGAGAAGTCGAGGAGCCCGGTGCCTACGATATCAGCTCGCTTTCCACGGCGCTGAACGCGCTTGTGGCCGCTGGGGGAGCGACGCCGCGCGGATCTTTGCGTTCTCTGAAACACATGCGCGGGCGGCAGGAACTCGAGGAGATCGACGCGTACGACCTGCTCTTGCATGGGGTCACGCCGGACGCAAAGAGGCTCGAGAACGGCGACACCCTGCTGGTACCGCCGGCAGGCGCGCAGGTCACCGTGACGGGAATGGTGAGGCGGCCGGCGATTTACGAGCTGAATGGCGAAAAAACAGTCGCGGAGGTGCTCGAACTTGCCGGAGGCATCCTCCCCGCGGCCGCTCTGCGCCACGTCGAAGTGCAACGTCTCGAAGCGCACGAAAAGCGCACCATGTTGAGTCTGGATCTGTCGCTTGACAACTCCACGCCAGCGCAACTCGCCTCCTTCCGGATTCAGGACGGCGATGAAATTCATATCTTCCCGATCGCGCCCTACAACCAGGACACCATCTACCTGCAGGGGCACGTTCTGAGGCCCGGGCGGTACTCCTACCGTGATGGCATGAAGCTGACCGATCTCATTGCATCGTATAAAGAAATCCTTCCAGAACCGGCGGCGCACTACGGGGAAATCATTCGCCTGAATCCACCTGATTTTCGCCCTAGCGTCGTGAGTTTTGACCTGGCTGCAGCCATGAAAGATCCCACTACGGCTCCGGAGTTGCGACCCTTGGATACTGTGCGGGTTTTCAGCCGCTACGATTTTGAACCTGCTCCGATAGTTCCGTTACCGGAGAAGTACGCTCGCCCGGCACCTACAAAACTTCGGGGCAGATGCATCTCCGCGACGCGATCTACCTGGCGGATGGATTGACGCCGGACGCAGCGCAAGGAAGTGCGCAGGTCTTCCGGACGCAAGCCGACGGAACGATGAAGATTCTGAGCGTCGACCTGAAGGAAGCGATTGCAGGCAATCCGCTGGAAAACATCCTGTTGTTGCCGCGGGATCGCTTGCTGATCCACAAGAGTCCGGCGCAGGTGGACCCGGCGACCGTTTATATCAAGGGGGAAGTGGCGAAGCCGGGCCGCTACCCTCTCGTTGCCAATATGCGGGTTTCCGATCTAGTGCGTTCTGCTGGCGGATTGCTGCGAAGCGCGAATCCTGACAGCGGCGACCTGACACATTATGCGATCGCTGATTCGTCCGGGGAACGTGTGCAAGCTGGACATCAGGACTTGAGTCTGGCCGCCGCGCTGGCTGGAGCCGAAAACCAGAATGTACCTCTGCATGATGGCGATGTGCTAACCGTGCCGCAGCAGGCCGGTTGGAACGACATCGGCGCGGTGGTCACGTTGCGTGGAGAGGTGCGCAAACCCGGTGTGTACGGCATCCGCTCAGGCGAACGGCTAAGTTCGCTACTACAGCGCGCCGGAGGGTTGTTGCCGACAGCATATCCGCGAGCGGCCGTGTTTGAGCGGGAAGAAGTGCGCGAACTTCAGCAGAAGAACCGCCAGGAAATGATCCAGAGGCTTGAGCAGGAGTCCACGGTCGTGAAGACGGCGGCATCCACGACTGGAACGGAAGAAGCTGCGCTGCAACAGGCAGCCATGCAACAGCGCCAACGCGTGTTAGATGCGCTCCGCAAAGCCCCGATATCGGGACGCTTAGTGATACATCTGCGCCCGAATCGTACAGGTTTTGAAGGGTCTCCTGATGATATCGAGCTTCGCGCAGGCGATTCGCTAATGATTCCGAAGCAACCCGGAGCTGTGCTGGTTATCGGCCAGGTGTACAACGCCAACGCCCTCACCTATACGCCAGGGAGGAATGCCAACTGGTATCTCTCCCGCGCGGGAGGTGCAACACAGCTTGCAAACAAAGGCGCAATCTTCATCGTCCGCTCGGACGGTTCGGTGACGAGCGGCAGTCAGGGCCGCTTTTGGTCCGGAGGTGTGCTCTCGGCGACGTTGGGTCCGGGCGACACGATTGTGGTACCGGAGAGGCCAGTTCTTGGCAGCAATACATTTAAAAACATCCTGACGATCGCGCAAATCGCGTCGTCCGCCGCCTTGGTTGCAGCTGTGGCTATTCCCTGAGCGCGCATGATGATACGACGCCAAATCGGGATTCTCGGAGCGGCGCTGCTGTTTGGTGTTAGCACTGCTCGCGTTTCCACGGCGCAAGAACAAGGAGCAAGGCCCGCGGCCTCGGAAAGCGAATCTGCGAAGCACAAATCTTCTTCACAGACCGACGACACGCCAGAAGTGAACGAGGTAGCGAAAACGTCTGAGGGAACGCGGATAGGATTGATGGGAAGGTTCATAGACGATCAACGAAGGATCTGGACAAGTCCTGCGCAGCTTAGGTTCTCGGATACAGAGTGGCTTTTTCCGCTTAGTGGTATCGCGGCGGGTCTCTTCGTGACGGATCGCGATTTCAGCAAACATCTTTCGCAGAATCCCACGACGATTAGTCGCTACAAAACACTATCCAACGTTGGTGTTGGAGCGCTTGTCGGCGGGGCCGGCGGAATGTGGCTGATGGGCCAGGCCAAGCACAACGAACACTGGAGCGAGACTGGATTTCTGGCAGGTGAAGCAGCCTTGAACAGTCTGGTGATGGTTGAGGGATTGAAGTATTCGCTGGGACGTGAACGCCCCTTTCAGGGCGACGGCAGCGGACCGTTTTTTCAGGGCGGGGGCACGTCGTTTCCTTCCGAGCATGCCGCGGCAGCATGGTCGGTGGCGGGGGTGATCGCACACGAGTATCCAGGACCGTTGACCAAGATTCTCGCGTACGGCGCCGCTGGAATGATCAGCTACTCGCGCGTGAGAGCGCAGAAGCATTTTGCGTCGGACGTACTCGTCGGCGCATTGATCGGAGAGTTGTCTGGCTACACAGTTTACAAGCGCCATCACGATCCGGAATTGGGCGGCTCTGCATGGGAAAGTTGGAGCAGTCACGCAAGAGAGCTGTTTGAGCACCCCACTCGAGACAATATGGGCTCGCCGTATGTGCCGTTGGATAGCTGGGTCTATCCGGCGATCGAGCGCCTGATGGGTCTCGGGTTGATCGACAGTGGCTTTCTGGCACATCGTCCCTGGACTCGATGGGAATGTGCGCGATTGATCACGGAGGCGGACGATCATGGGGTGGATTCTAATGCGGAAGCCGGCAGGATTTACGCTGCGCTGCAGAAAGAGTTCCAGAGCGAACTGGACCTCCCAACGGGTGGTATAGACGCTAAGCTCGAATCGGTCTACACCCGCGTCACCACAATCTCTGGACCCCCGCTCGGACGAGGCGGGGAGAGCTTTGACATCGGGCAGACCATCATCAATGACTATGGCCGGCCCAATGAGGAAGGCACGAACGCGATTACAGGTTTCTCCTTTTATACGACTGCCGGGTCTTGGGTGGGTTACGTCCGTGGCGAATATCAGTACGCACCCTCCGCACTGCCGCTGCCGTTCACCGAGAGAAACTTCATAGCGAATGCCGATGGCCTGGGGGGAGAGGGGACTCCGTCGGTCACGCCGTTTGCGTCCACGAGCCAGTTTCAGTTGATCGAGGCCTATGCAGGTATGCAACTCACGAACTGGCTAGTGAGTTTTGGGCCTCAGGAAATGTGGGGCAGCCCAACAGAGGGCGGGCCAATGCTCCTGAGCACGAACTCTCAGGCCATCCCCATGATAAGGATCGCTCGGACTTCCCCATTGAAAGTGCTATTGCTTTCGAAAATCTTTGGGCCAGCGTGGCTGGAGTTTTTCATGGGCAGGTTGTCGGGGCAGTATTTCTTTAGGACCCCGACTGAAATCATCGGGAATTACCTGGATTCACTGCAGAATCAGCCCTACATCCACGGGGAACGAGTTAGCTGGAAGCCCACACGCAACTTCGAGTTTGGATTGACTCGTACAGTGGTCTTTGGTGGTGGTGATATTCCGATGACCCTCGGTTACTTCTGGGGAAGTTTAGCGGATAGGGGTGAGCACAATCGTGTGAAGGGCACACCATCAGATCCGGGCAAACAGGATTCCGGACTGGATTGGAATTACCGCCTGCCCCTGCTGCGGCGTTGGGTCTCGTTTTATGGCGATGCTTTTGCCTGGGACCAACTTAGCCCCATTGCCTACTGGGATCGCTCCGCTATCAGCGCGGGGCTGTATGTTTCACAGCTTCCGAAACTCCCGCGACTCGATTTCCGTGTCGAGGGTGTGTACACCGATGTTCCCGCGGGGGGCGCCATCGGTCACGGCTTTTATTATTCGAGTGGCGACAGCCCTTACCTGAATGGTTACACCAACGCAGGAAACCTGATCGGCAGTTGGATCGGCCGCGATGGTCAAGGTGCGCAGGCATGGACCAACTACTGGTTCACCCCGAAGAATCGAATCCAGGTCAATTTCCGGCATGAGAAGGTAAGCCAGCAATTCCTGCCCGGTGGGGGCACATTGACGGACGTAGGTGCTCGCGGGGATTTCTGGTTCCGCCATGGCGTGGGGGTCACCGCTTCGGTGCAGTATGAGCGGTGGCTTTTCCCCGTGATTCAACCTGGGCCGGAAAGAAACATAGCTACGTCCGTCGGAATTCAGTTTCAGCCGCAAAAAATTTACCGGCCATCGTTCCACCATGTGACACAAAACGCCACGGGCGTGGGAGATCCGAATTGAGCGCGACAGGGAAAGTGCCGGTTCGGGAGACACCTGCTTACGAGCAGGAGAATGACGGGTTGGAATCGACTCTTCTCGTGGATCCGGTCGAGACGCAGCAAAGCTTTCTCCCTTACCTGCGCTTGTTCTGGGAACACCGTAAGTTCCTGCTCCGCGCGGGGGCGTACGCGCTGCTTGCAAGCATCCTCATTGCTCTCCTGATCCCCGCGCGATACCAATCGGTCACGCGGCTTATGCCGCCCGACAGTCAGTCCACTTCAGGGCTGGGGATGGTGGCCGCCATGGCTGGCCGCAGCGGAGCCGGTGGGCTTGGCGGCCTTGCGGGTGATCTCCTGGGAGTGAAGAGCTCCGGCGCGCTTTTTGTGGGCATCCTCAGCAGCCAGTCGGTCCAGGACCGGCTGATCGACGAGTTCCACTTCATGAAGGTTTATCACATCTCAAAGATCGAGGACGCAAGAAACGGCCTCGCGGAACATACCGATCTTTCCGAAGACCGCAAGAGCGGAATTATCTCGATTGGTGTGACAGATCACGATCCCAAACGCGCCGCCGCGATGGCTCAGGCGTATGTGGCGGAATTGGACCGCCTCGTTGCACAGGTCAGTACCTCGTCCGCGCGGCGCGAGCGTATCTTCCTCGAAGAACGCCTGAAAACAGTGAAAGCGGATCTTGACTCAGCAGCGAAGAATTTCAGCGAGTTTGCCAGCAAGAACTCGGCGATCGATATTCCAGCGCAGGGCAAGGCGATGGTGGAAGCAGCCGCGACGCTGCAAGGGCAGTTGATCGCCGCGCAAGCCGAGCTGAGCGGATTGCAGCAGATCTACACCAACAATAACGTGCGCGTTCGCTCGGTGCAGGCTCGAGTGGATGAGCTGCAAAGAAAACTGACCGAACTCGGCAGCGCGGGAACGCAGGGCGGAATCCAGAGCACAAACGCCCTGTACCCCTCCATCCGCAAGCTGCCGTTGCTGGGCGTTACGTACGCGAATCTGTTCCGGCAGACAAAGATCCAGGAAACCGTGTACGAGTTGCTGACGCAGCAGTACGAACTGGCGAAAGTGCAAGAAGCCAAGGAGATCCCCACCGTCAAGGTGCTGGATGCGGCGATCGTGCCCACCAAAAAGTCCTATCCTCCGCGCACTATGATCGTGATTTTGGGAACGATGCTAGGGATCACAGTGGCAATGACGTGGATTGTCGGAAAATCGTGGTGGGAAGAGGTGGATGTGAGCGATCCGCGAAGAGTTTTTGCGATGGAAGTGTTCACGACTGTGCAAGCACGTCTGCCGAACTTTTCGCGGAACGGGACCGGTGCTGAAACAAACGGGGACCAGGCCTGGACTTGGCTGAAGAAGGCGGAGGCAAAGAGCGAACAGCAGGACAAGGGCGGCGAACGCAACGCGCAGTAGCAGCGGATTGTTCTGTAAGTATTTAAGATACAAGGAGTTAGGTCACAAAATGCCCTGTAAGTGACGGGGCGAAGCTGCAGATAAGCCCTAGCGGCAGCAGAATTGAAGAAGGAACCATGGCGATCCATTGCGCGCAACAGAGGTCCGGAAGGGAGTTGAGCACACTGCCGGCGGCGTATTGCGAGCCGAGGTGGTATGCCGCCTACACCAGCGCAAACCACGAAAAGCGCGTTGCGGAGCAATTCGTGGTGCGGTCGGTCGAACACTTCCTCCCGGTGTATGCGTCGGTGCGGCGGTGGAAAGACCGGCGGGTGACGTTGCAGTTGCCGTTGTTTCCCGGGTACGTCTTCGTGCACTTCGCCCTGCGCGACCGCTTGCAGGTTTTGCAGATCCCGGGCGTGGCCAAGCTCGTCAGCTTCAACGGGACACCAGCGGTGCTCCTGGAAGAAGAAATCGAGGCGCTGCGTGCGAGCCTTGAGAACGGAGTACGGGCGGAACCGCATCCTTATTTGAAGGTGGGGCGGCGAGTGCGGGTGAAGAGCGGGCCAATGACGGGGATGGAGGGGATCCTGGTGCGGCGGAAGAATCGCTCGCGCTTCGTGATTTCGCTCGACCTCATCATGCGCTCGGTGGCCGTCGAAGTGGACGCGCTGGAATTGGAACCGTTGGGGAAAGAAGTGGTGATACCAGACTGGCAATGGGAATGATGCACGCATTTTCGTCGCGGTGTTTTGGTGCGGCCGAGGACATGATCCGCGGCACGGGGTTAAGGCGGTCCAGGCTGGGGAGGTCGGTGGTTGCAGGATTAAATGCCGTCGGGCAGTTCGGCTTGGCGGTGTATTTTGAGATAAAACGCCGGCCGATGAGGGTGCAAGGGCAACAGATAGACTGCCGGGTTGGCGCGAAGGGTTCTTTCCGATCGACGCTGGAATTGGTGTTGGACCGCTACGAGCCGGAAACGACGAAGCTCTTCCGGCGGTTGTTGCAGCCGGGGATGACCGTGATGGACATCGGAGCGCACGCGGGGTACTTCTCGCTGATTGGGGCAAGCTGCGTCGGTCCGGCTGGAACCGTGTACGCCTTCGAACCGTTTCCGGCGAGCTTCCAGCATCTGCAGCGAAACATTGCATTGAACGGGTACAAGAACATTCATGCGGTACGCAAGGCGGTGTCCGATAAAACGGGCGTCCACAAGCTCCTGGTAAATCCCAAGGGGAGCGACCGGAACAGCCTGTTTGCGGGAGAAATCCCCTGGGAGGCGGACAGCCCGGAGGTGGAGACCACGCGCCTTGACGATTTTCTAGAGGCATGCGGCTGGCCGCGGGTCGACTTGATCAAGATGGACATCGAGGGCGCGGAACACGCAGCCCTGGCGGGGATGAAGCAAACTTTCGAGAAGTGCGGCGTGCGACATATCATCACGGAGTTCAGCCCTCCCTCGCTAAGGGCGGCGGGCTGTGACCCGCAGGAGTTTTTGCAGGAACTCGCGGACGCGGGGTTCTCGCTCTACACAATCGAAGGAGAAGTGGAGCCGAAGCCGCTAAACCCCAGCGGATTTTCGGGGCTCATCCAGATCCTACAGGACAGAGGCGGCACAAATCTCCTTTGCGAGAACGCGCAGCTTACAAGAAGAGGAAATCAGTGGGTAACGAATTAAGCAGCATCGATAGCCGTCTTTCGTGGGCACCGAGTTGGCGCGCTTTCGCCGTAGCGGTCGGCCTCACTGGCCTGATTCTCCTCTTCGGATTCGCCGAGTTAAGCCACAACTACATGGTTTTCGTAGTAGCCGCCGGTGTAACGCTACCCTTTTTCTGGCTTTTCCGCCCGATGTCTCTCATATACTGCTTTCTGTTTTTAATCCCCTTGTGGCCAAAGTTACCCCTGGTGCCAATGCGCGGATTCCTGGTCTCCATCAGGCTTGAGGACTTCTGTATCGTTGCTTTCTTGGCGGTCGTGCTTCTCCGCCGGGTTTTCAGGCCAGGGACAGGGCTCCCGCTCGACTTTCTGAAACCCGTGTTGGTTTTTCTCTTCTGCTGCGCGCTGTCCACCGCTTTCGGTGTCGCGATTCTCGGGTCGGTGGATACGGAGACAGGATTTCTGTTCTTCTTTCGGCTCGTAGAGTACTTCAGCGTCGCTCTGATCAGTTTTGCCTTGATTCGCAATCACGCGGACCTGGATAAGCTCATAGTAGCCCTTGCTGCCGCCTGCCTCGCCGTCGACGCTTATGCGATGCTGCAGGAATTTGGGTTGGTCCCCGTTTTCAACGCGTCCCATATGAGCGGAGACCTCGTCCTCGTCTATTTTCTTACGGAGGGGTTTGGCAGCGACAGGCTCGCTGCGACGTTTGCTGGTGCCGTTGATCTGGCAGGATTTTACGTGGTCGTGATGCCTACCTTCCTGCTGCTGGCGTTGGAAGAAACGATCTCCAGCTTCGCAAGGGCTGCATACTTTTTCCTGTTCGCTCTATCGCTGTTGTGCATGTATCTTACCTACTCTCGTGGGGCGTTGGTCGGATTGGCGCTCGGTCTCGGGATGGCGTTATGGCTAACAGGCCGCCGCAGGTTGACTATGGCCCTTGTTCCGCTGGCCATTGTACCCGCACTTTTCCTTGAGGGATTTGCCGATCGGCTGAACGAACTGTTGGATTTTGGTAGTCAGGCCCCAAGCCTTACGAGTCGGTTCCAGGAGTCGTGGGTTCCCGCGTGGCACTCCTTCATGCGATCTCCGTTCATTGGCACTGGGCTGGGCTCACTGAGGGGCGAGGGGATAGGGATTGATGGCTTCTACGTTTTCATATTGGGGATGACTGGGATTGTGGGACTGGTGGCGTTCTTGTGGGTTGTCCGCATCGTTTTAACAACACTTTATCTCCTATTCCGTGATGTGAATTCCTCGCCGATGGTACGAATCTTCGCCTGTGGCATCTTCGCCAGTACCGTAGGTTTGCTGATCAACGCTGTCTTCACCGACGTGTTCACTCTTTCCAAAGTTGCCGAAATCTACTGGTTCCTCATTGGCGCGCTTTTCGCGGCGGAGGGCTTCAGCCGAAGAAGCCCTAGAGTGGTTTCAAATTTGGTGCGGACTGGTACCACCATCTGATGTCGAAGGACCCGAAAAGGAACGCGTCCACTGGAACAATGCCATTGTTGCCAGGTTCGTGCTGGGCGCTCTGGCCAGCGCACAGGTGGCCGGGATCGATATCGCCCGCTGCGGTCTTGTCTTCGGGATCCACTCGAATAGACGCCATTAAACCACGATGCAAAGCCACCAGCTTGAACGTTGGTACCGCAGCCATCTCGTCCGCAACGTGCTCACGCTCTATGGGGTGTACATTGCTCGATACCTGTTGCCACTGATCGTCGTGCCGTACCTGGCCCGGACCCTCACGCCCTCGGGTTGGGGAGAAGTAGCATTTGCCCAAGGCTTTTCGATGTACCTGACACTGGTCGTAGAGTATGGATTCAATCTTTCGGCCACGCGCGAGGTCGCACGCGCGCACAACAATGGAGAGAGAATCGCCGAGATTTTAGCCGGAGTCACAGGAGCCAAATGCTTGCTTGCTGTCTTTTGTGTTTCGTTGAGCTGGTTAGCGGGGATCTGGGTGCCGCAGTTCCGTCAGCACCCAGCGCTGCTTTGGGCGGCGACGTTCGCCGCGATTGCACAGTCGTTCAGCCTGCTTTGGCTGTTCCAAGGGATGGAACGGATGAAGGTGGCCGCGACGCTCGACGTCACCGCGAAATTGCTCGTTGCCGCCGGGACTTTTCTGTTGATTCATTCCCCAAGCGATGGGTGGAAAGTCGTGGCGCTCCAAGGCAGTGGCGCACTGCTGGCTGTCGTCGCTGGACTCGGCTTGGCTTACCAGGGGATTCCGGTCGGCTTTCCGACCCGGGCCAACGTTTTTGAGTCGCTGCGCATGGGCTGGACGATGTTCCTCTTCAAAAGCTCGGTGAGCTTGTACACGGTTGGGAATTGTTTCATCCTCGGGCTGTTCGTCACGCCCCAGTTCGTGGGCTATTACGCCGGCGCACAAAAGATCAGTGGTGCGTTCCTCAGCCTTTTTGACCCCATCAGCCAAGCGCTATTCCCACGGCTCAGTTATCTGGTTCAACACAGTCGCGACGAAGCTCGGGGGCTTGCCCGACACGCCCTGGTTGTAATGGGGGCGGGGGGGCTTCTGATGGCGGCCGTGCTCTTCACTGCCGCACCCGTGCTGGTCCACGTGCTTCTTGGACCACAGTTCCTGCCGGCCATCGCCGCAGTACGTATCCTCGCTTTGCTGTGTGTTTTCGTGGGACTGAGCAACGTCCTGGGTATGCAATGGATGCTTCCGCTGGGGATGGATTACGCCTTCAACGCCATCATCCTGGCTGCCGGGGGAGTCAATGTGGTCTTGGCCATTGTTCTTGCACCCCGTTATGCGCACCTGGGCATGGCTGCTGCGGTTGCCATTTCCGAGATTCTTGTCACAACGATGATGTACCTCTGGCTGCGCAGAAAAGGGGTTGGACTTCTTTCGCACTCGGCGAAAGCAGCCGTCCGATCGGAAGGCATTTCAGTTGTAGCCGGCTCGTCATTTCCTGGCGAATCTGTGGAATGAATGCACGAATTACACACGCATTGCTCGACCCGCACTGCTGATTTTAAGAGGATGCCAAAAATGAAACAGTCGTCAACGAAGATGTTGATTCTGGGAGCAGGCGTGACCGGCCTAGCGGCCGGCTGGGTTTCGGGGCTGCCAGTCTATGAGGCGGAGGAAGCACCAGGAGGGATCTGCTCCTCTTATTACCTGCGACCAGGGAACAAGACGCGCCTTCACTCACCGCCCGACGATGGGGAAGCTTACCGCTTTGAAGTGGGTGGAGGACATTGGATCTTTGGAGGCGACGCACTCATCCTGCAGTTTATCGAGTCGCTTACTCCTCTAAAAAGCTATGACCGACGTTCATCAGTTTACTTTCCGGATCGCGGGATGTTCGTGCCTTATCCCCTGCAGAACAACTTGAAGTATCTCGATCCTGAAATCATAGAAAAAGCGCTCCGCGAGATGGCCGGGGCCGCCCACAACCACCGAGCTCAAACCATGGCGGAGTGGCTTGAGGCCAATTTTGGGCGGACGCTGTACGATCTCTTCTTCGGTCCTTTTCATGAGTTGTACACGGCCGGACTCTGGAAATCCATTGCTCCTCAAGATGCTTATAAGTCGCCGGTAAACCTATCCCTGGCCATTGAGGGAGCCTTTAACCACAGTCGCCCCGTGGGTTACAACACGCGTTTTGTTTATCCCGCCGAGGGGCTCAACGCGTTGACCCAGCGCATCGCCTCGCGCAGCGATATCCGATATGGAAAAAGAGTAGCGCAGATCGATGCACGTCGACGCGAAGTTTTCTTTGCCGACGGCAGCGGAGCCAGATACGAACAATTGCTCTCGACACTTCCGCTGAACCGTATGATGGATTTGACCGGACTCTCGGTCGAGGCCGCCTCGGGCCCCTCCCCGTCAGTCCTCGTAATCAACCTGGGGGCTCATCGCGGCCCCACGTGTCCAGAGGACCATTGGGTTTACGTACCCCACAGCAATTGCGGCTTTCATCGTGTAGGGTTCTACAGCAACGTGGATGCGTCGTTTCTGCCTGCTTCGGCGCGCAAAGCGCGAGAGCGTGTGAGCATCTACGTGGAGAAGGCCTTCGCTGAAGGCCAGAGACCTTCCTCGTCCGAGGTGAGTGAACTTTCCCAGCATGTGGTCGAGCAGCTGCAGCAGTGGGGCTGGATTGCAGAGGTCGAAACTATCGACCCGACCTGGATCGATGTTGCTTACACCTGGTCGCGGCCAGGTTCCAACTGGAAGCAACTCGCACTCCAGACCCTCGAAAAGCAAGGCATTTATCCCGTGGGAAGATATGCCCGCTGGGTTTTCCAAGGCATTGCAGATTCGATTCGGGACGGTCTACTCGCCGGAGCCGCTGCGAGTAACGCTGCCTATCGCGAGATCACGGTGAGCGCATCATGAGGATCAGTTACTTCCTTCCAGGATGGGGCCATACGGGCGGAAGCATGGTGCTGTACAACTTTATGGATAAGCTGTGCGAACGCGGACATAACGTCCACGCAATCACGCCGCAAGGAAGAGTGCGCTGGCAAGCCGGATTTTCCGCGCGGGCGGCAACTCAGCTGGCCCAGCCGCGAGGGTTCCTTGGTCTCGGGAAGAGTCTTGCAAAAAGATATCTACCAGTCGAGAGACTCCAAGGGCAATTCCCGACCGCTGCCCTGCTTCGTCTTTCGCGTCTGAGTCAGGCTCTCATACGCAATTGGAAGTGCTCAGACGTTACCATTGCGACGATGTGCTGGACGGCGTACGCCAACTTTGTTCTTTCCGAGAAAACGGTTCCGCTCTATCACATGCAGCACTGGGAAGAAGTTTTCTTTGCCGACGAAGTTCGGCGGCAAATGGCCTGTCTCACGTATCGCCTGCCACTAGTTCTGATGGCAAATTGCAGTTGGCTGAAAGAGACCGTCCGCCAGCGAGTAGGGCGGGACAGTTGGTTGCTGCTTCCCGGCGTTGACACGCAGATTTTCCATCCGCGGACCGGGCTCCAGTCCAAATTCGCAAATCCGCACAAAGTCAGGGTGGTTACGTACTACTCGCCGATACCGTTCAAAGGGTGGCAGGACGCGGTAGAAGCAATGAAGAGGGTATTCTCCACGGTCGGAAAAGACCGTGTGGAATGGCTTGTGTATGGTGGACAACCGTTGGGGAATATCGATGTCCCGGCCACGTTTGTTGGCCGGCTGTTTGGCGAAGGCCTTGGTGAACTCTATTCTAGCGCGCACATCGTGTTCATGCCCTCGTGGCACGAGAGCTTTCCACTCCCTCCGATTGAAGCTATGGCTTCTGGCGCCGCTGCGGTTGTCACTGGTACGGGCACAGAGGACTATGCGTTCGATGGCCGTAACGCGTTGGTCCGCCCTGCCAAAGATCCCGAACAGCTCGCAAACGCGATCCTCGAACTTGTTGGGAACCTATCAAAAGCCCGAGATCTGGCTGAGGAGGGGATGCGGACGGCTAGCACACTCACCTGGAATGCGGCCACCGACCGTCTCGAGGCCATCCTGGAAGAAGCCGTAGGTTCGCGTTCAGCACGCTGAAGAGCGCCAAGGATCAGTACAGCTCATTTGAGCCCGACATCGAAGGGCATTCGGTCGCCTGCGCCAAGCAAAGTCGGCTGTGCAAGGAAGCTTTCCCATGCCTGAAATCAGCGTCATCGTGATGAATTGGAACGGGAAGCATTTCCTGGAGACGTGTCTGACGGCTTTGCGGCGGCAGACGTTCCGGGACTTCGAGACGATTCTGGTGGACAACGGTTCGACGGACGGGTCGACCGAATACGTTCGGACGGGTTTTCCCTCGGTGATCTTGGTGGAGCTGAAGGAGAACCGAGGATTCACCGGGGGAAACATCGCGGGCTACGAGCGGGCGCAGGCAGAAGTGATCGTCCTTTTGAACAACGACACGGAGGCGGACCCGCACTGGCTGGAAGAGACGCACAAGGCGAGCCGGGAGTATCCGAACACCGGGATTTTTGCCAGCAAGATGATGCAGTTTGAGGACCGCGAGCGAATTGACATCTGCGGCTTCGATTTGAGCAAGGCCGGCACGGGCATGGGGCTGGGGCGAGGCGAACTCGACGGGCCGGCATGGAGCGAGCCGCGCAAGGTTTTTGGCGCTTGCGCGGGAGCGGCGGCTTACCGGCGCAGCATGCTTGACGACATTGGTTTTTTTGATCGGGACTTCTTCATGACGTTTGACGATATGGACTTGAGCTTCCGGGCGCAGCTCCGGGGCTACGAGTGCATGTTTATTCCGCGCGCGATTGTCTACCACTATGCTTCACCCACGATTATCAAACTCCCTGCGCGCAAAACCTATTATTCCCAGCGCAATATCGAGTTGGTGCATCTGAAAAACATGCCGCTGGGGCTGATGCTGCTTGGGGTCCCGCAGCGGCTGCTCTATGAACTGGGCAGCGCAGCCTATTTTTTCAAGTTAGGCACGGGGATGGCGTTCTTGAAGGCCAAAATTGATGTCCTTCGCCAGTTGCCCTCCGTGCTGCGGAAGAGGCGCGAAATACAAAGGCGAAGAAAGCTAACGAACGGGCAGTTGCGCGCCATGATGCAAGGCAATTGGCTCGGCGCGAAGTGGAAAAAGCTGAGGGCGGCGTGGCGCGGGCCGTCGGCCGCGGCGCTACGAGCGCGCCAGTCGTCTTAATAAACTGAAGTGCAGAGGCAGTTTTTGTGTCGGGAGGGATTGGAATGTCGAAAGTGCTGGTAACGGGCGGTGCGGGATTCATCGGGTCGCACCTGGTAGACGCGCTGGTGGGACGCGGCCACGAGGTGGTGGCATTCGACAACCTTGACCCGGCGGCGCACCCGCAACCGCCCAAGTGGCCTGCGTACGCCAACGCCAAGTGCAAGTACATTCGAGGAGATGTGCGGGACAAGGAAGCGCTGAGGCAGGCGTTGGACGGCATCGAAGTGGTGTTCCATCACGCCGCCGCAGTGGGCTCGGGAATTTCGATGATCGACATCGGCCGCTTCGTCGAGGTGAACTCCCTGGGCACGGCGAATTTGCTGGAGCTGGCGATCGAGAGGAAGGAAAAGATCAAGAAAGTGATCGTGGCATCGTCGATGACGGTGATGGGAGAAGGCACTTACGAGTGCGCTGCGCATGGCGTGTACTACCCGTTCCTCCGGCCCGTCGAACAGCTTGTGCGAAACGACTGGGATATGCGATGTCCGCAATGCGGCGCGCCCTCCAAGCCGCTGCCCATGGCGGAGGACCGGCCGCTGCTGCCGTTGACGATTTACGGCCTGACCAAACAGGATGAAGAGCTGGAGACGATGCTGGTGGGGCGGTTCTACAGCATTCCCGTTGTGGCGTTCCGATATTTTAGCGTCTACGGGCCGCGGCAGTCATTGACCAATCCGTACACCGGGGTGATCGCGCGGTTTGGCACTCGCGTGATTACGGGAAAGACCCCGCTAATCTATGAAGACGGGCAGCAGTTGAAGGACGTGATTCACGTGCGGGACGTGGTCCGCGCCAATCTCCGCGCCATGGAGTGTGAAGCGGCGGATTATCAGGTTTTCAATTTGGGGAATGGAGTCGGGCTCAGCGTGCATCGGATCGCCGAATTGATCTCCGAAAAGCTGGGGAGCGCGATCCGGCCTGTCTTGACGGGGCAGTACCGCCGAGGCGATGCGCGGCATGGCTGGGCGGACATCTCCAAAGCGAAGCGCTTGCTGGGATGGGAGCCGTCTCTTTCGGCCGAAGACGGATTCGCGGATTTGTGCGATTGGTTGCGAACGCTTCCGAGCGAACAACTCGAAGAAGCGACGCACGCCTACGAGAACGCCGAAAGCGAGTCGGAAAAGCGGGCCGTAGCAGTTTAGAGAGGCACCGTGATCGCCAGCATCATCATCCCGACGAAGAACGAAGAAGCCAACATCGGGCGTTGCCTGGAAGGGGTCTTCACGCAAGTGGTGGATTTCCCGTTCGAGGTGGTGGTGATTGATTCCGGGTCGAAGGACCGGACTACGGATATCGTAAGCAAGTATCCAGCACGCTTGCTTCAGATTGGAGAAGACCAGTTTCATCATGCGCGCGCGCGGAATCTTGGCGCCGCGGCGAGTGCGGGCAAGTACCTGGTCTTCCTTTCGGGCGATGCGTTTCCCGCCGACAACGGGTGGTTGTGCGCGCTGCTGCGAAACTTTGACGACGCGGGCATCGCCGCCGTCTACGGGCGGCAATTGCCCAAGCCTGATGCAACTCCGGAGCGGGTCTTTTTCATGCAACACCGCTACGGCACGGAAAGGCTGGTAAAGAATATCAACGGCAATGGCACGGGAAAATATCTGCTCTACCAGTTTTCAAACGTGAACTCGGCCATTCGGCGGGAGGTGTGGCACCGCATGCCTTTTCCCGAAGACATAAATGCATACGAGGATTTCTCCTTTGCGATTCAGGTTCTGCGGCAAGGCTATTCGATTGCGTATGAGCCAGACGCCGCGGTGTTTCACTCTCACAACTACACGTTGTTGCGCTCGTTTCAGCAGTACTTCGACAGCGGCGTTTTATATCGCCGGCGGGAACTTTGGGACGCGCAACAGACAAATCGCATGTGTTCCGACGGCCTGCGCTTCATCTGGAACGAGATGAAGTACATGCTGGAACAGCGCGCGGCGCACCGGGTGCCTTACGTGCTGTGCTACGAAGCCGCCCGGTATGCGGGAGTCATCTTGGGACGCAATGAGTGGCTGCTGCCTTTAGCAATCAAGAAGAAAGCCAGTTCCCATCGCTTATTCGGTTAACGCGATGGCCTCAGACGCAAATCAATTGGCCAATTGCTCGCAAGGCGCAGCAAGAAATCACCCCGTGCAGCGTTTGCTGAAGACCTGCCTGGACCCTGTTGGTGCGGGACTACTAATCATTTTTCTTTCTCCGGTGTTCGTGCTGGTGGGTGCGCTCGTGGCTCTGGAAAGTGGATGGCCGGTCATTTACAGGAGGCGCGTGGCCGAAATGAGCGGGGAATTCGACGCGTTCAAGTTTCGCACCATGAGGCCGGATGCGGATGCGGTCCTCGCTTCAGACCTTGTGCTGAAAGCGGAATTCGAACAGAATTTTAAGCTAAAGAAAGACCCGCGGCTGACGCGCCTGGGTGCTTTCTTGCGAAGATCCAGCTTGGATGAACTGCCCCAATTATTCAACGTATTGAAAGGGCAGATGAGCTTGGTGGGGCCAAGGATGGTTACCCGTCCGGAATTGGAGAAGTATGGCCAACACAAGGAACTTCTTCTTGCCGTGAAGCCGGGAATCACTGGCTACTGGCAAGTTCACGGAAGACAGGAGGTCCGTTATGACGAGCGCGTGCGAATGGATATGTACTACATCCAGAACTGGAGCCTGGTGATGGATCTGAGGATATTAATCAAAACTCCGTTGAAGGTCCTTCGGAAGGAAGGGGCCTATTAATGGCACGGATTTTGGTTACTGGCGGGGCTGGATATGTGGGTTCAGTTTGCTGCAGGCAACTTTTGGCGGGGGGGCATTCGGTTGAAGTTGTGGATGACCTCTCCACTGGCTTCGCCGACGCTGTTCCACTGGGTGCAATCTTCCATCAGCTCGGCATCGAGGACCAGGCAGCGCTCTCTAGAGTATTGGCCGCCAAACCATTTAACGCGGTGTTTCATTTCGCCGCCAAAGCTTCTGTTCCAGAGTCAGTCATCAATCCCGGCCCGTTTTTTGAAGCCAATGTCGCCGCTGGAATCTCGCTCCTGGAGACGCTACGAAGGCACGGAATACGGAACTTTGTGTTCTCTTCCAGCGCAGCGATTTACGGAACACCGCAGACCGTACCCATTCCCGAAGACCACCCGAAGCAACCCGTGAATCCCTATGGCGAAAGCAAATTGATCTTCGAACAGATACTGGAAGCTTATGCCGTTGCGTATGGATGGAGCGTCATTGCCTTCCGGTATTTCAATGCATGTGGAGCGGGCGACGGCTGGGGCGAACGACACGCACCCGAGACGCACATTATTCCGCTGCTGCTGCAAACGGCATCCGGGCGGCGCGGCTCCTTCGAAGTATTCGGAACGGACTATGGGACTCCTGACGGTACTTGCCTGCGCGATTATGTGCATGTGCTGGACATTGCGGAGGCGCATTTGCTGGCGATGCGGAACATAGGGCAGACTGGCTTTCGCGCTTACAATATCGGAACCGGGAAGAGTCATTCGGTCACAGAAATTCATGAGGCCGCCGAGAGAATCTCGGGAAAGAGAATTGCGATTCAGAGCGCGCCACGGCGAGCAGGAGATCCGCCTGTGCTGTGTGCTAGCCCCCTGAAGCTGCTGCATGAATTCGGTTGGACTCCCACGCACTCCAGCCTGGAGAACATCATGGCCGAAGCATGGAACTGGGAGCAGCATCAATGCAAGCAGCTGTTTGTGGAAGGCTGGAGAAGTAGTGCCACTTCTTGATAGAGGAGACGCAATTTCCAATGCAAGTCAAAATAGAATCGACACACCTCGGCGAGATCGTGATTGTGGCTCCGGAAGTATTCGAGGACGAGCGCGGCTTCTTTACGGAAACGTACCGCGCCGACCAATTCAGAGCCCTGGGCCTGCCCACGGACTTCGTGCAAGACAACCACTCCCGTTCCAAGCAGGGCGTGTTGCGAGGCCTGCATTTTCAGTACGAGCCTCCCATGGGCAAGCTGATGCGGGTGACTTATGGGCGCGCCTTCCTGGTTGCCGTGGACTTGCGCAAGGGGTCGCCGACGCTCGGGAAGTGGTGGGGCACGGAACTTTCCGCGGAGACCAAGAAATGGATGTGGGCTCCGGCAAGTTTCGCGCGAGGTTTTTGTGTGCAGTCGGATTGGGCCGAGGTGCAATACAAAACCACGGGAATCTACAACGGGCAAACGGACATTGCCATCCGGTTCGATGACCCGGACATCGGGATCCACTGGCCTATTTCCGACCCTCAAATCTCCGAACGCGACAAGAAAGCCATAACGTTCGCACAGTGGTTGCAGTCTCCCGCATCGGATCGCTTTCAGTACGAAGGCATTCAAAAAGGGAAACAGGCGGGGCGGAGTTACGCCGCAGCAAGACCTTAAGACGAGGGGGAAAATGATTACAAGTAATCATGAGGGATCTTTAGTGCTGGTGACGGGCGGCGCAGGCTACATCGGCTGCCAATTAGTGCCGGTTCTTCTTGATGGAGGGTACCGTGTCCGCGTGTTCGACGTGATGTTTTATGGCGAAGCCGGACTGAATCGCGTGCGCGACCGTGTTGAGATTGTCGAGGGGGACATCCGCAGTGTCCCTGCGGACCTGCTCGACGGAGTCTCTGCCATTATCAATCTGGCCGGTCTCTCCACCGAACCGGCGGCGGAGTATCGCCCCGAAGCCAATCAGGAAATCAACTTCAAGGCCGCTGTCGACCTGGCCAGGCTGGCCAAGGAGAGAAAAGTCCGCCGGTTTATCCAAGCCTCGTCCGGCTCGATCTATGACGTGGGAGCCGGGCATCCAGAGAAAGACATTATGCATACGGAAGATTCGCTAGTGGCACCGTTTCGAATTTATTCAATCACCAAGCGCGAAGCGGAAAAGCGGATATTAGCAATGGCGGACGACGGTTTTACTCCTGTGGTCTTGCGCAAGGGATCCGTCTATGGCTACTCGCCCCGCATGCGCTTCGACCTGGTCGTAAACGCATTTGTCCTGAACGCTCTGCAGACGGGCTACCTCGTTCTTCACAACGGCGGCGAAATGTGGAGGCCGCTGCTCAGCATCCAAGATGCTGCAGCCGCTTACAAACTGATGTTGGAAGCCCCGGCTGAGAAAATAAGCGCTGAAATCTTCAATGTGACGAACGGAAATTATCGCATCTCCGAGCTTGCGCTGCGCGTGCGGCAGAGGCTGGGGGAACTAAACATTCCTTGTGACCTCCGCCCTGATTACAACTTTCGAAACCTCAGGAGTTGTCAAGCGTCAGGACAGAAAATCGCCCAACAGTTGACCTTCACTCCGAAGGTGACGGTGGAAGAAACTGTGGGGGACCTGGTGCAAAAAATCCGTGGTGGGGCTTTCCATGACGCCACTGATCCGGCGTTTCACAATATTCGCTGGCTGGATCTGTTGGAGGAGACGAGAACCAAACTCGGCTATCCAGACTCGGTGCTGAGCCTCAGTTCGGAACAGCTCCGGCAGGTCCGCGCCGCCACGAAACAAAGGAGTGCTGTCGCGTGCGACTAGTCATCCTTGGGGGCAACGGACAGTTGGGTTCCGATCTGGCAGAAGTCCTTCGATCTGCCAGGGAGAGCGTGGTTTCACTCAGCCGCAGCGAACTGGACATCACCCAGTCATCCGTGCTGCTAGAAAAACTCTCCCACCATCATCCAGACGTCATCCTCAATTGTTCGGTTTACCATCCAGTGGATGAATGCGAAAACGACCCGGAACGCAGCTTTGCGGTGAACGCTACGGCGGTCCGCGCCCTGGCGCTCGCCGCCAAGGATCTTCAAGCGGCGGTCGTCCATTTCAGTTCTGATTACGTTTTCGATGGAGAGCTGGGGCGTCCGTATAAGGAAGAGGACACGCCGACTCCCGTCAGCGTGTTCGGGGTTTCCAAGGTGGCTGGCGAGCAGCTTTTGCGAGCGGTCTTGCCCCGCCACTTCATAGTCCGCACCTCGGGGTTATATGGTCTTGCGGGCAGCCGCGTCAAGCGAGGCAACTTTGTGGAGACGATGCTTCGATTGGGGAGGCAAAACGGCCAGGTCCGAGTCGTAAACGATATTCGAATGGCGCAGACCTCCACGCGAAACCTTGCGCGGCAGGTTCTGGCTTTGATTCACACCAAACACTACGGCACTTACCATGCCAGCGATCACGGCGACTACTCTTGGTTCGAGTTTGCAAAGAAAATTTACCAATACTCTGCTCTGGAGGTCGAAGTCACCCCAGTTTCGTGGCGCGAGATGCCATTCGTAGCCCCGCGCCCACGGTATTCGGTTCTGGAAAATTGCCGGCTTAAGGCGCTGGGGATGGACCAAATGCAACCTATTGACGTTGCCTTGCAAGCATATTTGAAATCGAAGGATGTTGTCCCAGCGATGCAGGGCAGTTCACTCAGCAAAGCTGCGGATTCGAGAGCGCTGTGATCCCTCACTATCAGTTGCACGGGCCGTCCCCCGAGAAACCGGCGTGGCGCGCCCAATATCTGTAATCCGGCAAACATTTTTTCCGTAAATGATTCCAGTGCTGCCTGCCATACCGATGCGGGTGTCTGCTCGATGGAGCGGGGGAGCCGTCACACAACGGCATGGGGTCAGCATTCTGCACGGATGAATTTTCTCGAGCCAGCCGAAAGACTAATCCACGCGTGAAGCTCATTTCCAGGAGGGTACGGCATGAATGACGGAACTGAGATTTTGGATGCACGGCAGTATCTCGATGCACATCAGCGAGCTGTGGCCGCGCTTCCTCATGACCTCATCAACCAAATCGCCGATGAAATGCTGAAGGCTTATGAAGCGGGGCGGACGGTGTACTTGTTTGGTAACGGCGGCAGCGCATCGCTGGCCTCTCATTTCGCGTGCGATCTCGGAAAGGGCACGGCTTATTGCAACGGAGGAAAGAGGTTCCGTGTGCTCGCCCTGACGGACAATATTCCAGCGATGACCGCATGGGCGAACGACTCCAGTTATGAAGACGTTTTTTCAGAGCAGCTGCGGAATTTCGTCCAACCGCAGGACATTGCGTTTGCCATCAGCGGCAGCGGAAATTCGGGGAACGTTTTGAGGGCGCTGCAGGTGGCCCGAGAGGCGGCTGCGACGACCATTGGCATCTCCGGCTTCCAGGGCGGGAAAATGAGGTCCTTGTGCGACATTTGCCTGGTCGTCCCTTCCGATGACATGCAAGTCATCGAAGACTTGCATTTGGCCATGGCCCATTCGATATTCCGGATCGTTTCCAGCAGAATGTCCCTCAAGGTGATGGCGACTGCTTCTCCCGGTTAGGCGTGTTTTCGTCGTACCCGATTGGATCAACGGAACTCGGGGGAGCGAAACGGACCAGCTAGCAACCGTATCTTCGGGCTGGGGCTGACGAACCGGGACCCGGTCGTAGCGCGGAGATCAGCAGGGTCTGAGACGAGAAGTGGCCTCGCGGAGGACCGCACTAATCGTGCGAACAACAGGAATTGCTCTGAAACATCCCGACCTATCTTTCAACTCAAAATGAAATTTCTGAACTTTCGATACGGGATATTGACTGCCGACCTGTTGTGGGTGCTCGGGGCTTTGGGACTGGGCATTGGGCTGCAATACGGAGGCGCGAAAGATCCGATCGATTTCGCACCGTATTTTCAGACGTACTTTCTCATGATACTCGCTGTTGTTGTGGTGTGGCCCTTTCTATACTTCGAATTGAACTTCGAAGGCTTCAAGGGGGGCTGGCATTTTCCCGCTATCCTTTCAAAGCTCATTGTGGCGGTTTCGCTTTTGATGGTTGTCGTGTTGGCTTTCGCTTTCCTAACCAGGCACTTGTATTCCCGGTTAGTTATGCTTTACTTCGCGATATTCTTTCTCCTTGGGTTAGTCGGCGTGCGGTGTGCGGTTCGTTTCCTGGTTAGTTCCCATCTGTGGAATGCGCCAGATCAACGCTGCGTCATACTTGGGCACGGGCCGATCGCCAGGGAGCTTGCCAGTAAGATCGCTGCGCATCCGGAGATGCCCTTTCAAGTCATCGGATTTCTAGTTCCGGGCGAATCAGAGATGTCGAATGGGTTTGCTGGCTCGCAGAAGCCGCCCTTTGCCTCTGTAAATACACTGCAGGTCCTGGAATTTCTGGCGCAGCAGCAGGTCAAAAAACACATTGTCGCGATCTCACAACCCAATGGTTCTGAGGTTCGAAAACTCATTGCCGAATGCCAAAAGGCGGAGGTCAAAGTCTATCTGGTCCCCCAGTCATACGACTTGTACGTTTCCAAAGCGGAATTGGTGGAGATCGATGGCCTGCCTCTTCTATCGTTGCAGGACCGGAATCCTCCAGCTCTCAACTTTGCTCTCAAGCGAGGATTAGACTTCGTATTGAGCTTGGGAATTCTGCCTGTCATTTCGCCGCTCCTTGCGCTCGCTGCCTTGGTTGTGTACAAGAAGAAAGGAATGGCATTTCGAACCGAACCGCGTTGCGGCAAGGACGGAATTGTTTTTCGAATGTGCCGGCTAAATATCGAGCGCCATACAACAGATCCGAAGGGTTACGAGAAACTTTTCGTCCGGTGGAGTCTGACGGAACTGCCGCAACTCTGGAATGTATTGCGCGGCGATATGTCCCTGGTTGGTCCCCGGCCGGAGTCACCCGAGAGAGTTAAATTCTACTCGGAGTGGCAACGGCAACGATTGAAGGTGGCTGCCGGCGTCACGGGTCTCGCGCAGGTACACGGGCTTCGGGAGCAGCATTCCTCCGAAGATAAGACACGCTTCGACTTGCAGTACATCTTAAATTGGTCGCCATTTCTAGACCTCAGCCTTATCTTGCAGACTGTGTGGACTTTGCTATTTCGCGGACTCAACCATGTGCCCGTCGCTTCCGAGGCTGCCAGTCTTGAAAGTGCAGCAAGCAGCTTTGTAAGCCGGGAGGTAGAGGATGTTAATCGTTCGTAGCCCCGTGCGAATCAGCTTCGGAGGCGGCGGGACGGACCTGCCATCGTATTACGAAACATTCGGAGGAGCTGTCCTTAGCGCAGCCATTAACAAACACTTCTATACGGTGCTCGAGAAGCGAGGTGACGGAAGAATTCAGATCATCTCTGCAGATCTTCGCACGGTCGAGACCTGGCAAGACATTGCGCGAATGGAGGTACGCGGCAACGTCCTTGAAATTCCCCTGGCAGTTCTCAAAGAGTTTGGGTGCGATGTTTCGGTGAATCTTTTTCTTGCGTCGGAGATTCCGCCAGGAACAGGACTCGGCTCTTCCGCCAGTGTTTGCGTCAATCTGACGAAGATCCTTGCCGCTTACAATCACATCTCTCTCTCGAAATATGAACTCGCCGAGAGAGCTTTCCACATTGCTCGTAATGTTTTGGGTCGGCCTGTTGGCAAGCAGGACGAATACGCATCCGCATTTGGCGGCTTAAATTTCATTTCGTTTCACCGGGACGGCACGACCCACGTGGAGCCCCTGAACCTGGAACCCGAACTTATCCGGGAACTGCAATCGAGCTTACTGCTGTTCTTCACCGGCGCGTCCCATCACTCATGGACAATTCTTGCGGAACAAGAAGAATCGACGCGCAAGACCGGCAGCGGCACCGTCGAGTACTTGCACGAGATTCGCGGTCTGGTTGAGCCAATGAAGGCCGCTTTGCTTTCCGGAGAGCTGAGGGAATTCGGTCATTTACTTCACGAAGGCTGGAAAATCAAGAAGCGGCTTTCTTCGAAAATCTCCAATGACCATATCGACGAGATGTACGAATCGGCGCTTCGAAACGGCGCCTCGGGAGGCAAGATAACCGGAGCGGGAGGCGGCGGGTTCCTGCTCTTGTTCTGTCAGCAGGAGCGCCAACAAAATGTGCGCGAAGCCCTCGTGACGATGGGGGCCCGTGAGATGGGATTTGAGTTTGACTTTCAGGGCGCTCAAGTCGTAGCGGACGACCCGTTTATTGATGGTGATGAAAATGGCGGCATGCGCTGGACGTTCGTTCCGTTTGCGGGCAAGGTGGTCGCCAATGAACATTCGTAAGCATAAAAATTCTCTTGAATCCTAACTCTATATTTTCACAAGTAGAACTCTTCGAATGAAAGCCTTCCTCCTGGCAGGCGGTCACGGGACTCGATTGCGGCCGTTGACCGACAACATACCGAAGTGTCTTCTACCAGTTCAAGGTACACCCATGTTGCAGATTTGGCTCGATCTCTGTCGCCAGCATGGCATCGATGAAGTCCTGATCAATGTTCATTCTCATGGTGGCGCGGTGCGCAAGTTCATTGAGGAAAACAGGGATGGCCTGAGCGTGCGCCTCTTCGAGGAAGCGGAGCTGCTCGGCAGTGCAGGGACCGTTCTCGCCAATCGAGATTGGGTTGGCTCAGAGAATTGCTTTTGGGTGCTTTATGCGGACGTCCTCACGACGACGAATCTGACTGAAATGCTTGCTTTTCATGACAGCCGTGGCCAGATCGCCACGATTGGTGTCTATGAAGTGCCGGAACCTTCGCGATGCGGCATTGTTCAGGTCGATGAGAGAGGCGTGGTCCGTGATTTTGCCGAAAAGCCCAAGGCGCCGGCCGGCAATTTAGCTTTCTCCGGGTTGATGCTAGCCACGCCTGCCCTCTTTGATTTTATTCCCGACAGTCGTCCAGTCGATCTGGGGTTTCACGTCTTGCCTCAGATTGTTGGCCGAATGGCGGCGTATCGCATAACGGATTTTCTGATTGATATGGGCACGCTGGAAACTTACCGGGCCGCTCAAGAGCTCTGGCCAGGCCGTTCTCAATCACGAAAGCAAGGCGGGTTTTGTGTTTAAAGGGGCGGTTTTCGACTTTGATGGAGTGATCGTAGACAGCCATCCTGCACACCTGCGCGCATGGGAGAAGTTTCTTGGCTCTGTGGGAAGAACGGTTTCCAAAGATCAGCTGCAAGTTGTCTTAGACGGAAGAAAGCGCGAAGACATCCTGCGGCACTTTATGGGTGATCTGAGCGCAGAACAGATTGTCGAATACGGGCGCCAAAAAGAACAATTCTTTCGAGATGAAGCAGCCCATGTGCGGACCATCGACGGTTTGCCCAGTTTCCTGGAGGACCTCGAATGCGAGCATCTGGCGCTGGCGATTGCCAGCTCAGGAGGTAAAAGCCGGATCGAGTTTCTTCTCGAAAAAGTTGCCTTGACGAAACGCTTTCGGGTGGTCGTCACCGGAGATGAAGTCGAACAGGGCAAACCTCATCCGGCCGTCTTCCTCAAGGCCGCTCAACAGTTGGGATTGGATTCTTGCCAGTTGATGGCATTCGATGATGCCGCCTCAGGTGTAAAAGCAGCAAAAGCAGCCGGCATGCTCTGTGTCGGAATCGCTCAGCCTGACCGCGCCACTATTCTTCTTGATGCCGGTGCGACTCATGTTGCGCCGGACTTCCGCTCGCTCTCGTATTCGAAGCTGTGCGCAATATTTGCTCAATGATGCTCGAGCATCTGCGCCACTGTTTGTCTTAGAGAGGAAGAAGATGGGCTGAATTCTTAGGCAGCAGATGATTCCGGTTGGCGGCTAGGTTCTATAGCCGGTCGGCGCGAAACATCGCGGCTCAGCCTCTCGATAAATTGGCTCTCCGCGCTTGTGTGGACTTGTCCATCGTTGCGGCCATGCGTTGCCGCAACGCAAGCTACACGTCGATTGACGAGTTTTTCTCCCCACGCTCTGCGTCTGCCTGGATCCGCATTTGGTCGGCCGTCTGTCTCTGGCTCCCGTGGCTCGCCACCGTTTACCCATGGTTGAGATGCGGATTCCCCTGATGTTGAACACCGGGGCGTGGCCTGAGTCGAGCCGCAGTCACAAATTGTCTCTCCCGTCGATCATTTCGACTATACTCAGCGCGCGTTTCGCGATGTGTCGCTTTCAGTTGGGCGCTGCGAACCGCAAGCGTCGCCTTCCCGGCACGCTCGCTCTGCCTCACGGTACAGCGTCGCAGCGTGCAATCGGGGCGAGTCGTAGGTCACCTCCTCACTGTCCTCGGATATCCCTATCACCAGACTTTCGTTCTCGTTTACCCCACATTTCCTTTTGAAGTGGGAGTAAGTAGTCGTTTGATCGGAGCCAATGCCAGGATTCACGCGGCTTTGAGAGCAAGATCAACTTCGCGGAGACTTTTCGAGTGAGAACAAACCCGTCGCATAATTTTTTGGGTCGAGCAGTTATCGGGATACTCTCAAGGCGCAGTGCTCAAAGCTGCGCGCAGACCTTCATGCCGCAGGGGAAACAATTCCGGGCTCATGGACCCGGGCGCGTTCTTTCTATCATCCCCTTTTGCTTGGCCGTGTTCTTTGCAGTATCCGCCAGCGCTCAGTCTGGGGCGGCACTCTCCGATGGCTCGACAAACCAGGAAAGTCAACGGGGAAAGGAGATCCAGAACCCCATCGGTTCTCAAACTACACCCGGTCAAGATGAGCCTATTGCGAAGAGGATTGCGCCTACTCAGGCTTCTGCTCTAGACACCTCTGACGATTTTCAAATCAGTCAGAGATGCTCACAGGGGAAACTGGACAAAAAGGCGTGCAAGTTTCATTGGGGACCAGCATTCGGCCAGTTAGGTGAATTCCTCGCAATCGAGACTGGATGGAATCTCGCCACTAACTATTGGATAAGATATGAGACCTTTCACGGTCCCTTTTTTCAGGATTACTTCGACGCAGTCGGGGGCTTTGGCTTTTCTCGTTGGAACGACCAGAACCCTTTCATCGATGACTATGTGGGTCACCCCATGATGGGCGCGGTTGCCATGGACATTTATATCCAGAATGATCCGCGCGGGAAATCTCTCGAACTCCAAAACACAAGAGCATATTGGCGCAGCAGGCTTCGGGCGCTTTTATGGTCTGCGCTCTATAGTGCAGAGTGGAAATTGGGCCCGATCAGCGAAGCTTCAATCGGCAATACTGGGCGTTTCCTGATCCTCAATAAATCAGATAACAGATTGACGACCGAGACGGGCACCGTCGGCCTGGTCGTGACGCCGGTTGGAGGGTGGGTTTGGAGCATGGCCGAGGACGTCATGGACGAGCACGTGATTGTGCGCCTCGAAAGGAAGAGCCAGAATCCCCTCTATCTTTTCAGTATTCAATTCCTGAATCCCTGTCGCGGCTTTTCCAACCTTTTGCGCTTTAAGGCCCCTTGGTATCGTGACAGCCGGGCTGTCCGCCGTTCCTCTAAAGCCCGGGCTCCATGATGAATGCGCCAAACTCCTCACGGCCCAATCTCGCAGCGACAGCAATAGATCGACAACTTCGATTCATCTCAAGCCGGCAGACGACTCAGGGTCGGTTAAACGGTCTTTTCCACCTTAGAGGATATTGCGCGTTCGGCGAAAGGGCGGTTGGCGCAAAGCAAAGTTGTGAAGATGGTGCTGGAGAAGAAGTCGGCAGCAGCTTAGCTCGTGCACCAAGATTGGACCAAAAAACTCAAGAAACACCAGCTATCTCAGGCTCGATTTCTTGGTATTGGACCATAATGGACCATGACAGTTTTTGCCGATTCCTTCTAAGTTCTTGAAAGAAATGGCGGGGACGACGAGACTCGAACTCGCGACCTCTGCCGTGACAGGGCAGCGTTCTAACCAGCTGAACTACGTCCCCGCGGTGGGTTTGCTACTCACGGATGGTGGGCAGTGCAGGGCTCGAACCTGCGACCTCCTGCTTGTAAGGCAGGCGCTCTAACCAACTGAGCTAACCGCCCTCTCTGCTCACATTTATCCATACTACAGCAACCCCCTCACACCGTCAAACTCACCCTCGCCCTTCCATTTCCCACTGTGTTTTCTTGCGATTTTCCCTCCCAACCAGTACACTCAGAGTTTCATAAAATACTCGAGGGACGCCCCTTAGATGCTCCTGAACCGCGATTATGTCGGCTACCTGGCCGCCGAAGTCATCAAGAAGCTTGTCGCCGGCCAACTTGTCGAAATCAGGGAAAAGGACGTCGAGCCGGTCATCTCCCGCGCGCGCCTCCGCATCATGGAGGAACTCACTGTCGAAGATCGCGTCAACGAGCAGGTCCGCAACATCCTCATCCAATATCAGGATGAAATGCGCCGCACCGGCGTCTCTTATCAGGAAATGTTCAAGAAAGTGAAGGGCCAGATCGCCCGCGACCAAAAATTGATTTTGCGCTGAACCCCGCCGGCGCTCTCTGCTCGCAGCCGCTCCACGCTGCAAGTCGCCGCCAGGGAAGGGAACCGAGGCATACAAACACGATGAGATTGACCCGCGAAAAAATTGTCCGCCTCTCCCATCAAGTCACCGATCTTCTCGTGCAATGCAATGAAGTGGAGTTCATCGAGGACCGCGACACCATCCGCCAGCACATCGTCCAGACCGTCACCAACGTCCTTCGCGAGGAAGAAAAGGTCGAGGTCGAGGTCCGCAAGCGCATCTCTTCCCAGAAAAAGGAAATCCTCGAAGGCAGCGAGGAGTGGGACCTCCTCTTCCGCAAATACTATTCCGAAGAACTCCGCCGCATGGGTATCTCCGCCGCCTCCGAAGAGCACCAAAGGGCCGGCCACCGCTAACTTTGGAGTGCGGCAGCTTGCTGCCGCTTTTACGCTCAGAGCAACAAGCAACCCAATGTTCTCGAACAGGCATCACCCGACCTCTTGGATGTCGGGTCTTGGGCTTCTCTAGGTTCTGTGCGCGCAAGCCCCGTTGTACCCCATCTCGGCAACACCTAACTCCTTCCGCTCTTCTGCTCCGCGATCCGCGGGGCTCTCCGTGTAAGCCTTTCTCTTTCTTTCCTCTGTGACCTCTGTGTTCCTCTCTCTGTGATCTCTGTGTTACCGTCCCCCTTGCTCTTGTCTGCCATCCTCTGCGTGCTCAGCGTCTCCTTGCCCCGAGCCGTTTGCGCCAGGCGTGTCTTATCTTTTCGCTGCTATCCCTCTTCTACTCTCTCTCAAATCACAAGCTGAAACCGTTCGCCTATTCTGATCCTCCACCAACAAAAAAGAGGGCGGCCGGAAGCCGCCCTCTTCAAACTTAAAACTTATAACTTAACACTGAATACTTCTCACGGTGAATCCGGTCTCCGCTTCAACGTCGGCCGGTCATCGTCACTCGAGCTCGGATCCTGTGTCCCAGTCTTATCCGATTGCTCCGTCTTTGTCCGCAACGTCGGCTTGCCCGGCCCGGGTTGCGCTTTCCGCGCGAACATGATGTTCCGCAGACGGCTCTTCACCGAATCAAACTCCGAAGTCGTTACAATGTACTCGTCGCGTTCCGGCAAAATTCGCGCAATCTCCTTCTGCGCCGCCTCGATGCGATCCGGTGTCGGCGGGTGCGTCGAGAAGACTTTCGCGATCGTCCCCGGCCGCCGCTTCTCGTCTGCCTGTAGCCGCTCAAAAAACGTCACATACGCGTTAGGATCGTACCCCGCCTTGTACATGTACTGGATACCCAGAAAATCCGCCTGGCGTTCCGCGTCGCGCGAGAACTTCAGGAACGTCAGTGGAATGGCCAGGTTCATTCCTTCGTAGATTCCATAGCCGGCCCAGCCATAGGGTATAACGATCATCGCCACCATCGCGCCGATCTGCATGATGTCCGCTTTGGTCGCCTGCTTCGTGCCGTGCCGTGCGATCACGTGCGACATCTCATGCGCCATCACCCCCGCCAGCTCTGACTCTTCTTCCGCGCGCAGGATCAGCCCGCTGTTCACATAGAAAAAGCCGCCCGGCAGCGCAAACGCATTCACGACATCCGAATCGATCACCTTGATCGTGAACGGCACCCGCGCATCCGAATTACGCACCAGGTTCTGCCCCACGCGGTTCACATATTCTGTCACCACGGGATCATCAATCATCTTCGAGCTGCGCTCCACTTCCTGCGCCATCGACTTTCCCAACGCGATCTCGCGTTCCAGCGAGTAAAAGTCCAATCCCTTGCCCGGGTTCCGGTTCCCGATGGCGTCCACGTCTTCGTTCGCATTCTTGGGATGTACCGTCTGCGGCTGCTGTATCGGAGCGTCTGATCCGGGCTGCTTTGCCGCGGGCGCTGCTGCCGGAGCCGCTGTGGCGTCCGGCGGTGGGGGCGGCGGGGGCTCCTGTTTAATCGGAATCGGCCCAGTCCCCTGTGTTGCATTCGGGTCCTGGCTGCCGCCTTGCTGGCCCTGCTGCTGGGTCGTCTGCCCTGCTTGTCCGGAGGCGCCCTGTTGGCTCGGTTGCTGCGCCGGTTGCCCAGAAGTGCCCTGCTGCGCCGTCGTGGAACCTTGCGATTGGGACTGGCCCTGAGCACGCGTACCCGCAGGCCATACCATCAGGCATGCCGCGAGCACTAGACCAATTGCGCACTGCGTTAATTTCCGCATAGGTCGAGCCTCCCTACTTTCCACGCTTTCTACGCAAGTATACACCGTTGGCTGGCCAACTCTACTCTCGCTCTCTAGGATGTGTCCCGCCCCAATATGGTTTCCTCCCCTCTCCCGCCCAGGTAGTGCCAAGGTACTGCTTGCTGCCTACCATATGGACTGTTGACACTTCCGGCTGGCCTCTCTACATTCAAAGCATCACTATGAGCGCGCGCAAGATTCAGATTGGCCAGCTTTGGAAGAAGGACGGCACCGCCGAAACCTATCTCGTCACTCGCGTCTATCCCGAAGCACTCAGCACCATCGCCGTCTTGCGCAAATCCGGCTCCGAAAACGAAAACCAGCTTCGCGTCAAGGTCGAACGCACTCCCGCCGGCCAAAACCTCCCCGGCTTCTCCCCCGCCATGGAAGACGACATCGTCTAACTCCCCTCTGTGTGGCACACACACTCCTGTCTGTGCTCTTGGGTCTCTCTTCTCTGTGTTTTTCCCTCTGTGATCCGCGCCTGCCCCGACCCAGTCGGAGTGTTACCGTCCCTCTTCGCCTCTCTCTTCTCTGCACATCCTCCGTGCCGTACGCGATCTCTGCATCATGGCTCCTCGGCTGGTTTGAAGTGCGGCGGCTTGCCGCCGCTTTTGCAGTTTCAGCCCCCGCCGACAAACCATAATCTCACCCCGCTGTCATCCCAACCGCAGTCCCGCACCGTCTCCGGACCCGCCCGCACTGCCATCCCGACTTTTTTCGCCCTTCAACCGACACTGTCATCCCGACCGGAGCGGCCCGACTTTCTCTTCCGCGCCGTAGTTTGGCGCGTCGGGCCGCGTAGTGGAGGGATCTGCTTTTCTGCCTCTGCTCCCCTCTTCTCTGCGAACTCTGATGT
>DLMH01000138.1 GCA_002478115.1 Candidatus Acidiferrum typicum | reverse complement strand
TTACTTATGACGGTGTGTTTAGTTGGGCTTGGCAGGCTGATCGGATTTAGGGGACTCCGCGGGCTTGGCGGGTTCGGCGGGCTTGGCGGATTCCTCAGCCTTGGCGGGTTCGGCTCCTGGTTTCGCTTCTTCCTTGTCGTCAACGGGCTTGGAGAGATGGAGTTTGCGTATCTCTTTGGCTCCGTTCTCGGAATCCACAGGCGTGACCTTGATCCCGGTTGCAAAGGCTCCGGCGGTCCATTTGAAGTAATAGGTTTTGCCCGCCTCCGCCTCAAACCGGGCCCGCTCGTTTTCTTTCTGCCTGGCTTGATTGGCGGCCGCCGCGGCGGACATGATGATGCTTCCGTAGTACTCCTTGGGCAATCCGGAGATCAAAACTGTACCCGGCGGCACTTCCATGAATGCGTATTCGCTGTTGAGGAGTTTGGCAAGGTGAGTGCCGTTGACATAAAGCTCGTCGTGTGAGGACGAGCCGGTAAATCTGTACGTGCGGTAGATACAGACGATGGCTTTGCCGCTGGATGGCGCGGGCAGTCCGGCGGGAGTTTTGGAATCCTGTGCAACGGAGATGGGCCCGGTGAAGAGAAACGCCATCGCACTGAATGCGAGCAGAAGGCTTGCGAGTGACCTGCAAGCTCCCCTGAGGCAAAACGCTGTGACGCCACTGAAAACATTGTTACGCATGGAAGCGCTCCTTTCCCCACTTACTACAATTTTCGTTTTGATCATGGACATCTCCTTTGACAACTGAACCGCAAAATGAATAAGGAGCGAGAGAAAATGGGCTAAAAGAGGAGCGCTTCTGCTCTTACCGCTCAAAATAGAAACCCGTCATTTCGAACGAAGTCTACGGAATGACAGCTTGAAAAGATCGCGCAGACACACATATGCCGGTGAAGGGCAAGGCGCTCATCACGATTTGTATCCCCCTAGGGTCGGGAGCTAACTTCAGGAAGCGCCCTCGACTTCTATCCACTGCTGGTCTGTCGCTATCATAAATTTGGGCAAAAAGAGTGTGACGCCTGGCACCTCTCAGCAAGCCTCCCGACACATCTCTGTTGCCGAATGCCTGATTAACGCTAATCGTCCAAGTGGGTCCCAGTACCCATTTGTCCGGTTCGCACGACTTACCGGGAGTTGACTGCACCTTTCTACGCAATTGATGGCAATTGTCTACCTGGGCATGGGAGCGTGACTGTGGCCACAGATATTCATGACCCATATCAACTAAAAGTCCACCATTGACCTCCCCGGAAGTAGCACTTCCTGATGGGTCGTTCGTTACTTTCTCTCAGGCCATCGTCGCTTCAAGGAGTCATAAATCCCGACCTGGATGCTTCACTCCCTGAAGCGAACGGAAACTGCTCGACAAAGCAAAGTAATCAACCAAGGAGAATGTTCATGTGCCGATTCGTTGTTTTGTTCTTACTGCTCATGCCTGGCTTCTTTTCTGTTGTGCAAGCCCAGACACCTGCGGCGGCTCCGAAGCCTGACCCTGCGCTCAAGAAGTTGAGTGTCTTGGTGGGCCATTGGACGTACGAGGAAGAGTGGAAGGCCGGACCGTTAGGACCCGGTGGCAAGATGACCGGCGTATATGACGCACACATGATTCTCGGAGGGTTTTTCTTGCAGGCCGAGCAAACGGAAAAGGGCGCGATGGGGGAGATACGAAACCTTGAAATCGACGGGTACGACCCGGTGAATAGGAATTTCACAAGTGACACGTTCCTGTCCGACGGGACCAAATCTTCATTCACGATAACCGTCAGTGAGAACACGATTACGTGGGCAGGAACGTTGACGTTTGCCGGAAAACAGTATCAGTTCAAGGAACCCATGGTATTCGCACCAGATTTTATGAGTGCGACGGCAATGGCCGAAGTGTCGGTCGATGGCAAAACGTGGACCCCTGCCTGGGAGGGTAAGTGGACCAAAGCCAAGCGCGCTGCGAAGAAGTAGAAGAAAGGGCCTTATGAAAAACACTGTTATAGCAATTAGCTTGATGCTTTTGATGTTTGTCCCTCTCGCTGGCGGCCAGTCTTCTACCCCAAAACCTGCGCCGGAACTTAAGAAATGGAATATCTGGGTTGGGGACTGGTCTACCACAGGAACAGCGAAGGACACCCCCACCGGGCCTGAGTACAAGGTGAATTGGCACACGCGCTGCCACTGGATCCTGGACGGCTTCGCCTTACAGTGGGATTCAACGTGGAAAGGCAACGGCGTGGAATCGCGATTTCTGGAAATTGGCTTCTTCGATCCGATCAAGAAAATCCACACCATCTCTGGCTTCACCAATGACGGCACGACGTGGACGGGAACGGTGACGTTTGATGGTAAGACGGACCAGGTCGAGACCTTCACCATTATCCTCCCCAATGGCGAGGTTTCCACATGCCGCAACACCTGGCATTTCACAACGGATGGAATGGCCGTCTCCGGAACAGAGCAATGCGAGCAGAACGGCGTTAGCTGGATAGGCTTCCAGGGCAAGGGAACCAAGTCCAAAACCGCGAAATAGAGACCGAAAAACGCTGCCGTCGGAGTTACCGTCGAAATATGCGTATTCCACTCACAGCAGCGGATTCCAAATAATTCCTTCGTGGCTGTTGGGGAATCGATCACAATCACTGCTGTAAGACCTGAACTAGCTCCTGATTAACGTTAGCGCTTTATCGGATGCGCGCTTTCATGAAAAAAGTACGCGGGGGCACGGTGCTCTGGCGCGCGTTCGGTAAAGCGCTAACGTTTGTAAACCGCGACGTCCGGTTATCCAACAGTATAATCGCGAGATTGGACTGAAATAGTCTAGAAGCCATCTCATAAATACCTCAGGAGGATGACGGCGCAAGCAAGCTGCACCATCCCGAGGAAATTCTCTGGGTAGTATTCCCAACGGATGACGACGCGACGATAGTTATGAAGCCAGGCGAACAAG
>DLMH01000093.1:367-113710 GCA_002478115.1 Candidatus Acidiferrum typicum | reverse complement strand
AACAACCGGATAAGCATGAGCTTCCTACATGCTGTGCTGATGATCCCGGTCCCACCGATGAAAAGGACTTTCATAAAAGAGTTTGTAGCAGGAACGTTGGCGGGAAGGCCAGAAAAAAACGCGCCAAATCTCTGGCAAATTGCAAAGCGATTGGGACGGAGCGCCATGTTTAGATGGCCCGGTGCCTGAAAAATGTGCAAAGGCATGGCGGCGTGCGCGCGCTGACAGACGCGACTGGCGCGGTACCCTCTTGGCGTGCCGGGGCTAGCGCGGGCGGAGAGAGGGACGGGGCGCGAGGGGCCTGGGGCGAAAACGGGGGCGGGGCATGAGGGGCGGAGGAACGTGGCGGAGAGATTCGCCGCACGCGGGACAGTGCTCGGAAGAAGCAAGATCGGCGCGCAGCCAGTGACCCCGGTTTTGGCACAGTGGATTAATGCACTGCACAGTAGAGCCCGGCATGAAGGCCATAATGCACTCCCCCAGCGGCCAGCCAGCTCACGAGCGGAGGTGAGCTCCCCCGGATGACCGAAAGAATTCGCGGGCGAACAGTACGAACGGGAGTGATTGTTACGCGGGAGCAATATGGTGTCAATGAAAAAGAGCCACAAGATATAGGGGTAGCGTTGCAAAGCTGTGGAAAAGAAAAGAGGGAGTCGAAGTGGAGCGCGAAAGGGTCGATTCGCAGAGCAAACGAGGCAAGCGGAATAACGGAAGGAAGAAAGGCAAGAGATATTCCTCGCACAAAAGGCGTGCGATGAAGAAGAGCGCGTCTCTGCCACGGCGGGCAGGCCCTTCGAGGTTCAGGGTAAACAGTGGGGGGGGTCCTACAAGGAAAGGCCCAAGAGCACAGTCAGGAGTGACTGTGCCACAAGAGGGATTCATGCACAAAAGGCGCGCGATGGAGAAGAGTGCGTCTCTGCCACGGCGGGCACGCCCTTCGAGGTTCAGGGTAAACAGTGGGGCGGGTCCTACAAGGAAAGGCCCAAGAGCACAGTCAGGAGTGACTGTGCCACAAGAGGGATTCATGCACAAAAGGCGCGCGATGGAGAAGAGTGGTTTGCTGCGCAGACTCCGCTCTCCTTGCAACTCGGGGCAAGCGGAATGACGGAACTTCGCTTGGGCTGACGCGGATGCGCGGGGGCGGTCAGGGCTTGGCAGGAGGAGTTGAGGTCTTGGGCTCTTCCGCGGCGCCAAGGCCAGCGAGCTTGGCTTTCAGTTGGGCGAGATCGTCCTGCTTCTGCTTGAGGTCGGCCTGTTCGTCGTCAAGTTTGGCTTTGCCGTCCTTGTCATTGGAAGAGTCGGGTTTGGAATAGAAAGCGTCCTGATCGAGAGAAAGAGAGCGCTGGGCAAGATCCACTTCACCCTGCAATGCGGCGACCTCTTGCTTCAAAGCCTCCACATCTTTCTTCTTTTTTTCCGCCGCATCGGCAGCGGAGGGTTCATTCTGGTCAGAGGCGTTGCTGCCAGCAGGAGCGGCAACTCCCGCCGCGGCGCCGGGAGCAGGAGCAGCGGCTGGCGTGGCTGCAGGTGCCGAAGTTGGCGCAGGGGTCAGGATGTCATCGGTGATGATGGGAGCGGGCTTGGCGGAAGCCTTTTTCTGTTCGCGAGAGCGGCGCGCGGCTTCGGCGACAGAAGTGTCTTGAGAATCCTGCGCCGCCAGAGGCAAGGCGAAGGAACAAGCAAGCGGCAGGATAAGGGCGATAGTCCGCACCATTGTAGTGTGTCGCATGGGAACCTCTTCCAGCTTCCAGATGGAGGCTTCCTCGATAGGATACGACTATGGGATTCATGGCTCAATGGGGAAGAGGGAGTGGGAGCGAATCAGGCAACGGGCAAAAGGAAGCCGGCGGCGATTGGTCAGGATTCGCGGCGGCGGGCGGTGTGGCGGCGGAGGAAAGAGGCGACCTTATGGCGATTGCCGCAAACGGCCATGGAGCACCAGCGGCGGCGGTGGGTGCGCGAGTCGTCATAGAAGAAAAGGCGGCACGCGGGGTTGGCGCAAAGGCGGACAGGCGCGTTGGGGCCTTCGACGATCAGTTCGGCGGCGGAACGCGCAATGGCGGCCAAGAGCCATTCGAGGCCGCCTTCCCGGGCAATGAATTCCAGCCGCCAGCCTTCGGCGCGCGGAACAAGCTCGTCGTGGCCTTCGGTGAGACGAAGCAGATCGTTAATGGGCTCGACCCAGCTTTTGGGGAAGGGCTTCTTCTCCACGAGGGAAGCGAAGATGGCGCGGATGGATTCGCGTAAACGAAGGACTTTCAGGAGAACGGCGTCCACGGCTTGCGGCTCGGTGTGGAGCAAGGGAAAAAGGCGGGTCGCGCGTTCGGGGGTGACGACGCGGGCGTTGACGAGGAAGGAAACGAACTCGTCCCAGGAGAGGTCATGTGCGGCGGGAGTGGTATTGGCGAAATCGAGGGCGAGGCGGCCGGCGATAAGGTGGGGATGGGTGTATGTAGGAGCCATGGAGGACCTCGAAGAGACGTGGTTCGTCGTAACCAGTGTTATGTCCCAGGCTGGTTATAGCATGAGTAAGGTAGTTTGTGGGGCCCGCCTGGAAACATTGCTGAGGGCTTGGTCGTAACAAGAGGAGCTACTTATACCATAAGCCATCTTCAATCGATTTTCGGCATTGAGGCTTTGGGGCGCGGCGGAGCATTTCCAAGGAGCACACATGGACGAGGGAAAGCCAATCGAAGGACAGGTCGGAGACATTCCCGTGCTGAGCGAACCACCCAAACGACGAAATGTTGTGTTCTTCGGCGAAGGTGGACTGCGGTCGGGCTGGCGGCTGGCGATCTACTTACTGATTGTCGGCGCACTGGCAGCGGCGATTACACTCCTGGTGGTGCGCATTTTTGGGCAGCCGCGCGGCGTCCCAACCGTATCCGCGATGATCCTGCAGGAATTGGTCGGATTTGCGGTGGTGTTCGGCGCCGCGGTGGTGATGTCGAGGATGGAACGGCACTCGCTGGGAGATTACGGGCTACCGGCGCAGCAGTTGTTCGGCGGCAAATTTTGGCTGGGGTCCTTGTTCGGGCTGGCGGAGATTTCGGTACTGATTGGATTGATTGCGGCGTTCGGCGGCTATTCATTCGGGAGTTTCGCTCTGCATGGAAACGAGATCTTGCGATGGGGACTGATCCACCTGGTGCTGTTCACCTTTGTGGGATTTTTCGAGGAGTTTTTCTTCCGCGGGTACACGCAATTCACGCTGGGAGACGGAATTGGGTTCTGGCCAGCGGCGATTCTGCTGTCGGTCGGGTTTGGCGCGGTGCATCTGGGAAATCCCGGAGAAGGTTGGGTTGGCGCGGCGAGCGTAGTGCTGGTGGGATTGTTCTTTTGCTTCACGCTGCGGCGGACAGGGAATCTCTGGTATGCGGTGGGACTGCACGCGAGCTTTGACTGGGGAGAGACGTTCCTGTATTCGGTGCCGAATAGCGGTGTGGTGATGCAAGGACATCTCTCGAACGCACTGCTGCATGGGCCGAAGTGGCTGACAGGCGCGTCGGTGGGGCCCGAAGGAAGCGTGTTCTGCTTCGTGACGATGGGGCTGCAGTTTTTGGTGGTGATGTGGCTGTTCCCGAAGAGAGAGACTCAAAAGTCCGGCGGGATTACTTCTCCCGATAATTAGTTCCATATAACATCTGAATCTGGAGCGCGATTCCTCCACTCCGTGACGGCCGAAGGCGCCGTCCCTCCGGTCGGAATGACAAACCTTTTGACTCAATGGACCAGGTCCGAGGCGTGAACGAGGCGGACGCCCTGAGCTTCCGCCTGGGGCAGGAACTCGCTTAGAGCGCGAAGCGTTTCCGGATGGGGATGGCCGATGGCGATGGCCTCGCCCTTTTCCTGTGCTTCGCGCAGGGCGAGTTGCAGTTGCTTGCGAATCGCCGAGACCTCCTCTACATCATCCAGAAAAGGAACATTACGGTAGGCGCAGGGCACGCGGGCGTTTTGCGCGGCGTCATAGGCGAGGGTGGCGGCGGTGGTGCGGCTGTCAATGAAGAACAGATTATGCTCGCGCAAAATGGCCATGAGATCGGCCATCAGCGGGCCATCGGTGGTAGCTAGGGAACCCTGATGGTTGTTGACACCGACGGCGTAGGGGACGTTTTGCAGCATGCCGTCCACGACATCGGAAATCTGGGACGAGGTCATTCCGGAGTGAAGTTGCTGCGCTTCGGGCATGTCATTGCCGAGGGATTGCATGGGCAGATGCAGCATGACCTGGTAACCGCGGCGGTGGGCTTCTTCCGCGATCTCGCGGGAATTGGTGTGATAGGGGAGGAAGGAAAGAGTGAGAGGGTAAGGAAGAGCGAAGACGGAGTCGGCAACAGAGCGATCGGTGCCGAGGTCGTCGAGAATGATGGCGAGACGAGGAGCACCGGCGCGCACAGAGGATTGAGGATGCGGCGTGGCGTGTCCCTTAGCCGCATCGCGCGCTTTGGAACGGAGATTCCCGGCCGACTTGGGATTGTCACAAGCGGCGAGGCAAGCAAATAGAGCGAGCAGAAGAAGTGTTACGGGGACCCGAGGGTGTTTCCGCGCGCCCACGAAGAAGTAGGACACGAGAGGACTAAGCGGCCTTCTTCACCGGACTCTTCAGGAGTTCGAGGGCCTTGCGAAGAACGGGATCATCGGAAGAAAGGGGACGCGGACCGATGGTGGAATCCTTGGGTGTGCCGGGGGTAATGGTTACGTCTTCGCCATCGTCGGAATCGTCGGCGGCTGCGGCAGAGGCGCGCACAACCTCCGTGGGCGTGACACCTTCTTCGAGGATGGATTTGCCATCGGCGTTGTAATAATTGGCGACGGTGAGGAACAGGGCCGCGCCGTCATCCAAGGGGATGAGTTTTTGTTCCGAGGCGAGACCAAACGTGCGGTCGCCCACCAGATCGCCCCGCTTGGTATTGGCGAGAGAGGCGGCGAGGACTTCGGCAGCGCCTGTTGTCGTGCCGTCCATCAGGATGGAAACGGGCCCTTTCCAGACAACCTTGCTGGCATCCGCGGAAAAGATCTGTGCGGGAACGGTCTGGCCGCGAAGGGCGACGAGTTGGCCGGAAGGAACAAACAAGCGCGCGATGGCGATGGCTTCAGAGACAGGGCCACGGCCACACTCGCGCAAGTCCAGGATGACGCGGTTGACGCCCTGCTTCTGGGCGTCCATCAAGCGCGTACGAACTTCATCGGCACGACCGGGGTCCAGCGTAGGGAAACGCAAGGCAAGGGTTTCGTTGTCAACGCGCTGTGCGATCAACCTCGGGGTGGAGAGTTTCTCCCGGACCACCTCGACTTCTTCAGGATCGGTCTTTCCGCGGCGGATGACGCCGACCTTCACGCCAGTTCCCGGCTGACCCGCCAGAAGATTCTTGGCCTGGCCAACGGACATTTCGCGAGTGGTAAAGCCAGCGATGGATTCGAGGATGTCCCCGCTATGCAGGCCGGCCTTTTCAGCGGAGGTATCGGGGAGAACAGAAGTGACGATGATGTAGCCGAAGCGCTTGCTGAGGTTGAGACCGGTTTCGCCGATGGCGGTACTGGAGGATTTCTGCTTGTATTCGGTGTACTCGCGCGGGGTAAGGTAGCTGGATTCGGAATCGAGCGACTCGAGGAGGCCGTGGAGAGAACCCGCGGTGACGAGGTGCATGTCGGGCTCGTCCACGTAATCCTGCTGGATCTTCTGCAGGACTTCGCTATAGACGATCAGCGATTTGTACGTATTATCATTGGCGCTACGGCCAAGCACCTTCCCGAACCCCACCCAACCGATAATGAGGACGGAAACGGCGATAATAGCGTAACGCGTGAAGCGATTCATCCGGCACCACCTTGGGCGAAAATAAACTCTAAGTATAACATTGAGATGAGACGCGAGGCCTGGAGAGTTGGATAAGTGGTAGTTGGATGGGGAAGAAGGGAAAGGGTTGCGCCAAAGACACGCAGACGCTTGGTATTGTTGTATTATTGACACACAAGAAAAGGAGCACCTACCTCTTAAGGTATCTAAACAGTTGATAGTAAAGCACAAAGAGAGGTGAAATTCGCCTGCAGTGTGCTATCGTTAGAAATTCCAGAATGTTTCAAACCACGATTCAGCGACCAGCAGAGACCCATGGCATTGGACTCCACACCGGGGTGCAAGGAAGAGTGCGGCTGGTGCCTGCGCCTGCGGATACCGGAATCGTGTTCCGGCGAGTGGACCTGGACGAGTTCCCGATTGAGGCGCACGGGCGGAATGTGGCGCGCGTGAGCTACGCGACAAGTTTGATGAAACAGGGCGTGCTGCTCTCGACTACCGAGCATCTTCTGGCGGCCATCTATTCATGCGGAATCGACAACGTTTTTATTGATATTGATGCGATCGAGGTGCCGATTCTAGACGGGTCGGCGGAGCCGTTCATGCGGCTGATCGATCAGGCAGGGATACGGCGGCTGCGGCGGAGGCGGCGGTACTTGAAGGTGGTGAAGCCGGTCGAGGTAATTGAAGACGGGCGGCGGATCGGGATTTCTCCGGCGAACGAATTCCGGGTGCGGTGCTACGTGGATTTCCCGCATCCGCTGGTGGGCCAGCAGGAAGTGGACATGGTGGTGAACGCGGAGAGCTTCCGGAAGGTGCTTTCGCGGGCGCGGACGTTCTGTTTTGAGAGCGACATCGAACCCCTGCGGGCCATGGGGCTGATCCGCGGGGGTTCGATGGAAAACGCGATCGTGCTGACAAAGGATAGTGTTTTGAACGGGCCGCTACGGTTCCCCGACGAGTTCGGGAGGCACAAGGCCCTGGACCTGATTGGCGACCTGGCGTTGGTGGGGCTACCGCTATTAGGGCGCGTGGAAGCGAGGAAGGCAGGCCATTCCTTGCATACCCAGTTGGTCAGCAGGTTGCTGGCTGACCCGTCTGCCTGGGAGGTGACCACGCGGCATTGGGAAGCCGCGCGGATGGAAGAGAACGCGCAAGAAGCCGTGCCGGCCTCTGCCGCCGATTAAGCCAGCTAAAATCAAGATAAATCTCCGCATTGTCAAAAGTGGCCATTCCACGCGACAATGCTCACGCTATGGCCAACAACGATGCTGCAATCCTGATCCTGGCCGCGGGCAAAGGCACGCGGCTGAAGTCCAGCCTGGCGAAGGTGCTGCACCACGCCGGGGGGCGCGCGCTGGTGGAGCACGTGGTGCGTTCGTGCGAGCCACTGGGCGCGAAAAAAACAATCGCGGTGATCGGCTACGAGGCGGAAAAAGTGGCAGAAGTTGTTGCGCCGTACGAAGTGGAAACCGTGGTCCAGCAACCGCAGAAGGGCACGGGCCACGCGCTCCTGGTGGCGAAACGGGCCATCGGCAACGCGAAATACGTGGTGGTGCTGCCGGGCGATGCGCCGCTGGTGCGAACGGAGACGCTGCGAGCGCTGATCCACAAGCACAAAAAAGCGGAAGCGGCGGCGACGATACTGACGGCGGTGCTGGCCGATCCTTCGGGCTACGGGCGGATTTTGAGGAAATCCGGGGACACGGTGGCGGCGATTATCGAGGAATTGCAACTGACCGCGGAACAGCGCGAACTGAACGAAATCAATTCGAGCATCTATTGCTTTACCGTGGCGAAGCTGTGGCCGGCGCTGGCGCAGGTGAAGCCCAATAACAAACACGGCGAGATTTACCTGACCGATGCCATTGGCGTGTTGAACGCGAACGGGGAGACGGTGCTGGCGGAAATTGCGCCGGATGCGCGAGAGGCGCTGGGCTGCAATACACGCGCGGACCTGGCGGGAGTGGACCGGACGTTCCGCGAATGGAAGCGCGACGAGCTGATGAACAATGGCGTAACGATTCAATTGCCGGAAACGGTGCTGATTGATCCGGAGGTGACCGCGGGTGAAGACAGCGTGATCGAGCCATGCGTGCAATTGCTGGGAAAGACGAAGATAGGGGCGCGCTGCACGATCAAGACGGGCAGCGTGCTGCTCGATGCCATGCTCGGCGACGACGTGACGATTGAGCCGCACTGCGTGATAACGAAGAGCCGGATCGAATCCGAAGTGATTGCAGGCCCTTTCGCGCGGCTGCGGCCGGAGAGCCACGTGAAGAAAGGCGCGCGAATCGGGAATTTCGTGGAGTTGAAGAAGAGCGTGATCGGCGAAGGCAGCAAGGTGCCGCACCTCTCCTACATTGGCGATACGAAGATCGGGACGAAATCGAACATCGGCGCGGGAACGATCACGTGCAATTACGACGGCTTCGCGAAGTACCCGACGACGATCGGGAACCGCGTGTTCATCGGGAGCGATTCCGTGTTGATTGCGCCGGTGAAGATCGGCGATGGGGCGTACGTGGCGGCAAGCTCCGCGATTACGGACAATGTGCCGGCGGATGCGCTGGGGATAGCCCGCGGCAAGCAGGTGAACAAGCCAGGATGGGCAAGCAAGAAGCGGCGTGAACTGACCGCGGGTGGAAGCGGCAAAAAATCCTCGAAGAAGAGCCGCAAGAAGGCGGGCACGCGGCGGTAGGGCTGCGGCATCATGTTCGTTGCAAACCTAGGTGTGTAATCGCTGTCATTGAACAGGTACGATGGGGGTGTTATCTTCCGCCTAACTTGATGGGGAAGGAGCCTCTCTGTGGGCACATGGGTCAGTTGGATATTGATCATCGGGGGCGTGGTGTGCGTGATCGCGGAACTGGCACTCGGAGCAATCACGGGATTTGATCTGGCGTTGATTGGCGGTTCGCTCTCTCTGGGCGGGGCGATTGGCCTGATTGCGCATTCGGACAAGATCGGGTTGCTCGCGGCAGCGGTGCTCGCACTGCTGTATGTTGCGTTATTCCGGCGCTGGTTGAAGGCCAAGTTGACGGTAAAGGACCACGCCAGCAACGCTGACGCGGTGGTGGGTAAGACCGGGGTGGTGACGAAGCGAATTGCGCCTCGCGAAGCGGGTATGGTGAAGCTGGGCGATGAAGTGTGGCGCGCGGAACTGGCTAGCGTGGAGGATTCGGCGCGGGAAGCGGGAGCCGTGGTGGCAGTGCAGTCGGTGGAAGGCGTGACACTTAAGGTGAGGTGAGCAGACATGGATCCTAGCTTTGGGATTATGGTATTTCTGGTCGTCATAGTAATTTTTGCGCTGCTGACTCTGGCAAAAGCGGCGCGCACGGTGAAGCAGTATGAAAAAGGGTTGATCACGCGGCTGGGGAAATACCACGCGATGGCGCAGTCCGGGCTGACGTTCATCATGCCGTTTGTGGACGACATTGTGCGGGTGGATATGCGCGAGCAGGTGATCACGGTGCCACCGCAAAAGCTGATCACGAAGGACAATGTGACCGTGGAAGTGGACGCGGTGGTGTACTACAAGGTGATCGATCCGGTGAAGTCGCAATACGAAGTGCAGGATTTCGGATATGCGTGCACGACATTGGCGCAAACCAACCTGCGCAACCTGATTGGGGATCGCACGCTGGACGAAACGCTGGTGGCGCGCGACATGATCAACACGAATTTGCGCGAAGTGCTGGACGAAGCCACCAACAACTGGGGCTGCAAGGTGACCCGCGTGGAGGTGCAGAAGATCGAACCGCCTCGCGATATCACCGACGCGATGTCCCGGCAGATGAAGGCGGAACGCGAGAAGCGCGCCGCTGTGCTGGAAGCGGAAGGCATCAAGCAGAGCCAGATTTTGCAGGCGGAGGGGAAAAAGCAATCTGAGATTTTGAAGGCCGAAGGCGACGCGCAAGCCCGCATCACCCGCGCCAACGCGGAAGCAGAGGCCATCAAACTGGTCTCCACCGCTGCCGAAACCTATTTCAAAGAGCGCGCGGAAATGATGCGGCGCCTCGAAGTTCTGAACAACACACTTGCGCAGAATACGAAATACATCGTGCCCTCGAATTCCAGTTTGGTGAATGTCCTCGGCCTGGACGGCGTGATACAGGCACCGGGGAATCCAGCCGTGAATCCTGGCGGAGTCCCTGCGGCGAAAAGCTGATGAGAATTCTCTGAGTTTCCACTCATGCGGGGCGAGGCGTGACGCTCGCCGTGCGCTACAACTGTGGCTGTGCTGGCCACCTGATGTGCTAAAATTGGATTTTCCATTCATGCTACCCGGAGGAACATCGTGAAATTTGGAGTGGTGGTCTTTCCGGGGTCCAATTGCGATCACGACGCGTTTCACGCCATCGGCCACGTGCTGCAGAAGCCGGTGGAATTCATCTGGCACCAATCCGAAGACTTGGTTGGATGCGACGCGATCATTTTGCCCGGGGGATTTTCCTACGGCGATTATCTGAGGACGGGAGCGATCGCGCGTTTTTCGCCGGTGATGAATGCGGTGGAGAAGTTCGCGAAGAGTGGGGGGCTGGTGCTGGGCATCTGCAACGGGTTCCAGATTCTGTGCGAGGCAGGGCTGCTGCCAGGAGCGATGATGCGAAATGCGGGGCTGCGATTCATCTGCCGGCACGTGCACATTCGCGTGGAGCAGACGGACAGCCCGTTCACTTGCGCGGCGAAGCAAGGCCAGATCCTGAAGATTCCGATTGCGCACAGCGACGGGAATTATAACTGCGACGCGGCAACGCTGGCGGAGCTGGAGAGGAGCCGGCAGATTTTGTTTCGCTACACGACGCCGGACGGGCTAGATGATAAGGCGGGGAATCCGAACGGGTCCATGGCCAATATTGCGGGGATTTGCAACCGCGAGCGCAACGTGGCCGGGTTGATGCCACATCCGGAACGGGCGATGGAAGGTGCGCTCGATTCCGAAGATGGGATTGTGGTCTTCCAGTCGATGGTGGAAGCGTTGATGGGCGCGGCAAAGGCGACAGCGTGAAGCACGGCAAAGATTAGGGGCGTGGGGGCACGAGGCATCTTGCCCTCACGGTTTTCGACACTCACAAAAGGCTACAAATGGCGACGGCACAGACGGAGATTAAGGTGACGCCGGAAATTGCGGCGGAACATGGCGTAACGCGGGAAGAGTACGCGCGCATCCAGAAGATACTGAGGCGCGACCCGAACATCACGGAGCTGGGCATCTTCAGCGTGATGTGGAGCGAGCACTGCTCGTACAAATCGAGCAAAGTGCATTTGAAGCGCTTGCCGACGCGCGGCAAGCTGGTGGTGCAGGGGCCGGGAGAAAACGCCGGCGTGGTGGATATTGGCGACGGGCTGGTGGCGGCGTTCAAGATCGAATCGCACAACCATCCGAGCTTTGTGGAACCGTTTCAGGGAGCGACGACGGGCGTTGGCGGAATTTTGCGCGACATTTTCACGATGGGAGCGCGGCCGATTGCGGTGATGGATTCGCTGCGGTTTGGGGAGATTGCGGCGGCTACCGCTTCAGGGGATAAAGCCCAGGCCGCAAAGGGAACCGGGAATGTCGCGGCCCTTCGTAGCTCAGGATCAACTGAAGCCGCGACCCGCAAAACCAGCGAAGAAGAGGCGGCGAAGAACCGGCGGATTTTGGATGGGGTGATCCGCGGAGTGGGAAGTTACGGAAATTGCTTTGGCGTGCCGACGGTGGGCGGGGAAGTGGCGTTCGAGCCTTGCTATTCGCAGAATCCGCTGGTGAATGCGCTGGCGTTGGGGATTGCGCGGAAAGAAGACCTCTTCTTTGCGAAGGCCAAGGGGACCGGGAATCCCGTGATTTATGTGGGCGCGAAGACGGGGCGCGACGGCATTCACGGCGCTTCGCTGCTGGCGTCGGCGGAGTTTACGGAGGAATCGCAGCAGAAGCGGCCCAATGTGCAGGTGGGCGACCCGTTCATGGAGAAACTGCTGCTGGAGGCGTGCCTGGAGGCGATGAAAACGGGCGCGGTGGTGGCGATTCAGGACATGGGCGCGGCGGGGCTGACGTGCTCGACGTGCGAGATGGCGTCGCGCGGGGCGACGGGAATCGAGATTGACCTGGCGAAGGTGCCGCAGCGCGAGACGGGGATGAGCCCGTACGAGATCATGCTGAGCGAATCGCAGGAGCGCATGCTGCTGGTGGCGGAGCGCGGACGCGAGCAGGAAGTGCTGGCGGTATTCAAGAAGTGGGGACTGGACGCGACGGTGGTGGGCGAAGTGAAGGACGGCGGGCTGCTGGTGGTGAAGAACCACGGCAAAGTAGTGGCGCAGATTCCGGCGCACCCGCTGGCGGAGGAAGGGCCGGTGTACAACCGGCCGATCACGGAGCCGAAGGCGCGGAAAGAGAGCGAACTGGACTGGTTCCATTTCGCCGGGGACGGGACGGAGCTGACGGAGAATTTCAAGAAACTGCTGGCATCGCCGACGATTGCGTCGAAGCATTGGATCACCGAGCAGTACGACACGATGGTGCGGACGAATACGCTGGCGGGGCCGGGCGCGAGCGACGCGGCGGTGGTGCGGATCAAGGAAACGAAGCGGGCATTGGCGCTGGCGACGGATGGCAATGGCCGCTGGAGCTTCCTGAATCCGAAGCTGGGCGCGATGCACGCGGTCGCCGAAGCGGCGCGGAATGTGGCGGCCAGCGGGGCGCGGCCGATTGCGGCGACGAATTGCTTGAACTTTGGCAGCCCGGAGAAGCCAGAGGTGATGTGGCAATTTTCGCAGGCCGTCGATGGAGTGGGCGAGGCGTGTGTGGCGCTGGGCACGCCGATTACCGGCGGGAACGTGAGTTTTTATAACGAGACGCTGAGGAAATCGATTTATCCGACGCCGGTGATTGGGATGTTGGGGATTCTGGAGGATGCGTCGAAGGTTTTGAAGGTGGCGTTGCGGAAGGAAGGGGATGTGATCGTGCTTCTCGACGGATCCACATCCTCAAAAGCGGCGCACCAGGCTCCGCCGCGGGCCGGGAAGCAACGGGAGTTTTCTTCTTCTGAATATTCCAAGACGATTGGCGGAATTGTGGCCGGGGAACCACCGGCGATTGAACTTGCCGCGGAGAAATGGGTGATCGATTGCCTGGTAACCCTGGCCGAAGCAGGGACGCTGCAATCGGCGCATGACGTGAGCGACGGCGGGCTGGCGGTTACGCTGGCGGAATCGTGCTTCGCAGCAGCGGGGCTCGGAGCGAGTGTGGCGGTGCCGGAAGACGTGAGTGCAGAGTACGCGCTCTTCGGCGAGCGCGTGGCGCGCGTGGTGGTTTCCGTTTCACCGGAAAAGCTTACCGCTCTGCGGAATACTGCGAGACAATATGGGGTGGGCGCGCACGAAATCGGCAAAGTGACGGGTGACAATACGCTGCGCATCGAATATAAGGGGCATGCAGTGATTGCGGCCACTGTCGCTGCGCTGCAGGATATTTGGGCCAACTCGCTCGAGCGAACAATTACGAACCGGGGCTAGGAATGGACTCACTACTCGCTGCAAAGCTAGCTCGCTGGTGGCTCCTCTTCTACTTCGGGGTGCTTGGCTTTGGCGTGATTGGATTACTGCTAGTTCGTTATTTCTCTGGGCACCTCAGGGTTCCGTGGGGGACTTGGGGTGTGATGTTTATGATCGTCGCGTTCTCGCTTGTTAATGTGTTCGCATTCGTGGGCGTCGCAGTGCGGGCCCCTTGGGCGGTGAGCGCGGTCATCGTCGCGTGCTCGTTTGGAATCGCTCGTCATCTGTTGTTTGGGCTCTACAAAGGACAATTTAACGAGGCAGAGGTGGCCCCCACAATTTTTTTCATAGTAGCTCTAATGCTGTTATTGGCGCCGACCGTAAGGACCGAGCTCCGAACAAAGGTGAGACCGGCGTGAAGACTAAATTGGCCTACGCGGACGATCATTTTCACGACGAATGCGGTGTGTTTGGCGTGTTCGGCCACCCGGAAGCGGCGAACCTGACGTATCTGGGGCTGTACGCGCTGCAGCATCGCGGCCAGGAATCGGCGGGGATTGTGGCCAGTTCGGGTGGCGACCTGAACATGCACAGGGCCATGGGCGAAGTGGAAGAGATTTTTCAGCCGCGCGTGCTGGCGAAGCTGCCGGGCACGAGCGCGATCGGGCACACGCGGTATTCGACGGCGGGCGACAAGGGGCTCCTGAACGCGCAGCCGATCCTGGTGGATTGCAGCAAGGGCAAGATCGCGGTGGCGCACAACGGCAACCTGACGAACGCGGGCGAATGGCGGCGGAAGCTGGAGCATCGTGGATCGATTTTCCAGGCGAACAGCGACACGGAAGTGATCGTGCACCTGATCGCGCGTTCGCAGGCGCGGAATTTTTCCGGGGCGCTGGGCGATGCGCTGAACCAACTGGAGGGCGCGTATTCGCTGCTGGTGCTGACCCCGGACGAACTCTACGCCGTAAGAGATCCGCGGGGATTCCGGCCGCTGGTACTGGGAAGGATTCCGTCCACGGAAAACGGGGACGCGTGGCTGGTGGCGTCGGAAACGTGCGCTTTCGATTTATTGAACGCGCAATACGTGCGGGAAATTCAGCCGGGCGAGATGCTGCGGATTTCGCGATCGGGGTTGGAGTCCATCCACTTCAGCCCGCCGAAGCCGCACCAATACTGCATTTTCGAGCACGTGTATTTTTCGAGGCCGGACAGCATTATTTTCGGCCGCTCGGTGAACGAATCGCGCGAGATGCTGGGGCGATTGCTGGCGCGGGAACATCCGGTGGAAGCGGATATGATCGTGCCGATTCCGGACTCGGGAGTGCCGGCGGCGATCGGGTTTGCGCTGGAATCGAAGATCCCGTTCCGCATGGGGCTGATCCGGAATCACTACATCGGGCGCACGTTCATCGAGCCGTCGCAGGCCATCCGGAATTTTGGAGTGAAGCTGAAGCTGAATCCAGTGCGCGAATTGATTAAAGGGAAGCGCGTGGTGCTGGTGGACGATTCGATCGTGCGCGGCACAACCAGCAGAAAGCTTGTGCGCATGGTGCGGGAAGCGGGCGCGACGGAAGTACACATGCGCATCAGTTGCCCGCCGACGATTTCACCGTGCTATTACGGCGTGGATACGCCCACGCGCGAGGAATTGATTGCTTCGGCCAATTCGCCGGAAGAGATCCGCAAGTATTTGGGCGCGGATTCGCTGGGATACCTGTCGATGGCGGGGCTGAAGCAGGCGGTGAATGACACCAAGGGAGACTTCTGCACTTCGTGCTACACGGGCGTTTATCCGACCGACCTGGTGCAACTGGAAGTGCGTGAAGGCGCGGGCGCGAAGAAATTGGCCGAAGAGGTGACGGTGCAACGTGAAAGCTGACGCAACCAAGAGCAAGAAGAGAAGCGCGAAGGAAGCGGAAGTGCCGATGAGCGCGAAGGTGAAGAGCGAGATCATCGCCTGGTTCTGGGTGATCCTGGCGTTCATGCTGATCAATGGAACGCTGGGGCAGGCGCGCGTGATCCCATCGGGCTCGATGGAAGACACGTTGCTGATCGGGGATCACCTGATCATAAGCCGGCTGGGCTACGATGCCGGGGTGCCGTTTACGAATTGGCACGTGCCGCTGTGGCGGGATCCGCATCGGCAGCAGATCATCATTTTCAAGCCCCCGTTCGCTCCCGATTTGCCGGACTATGTGAAGCGCGTGATCGGGCTGCCCGGGGAAACCGTGGATGTGCACGACGGCGCGGTGTGGATCAACGGAAAAAGGCTCGAGGAGAATTACACGCTGGGGCGTTCCGAAGCGCCGCGGCCTGACCAACTCAAGGTTGCGTACGGCGGGCTGCCCTACAGGGTGCCAGAGAACTGTTATTTCGCCATGGGTGATAACCGCGAGAATTCGGAAGACAGCCGCTTCTGGGGCTGTGTCCCGCGCAACAACATCATCGGCACGCCGGTGATCATTTATATGTCGTTGGATGCGCCGCGGGATGCGTGGAACGGGGATATCCTGGCGAGATTTGAAGCGTATGCCAATGCAGTGATACATCCCGGGACAGTGCGGTGGCGCAGGCTGTTCCATCTGTTTTAAGCTGTAGGGGTCCGGCACTGCCAATGACCGGACCAGTTCCAGAAGTAGAAGCGGGATCTCCCACAGTGTGTGACGGGTGACTCTTCCCTCGTGGCCGCCCCCCGCCCCGCAGGAAATGAGCCGGCAGACTTCCCCGTCAGAGGTAGCGTCACCGATCAAAGGGTTAAGGCGGCAGACCATGAAATATGCCGACGCCGGAGTCAATCTAGCTGTTGCCAATGACGCGAAGCAGCGCATACGTCATCTAGCCAGCCGCACGTTTACGCCTGCGGTGCTGGGAGGGATCGGCGGATTCAGCGCGCTGTTTGCGCTGGATATCAAGAAATGGAAGGACCCAGTGTTGGTGTCCAGCGCGGATGGAGTGGGGACGAAGCTGAAGATCGCCATGGCGATGGGCGTCCATTCGACGGTGGGCGGGGACCTTGTCAATCACTGCATCAACGACATCCTGGTTCAGGGAGCGGAGCCGCTGTTTTTCCTGGATTACCTGGCCATGGGGAAGCTGGATGCGACCGTGGTGGAGCAGCTTGTGGATGGCATGAGCCGTTCCTGCCGGAAAGCGGGCTGCGCGCTGATTGGCGGAGAAACGGCGGAGATGCCGGGATTCTATCAACCAGGGGAGTACGACCTGGCGGGATTTATCGTCGGTGTTGTGGAGCGGGAGAAAGTGCTCACCGGAAAAGCGGTGAAGCCGGGGGACACGCTGCTGGCGTTGCCATCGACGGGATTGCACACGAACGGCTACTCGCTGGCGCGGAAACTGGTATTTGAAATTGCCAAGCAGAGGCCGGACACGTATGTCGCGGAAGTGGGCAACAAGATTGGAGCGGAACTGCTGAGACCGCACCTATGCTACGCGCCGGTACTGAAGACGATTCTGGCGCGCGGGTGGGTTTCCGCGCTGGCACACATCACCGGTGGGGGGCTGCCGGGCAATCTTCCGCGCGTACTTCCCAGCGGGGTAAAGGCCATCATTGATCTGGATGCTTGGCCGGTTCCTCCGATCTTCAAATACTTGGCGAAGCTGGGTGAAATCGAGACGGATGAATTGCTGCAATCGTTCAACATGGGCGTGGGGATGGTGGTTGTGGTGCCGTCCGCGCACGTCAAGGAAGTGGAAGCGGATTTGAAGCGGCGACGCGAGAAGTTCTATCGAATCGGGCGCATTGAGCGGGGAGACACGGGAAAGGCGCGGTTGGTGTATTCCGGGGCATTAAATCTGTAGACGCCGGAAAACCGAAGAAAATCGCAAGATTGATCGAACGTGCGGACATGGGGTCCAGCGGTGCTGGACCCCTACGAAGAGGCGGCGGCTTTTCTTTTCCGGCTCCAATACCACCACTGGCATTTTTCCGCGGGCAGGCGCGGGTTGCGTGCCTGGGCCACCGCCGCCTTAAAGACATCCAGAACGCAGGGGTCCTGGCGTTGACCGGTGAGCCGTTCGAGGCGTGCGTACATTTTCTTGGGATCTAGCTTGGCAAGTTGAGGGACGGAGTGAATGCCGAGCTGATCAAAGTCTCGCAGCATGGCGGGACCAATAGAGATGAGGTCCTGAAGACGGCGGCTGGCAGACATGGAAGTCCTTTCTATATTTCGCTTTCCTTTCGCCATAAGCTAACGCAAAATGTACCGCATTCCGGCGGTTCCGCTCAAGAGGTTTTTATGAGAGCAACAGAAAGCAGCCCTCAGCGGCTAAAGCTGCAGGGCTAACGCGGCAGAGGCGGCACGGCTGAACGGGTTGCGGAAAAATACCGGAAAGACTCTCTTCAGGGGCTAAAGCCCATTGGTTATAAGGGTTTTACGCCGGCGCTGAAGCCCCGGCCTCTTAAAGAAACGACTTTTTCCGCAAGCTGTGAAGCCGTGCCCTGACGAATCGCATAGGAGCCCGCTCAGACTTTGTTTCTCGAGTCTGAAAGGCGCCCGCCTCAGAAGGCGGCCGCTACAAACCCAGGAGCGTGGGTGAAAAACAGGCACTTGGGGCACCCGAAGAGAGACGCAAACCCGAGAGAAATGCAGCCACGCGGAAAAGGAGAAAAAAGCCATGGTCAAGAAACTTACGCCCGTCCTTTTTGTGAAGGAGATTGAACCGGTGTTGCCGTTCTGGGTCGAGGGGCTGGGGTTCACAAAAACCGCCGAAGTGCCGGAAGGGAACAAACTGGGATTTGTCATTCTGGAGAAGGACGGCGTGGAGGTGATGTACCAGTCGTACGCTAGCGTGGATAAGGATATGCCTGCGATTGCGGGGGATGTGCGGAAGGGGCCGACGTTTCTCTATTTACAGGTGGACAATTTGGAGGATGTGAAGGCGGCGGTGAAACGCGCGGAAGTGTACATGCCGGAGAGGAAGACGTTTTATGGCTCGACGGAGATCGGGGTGAAAGATCCTGCGGGGCATTTCATTACGTTTGCGCAGTTTGCTCCTGCTTCGCAGAAGTGAGCGTCATGACCCGGCAGCTGAGATAGGATTCGTTGGCCCCTTCGAGACGCCCAGATCAATAGACCAGTTTCAGCGAGAACTGGATTTGACGCGATGGTCCGGCGGTATGGCTGATAATCCCGAAGCCGCTGCCGCGAACGATATTAGAAGGCAGCCCGAAATTGACGATATTGAAAACGTTGAAAAATTCAGCGCGAAACTGGAGGATGCCCAGTTCGCCATTTCCCCTGTGTCCAACGGGCGTATTTTTGATCAAGGAAACGTCGAATTGATGAAAACCGGGTCCGCGAAAGGTGTCGCGGCCCAGGGTACCGAAGCGGCCGAGATTGGGGCCGGTGCCTCCCGGCACGTTGATCGGAATGTAGAAAAACGAACTGTTGTTGGCGCCTCGTCCAAAATAGTCTTCGCGTTCCGCGCGGCTGGTGGAAAAATCGGGTTCTGACAGAAGATCGGGGCGATCCGCTCCACCGGCGCCAGCGCCGGTTTGCTGAATTCCAGAGTAGACGGAGAAGGGCGGCCCGCTGGACAGAGAAGTAATGTTCAGGAACTGCCACCCGCCCGTGACATATTTTCCCAGCGGCCTCAGGAAAGACACCCGGTCAAACGGCAGCGACTGGATCAGGCTCACCGAAAAACCGTGGGTCACATCAAAGCTGGATGGCCCTCGGTCTGCCGCGGGATTCTCAGGATTCTGCGCCAGGTATTGCATCGCCGAACTCGTGTCATCGATCGATTTGGAAAAGGTATAACTGGCCTGAAAGCTCAAGCCGATTCGTGAAGCGTTCTCGGTGACGCTGGTCTGGAGCGCGTTATAGCTGGAATGGGAACCCGTGGTCATCAGGAACTCTGGCCCAAAGCCTCCGATGGTCTTGCCTGCGGAATTGAATTGCGTGAAGGGAGCGAACGCCGGATCGGCGCCCGCATAACCGTTTGGCGCCAGCATACTGGCCAGATGTATGCCGGCGGTTCCAACGTATGCGGCACTCATCTTCAGGCCTCCAAAATCATGGTCCAGGCCCAAGGTATAGGTTCCGATATAGCCGTTCCGAAAACTGCGCGAAATCACCCCGGTCGACAACAGTTGAACCTCGTGCCCCGGAGTCAAATCCTCGAGATCATTTTGAAATCTTTGAAGATCGATTTGCGTGTTGGCCGCCACACGGGAACTGTCGCCAGTGGGGAAGAGAAGCTGTCCGCTGGTGGTGTAAGCCGGTGGAAGCACCAGGGGCACAACCGTGTTATGAAAGGGCACGGGGATTCCGGGCAGAGCCGTGTCCAGCGGTTGGAAGACAAAGGGGATTCCTCCGGTCACGAAATTGTCCTGCCACAAGTTGGGAAGAATCGTGGTAATGGCGCCGCCGGCGTGGATGGTGGTGCGCTTGGTGACGGCGAAATCGAGGGAAACACGCGGGCCCAGCCCGCGCCAATCCATGGGATAAACCGGTTGCGGATTGTACAAAAAAATCTGCGTGGCGCCGGGAGTGCGAAACGATACCGGCTGGCCATCCGGGCCAATCGGTTGGCCAATCGAAGTGCGGTGTTTGGCTTCCTTGATGCGGCTGTTCACCTCATACCGCAAACCGTAATTCAGGATGCAACGGGGTGAAATCTTCCAGGAATCCTGGAAATAAAAATTGTAGGCCTCGCGCCGGACAGCGGCTTCGTCAAATTTGTCGCCTTGGGGAGTTACGCTGGACGCAGCGGTGATCGTATAGGAATACGGCGTCGCGGTCAGCAGGCCGGTGAGCGCGTCGGGCAGCGGATCGCCCGGCTGGATATTATGCAAGCCGCTTGCAGAGAGAATCTGCACCGGCGAATACGCGGTTCCCCCGCCGAAGACATAAACGCCATTGGGATTGGTGCCAAAAATAGTGGCGTCCTTGTTCAGCCGAATTTCGACGCCCCATTTGAAACTGTGTGAGCCTCGCGTGTAGGCCGTGTCCTGCTTGATCTGGTAGAGATTCCCGTAGGATCCGGTAATCGAGCCATCGGCAGTATTAAAACCCTGGAAAAGGCCATCGCCGTACGCCAGCGCGGGATCGCTATGGTTCTGTGCGGGGGAAATGGGGGTGCTGCGGATATAGCCAAAGGCTGCTGTGAAGCTGAGATGCGGCGAAATTGTGCGCGAGTAGCGCACGGCGGCATTGCGCTGGTGGTCAAAGAAATTCACAGCAAAGCTTGGGTCGATGGCGGTTTGATCGGGATTCGTGGTTGGGCCATCCACCTGATTGAGGCTGAATCGAGTAAAGAGCGTGGCCTGGTCTGAAATTCGATGATCCACGCGCACGGAGAACTGGTCAGTGTTGGTGACAACCTTTGACGAGGTGGCATAGGTTCGCGCACCGAACGGGCCATTAGGCTCATTCGGGAGGGGGTAGCGAGCCAGGAGCGGCGCAATGGCCGGGTTCACGGGAACCGTTAAAGTGTCGCCGGGAAAAGTGGTGGTATCGATGCCGTTACGTTCCGCAGCGGTGGGCACGGGGAGGACCTGCGTGGTGCCGAGGACTTGCCGGAAACCCTGATACTCCGCGAAGTAAAAGGTGTTGTCCCGGCCGTCGTAGATGCCGGGGATTACCACCGGCCCGCCGTTGGTAACGCCAAACTCGTTGCGCGCGAATGGAGGCAGGCGCCGCGGATCAACGTCGCTTGCGTGATCGAAATAATTCCGGGCGTCAAACGCCGCATTGCGCACAAACTCAAAAGCGCTACCGTGCATCTGGCTGGTGCCGGATTTGGTGATCACATTGGTGAACCCCGCGGCGCCGTGCCCGATCTCCGCGGGCATCACTCCTGAGCTCGATTGCACTTCCTGAATGGCGTCCACGTTGAAGTTGGCGAAGGTGGCGCCGCCCATTTCGGGGTCGCTGGTGTCCGCGCCATCCGTGGCAAAAACAGAGGTCACACCACGCTGTCCATTGGCGGTGAATTGTTGCGTGAAGTTAGCCGCGCCGTTCGTGTCCGTCATCGTGCCGGCGGCCAGAAGCAATAACTTGCTAAAGTCGCGCTCGTTCAGGGGGAGGCTGGAGACTTCACCGCTCGAAAGATGCGCGCCGCCACTGCCTTGTGGAGAAGCGGGGTTCGCTTGCGCCATTACCACCAGCGTTTGATTATGCTCAGATAATTCGAGGTCCGCGGCGAGCGCGCCGCCATCCTTAATCACCAGCGGTTCGACGGTGTTCCAGGTCTTGCCGTTAACCTTGACGGTGACCCTGTAGCTTTGCGCCGCAATGTCCGCAAAAAAGAATTCCCCGTTTGCTGAAGTATTGGCGGAGTAGACGCGAATTCCCGATGTTGCTTGCAGTGAAACCGTGGCTTCGGCTACGGCATGGCCCGGCTTGTCATGCACGATGCCTTTCCAGGAATTGGCGGAAAGAGCCCGAGCCGGCAAGACCAGTAAAAGAAGGACAGCAAAGCAGAGCTTTCGACCTAGACCCAACGGGGCACCAAATATTCCAAGCAATCATACAATATATTTTCGACCTGTTGGGCCAACTGGAACGGCGGACAAAGGATTTGGCTGGAGTTTTTCGCCCTTGCTGCCCAACTCCTGGTCAGCTCGGGTAATCGGAGACAGATCCACTAACGGGCTGCCCGCAAACTTGACTGGGGAGGAGCAACTATCCAGACTGAGAAGAGAGAGAATTGCCGAGGCGTGGATCTTGCTCCGGTGGCTGAGCGCGAGAAAAGCAGCAGCGGCAACTCGCTACAACCTGTTTCGAGAAAGATTGACTGTTGGCTGAGAAGAGCTTCACCGCGGCAAGCGGACGCAAGAAAGAGCACGAATGGGGAATGAGAAGGGATTGCTGATTGTTTACACGGGGCCGGGAAAGGGGAAGACGACCTGCGCCCTAGGCGCGGCATTTCGCGCGGTGGGGCAGGGATTGCGCGTGCTGATGGTACAGTTCATCAAGGGTTCGTGGCATTACGGCGAGTTGGACGCGGCGAAGCTGCTGGGCGACGACAAATTCGAAATACGCCCGATGGGGCGGGGGTTCGTGAAGATCGGGAGCGCGGAGACCGACCCGGAAGATATTCGGCTGGCCGAGAAGTGCTGGGAGGCGGGGCGCGCGGCGATTTACAGCGGAAACTACGACCTGGTGATCCTGGACGAGATCAACTACACGATCAGCTACAAGATGCTGGACGCGGAAAAGGTCGTGGAGGCGCTGAAGAAACGCCCAGAACAGGTCCACGTGATCTGCACGGGACGCAATGCCCACGCGCTGCTGGTGGAGGAAGCGGACCTGGTGACGGAGATGAAAGAAGTGAAACACCCTTATACGAAGGGTATACTGGCACAGCGAGGGATTGATTATTGAAGTTGTCAGTTTTCAGTTTTAAGTAATTCGTATCGCGAGTTGGCTGCAGGTTTTTATCCCAATTTGCGGTGCTACACGGGGCGACTTTTCTTGAATTGACGCTTGGACGCAGAAGCGGCTTGACGGAATGCGGCGAATACGGGGCGAGGCTTTCTTCAGGGGCTAAAGCCGGTTCGTCTGGGGGCTGTACGCTGGGGCTTAAGCCCCAGCCTCCTAAAGCAAAGAGACTTCTCCCGCAGCCTGTTGATGGGTTTCTAAGCAATGCCGGTTGAATCGGACCCTAGCTCAGGGGGCTCAGGGAGAATTGGCGAAGTTGACAGAGAACTGATAACTTAAAACTTAAGACTGAAAACTTTCCCATGTCATGGTTTAAGCGAGACAAAAAGGCAATCGATCAGGCCACACCGCCGGAAGAGCGCCGCGTGCGCACGGAAGGGTTGTGGATGAAGTGCGAGTCCTGCCGGGCCATCGTGTTCCGGAAGGACCTGGAAGAGAACCTGCACGTCTGCCCGAAGTGCCAATTCCATTTCCGGATGAGTTCCAAGCAGCGGCTGGCCATGTTGCTGGACGGCAATTGGACGGAGCACGATGCGGGGATGGTCTCGACGGATCCGCTGAAGTTTGTGGACACCAAGCCGTACGCAAAACGGATCAAGGATGCGCAGAAAAAGCTGGGTATGAACGACGCCATCAGGACGGCCGAGGGACAATTGAACGGCCGGCCGGTGGTGTGCTGCGCCATGGAGTTTGGATTTATCGGCGGGTCGATGGGAGCGGTGGTTGGAGAGAAAGTGACGCGCGCGATTGAACTGGCGATGGAAACGCGGCAACCTCTGGTCATCGTATCGTGTTCCGGCGGCGCGCGCATGATGGAAGGCACGATCAGCCTGATGCAATTGGTGAAGGTGTCCGCGGCATTGGCGCGCCTGGACGAGGAAAAGCTGCCGTACATTTCAGTGCTGACGGACCCGACGACGGGCGGCGTGACGGCGAGTTTCGCGATGCTGGGCGACCTGAACATTGCGGAACCCGGCGCGCTGATTGGATTCGCGGGGCCGCGCGTGATTGAGCAGACTATCCGGCAAAAGCTGCCGGAGGGCTTTCAACGCTCGGAATTCCTGCTGGAGCATGGATTCCTGGATGCCGTGGTTCACCGGAAAGACATGAAGGCTTTCGTCTCCAACGCTCTCGACCTGCTGATCTCCTGAAATGAATTACGAGAACGCGGTCCGGTATCTTCTATCTCTCGGCCGCGAATTGGCCGCGCCTACACAGGCTTCCGCCGCAAAATTCGACCTGCAGAATATAACCGTGCTGGCGGAGCGCCTGGGCCGGCCCGACCGCGCGTATCCGACAGCGCATATTGCGGGCACGAACGGCAAAGGCTCGACGGCGGCGTTCCTCGAAGCCATCTTGCGGGATGCGGGATTCCGGACCGGGCTGAACACTTCGCCGCATCTGGAACGCATCAATGAGCGCATAAGGGTGGGCGGCGAAGAGGTCAGCGATGCGATGTTCGCGGAAACGTTTGCGCGGATGCAAGCCGTAATCGAGGAATTGCTAGCCGAGGGGAAGTTGCGAGCGCATCCGACATATTTCGAGAGCGTGACGGCGCTGGCCTTTGAGATTTTTGCGCGGGAACATGTGGATTTTGGCGTGGTCGAGGTGGGACTGGGTGGCCGGCTGGACGCGACGAACATCGTAACGCCCGTGGTTTCCATCATCACGCGCATTGATTTCGATCATGAAAACTTCCTGGGGCATTCGTTGCGGGAAATCGCCGCAGAAAAGGCGGGAATCCTGAAGCCTGTGGTGCCTGCTGTGATTGCTGCGCAACAGCCGGAAGTAAGAGAAGTGCTGCTGGCGCGGGCGCGGGAGCTGCAATGCGCCGTATTGGAGACGAGCGAAGCATTCCAGGTGAAAGTCCAGCGCGTGGAAGAAGGCTGTGTGCGCGCGACCGTGGAGGAAATGGCAACGGGCCGGACCTACGAGCTGGAGCCAGGCCTGCCCGGGCGGTTCCAATTGCAGAATGCGCTGAATGCGGTGGCGGCGACACGGTTGTTGCAGGAGCGCGGCTACCGGATCAGCGACGAAGACATTGTGAGCGGCATCGCCGCAACAGAGTGGCCGGGGCGGATTGAACGATTTGGGACGCGGCCGGACGTGTATTTCGATGGAGCGCACAATCCGGGGGCGGCAAAGGAACTTGCGGCGTTTCTGGAAGAGAATTTTCGTGGCCGCAAGGTGTACATGGTGTTTGGAGCGATGCGCGATAAGGCGGTGGATGAGGTCACGGGCGCGCTTTTTCCGCTTGCGTACGAAGTGCTGTTCACGGAGGCGCGGACGCCGCGCGCGATCAGCGCCACGCAGCTTGCCCGGATGGCGGGGCATCACGCGGAGCGTTACACCGTTTATCCGGAAGCGGAGCGAGCGCTCGAAGCCGCGCTGGAAAAGGCAAAACCCGAGGATGCGGTGTTCATCACCGGATCGCTGTACCTGGTGGGGCAGTTGCGGCAGGCGTGGAAGCAGCGCAGAAAAGTCGCATCAGGCTGAAAAAGTCCGTAGAATAAGGATCTATCGCGATCCTAAGCCGGCCAGATGGCCGGCGTTCTATTTTGAGACAGAGGGACGCATCAGGACGGAAACCGAGACACATGAAAAACAGCGCAAGTGGTGAAGCAGAAAAGCAACAGAAGGTTCTCGTGGGCGTGATCATGGGCTCCACGTCGGATTGGGAGACGATGGAGCACGCCGCGAAAACTCTGGAAGAGCTGGGGGTGCCGTTTGAGACGCGGGTTATCTCCGCACACCGCACGCCGGACTTGCTGTTCGAGTACGCGGCAGCGGCGGAGCAACGCGGGCTGCACGTAATTATCGCGGGCGCAGGCGGCGCGGCACACTTGCCGGGGGTTACCGCGGCCAAGACACTGCTGCCCGTTCTGGGCGTGCCGATGGAATCGCAGTCGTTGAAGGGGCTGGATTCGCTACTTTCCATGGTGCAGATGCCGGGAGGAATTCCCGTGGGAACACTGGCGATCGGAAAACCGGGAGCCATCAACGCGGCGCTGTTCGCGACGGCGATTTTGGGAGTCAAATATCCAGAGTACCGGGAAGCATTGCGGAAATTCCGGGCGGCGCAAGCCGCGAAAGTGATGGCGAATCCGGATCCTTCGAAAGGAAGCCCCACGACCGCCGCAACGAAGAGTGCGGAAGGGAAGAAGCACACATAGAACTGGTACTGCGTCAGTTTCCGAGTTGCCCGTCATCCATTCCGAATCTGACTTGCGCCAAAACCAGTGAAGTACAATTGACTTCGTGCCTCAAAAGTCCGGCCACGAGGGCGCGGTTTCAAACGCGGTAACGATAGCGTAGAATATGTGCCAATTCCACGGAGAGCGAAAAACAATGCGCCGGTACCATCACATCGGAATTCCCACTACCGAAGCGAAGCCTGGGGAGACCCACTTGAAACACCTGAAAGTCTTTGTCGTCAGCCACGAGAAAAGCGAATTCGGCGTGGAGTGGATGCGTTTCGAAGCGGACGCAGCGGTCCCTGATCTCGTCCGGCACGTTCCGCACGTCGCGTTTGAAGTGGCTGATCTCGCCTCCGAGCTTGCTGGCCGCGAAATCCTGATTCCTCCTAACAGCCCATCCGACGGCGTCCGCGTCGCGTTCATAGTCGAAAACGGCGCGCCCATCGAACTGCTCGAATTCACCGACCCCAACCACCCTGGCCGCCGCCAGCAGAGCAAGATGCTGATACAAACGCCCTCCATCCAAAGCACCTCTTAGGGCGAAGGCGAGCACTCGTGACACTTTCAAAAATAGCCCGCTAACGAGCTGAGTTCCATCAAAGCCTTTCCCAACCCCTACCTCCAAGCCAACCTGACTCCCTGTTTGTCGGCTACTCGGAAACTGACCCACTACCGTAGAACTTGGCAACTCGCCATCACAGGTGCAAACTGGGGTCATGAAAACCAGGTGGCTGTGCCTTTTCCTCTTTGTATCCCTGACAATCTTTTCCTCCCCCGCAGCGGCGCAGCAGCATGCCGTGCCAGGAAGCTTCGCCGTACACGACGGCCAGTTCCTTCTCAACGGCAAACCTTTTCAGATTATCTCCGGTGAGATGCATTACGCGCGCATCCCGCGCGCTTACTGGCGTAACCGTTTCCGCATGGCCAAGGCCATGGGACTCAACACCGTCACCACCTATGTCTTCTGGAACGCGCATGAGCCCCGGCCCGGCGTGTACGATTTCTCCGGCAACAACGACGTCGCCGAGTTCGTTCGCGAAGCACAGCAGGAAGGCTTATACGTCATCCTGCGCCCCGGCCCCTATGCCTGCGCGGAGTGGGAGTTCGGCGGGTATCCTGCCTGGCTACTGAAAGATCATTCCATCGTCGTCCGCAGCCGCGATGCGAAATTCCTTGAGCCCACCGCCCGCTGGCTCAAGCGCCTCGGCGAGGAGCTCGCGCCGCTGCAGATCAGCAAAGGCGGCCCCATCATCCTGGTCCAGGTGGAAAACGAATACGGCTCCTTCGGCGATGATCACGTTTACATGGAGCAAACCCGCCGCATGCTGGTGGATGCGGGGTTCACCCAATCCGTGTTTTATACGGCCGACGGACCGGAGGAGATTGCCGCGGGCTCTCTTCCCGACCTGCCCGTCGGAATCAACTTTGGCGGCTCTGATCCCGGGGCGGCACAGAGAAGTTTCGCCATTTTGAAAAAGATCCGCCCCAACGGCCTGTTCTTTAACAGCGAGTACTGGGACGGCTGGTTCGATCACTGGGGCGGCAAACACGGGAAGACCAACGCGGCCAACGAGGCCGCCAATCTGGACTGGATGTTGCGCCAGGGCTATTCCGTCAGTTTGTACATGTTTCACGGCGGCACCAGCTTCGGCTGGATGAATGGCGCCAACAGCAATGGCAAGAACTACGAGCCGGATGTCACCAGCTACGATTACGACGCCCCGCTCGACGAAAGTGGCAGAACGACGCCGAAATACTTCACCTTCCGTGACGTCATCGCCAAGGCGACGGGAACCACGCCGCCTGCGGTGCCCACTTCGCCACCGGTAGGGAAAATCCCAGACTTCAAGCTGGAAGAAGCGGTCTCCCTGTGGAATGTGCTTCCGCGTCCGGTCAATTCCGAACAAGTCCTGAGCATGGAAGACCTGGACCAAGCCTATGGCTACATTCTCTATCGCAAACATCTCGACGGGACTGCGGAAGGCGATCTCGTCCTCGATGAACTCCATGACTATGCGCTGGTTTATCTGGATGGCAAACTGGCGGGCACGCTCGATCGCCGGAGCGGGCAGAATCACCTTGGGCTAAAGGTGCCGCCTGCCGGCGCGCGGCTGGACATCCTCGTCGAAAACACTGGCCGGATCAACTTTAATGTTGTTTTTCGCGGAGAACGCAAGGGCATCACCAAACAAATCCGCCTCGCCGGCAAACCGCTCCTCGGTTGGGACATCTACCCTTTGCCTATGGCAGAACCTTCGAAGTTGCCGTTTGCGCGCACCTCGTGCGAGGGCGCCTGCTTCTATCGCGCCACTTTCCACGTCGATGCGCCCGCAGACACCTTTCTCGATACCAGCGCTTTCACAAAGGGCGCGGTCTGGCTGAATGGCCAACCCCTCGGCCGGATCTGGAGTATTGGCCCCCAGAAGACCCTGTACGTCCCAGGCCCTTGGCTGCGCACCGGAGAGAATGAAGTGGTCGTTTTCGACCTCGATGGCCAGCCGGGGCGGGCGCTTCTGGGAAGGGACCATCCCATCCTCGACAGCACCCCGGCGCAGTGAAAACAAGGCGGTAATCGCCAGCCTTCTCGCTTCCGCGCAAGGGTCAGTTTCGCCGGAACCCTGACGCCATTCCCCGCCCAGGGGGCCCGGTTGCTGGCCTTCCCGCCGGATGTTACGATGCTGGATTCTATGATGCCCAGCGGCCCCAACCGACCGAGGATTGGCATCCCCTGGCGGACTTCGCAGGAGGAAGCCGAGGGGAACCTGCTGAAAATCCGGTATTACCTGGAAGCCGTGAGCGAGGCTAGCGGCGAGCCGATTCTCCTCTCCCTGGCTCATCCGGAGATCTTGGGGGGGCAATTGCCGGGGCTGGATGGCTTTGTCCTGCCCGGAAGCCCTGCCGACGTTGAGCCGGGCGAATACGGTGCCGTGAATCACGGCAAATCCGCGCCAGCCGACCTGCCGCGGGAGCACACGGATCGAGCCATCCTGAGCCATGCGTTAAAGTCGCGGAAGCCAGTGCTGGCGATTTGCTACGGGTGCCAGCTATTGAATGTGTATCTCGGCGGAACGCTGATCCAGGACCTACGCAGCGAAACCGACACCAGCATCCCGCACCGCAAAAAGGACGTTGTACCCGAGCCGCCAAAAGATCCGCAGCACGAAGTGCGCTTTAGCGCGGACAGCCAGTTGGCCAGGTTGGCGGGCTCGACCCACGCCGTGGTGAACAGCTCGCACCACCAATCCATCGAAAAGCCCGGGCGCAATCTAAGGGTCACGGGCCAGGCAGAGGACGGCATAGTGGAAAGCGTGGAATGGACCGGCGACGCGAATTGGGTGGTGGGGGTGCAATGGCACCCGGAGCGCATGCCGGGAGATGCCCTGGCGAGCAAACTTTTTGAAGAGTTTGTGGCGGCGGCACAGGCAGCGCGCGGCGTTGCGCCGGCGCTGTAGTCGTCGCAAACGGTACCTCAAGGCCAACCACGCACCGAATTTATGAATCTGAGAATGGGGGAATCATGATTTCACTGGCAGGAAAGGCGGCATTGATAACGGGAGGATCGCGGGGAATCGGGGCAGCAGCCGTGAAGCTGTTTGCCCAGGCTGGAGCGGATGTCGTTTTCAGCTACAACTCCGCCAAAGAAGCCGCAAAACAGTTGGAGCAGGAGGCCGCGAAGCATGGCACGCGCGTGGAGGCGTTCAAGGCCGATGCGGGGAAGCAAGCGGACAACAAGAAACTGGTGGAGCACGCGATCACCCGGCTGGGACGCCTGGACATTCTGGTGGCTAACGCGGGCGTGTGGAACGTGGAAGACTTGCCCATCGAGAAGATGACTGAAAAACAGTGGGACGACATGATGCGCATCAATCTGAAGAGCGTCTATTCGGTGATTCACTTTGCGGTGCCGCAGATGATCAAGCAAAAATCGGGGAAGATTATAACGATCAGTTCGACGGCGGGACAACGCGGCGAATCGTTCCACACGCATTATGGAGCGTCGAAGGGCGCGATCATCAGCCTGACGAAGGGACTCTCCACGGAGCTGGCGCGCCACGGGATTCTGGTGAACTGCGTTGCACCGGGCTGGGTGGCCACGGACATGTCGAACCCCGTGCTGGATACGAAGGCGGGACAAAAGATGGCGGCCAGCGTGATTCCCATGGGGCGGCCGGGGACGGCGGAAGAAGTCGCGGGGCCGATCCTGTTTCTCGCTTCGGACCTGGCAAATTTCATGACCGGCGAAATATTGAATGTGAATGGAGGCTCGGTATTGTGCGGATGAAGTTGGTCAAAGCCTGCGTGGGGGTGGCCTTTGCCCTGGTGCTGCTCGCACCGGGCGTGACGGCGCAGAATCCGGATGTATGGGATCCGGAGAAAAGCACAGCGAAGGCGAAGCAGCTTGTGCAGCAGGCGATTGATGCTCTGGGGGGCGCCGCATTCCGGGATTACGAAGAACTGGATTGCACAGGGCGCCTGGCGCAATTCGATCATAATGGCGACCGGGCCGGAGACGCCAATTACCACAACTACTGGCTTTTTCCCGACAAGAACCGCACCGAGTATGTGGTCCACAGTACGAAGGGTGGCCTGTTGGCAGTGTTTGTCGGAATTCTTCCGGTCAAGGGCGGCGTATTTATCCAGGTGTTTTCCGGGAATGAAGGATGGACGATGGATAAGAGCGGGGTCAACGAAGCGCCGGCCAGCACCGTCTCCGATTTTCAAGCGGCGGCGAAGAACCATTATCGCAACGTGCTGCTCCTGAAAATGAATCAGCAGGATGTGTTCCTGCGCTACACGGGGACCACAACCGTGGACTTGTGGCAGGTGGATTGGGTGGAGATTACGGACCGCGGTGAAGAAGGTTCCATCCGCCTGGCCCTGGATCATGCCACGCACTTGCCTTCGCGCATCGTGGTGACCAGCAAGGATGCGGATACCGGCCAAATGGATGAGGACGTAACGATTTTCACGAACTACCAGGCGAATGACGGCGTCCAGATACCCATGCAAGTAACCCGGCTGCACAATGACCGGCGAACCTACCAGTCGTTCTATGGTTCCTGCAAAGCGAATCCCAAGCTCCCGGCGGATTTCTTCACGAAAGAGGGACTGGAGAGGCGCTACAAAGAATCCAAGGGGAAAGTGACAGACAAAAAGTAGACTGCCGGTGACCCGGCGTTGCGAGTCCGGGAAATCAGGGCCGCTCTGCGCGAGGCCGCACGTATCGCCAAGGGTGTAAATAGCTGAGTAATATCCAGAAGGATAGCGGCTATCTACGTGGCCAGAATCCTGCTAATTTAGGTGTCCCAGTCCAAAATAGAACCGGAATTCGCACCGCAGGGCGATGCAAGGTATGGGATTGCATGAAACGGGGTATATTCGACGCACAATCCGCGTCGTGGAGAGAGTACGGGTTCAGCTTGACCGAGCTGGTGGTGACGCTGGCCGTTGCCCTGATTTTGATGGCCATCGGGGTGCCGTCGTTCCTCCGGGCTTACCATTCGTATTTGCTGACGAACTCGGCTTCGCAGATGGCGGATATCCTGCGGCTTTCGCGGTACGAGGCCATTCGGTTGAATAAGCAGGTGAACTGCCAGGTCCAGCCCTACGCTGGCGATCCGACAATGACAATCGTCTGGGCCGGGAATGGCGCGCAGGGCACCGGGGACAAGATGATCCTGCTCGGATCATCGGGGAATTTGGTGGATGCGGGAACTGTTCCGCAAACGGCCACGCTGCTTTCGCAGGCGGTCAGCGGGACGGTGCCGGCAACTCCGTCTCCGACTAGTGCGGTGATCACGTTTGATGCGCGAGGCGCGGTGACTCCGCCGAACGTCAACGCTTTCTATTTGAGCAGCGCCATTGGGCCGGAGGCGGGTTATCGAGCGGTATTGTTGATGCCGGCGGGTTCCATCCAGATCTGGACGGCGGATCCGTCCGGATACTGGCAGCAGGTGCGATGAAACGATTTGGCATGAAGAGACGACGCAATTCGGGGAATGCCGAGCGTGGGTTCACGCTGACGGAGATGCTCATCGCCACGGCTATAATCCTGGTGGGGCTGGTGGCGGTGGCGCAACTTGTGCCGGCTTCGGCGCTGTTGAACGCGAATAATCGGAGCGACGGGACGGCGTTGGTGTTTACACAGAGAGAATTGGAATACATGCGCGAGCAAACCCTGGTGGTGCCGGTTGCGCCTCCGCCGACATTTACGGATCCCTTGGGGGTGTTATGTCCGCCTTCGACCTCCTGCAGTCTGGGAGATCCTACACAGCCGGGCCAGGTTATAGGGAGTCCCGTGGTTGCGGGCAGTCCACCGCTCATTGATTTTTCCGCAGACCCGGTCGGAGGCTACAGCTTTACGTACACCGATCCGAACGATCCTTTCGGTGCAAGCTATGATGTGCGCTGGGCTGTGGTGACGTTCACGAACCCGCAGACCAACGTCACGACGGGAAGGCGTATTATCCTCGGCGTTTTCCGGCGAGGCATGAGAACGCCGACATATCCCATAACGCTGGACACCATGGTGGAGAAATAAGAGTGACCGGGCAGGCGGACAATCGGAATGGATTCACGCTGATCGAACTGCTCCTGGCGATGGCGGTGTTTCTGCTCATTTGTGGAGCAATGTTCGGTTTGCTGCAGCTTTCACAACAACGATACTCGAGCGAGACGCAACTTTCCGGCGCGTTTCAGGAAGCGCGGCTGGCTGTGGATCAGATCTCGCGGGATGTGAATGACGCGGGATTCCCTTCGGGCGGTCTGTTCTCTAAATTGCCGGACTCAACGCTCTATGCCGTCAGCCCCGTGGCGTGGTACCCGGGATATTCGTCGGCGTCGTGCTTCATCGGGACTGGCGGCGGAGGAACGTGCACGACGCCGGGGGATTTTGACCTGATTCTAGAGACGACCCTGCAAACGCCAACGGGACCCGTCGTGAGTTGGATTCGTTATCAACTTCAGGGAACCACGTTATACAGAGCCGTGGTTGCAAAGACCGATGGCGATCCGTCGGTGCCGACTTCGACGCCCGGCGTCATGGTGCCATTTCTCACCAACGTGATGAACAACGCCACGGGCCAATTCTCGCAGATCACGGCGTCGTATTCGACGATGTTTCTCACGGGGAGTCCCGTGCCGATTTTTCAATATATGTGTGATACACCGGCGGGAACCGTTGCTTGTCCGAATGCGGGGACCTACAATTCGCCCCAAAACATTCGAGACGTGGACATTACGCTGATTGTGGAGACGCAACAACCCGACGCGCAAACAGGCCAGATAAAACTGATCGAATTGAATGGCAGGGGACACCGGCTGAACCCTTCCAATTGAGAGCAAGCGAGAACAGATGAAGGAAGAGCGCTACAAACGGGAGAACGGGCAGCGAGAGAGCGGCGCTGCCCTGTTGATCGCCATTTTTGCCCTGATGCTCATCAGCGTGGTGGCTATTGCCATGATCGTCTCACAAGGGACGGATAGCGCGTTGGCAGGAAATTACCGGACATCCACGAGCGCCTATTACGCGGCTGTGGCCGGGCTCGAAGAGGCGCGGGGACGCTTGTTATGGAAAAATCCCGACTACTTCGACGGTCCGACCAGTCCCAATCCAAGTTTTATGCCCATGTCAGGAGTCTTGCCTGCGATGCAGGTCACCGACGTGCGCTACATACTGAACCCGGCGAGCGGGGAGACTGTAGATCCGACCAGCGCGAACCCCGCGAACTATCCCGACACGGATTATTTGACAGAGATGGGGTGGCCGCTGAGCGGTGCGAACTTTCTAACGATTAACTCGACCTTTCAAACTGCAAGCATGCCAGGACCGGTTTACAAATGGGTGCGGATCAATCCGGTGACGGAAAAGGCGCTGAATCTGGATGTGAACGGCGACGGAGTGTTGGATACGACGACGCCTTTGTACTATGACCCGGCCCGGGTTGTTGGAGTCAACCCGGCGCCGAGTTTGATTTTACCTTCAAGTTCAATTCCACTGACGCCAACTGCGGTGCAAGTTTTGGAGATTACATCCCTTGCAGTCCTGCCAAACGGTAGCCGGCGCTTGCTGCAATATGTGGTTGCTCCGCTTCTTGTGTCTACGCAGATCAGCACTCAAGTCGACCCGCCCACGCCGCCATTACCACCCATTGTTCCGCTCAACACAAATTTTCCGGCTGCGGTTACGATGGACGGCAACGGCGTATCTTATCAGGACCCAGGAACACCCGACTATGCGGTGGATGGCCGGGATGCTTGCAGTCACACAACTCCACAGGCTGCTGTCGAGGCGATCGAGTACACCAATCCTTTGGATTATTCCTCGATCAATCTCATGTCCAATCAAAATAGTTATCCAGGATCTCCGATGGTGCTCTCCGGGCCTCCGCCGGGTTCGTATGGCCCAACAACTCCCAGCGTCCCAAACCCAAGCATGCCGTATGCGTTGCGGCAAAGCTGGCAGACGCCGGCCACACTGGATGCGGTGGTGCAGGACATCACGAAGAGCGCCGACCTTGTGATAGCTGGACCGGCAACGGGGAGTAATTTGCCGACGTGGCCCCCTTTGAACCCAATCCCGATGACCGTGGTAGTGAACGGAAATTTAAACTTAACACGGTGGAACCAGACCGGCTACGGATTGCTGTTGGTGACGGGTACGCTGACGTACGATCCCGACTCGACGTGGTACGGAATTGTGTTGGTAATCGGGCAAGGCAATCTTCTTTGGAGCGACCGGGGCAGGGGCATGGGTGGAATCAATGGAGCGGTGTTGATCGCCCAAACGCGCGATGCTTCCGGGAATCTGCTTTCGACGCTGGGGGCCGCATCGTTCAGCGGGGCAGGTGGTGGAAGCCGCCGGAGTTCGTCGCAAGGTGGGATCGTCTACAACAGTTGCCTGGTCAATAGCGCGGGCGCGCAAGCTCCACTGACGTACAAAATCTTGTCCTTCCACGAAATTCCCACGAATTGAGCTGCAGCGAGGCGCGCGGCGCGGCCCCGGCTCCCATGACCGGAATCAGCCAACGCGGTATACTTACAGGATGAGACATGCCTCCGGGGAGCCGCAGATGCACGGCACGACGGTGCTGTGTGTGCGGAAAGAGAACAAGGTGGTGCTCGTTGCCGATGGCCAAGTGACCCTGGGCGATCATGTGTTGAAGCACACCGCGCGGAAGACGCGGCGGATGTTCAACGATAAGGTGGTTGCCGGGTTTGCCGGATCAACCGCGGACGCGCTTTCGCTTTTCGAGCGGTTCGAGGGGAAGCTCCAGGAACATTCGGGGAATTTGCAGAAGGCGGCGGTGGAACTGGCCAAGGAGTGGCGCAAAGACCGCGCGCTTCGGCATCTGGAAGCGCTGCTGATCGTGGCCGATGCCAAGTCCACGTTTGTGCTCTCGGGCAATGGCGACGTGATCGAGCCGGACGACGGCATATGCGCCATCGGCTCGGGCGGACCGTATGCGCTGGCCGCGGCGCGCGCCATGGTGAAGCACACGAAACTCACGACGAAAGAGCTGGCGCTGGAAGCGATGCGCATCGCGAGCGAAATCTGCATCTACACGAATGAGAATTTCACGGTGGAAGAGCTTTAGAGCTTGTCTCATAGGTGAATTCAGTGAGGAGGGGGAGAGATTCCTCAGGGGCGCTTCGCGCCCTGGGCTGAAGCCCAGGGTCTACCGAGCCCAATGATGGCCAGGCGCTTGATGTCGCTGAAGCTCCGACCCCCTAAGAAGCATTCATGAGATGGCTTCTGGCAAGACGAAGACATTTCATTCAACGAGAGTTTTGAAGGGCGCGCGGTGCTCGCATCGCCCCGAGCATGCAAGGACTTGAACGTATATGGCCATGAAGCCAGAAAAAGAAATAACTCTGCTCCCGGGCGGAAATGGCACGGGCAGGACGGAAGATCCGGCATTGCTGCCGGCGCTGGACGACATGACGCCGCGGGAAATCGTGGCGGAATTGGACAAATACATCGTCGGGCAGACAGCCGCGAAGAGAGCCGTGGCCGTGGCGCTGCGCAACCGAGTACGGCGACAGAAGCTGGAACCGGAAATGGCGGAAGATGTTCTGCCCAAGAATATACTGATGATCGGTCCCACGGGGGTGGGCAAAACGGAAATTGCGCGGCGACTGGCGCGGCTGGCCGGATGCCCTTTCGTGAAGGTGGAAGCCTCCAAGTACACCGAGGTCGGCTACGTGGGGCGCGACGTCGAATCGATGGTGCGCGACCTGGTGGAAACTTCCATTGACATGGTTCGTGAAGAGAAACTGGATGAAGTGGCGGATCGCGCGGAGCAGGCCGCGGAAGAGCGCGTGCTCGATTTGCTGCTGCCTCCATTGCCTCCCGCCCCAGCGGGTACAAGCGAGAGCGAGTTGGTGGCGCAACGAGAACAAATACAACGCACGCGGGAAAAGCTGCGGGCGCAACTCCGCGAAGGCAAACTGGACCAACGCATGGTTGACCTGGAAGTGCGCGAACGAGCAATGCCTTCCTTCGAGATTATCTCCAACCAGGGCATTGAGGAGATGGACGTCAACCTAAAGGACATGCTGAGCGGCTTCTTTGGCCAACAGAAGAAAAAGCGGAAAATGTCCGTGGCGGACGCGTTCGAGTACCTGATTCAGGAGGAAGAAAACAAGCTGCTGGACATGGATCAACTGACGCGCGTAGCCGTCGAGCGCGCCGAGCAGATGGGCATCATCTTCATCGATGAAATCGACAAGGTGGCGGGGCGCGAAGCGGGGCACGGCCCGGATGTGTCGCGGGAAGGAGTGCAGCGGGATATTTTGCCGATCATCGAAGGCACGACCGTGAACACGCGCTACGGGATGATCCGCACGGACCACATCCTGTTCATCGCGGCGGGCGCGTTTCACGTGAGCAAGCCATCCGACTTGATTCCGGAACTCCAGGGGCGGCTGCCCATTCGCGTGGAGCTACAATCGCTGAAGGAAGAAGATTTCGTGCGGATTTTGACCGAGCCCAAGAACGCGCTCATCAAGCAGTACATCGCGCTGCTGGACACGGAAGGCGTGAAGCTGCAGTTCAGCGAGGATGCCGTGCAGGCCATCGCAAAATTCGCGACGAGCGTGAATGAACAGACGGAGAACATCGGCGCGCGGCGCTTGCACACGATTCTGGAAAAGGTGCTGGATGAGCTATCGTTCGAAGCGCCGGACTTGAAGAAGAAGTCGGTGAAGGTTGATGCCGCTTACGTGAACAAGCAACTGGCGGACATTGTGAAGAACCAGGATCTGAGCCGATATATCCTGTAACGGCAGACGACTGCAAATGCCAATGCTAAAGGTGGCGAGACGAAGAGCACCCAAGCAGCCATCGCCATATTTTTCGATCCCTTTCCTTCTCGTGCTGGTTCTCCTCGTTGCAAGCGGATGTGGCGCTCCGGGAGAGCCGCTGCCCCCGTCCCCACCGATTCCCGCGGCGATTAGCGACCTGGCGGCGGAACAAGCGGGAGACGCCGTGCTGCTGACATTCACAATGCCCAAAAAGAGCGTGCGCGGGGAAAGTCTGAAGGAGGTGCCGACGCTGGAAGTTTTGCGGGGAGCGCTGAAAGCCGATGGCACGCCGGACGCGAAATCCTTCCGCGTGGTGGACACGGTTCCGGGCTCATTGATCGCCAACTACACGCAACAAGGCAAGGTGGAATTCCGTGACCCTGTACCCGCGGGTGAAATCAAGGAGCATGCGGGCGAAACCGTGGTGTACCGGGTGCGCACAAGAGTCTCCGACAAAAAAACTTCCGTGGATTCGAAGGATGTCTCCCTGCGCTTGTATGCCGTCCCGGCGCGGATCGAGTCTCTTGACGCTCGCTTGACGGAGCGCGGAGTCCAGTTGAAATGGGCAGCGCCGGACAAGACGTCCGGGGGCGAGCCGCTGGGTCAGATTCAGGAGTTCCATGTCTATCGCGGTGAGCTGGATGCGGCAAGCGCCGTGGCGGCCGCAAAGGATTTGGGGCAAGCCGTGTGGAAGTCGCGGCCGCTGCAACTTACAGCAACCACGGCACCGGAATTTCTGGATATGGGGTTCGACTACGGTAAGACTTACGCCTATCTGGTGAGGAGTGTTGTAGTTGCTGACGGAGTCCAGCGGGAATCGGGGGACTCGCAGGCCGCCGTGGTGACGCCACGGGACATTTTCCCTCCGGCAGCACCGCAGGGAATTGTTGCCGCTGTAATTCCGGGGAGCTCTGCGGGCTCCTTGGTTGTGGATCTGTCCTGGTCCATCAATGTGGAAACGGATTTGGCCGGCTATCGGCTGTACCGGAGTGAACAGGAAGGCACGCAGGGCCAACTTCTCTCGCCGGATCTCTTGCCCACACCTGCGTATCGTGATAACAGTGTTTCGTCCGGGAAACGCTACTGGTACACGGTGACCGCTGTGGACCGCGCCGGGAATGAAAGTGCTTCGAGCGCCGCGGTGGCCGTGGATGTGACACAACCTTCTCCGTAGTCCCGAACTCGAAACAAGAGAAAGTATTTGGTAGGGGAGTCCAGCACCCATGCCAGAGTCCGTCCATTTACCTGGCTATCGTTGGCTGATGTTTTTGCGGAATGTGCCGGTGCGCGTGGGGATATACACCGGAATCTGCCTGTCACTTGTTTTTGGGATGTGGCTGGTGCTGGCCAATCGCGTGCCGCTTCTGGAGCGATTGGCCCCTGAGCGGAAAGTCGTTGCAGGATTTTGTTTGGTGTTACTAGCGTGTCTTCCGGTGCTGAAGTTCTACCGTAGCCCGGGAGACCTGCTGGTTTCGGGCCTGCTGGCCTGGACGCTTTTCAGCATCACTTACCGCTTGCTGTGCATGGTGTTTGTTTTGCTGGACGCGAGATACAGCGCGTTCCACGTTTTCGTGCTGGGGGCATTAGTCTACCTGATCTGCGCGACGCTTTCGTGGATTGGCACGATTATCTGGAGAGTCCGAGCTGCGGATATTTCCCATCTCCATCACTGAACGGGCCTGCCGCGAATGAGATTCTGCCGATTCCTACCTGAAACCAAGCCGCAAGAGAATGCCGAGGCTACCTATGGCCTGCTCGAAGGCGACACCGTCCGCGAGATTGAGGGGATGCCGTGGCGGAAGTGGACCGCGGGCAATCGGACGTGGCTGGCGAAGGAATACCGTTTACTGGCGCCGGTAGAGCCATCCAAGATTGTTTGCGTCGGACGCAATTACGCGGCGCACGCCGCTGAATTTGGCAATGAGGTTCCCAAAGAGCCGCTCATCTTCTTGAAGCCGCCTTCTTCCATCATTGGTCCCGAGGAGCCCGTCGTCCTGACGCGCTACTCCAATCGCATAGAGCATGAAGGCGAGCTGGGCGTGGTGATCGGCAAGGAATGCGCGCATCTGGGCGATGAGGACGATCCGCTTTCTTATGTGCTGGGCTACACCTGCGTGAACGATGTGACCGCGCGGGATCTGCAGAAGAGCGATGTACAGTTCACGCGCGCCAAAGGATTTGACACTTTTTGCCCAGTTGGGCCACATATCGAAACGCAACTGGATCCGCGAAACGTCCTGGTCGAGACGTATGTGAATGGCGCACGCCGGCAGTCTGGCCGCACATCACTGATGGTGTATCCCATGGGCTTCCTGGTGCGCTGGATTTCGCGGATGATGACGTTGTTTCCCGGCGATGTGATTGCCAGCGGGACGCCGGCGGGAGTGGGGCCGCTCGCGGCAGGTGATACGGTGGAAGTCTCGGTGGCGGGTGTTGGCGTGTTGCGCAATCCGGTGCATCCCCCGCGCGCATAACTTCGCAGAATCGCGCGCCTTTCTGTAAGATAAGAGGTCGTGGGGAACAAGCAGGTCTTGCATACTCCAGGGTGCGTTGCTGCAAGGCGTGCCTTCCTGTTCGACTTCAGTCCCGAATTCTTCATGTGCAAGGGGTAGAGCGTTGAAAGAGCTGCTCGCCGATTGGAAATTGCTGCTCGCGCTGGCGGGCGGATGTGCGGCGGCAATTGCGCTGATTGTGTATGCGTTCGTGCGTCCCGCCATGGATGCAGAGGCGGAGGAACGCAAGCGGCGGCTACACTTGAACCTCATCGGGAGAATCGCCGAGGGCCAGGTGGTGGAGCTCGCGGAACACCCGGCGCCGGTCGTGGAAGCGCGGAGGGGGCTGCTGGGGTCGCGGCCACGCCCGTTGACGAACAATGGACCACGCCATCTGGTGTCCTATAGCTACTCGATATCGGGCGTGACGTATCAGACTGCGCAGGACATTACCGGGCTGGAAAGCCAGGTGTGCTTCGAGCGGCTGGTCGCGGGACAGCCGGCGAGCGTGAAGTATGACCCATCAAATCCCAGCGATTCGATTCTGGTTGCGGACGATTGGTCCGGCTTGCGCTGAACTGCCCGCCTTCCGGCGCTTCTTACCTATTCCAACTCAACAGGTTATGTGAGCACCAAACTGCTCTCGGAAGAACGGTAGTTCGTTCTCATCCTGAGCAGCGCGAAGGAACTGCTGTTCGCAACAGACGAGGGAAAAAGCAGATTCCTCACCCCCGTTCAAAGAGCGAACGGAGCTCGGAATGACAAGTGCAGGCATTTTTCAGTCCACCGCGAAGAAGCGGCTAGGCTGCCCCGCGGCGCGTTCAGATTCTCGGGCGAATGCGCTATGCTTTGGCTGCCGTATTGCCGAGCTCGCCCGGCGCTTATGAAACAAGTTCTCGCCTCCATTCTGACGACGTTGATGATCGTGGCCATGACGCTGAGCGCCATGGTGATCCTGGAACGCGCCACGGTCTACGTGACGTCGATCGCCTCGCCCTTGCCGCGAGCGGGCGCGATTGCCGCGGAAATCCTGCTGGGAGTGATTCTTCTACTGGGTACCGTGTGGCTTGCCACTCATCTGGCCGTGCTGATCTTCGCTCCAAAACACAACCCGCCCGAGGGAGGAACGCTTGGCTGAGAAAAATCACGTGACCTGGGACTCGCCCGTGAAGGCGGAGCGCCTGGAGCAGCTTCGCAAGATGTCCGCGGAAGCGGAAGCGGGCGGGGGAGCGGAACGCCGCGAGCGCGAACACAAAGCGGGAAAACTCTCGGCGCGGGAGCGCATTCACCTTTTGCTGGATGAGGGCACGTTTGAAGAGCTGGACAAGTTTGTGCGCCACCGCTGCGTCGATTTTGGCTCGGCGGAAACGCGCCCCATGGGCGACGGATTTGTGACCGGATTTGGCCGCATCGACGGGCGCTTGGTGTACGTTTTCGCACAGGATTTCACGGTGTTTGGCGGTTCGCTTTCCGAAACCAACGCGCAGAAAATCTGCAAGATCATGGACCTGGCCATGCGCAACGGCGCGCCGGTCATCGGCTTGAACGATTCCGGCGGTGCGCGCATTCAAGAGGGCGTGGCATCGCTGGCAGGATATGCGGACATTTTCTTGCGCAATACGCTGGCCAGCGGTGTGATACCGCAGCTCAGCGCGGTGATGGGGCCGTGCGCGGGAGGCGCCGTTTATTCGCCGGCCATCACCGACTTCATTTTCATGACGCGTGATACCTCCTACATGTTCGTGACAGGTCCGGACGTGATCAAGAACGTGACGCACGAGGAGGTCACGAAACAAGAGCTGGGCGGCGCGATGACCCACAATGCGACAAGCGGCGTGGCTCATTTTGTCGCGCGGGACGATGCCGATTGCTGCGCCATGCTGCGCGAGTTGATGGGATTTCTTCCCTCCAACAATCTGGAAGATCCTCCACGCCGCAACACCGCTGACCCGTGGGACCGTCGCGAAGAGTTACTGAATTCGATTGTTCCGGAAGACCCGCTGAAGCCCTATGACATCAAGGATGTCGTCCACGCGGTGGTGGACGATCGTTATTTCTTCGAGGTACACGAGCACTTCGCGAAGAACATCGTGGTGGGATTTGCGCGGCTGGATGGACGACCCGTTGGGGTAGTTGCGAATCAGCCTGCGTTTCTCGCCGGCACTCTGGACATCAATGCTTCGGTGAAGGGCGCGCGTTTCGTGCGTTTTTGCGACGCGTTCAACATTCCGCTGATTACCTTCGAGGATGTTCCCGGTTTTCTTCCCGGCACGCAGCAGGAATTCGGGGGCATCATCAAGCACGGCGCAAAGCTTCTGTTTGCCTTTGCGGAGGCGACGGTGCCGAAAATCACCGTCATCGCGCGCAAGGCCTACGGCGGCGCTTACTGCGTCATGGCGTCCAAGCACATCCGCACGGATGCGAACTTTGCGTGGCCCAGCGCGGAAATTGCGGTGATGGGACCGGAAGGCGCGGTGGATATCGTCTACAAGCGGGAACTGAGCAATGCTCCCGATGCGGAGCGCAGCAAACTTCGCCAGGAAAAGATCGCGGAATTCCGCAGCCGGTTTGCCAATCCGTTCGTTGCGGCGGAGCGCGGCTACCTGGACGCCGTGATTGAACCAGCGGAGACTCGCCCCCGCATTATCACGGCGCTGCGGGCCCTGGAAAACAAACGCGACACCAATCCTAAAAAGAAGCACTCCAACATTCCGCTGTAGCTCCTGAATCCGACATTCGTTGGGGACTGCTCACGGTCTACTACTGTCAGGAAGGACTAGTCGGGGCAAGAGTATCGCCAGAGATGCCCTCACAAATTAACGACGATGGGTTCTCGCCTGGCCTCGCGAGTGCGTCCTCTGGCAGCTAGCTCACGGTTGGCCCCGATGACCATGGCCAAGGCCTCTTTCAGGTTGAGGCGCGCCTCGGCAAGCGTACGCCCCTGTGTGTTTACACCGGGGATTTCTTCGACGTAAGCTACGTACCACTTGCCACGCTTCTCGATTACCGAAGTGAATTGATGCTTCATGGAGCGATTCTAGCAGACTCCCCGGCCTCAAAATGCTCAGCTCACTTCAACAGAAATTCCTGCAGGAACTCGACGTCGGCGTAAAACTCGTAGTCGCGGTTGGTCTTCTTCTGGAAGCCGTGGCCTTCGTCTTTTGCCATGACATACCACACTGGAGTGCCCTGTTTTTTCAGGCCGGAAACGATCTGGTCGCTTTCGCTGACCGGCACGCGTGGATCGTTTTTCCCCGCGACGACCATCATGGGTTTTTTGATCTTTTCGATGTTGTTCATGGGGGCGATGCGCTCCAGGAATTCGCGCATTTTCGGGTCGCGCTCATCGCCATATTCCACGCGGCGCAAATCACGCCGGTAGCCTTCGGTGTGCTCGAGGAAGGTAACCAGGTTGGACATGCCCACGACGTCGATGGAGCAGCGGATGCGATCGCTGTAAAACGTCGAGACGGCCAGAGTCATGTGGCCGCCGTAGCTGCCGCCGGTCACAGCGATGCGATTCGCGTCGAGATCAGGACGCGTGGCGATCCAATCGAAGAGCGAGTTGATGTCTTTGTAGCTGTCTTCGCGAAGGAAGCCGTTGTCGAGCTTCGTGAAGGTCTTGCCATAACCGGTGGAGCCGCGGACGTTGGGGTAAATGATGGCGATTCCCAATTCATTCACGAAGTAATTCCAGCCCCCGAGGAAGTCCGGGCGAGACTGTCCCTCCGGTCCGCCGTGGATCTCGATCAGGACGGGGCGCTTGCCGGTAAATTTGGCGGGCGGCCGGTAGAGAAACCCAGAGATCGTCTTGCCGTCAAAGCTATTCCAGCGCACCAGCTCCGGCTCGCGGAAGCCGTCGGTTTTGACGGCGGTCTCACTGTACGTCCAACGGTCCAATTTTCCGGTGGTGACATCCAGCGAGTAACAATCGCCCGGGGAACTTGCCGAGCTAACGCCGAAGGCAATTTCGCGGTTGTTCTTGTGCCACAGGAGACCGCTGACCAAGCCGACCGGAAGTTTCGGCACGGGTAGTTCTTTGCCGGTCGCCGTGTCCAGGAGATGCAGCGTGCTGAGGCCATCTTCATTGGTGAGAAAGGCGATCTTCCGGCCATCCCAGGAAAGAGCAAATTCATCAACGTCCCAGGGAATGCCGCCGGTGAGCACTTTGGTTTGCTTGGTGGAAAAATCGAGATACGAAAGCCGCTGAAATTCGGAGTCTTTGTCGGAAGTGAAGTAAATTCCCTTGCCATCCTTGCTGAAGCGGGCGTTGGAATAGGCGACCTTTTCCGCTGTATTGCGCGGTGTAAGTTCGGTTTTCTCCCCCGTGGCAGTATCAAACAGCCACAGGTAGGTTTCATTGACGGAAATTCCCTCCACAACCAGGAGTTTGGAATCATCCGGCGACCAGTCGGCGGGTTCCCATCCGCCTCCGTTAAGCTTTGTGAGCAGGTGATCGGATTTCACATCGAGCGGGTCGATGACCCACACGTCGGTGTCCTGGCCGGTGCGCCGTGTTGAGGTATAAGCAATGCGGTCGCCCCTGGTGGACCAAGGTCCCGCGATATTGCGGGATTTCCCGTCGGTCAGCAGAGTCGTGTCTCCAGAGTTCAGGTCATACCGAAACATCTGATACCATTCGCCGCCACCGATGTCCTTTTGAAAAATCATGTAGTCGCCCGAGGTTGGCTGAAACTTGCCGCCATAAACCGGTTCATTGAAAAAGGTGAGTTGCTGGCGGGCTCCCGCCGGCATTTTCACGAGATGCGCTTGATAAGTGTTGGCAAAGCGCGTACCGATCAGCAATTCGCGGCGTTGCGGGTGCCAGTCGGCGGGAAAAGCGGAGCGATTCTCACTATAGCGCCCTGCTAAATCGGCAATACTCGCCGGAACGGGCGGCACGCCCTCGACCACCAGGTTTTCCGGCGGCGGGACTGCCGTTTGCTGACCGAGAACCGGCGCAACGAGAAACAACAACAGAGCGGCAACGCACAAATAAGTTTTCTTCATGGATCCCCCCCAGACGCAATTTGCGCCTCTTTTCATACACCGCCAACGATACGACACGCAAGCCTTAGCTAACCGTTAACCGCCACGGCCTGCGTGCTACACTCGCGCAAGTTACAGACGCCGCTATGTTCAAGAAAATCCTTATCGCCAATCGCGGGGAAATTGCCGTGCGGATTCTGCGCGCGTGCCGCGAACTGGGCATAAAGAACGTCGCCGTATTCAGCGAAGTCGATCGCACGGCACCGCATGTGCGCCTTGCCGACGAGGCTTATAGCATTGGCCCCGCAGCTTCCCGGGAGAGCTACCTGCGGATTGACAAGCTGATGGACGTAGCGCGCCGAACGGGTTGCGATGCCCTGCACCCGGGCTATGGCTTCCTGGCGGAGAATCCCGCGTTGCCCCGCGCGTGCAGCGATGCGGGGATGACGTTTATCGGGCCGTCCGCGGAAGCGATGGAAATGATGGGCGCGAAGACTTCGGGGAAGCAACTGGCGCGCCGCAGCGAAGTGCCCACTGTGCCCGGCACAGACGAAGCCATCGAGAACCCGGAAGAAGCGCAATCCCTGGCGCGCAGCATGGGCTATCCCGTGTTGCTGAAGGCAATTGCGGGGGGCGGGGGAAAAGGGATGCGCGTGGTGCCGACCGACGCCGAATTTGCCGGGGCCTGGCGCGATGCGGCCTCCGAGGCGCTCAATGCGTTCGGCGACCCGCGCTTATTCCTTGAGAAATATTTGATCGGCCCGCGTCACATCGAGGTTCAGATTTTCGCGGATGCGCACGGGCGAGTGGTGTCGCTGGGCGAGCGCGAGTGCTCCATTCAGCGGCGTCATCAGAAAGTGGTTGAAGAAGCGCCTTCGCCGGTGGTGACGCCGGAATTACGTAAGAAGATGGGAGAAGCGGCGGTGCGGCTGGCGCGCGCGGGCGGCTATACCAACGCCGGCACGGTGGAATTTCTGGTGGACGCCGACCTGAATTTCTATTTTCTCGAGGTGAATACACGCTTGCAGGTCGAGCATCCGGTGACGGAGCAAGTCACGGGCCTGGACCTGGTCAAGCTGCAGATCGCGATTGCCGCGGGCCACCGTTTGCCTTTTGCGTGGGAGGCGATCACGCCGCGGGGCAACGCCATGGAAGTTCGCTTGTACGCGGAAGATCCCGACAACAACTTTTTCCCCTCACCGGGGAAGATATTGTCGCGGCATGCGCCAACGGGCCCCGGTATTCGTCTGGATGAGGGCGTGTATGAAGGCTATACCGTGCCGCTGGAATACGATCCGCTGTTGAGCAAGCTGATCGCCTGGGGCAACAGCCGGGAAGAGACCATTGCGCGGTTGCGGCGCGCGCTCGACGAGTACACGATCACGGGCATCCGCACAAACGTCAGCCTATTCCGGCGGATCCTGGCGGAGCCGGAGTTTCTACGCGGCGAATTTCACACCAAATGGCTGGACGAGTTGCTCGCACGGCCCAGCCCGCCGGCAACGCCTCCCCGCCCGGGAACCGAGGATGCTTCGGTGATCGCGGCAGCGCTTTGGCACACCACCAGAGCAAACAGCGCGGCGAACGTCAACCGGACAACTTCCGCCGAACCTTCGCGCTGGAAATCGCAAGGGCGCCGCCAACAATTGGACCGCACGCCATGAAACTGGAAGTCCATCTCGAGGGTGTATCGGGATCAAAGACGCGCGTGGTGGAGTTGCAGCGCGAGGGCGAGCGGTTCCAAATCACTCTCGACGGTCAGCCCGTGAACGCGGACGCCATCGAAATCGCTCCCAACACGATTTCCGTGATTCTGGATGGGCAGTCCTTCGTCATCCATGCGACGCCTTCGCTGGATGACAAACTCAAATTGCAGTGCGGCCCGCACGAGTTCTCCGCGGAGATTGTTGATCCACGCGTCTGGAGAGGGCGAAAGCAAGGGGCGCTGGAAGCCGAAGGGCGGCAGCAGATCACCGCACCGATGCCAGGAAAAGTGATCCGGCTGCTGGTGGCAGCCGGGGACAGCGTGGAAGCCGGGCAGGGGCTCGTGGTCGTCGAAGCGATGAAGATGCAGAACGAGATCAAGTCGCCAAAGAATGGGAAAGTGGAACGCCTGCTGGTGAAAGAAGGGCAAAACGTGAATGCGGGCGATGTTCTCGCGTGGGTCGAATGATCAAATCCATCTTCCCGACTTAACAGGCTGCGGAGAAAGGCTTAAAACCATTTCCTCAGGGGCTAAAGCCCAATGATAGCCAAGCACTTAATGTCGGAGCTAAAGCTCCGATCCCTTAAACTGCAGAGTTTTTCCGCAAGTTGTTAAGACGTGCCGTTGTGCAGGTGGAACTTAGTGTTTTATTGCGCGGGCGTGGCGGGAGCCGCGGGAGCAGGGGTCGTGGATTTCGCGGCATCGGGCAGCTTGCCAGCAGCTTCGACGACTTGCTGGGCAAGGTAATTCGTGACATGGGCCTCGTCCCGGCCCACCGCGAGATAAGCAGAGCGCAGCAACTGCTCCTTGCGATTGCGCAGGGTGTCGCGGATGGTCTGCTGAACTTGCGGATCATTGACGCCGCGCAGCCCAGCGGCCTCCCGCGCGACGAGTTTCAGGATGCGGGTGCTGTCCTTCAAGACGATCGGCTGGCTGACCTGCCCGGGTTTCAGCGCGAGCACGGTCTTCTTCAGCGTGGGGTCCGACTGATTCAGGGCTGATTCCGGGATGTAGCCCAGGTCACCGCCGGTTGCCGCGGTGTTCATATCCTCGGAATAATCCATGGCCAGTTGGGAAAAATCCGCGCCGCTATCGAGCTTGTCCATCAGCATTTTGGCCTTGCGCTGTGCTTCCGCCTCAGTGGTGGCGTCGTCGTTCTTGCGGTTGCGGATCTGCGCATCCTTGTGGGGCGTGATGACGATCTGCGAAATGCGGTACTGCGGTTCGGCTACATTAAACTGGTTGCGGTTGGCGTTGTAAAAGTCCTGGACGTCTTGATCGGTGATCGTGACCTTGGCGGCAACTTCACGGTTCAGCAGCTTCTGAATGGATAGCTGACGGCGGAGATCGCGCTTCAGGTCGTCCACACCCATGCCACGCTGTTTCAGTTGCCGCTGGAATTCTTCTTCGGTGAAGGGGCTCTTCAGCTCGGTGAACTTGTCCTCGACTTCACCGTCACTCGCTTCGAGGTTCAGTTTCTTGGCGCGCTCGAGGAGAATTTCGTTGTTGATGAGCTGTTCGAGGACATTCAGCTTGAGCGAGAGCGCTTCTTCCTGCGAAGGTTCCTGGGCTTCCGGATTGACCTGAGACTTGTAGTATTTCTCGACCTCATCCCGCTTGATCTCGGTACCATTCACGACCCCCCAAACGTCCGCGGCGTGGTGTTCCGGAGCGTGGCAACCGGCGAGGACACCGAGAAGCATGCCCGCCAGGGGCAATAACGCACCAGCGTGGCGGAGCCCACGGTTTTGTCGTTCGCTGATTGGGTAAGTCGCAGGAAAGCTCAAGATATTTGCTCAGGCTGACTTTTTCACACGGCCCAAACGGATGCAACCGGTGCACACGCGCACCTGCTTGCGAACTCCGTCCACCACCGCGCGTACCCGCTTCAAGTTCGGGTTCCAGCGGCGACGCCGTGTGTTATTGGCGTGGCTAACCACGTTTCCAAAGTGCGGCCCCTTGCCGCAGATTGCGCACTTCAATGCCATGACTTCACACTTCCTGCTCTTCAAAGGATAGAAAACACAACGGTTAATGATAGCAGATAAGCCGAGAAACACAAAACCGGCTGTTCGGCATTTCCAGCGTGAATTATCGGGACAGGCAGCAATCCCTGGCACGGGGCATCAGGCCATGCATTTCGCCGAATTTGAAGGGTTGGAAACGTTCTGAACGGGTGTTTCCAGGCCTCTTTCCGGGTCCTTTGCTATACTGAAACGGTCCCGACAGGATACGATACGCCGTGAATCCGCTCCGAATCTCCATCGTTCAATATCTGAATACCGCCCCGCTCGTGCGCGGCTTCACGCACGGAGCTTTGCAGGGGAAATACCAGCTTTCGTTCACCGTTCCCTCGCAATGTGCCGATGCTCTCCGGACGAACGCGGCGGACATCGCCATCATCCCGGCGATCGAGTACCCGCGGATACAAAACCTGGTCGTTCTTCCAGGATTGTCGATCGCATCGAAGCGCGCGGTTCGCAGCCTGCTGCTGGTTTCCACGAAACCGGTGCGGGAGGTCACCCGCATCGCGCTGGACCGCAGTTCGCGAAGCACGCAGGCCCTGGTGCGCATCCTTTGCCAGAAATGGTGGGGAATCGCGCCTGAATTGATTGAAGCGGAACCCGATCTGCCTGCGATGCTGCGGAAATCCGATGCCGCGCTGTTGATCGGCGACCCCGCGCTGCGCCTGGCGCTCAATGTCGAGCGCCACGCGGAACGCGATCGCGGCGGCGTGCTGCGTTGTTCCGGCAAATCCGTTGGCTTTCCAGGAATCCCGACGCTGTATTTGTACGACATGGTCGAGGAATGGCGCGCCCTGAGCGGGCTACCGGCGGTCCTGGCAGTCTGGGCGGCGCGGCCGGAGGTGGCTACGCCGGAGGTGGTCCGCGACTTTCAGGAGTCGCTGGCGCAGGGATTACTACAGCTCGAGGAGATCAGCGCCGAAGCATCGCAAGAGATGGGGCTGCCCGCGTCGGATTTGCGGCGCTACCTGATGGAGAACATCGACTACGGGCTGGATGAAGAAAACCTGCGGGGACTGCGCCTCTATTTCAATCTCGCGGCGGAACTCGGCTTGATTCCGAGCGCGCCGGAGATAGTGATGGCCCGGGCTGCCAGAGTCTCGGAAGGTAACTCTGAACTTGCGTGCGAGCGGCGCCGTTGATCCTGGCACGGGGGGAACTCTGACGTGGCAATCGGCAAACAAGAAGCGCTGGAACTGCTCGAGTCCGATGACCTGGTGGGCATCGGCATGGCCGCGCATCAATTGCGCTTGAAAAAAAACGACCCGCGCGTGGTCACTTACCAGATCGATCGCAACATCAATTACACCAATTTCTGCACCGAATACTGCTCTTTTTGCGCTTTCTATCGCCCCCTCGGCGCCAAGGACGGCTATATCCTTTCGTTTGAAAGCATCTACCAGAAAATCGACGAGATGCTCGAACTCGGCGGCACCGGGATCCTTTTGCAGGGCGGCTTACATCCGGACCTGCAAATCGGGTATTACGAGAACCTGCTGCGCTCGTTGAAATCGCGGTATCCGCAAGTTCATCTGCATTGCTTCTCGGCTCCGGAAATACTGTGCATCGCGGAAGTCAGCGAACTCAGCTTGCGCGATACCATCCAGCGGCTGAAGGATGCCGGACTCGATTCCATTCCCGGCGGCGGCGCGGAAATTCTGGACGACGAAATTCGCGGCAAGATCGCGCGTTTGAAGTGCACCAGCGACGAATGGGAGCAGGTACACCGCATCGCCCACGCGCTCGGGCTGCGCACCACGGCCACGATGATGTTTGGCTGCGGCGAAGAACTGCGCCACCGCGTCAATCATCTTGACCGCATTCGCCGCATCCAGGAAGACACCGGCGGCTTCACGGCATTTATTCCGTGGATTTTTGCCGCGGAGAATACGGCGCTTGGCAAAAAGGTGCAGGAAACCACGGCGGTCGATTACCTGAAGACGCTGGCGGTGAGCCGGCTGTATCTCGACAATGTGGAGCACATCCAGTCAAGCTGGCTGACGCCGGGGATCAAGGTTTGCCAGATTGGCCTGCAATTCGGGGCCGACGATGTTGGCAGCATTCTGATCGAGGAAAATGTGGTCTTTGCGGCGGGTGTACGGCGCCGCACGAACGAGGGCGAGTTGCAGCGCATCATCACAGATGCCGGCTTTATCCCCGCCCAGCGCGATACGCTCTACCGCACTCGCACATTGAAGCCCCTGCCCGAACTTCAAGCCACCGCTTGAGATAGGTGGTATTGGGCTGGTTTCCGATTCCCGGGTCAGGGCATGTGGTACGCGCTCACTGGCCGAGTATCAGAAATTTCACGAAGATAGCCTGGCTGCGTGCTCTTTCGGCCCCGGATGATTTAGTCGTTACAATTCATTCGTTCAACACAAAAACCACATCAATTATAGTTTGTACTTCTATTGGTTGGCCAGTGAGGATGAAAGGATGGTAGCGCCATTGACGAACGGCCTCAATGGCCGCAGGGACGAGAATCTGGTCCCCCTCCACGACGTTCTGAACCGTGACCGAACCGTCTTTTCGAATGATGACATTTAACTTCACAGTGCCCTGAATCCGTTTCTCCCGCGCTTCAGGGGGGTATTCAGGGGCGACCCGTTTAATCAATTTCGCTGGCACCAATCCTCCCCGATTGGATTTCTGTACCCTGAAAAACTCGACCGTGCTGTCCCATCGAAATTTTCCATCGACAAACATAAAGTAGCCAATATGGTCTGGCTTTTGGTTATTGGGGCCAGTTGATTTCTTCCAATCTGCAAGGTAAAGGTCCAGCGGAACCGTCAGTGTGTCGTACATCATTGGCGCATCCAGTTTCTGTGCAGAGATTTCACCGTCTTCCAGTGCGACCTCAATGATGAAATCCTGCAATTGTTTCTCATTTCGTTCGAGATTCTTTCCGTAGGGACCAGCCCAGCTCTCACCCTTCTCTTGACCAAAGGTTGCTGTGAACCAAGTTTCGTAGTTTGGGATTTCCGTTTCTCTGATTAGAGCTGAGAGTTTAGCGTTATCTCGGTTCTTGGCCGCCGTACGCATGTCCTCGAGGAGCTGGCGAAGGCCGTCGCTAGTGTTGGAATAAGTGGGTAGGGGTTCCGCCTGCGAAGTGGAAGAACTCTTCGATTGCTGTCGTGTGATTGGGTCCGAAAGAAACGTTGAGAAGGTGAGAAGGGTGCAGGCAAGCATGGCTGAAGTGAAGGAAGGCACCTTCCTTACTTATCGAAACATGGCCCAAGTCGCAAGTGCGAAATTGGCAAGGGCGGCTAGGTACCTGCCTAGTAGCGCGATCGGAAACTGATCCACTGCCAAATAGTCGAAGTACTTGGCTGCGGGCAAGCTGCCAGCGCCCACAAGCATTGCGCGCTTACTTCCGCAAGCGCAGCATGATTTCCACATGGGCGCCATCGGGCAGATCCAGCGGCTCTTGTGGTTGCAGCACTCCATCCTTGTAGCGGGCGAAGCAGCGGATCGTGGCGGGCTTGGGCGGCGCATTTTCAGCGTTGTTGGTTGCGCTGCCAGCGGACTTCGACGTTTCATCCAGCGCCTGATTCACGAGGGCGTCGGCCTCGCGATTTTGTTCGCGGTAAACGTGATCAATGCGGAAGGATTCCAGGCTTTGCGCCATCTTTCGCGCGCGGTCAAACAGAGGCCGCAGGTCGCCGCTCTTCACTTTGTACTGCCCGCGCATCTGTTTCACCAGGAGTTCGGAATCGCTTTCGATGCGCAGGGCGCGAATCCCGTGCGTTTCCGCGTAGTCCAGCGCCGCAATCAAGCCGTAATATTCCGCGACATTGTTGGTGTTCTGTCCGATGTACTTCTTCAGGCGCGCCACGACTTCGCCCCGGGCGTCCCGGACGACAACGCCATAGGCCGCCGGGCCGGGATTTCCGCGGGAGCCGCCGTCAATGTTCGCTTGATAGGCAGGGGTGGGTTTGCGCTCCGGCTCATGATCGCCGAACAAGCCGGCGCCTTTTGGCAGTGTGGGACGCTTGCTCATTCGGAGCGAGTCGTTTCGTCAGCGGACGCAGCAGCCGCGTCCGCAGCCGGCGCCGCGTGGGGAATGGGTTCCAGTGTGTAGAGAACGCAGCCACAGGTTTCGCAGCGGAAAACCTCTTCGTTGGTCTCCGTTCGGAGAACCTGAACGACGTGCGGCAGCACGCGCATGCCGCAGCTGCGGCACTGGTCCTCACGAACCTCTGCCATCACCGCACCCGGGTGTCTACGTGAGATCCGGCTGTACAATTCCAACAAGTCTTCCGGCACCTTTGCGGCGATTTGTGCGCGCTGCGTGGTGGCTGTTTCCAGCTTCTTTTTCTTTTCGTTGTATTGCACTTCGATCTGTTTCTTCTCAGCCCCAACGGCGCTTTCCACTTCTTTCAAATCCGCTTCCACATGCTTCACCCGGTGCTCGACGTCTTCGGCAGCCATCATTTGTTCCAGAACCAGGTCTTCGAGTTTTGCCGCCTCGCGCTCCGCATTGGCGATTTCCTGTTGCAACGCCTTGTAGGCCTCATTAGTTTTGACGGAACTGCTCTGGCCGCGATATTTCTTCGCGCGCTCTTTCCACTGCTCCACATCCAGCTCGAGTTTTTTCCGCTGCGTCTGGGCGTGCGTGTGAGCTTCCTTAGCCGAGGCCACGGCAGACTTCGCGCCATTCAGCTTGGCATCCGCTTCGCGAAAGCGTTTGGGAAGGCCGTCGAATTCCGCATGAAGCGTGGCGATCCGCTGATCAAGCTGCTGGAGATCCACCAGATGAGGGATTGCGGGATGCATGCCGAGTGATTCTAACACACGGACAAGGCACTCCCTTCCAACGCGTTGCCGACGGAAAGGGGTGTGGCCGTGATCGGCTGAGCCTGAAATCTGACGTCGAAGAGGGATTCCTCCACTCCGGGACGGCCGAAACCGCCGTCCCTCCGGTCGGAATGACAATCATTGTGTATGGAGGGGATACTGACGGGGTTAGAAAAGGCGCGGCTTGCCGCTCGGGCACGGGGTCGCGGGAACCTCGCCGCGCGGAAGGTTCCTCGGCAGAATCTTCAGGAGGCTTTCAGGTCGCGGCGGATCATCGCCGCATCCAGGAAGTATCCGATTCCGACGGCCAATGGCAGGATGCCGAAAGCCGCCGCAACCAGGGTTTCCGGTTCGCCCACAACGCGGGCAATGACCGCAAACATGGTCATGAATCCCAGGCCGCCGGTGACCAGCAAGATCCCGGCACGACGCGACTTGGCATATTGGGATAGTTCCGGCTCCATGGGAATCGCCGCACCGCGAGCCAGCGCCGCCAAGCGCTCTTCGGTCCGCAGTTTACGGACCCGGTAAAATGCATAGATCACTGCCAGGGGAATACCGCAGGTCAAAACCACTGCTACAAGGCCGATCACACTGCCATCCATAGTCCACTCCTTCTCGCAACCGCTGCATCTCCGCGTGCTGCGCTCTCACCTGAAGTTACGCACGCGCAGGGGGAATTGTTCCCGCGAAAAAGGGCAGGTTTAGGAAGATGAAACCCCAGCTTACTGAATTTCCCGGATTTCCATCGTGGAGTCGATGGCCAGGGTAGGATAGCGTATCGCCACACCCGCGGGCGGGGGAGCCGCGTGCCGGGCGACAACGCGGAAATCCGACCCGGAACACTCTACTTCATAGGTGTAGCCGTCGCGCTCGCGCCGGGCCATGTTCATCGTTCCTGCGGTGGCCATTTCGTCTAGCGAGGCACACCGGTTGTTCAGGGCGATGTTCCCACGTTCTGCCTGCGCGATGGACAGCAGGTCGCTGCGCACACCGGTGAGGCTGATGGCCTGGGTGGGCGCGGTGCCGGCATCGCTGCTAGGCATTTGCTTTAAATAAAGATAGTAGATGCCGATCGCCAAGGCGGCGGTAACAAGGAGTCCAGCTAGGGATTTCATGGTTCTATTGTTTCCCCGCAGTCCACCCGGTTCAAGCATTTCCATCTCCCCGCGTGCAATTGGTAACACCCCCAGGAGATTTCGGCCGGGCCACACCCGCCCTGTGCTAGGCTCAAATTGACGCCGCCCCTCTCCCGGTGAATTCTCCCCTCCGGATAAAACCATGTCTGTTCTCAGTCAACCGGCCGAACTTCATTCGATAGAGAAGTTGCGCGAGCAGGAACTTGAGGAAGCGCGTGCCATCCAGGGTGTCATGCTGCCTGGGCAGCCCCTACGCACTGATTGCGTGACGATTTCGCATGAGTTCCAGCCTGCCGCGGAGGTAGGCGGCGATTTCCTGGACTACTTCCTCCTTCCCGACGGCATGATCGGCCTGTACCTTGGCGACGTATCCGGGAAAGGACTTCCGGCGGCGCTGTATGCCGCGCTGGCGGTTGGAACGCTGCGCGGCGTCCACAAGACCGGCCAGCCCCCCGCCCGGGTCCTCTCCGTCCTGAACGAGAGGCTACTCCTCCGGGGCATCCCGGGACGCCACAGCGCGATTCAGTACGCCATTTTTGACACGTTTCGCGCGCAGATGCGGATTGTGAGCGCCGGCATGCCCGGCCCGCTGCTCATTCGGGGTGGAGAATGCCGCGTCCTGCAACTCGCGGGCATTCCCCCAGGCTTCTTCAGCGGCGTAGTTTACGATGAATTCACGCTGGACCTCGAGCCGGACGATTCCATACTGTTTTGTACCGATGGACTGACCGACGCGCGGAATGTCCACGGGCAGGAATTTGAACTGGAGGGGCTCAGGGATGTCTGCCGCAGACATGCGGGCGAAGCCCCGATTGAATTATTGAACCACGTCTTCTCCGCGATCCAGGAATTCTCCAAGTACTGCGGCCAGTGGGATGATATGACCGCCGCAGTGCTCCATTACGCTCCCTCCACGGCAGGCGGAGGCACGCGCCCCATTGCTCAATGAGCAAGCGCGTCGCTCTTTTCATCTGACCCTCATGAGCTTCTTTAGTAAGAACGGTTTTCTTGCTCTCGCTCAGCTCAGCGACCACCCAAACAGTGTCAGCGTAAGAAACAACGCAAGCGCACCCAGGCTTACGAGGGCGAGGACTTTCCCTTTGCCAAGGAGGCAGTCGCGGGTCTCGGCCTTGACACAGAGAACTACTGCCACGATGAGCACACCGCCCCAGGAAATTGCACATGGCAAGCCGGGGTACTGCGAGAGCGCGGCAAGCGTCTTGTCCGACGGCTGATTGGCGGGGAGCCACCAGGGAAGGATCGGCGCAAAACCTGCCGCAAGCACAAACGCGAGAATCTTGCGGCTGACCCACCCCTTTATCTTGGTTACGGGTTTCGCCTTGCGAATCTTGCGCCAGACAAAAAATTCCCAAAACAGCAGAGCGGCGGCCAGCGGCATCCACCCGTACAGCGAGCTCTCCCGGTCGGCCCACAGCCAGCCGCGAAAAAAAAGAACCGACGGGTGAATGGCAGACAATTTCGGCAGCAGAAACAAGCTGGCGACAGAATTGCCAATCGTCGCCAGGAGAAGTACGGCCAGACTGAACAGTTGAATCCACTCGTGCAACGGCGCTCGGCCACAGCGAGTGCATACGGGCCGCTCGGGAAAAATCTTTAATCCGCAATGCGCGCAATACACGGCGACCTCGCTTCATTCCCCAGTGACGACACCCCGCAAGCCCACAAAGCCTATTCCAAAGCAACAGCGCAGCCTACTGGTCCGAAGTGCAGGACGTTGCAAGAGAAAGGACAATGGACAATGGGATGGGTACAGTTTTCGGACGGAGATTCACTTCTTGTGGTTGGGGATACTACAGGTTTGATAGCTTTGCTACGGTCAAAGGGGTCGTCTATTATCAGAAGCCGGGCATCCACATGTACTTTCTCTGGCCAGGAGCAGAAAACCTGATGTCTTCCAAGCACTTCCGTGCAGCTACTCTTTTTCTCACGTCCCTGGTTGTGCTCTTCTCTGCAGCCTTCTCTGCGATGGCTCAGGTGCAAAGGCCTCCGCTCACCGTGGAATGGATCTTTGGCAAAGAAGGCTCCAGTGTCGCGGAAGTCCCGGACTTCAAATGGCTGGCCGACAATTCCGCCATACTTTACGACACCCGCCAACCCGAAGCGCAGCGCACATTTGAGCGGCTCGATCCCATCACTCGCGAACGTCACCCGGCTCTCGACATGGCCAAAGCGGTCGCTTCCCTCAAGTCCGTGGATCCTTCCACGGAAATCAAGCAAGCACTTCCCTGGCCGGACTCGTTTGACGCCAATGGCCGGCAGGCCCTGTACATCTTTCTTGGCGACATTTTTCTGCTGGATCTTTCCTCTTCCACCTTCACGCGCGTCACCAACACCCCCGCGGAGGAAAAAGACGGCCAATTCTCTCCCGACGGGCGAACCCTTTCCTTCGTGCGTGCCAATGACCTGTATGTCTACGACATCGCCGCGAAAAAGGAGACGCGTCTCACCTCCGACGGCTCGGAAACGCTTCTGAACGGCATCCTTACCTGGGTCTACTGGGAAGAAATTTTCGGCCGCCGCGATATCGGCTACTGGTGGTCGCCCGACTCCCGTTCCATCGCCTTTCTACAGACGGACGAGACCGAAGTTGCCGATAGTACCTTTGTCGATTTTCAGCCTGTCGACGAACGCATCATTCATCAGCGTTATCCGAAACCCGGCGAAAAAAATCCTCATGTCCGCGTCGGCGTCATCGATGTCTTCAATCCACAGACCCGCTGGATCAATCTTGGTGGAGAAACCTTCGAGTGGATTTTACGCGTAAAGTGGCTGCCGGATTCCGAGCGACTGAGCATTCAAACGATGCCCCGCTCACAGAAAGAAAATCGCCTGGACTTCATCAATGTCAAGACAGGCGAGCGCAAGCACATCCTTACGGAAACCGATCCCGCCTGGGTGAACGTTTCCGACGACCTCCACTTCCTTCCTGGCGGCCGCTACTTCCTATGGGCTTCCGAGCGCGACGGTTTCATGCATCTGTATCGCTTCACCATGGACGGCGCGCTCGTCAACCAAATCACCAACGGCAACTGGGCCATGGCCTCCTCGGGCGGCGTTTACTGGGTCCGCCAGGCGGTTGCCGGAATCGATTCCGAAAATGATTGGATCTACTTCACCGCGCTCAAGGATTCTTCCATCGAACGCAACCTCTACCGCGTGAAAAGCGACGGCTCCGGCCTTACGCGCGTCTCTGCCGAGTCCGGCGCCCATGCCATTTCGATGTCCCCCAACGCGAAATTCTATATCGACAGTTTCTCCAACAGCCGCACCCTGCCTTCTCTGCAGCTTCATGCCTCGGAGGGCAAGCTCTTGCAAACTCTCGCGGCACCTCGCCCCGAGCTTCTTCCCGAAGGAATCCAGTACTCCGAATTTCTCACCGTTCCCGCCGCCGATGGTTTTCCCATGCCCGCGGAAATCTGGAAACCAAGGAATTTTGACCCTGCCCGCAAATACCCGGTGATCCTGTATGTCTACGGCGGTCCTTCAGCTCCCAATGTCGTGAACGAATGGAGCGGCGACATGGGCCTCTTCAACCAGATCCTTCTCCAGGATGGTTTTGTCGTCATCTATATCGACAATCGCGCCGCCACCGGCATCAGCAAGAAACTCGAGAACACCATCGCTGCCAACCCCGCCGCCTCGGAAAGCGACGACCTCCTCGCCGGGGTTCGTTGGTTCAAATCTCAGCCCTGGGTGGATGCTTCACGCTTCGGAGTTTGGGGCTGGAGCGGCGGCGGCACCATGACCCTCAATCTGATGACGCGTTCCAAGGAATTCAAGGCGGGCATCTCTGTCGCGCCGGTGACCGATTGGCACTACTACGATTCCAAATGGGCCGAATCCCTGATGGGGCTTCCTTCCCAGAATGCCGAGGCTTATGACCGCACGTCGTTGGTCAAACATGCCGGCGATCTCGCCGGGCACCTGATGGTTGCTTTCGGCACCTACGACGACAACGTACATCCACAGAATGAGCAAGCCTTTCTCAACGAGCTCATCGCGAAAAATATTCTCTATGAAGTGATGATCTATCCCATGCGCAAACACGGCATCTCTGATCCGCCCGCCACCATCCATCTGTTCCGCACCATACGCGAGTTCTGGCGCAGGAATCTCTAGCGTGTGGCAATCTGCCAAGGCGCTCTTTCCGGCTGTCGAGCGCGTCTGGCGAGATTAGAAAACGGATGATGTTTCGGAGCGCTTTCCAGGAATCTTAGCGGGATTATGGCACGCAAGGGAGATTAAGGCGTCTCCCAATCGAGAGCATAAATCTCCTGGATGCTGGCGTCGCGGACAAGCAGCGGAGTTTCGTCCGGGGCGAGTCCGCTCCAGTTTCCGAAGGCTCCTCCGGCCGCCTGAAACCCTTTCAGGCTGAAGAGGCGCTCCAGTTTGCGGTCGCTGATTTGCACGCGGAAATAGCCCTCCTGGTTGTCGAGAATTCCATCAAAATACAAATAGCGCCCGTCTCGGGACCAAGTCGGATAAGCCACGAAGATATTGGCGAGCTCAGTCCATTTTTGAGTGGTGAAATCAAAAAGCATGATCTTAAGAGAATCCAGCGTAATGGCCGCGATGTAGCGTCCGTCAGGGGACCAGCGGGGAGAATAAAGTCCGTCGGACCCTGCCAGCTTCGAGGCTTTCCGCGTCTTCAGATCGAGCACGTAGACCGCTGATCCCTGATTGTTGAGTGAATTCTCTCCGAAAACCAGCGCTTTGCCGTCTGGCGACCAGTTGGGGTCCGCCGAATTGGTTGCACTTCGATAGATCAGTTCGGGAGAGCCTCCCTCGGCGGGAACCACAAAGATTTGCCAGGGTTCGCCGGGAGGATGACCAAAAAAGGCGAGGTGTTTGCCGTCCGGGGACCACCGAGGCAGGTAGGCCTGCATAGGCGGGAAAACAAGTTGCAGCTTTTGGGTTCCGTCCACCTTACTTCGCCACATGGTGCCATCGGAGCCATCATTGTAGGCGACCCACTCTCCATCACGAGAGAAGTCGAGTCCCATGGCCGAAATTCCCGAAAGGTAAGGAGCGAATTGTCCTGATTTGGCGTCGTAGCGCACCAATTCCCCGCGGGGCTGCCAGCCTTGGACGAAGAGTCTCTTGCCATCGCGGCTCGGGACGGGACTACCTACATTCATTGGCCCAGTCGTCAACTGAACTGGCTCCTGGCGGGTTGCGCGGAAAAGGCCACCACGTTCGTTCAGGGCCCAAAGGTTTGCCGTCCCGTCGCGTACGGCCTGGAAGACGAAATACCTTCCGCCCGGCGTCCACTTGCCACAGCATTCGTTGGGTGTGCTGTTCCAGCCCGGAAGCAGGGGGCGGAGATTGCCACCGTCCGCGGAAACTTGCCAGATGGAGCGGTTATTGGTTTTGGGATCGCTCAGAGTAAAACGCAGAATGGAGCCGTCGGGCGACCAGCGGATATCGTTAGCGGTTCCAGCCGTTAGCAAGAGCCGGCGTGGTTCGCTGCCATCACTCGTCGCCAGGAATATCTCGTTCCCTTTGCAGTAGACAATCCTCTTCCCGTCCGGCGACCACGCGCCAGCGTGGCCCTCGAGGCTGCCCAACCGACGAGGCGAGCCACCAAGCACAGGGACGCTCCAAAGAGGGCCGTCGAGAGACGTCCCTCGGGCTGAATTCATCAAAAGCAAAGAACCGTCTGGCGAGATATCGAAAACGTTAGAAAAGCCAGTGTCCTCCAGGGAGGTCGGTATGGGAAATGTCTCGCCGCCATTCACGGAGGTTTGGGAAAGGCCGGATTGGCCCTCGATGAAGTAGAGCCGCGAGCCGTCCGTGACAACGCCTGATTTCGGCCGATTCGTGTTCGTGAGTTGGACAGTGCGCAGCACCCGGGGCGGTGCCACCGGGCGCGTTAGAACATACGCGAGAAATCCCACGATGGCGATGAGAGCGCTGCCGACAACGACGGCCCATGTGTGCCATCGACGATGTGCGTGGGTTCCGCGAACTTCTTCGAGCGCACCCGGTAGAGCAGAGGTTCCCACGGAGCGGCCGGAATCCAACTCGCGTTTCAAGCGTTTCAGGTCGTCGCGAAGTTCCGCGGCGGTCTGGTAACGGAGACCCGGATCTTTCTCCAGCGCTCGGTGGATAATCCGTCCCAGCTCGGCGGGCATGTCAGGATTCAGTTGTCCGGGGGGCAGTGGATCGCGGTTCAGGATCGCGTCGAAGATCAGTCCGGTACTCTCCGCACGAAATGGCGTCACGCCTGTCGCCATTTCGTATAAGACAACTCCGAACGAGAACAAATCGGTTCGTGCGTCGAGTTCCTTGGCCTTCACCTGCTCCGGCGACATGTAAGCGATCGTGCCCAGTGTAGAGCCTGCACCGGTCAGATGCTCCGACGTCGTGCCCCCGGTCACTTTGTCCGAACCCGTCGTGGTGTCGGCCGCGCGATCTCCCGTGAGCGACAGCTTCGCCAACCCGAAGTCAAGAACTTTGGCGTGTCCCCGCTTGGTCACGAAAATATTGGCGGGCTTGATGTCGCGGTGAATGATGCCTTCGGCGTGAGCGGCGTCCAGTGCGTCGGCAATCTCAATCGCGAGTGTGAGAAGAACTTCCGTCTCGAGCGGCTTCCCGGCGATGAGATGCTTCAGCGTTGTCCCATCCAGAGACTCCATGGCGATGAACGCCTGCCCATCCTGTTCGCCAATGTCGTAAATCGTGCAAATGTTGGGATGATTCAATGCGGATGCGGCCTGCGCTTCGCGCTGAAAACGGGCCAGTGCCTGCGCGTCGCTGGCAACTTCCGGTGGCAAGAATTTCAGCGCGACGAAGCGACGAAGGCGAGCGTCCTCGGCCTTGTAGACCACGCCCATGCCACCCCCGCCAAGTTTTTCGAGGACGGTGTAGTGGGAGACGGTGCGACCCACAATTGAGGGAGTATCCGCCACTGGCCTTGGAGTTTACCCCAGCACTTCAATGCAGGCAAACGCGCAACCTCCTGCTCGGCCACGCGGCTCAGTGCTGCCAATCGGGAAGAGCCCCGCAACCCGCCGCTCGCTACGCTTTGTCTGACGCACCCGCCTGACGTACACTGAAGACTCACCGTTTTCGTCTAATTTAGAGTGAGGCATCCTTTGAACCTTCAAATTGGAGCACTATGGCAAATGCGTCCCCACCAGCGCATCTTTGCGGCTACCACTCTTCTCGGCGCGACTCTCCTCGTGCTTCCCCTGCGCTCGGCTGATCCGCCCGACGGCGCACCCAAAGCATCGCCCCTTTTCGACGCGATGAAAACGGAGCTCGACCGTTCGCTGAAGACCCTTGGCGAGCAGGATCCCGCGGCCTATTACATCGGTTACACCCTTACGGACTCGCAGCGCGCCACGGTATCAGGTTCCAATGGGGCCCTTCTGAGCAGCGATGAGGCGCGGAATCGTTGGCTGGAAGTGACGGTACGCACCGGCAGCTACGAACTCGACGACACTCACAAGGTCGACGGCCGAACGCCGCCCAACGGCGGCCCCGGCACCAATGCCCCGCTCGACGACGATCCCGAGGTGCTGCGCCGCGCGATCTGGCTGGAAACCGACAAGCAATACCGCGCCGCCGCCGAGGCGCTGATCAAGATCAAGACCGGCAAGGAAGTGAAAGTACAGACGGAAGAGGGCCGCGCGCCCGATTTTTCGCGCGAAAAGCCGCAGACCTACACGGGGCCGTGGGTGTCGTTCACTCTCGATCGCAAGCCGTGGGAACAGAAGGTTCGTGATTATACGCGGTACTTCCGGCAGTCCACCGCGGTCATCAACTCCATCGTCACGTTTACCGCGCAGGCGGAAAACATCATGCAATTGAACACCGAAGGCACGCATCTGCAGTTTGGCCAGATCCGCTACCGCCTGGAATTATTTATTCAAGGCAAGGCCAGCGATGGCATGGACATTGACCGTATTTATAACTTCGATTGGGTCAATCCCTCGGAGGCCCCCACTGACAAAGCGGTGTACGCTGCCGCCGCGCAGCTTCGCAAAGAAATGGAAGGCCTGGTCGCCTCTCCCCTGAACGACCCGACAGTTGGGCCGGCGCTGCTGACAGGCCGCGCCGCCGCCGTGTTCTTCCACGAAGTTTTCGGGCATCGCGCCGAGGGCCATCGTCAGAAGGACGTCAATGAAGGCCAGACGTTTGCCAAAAAGGTGGGCGAAACCATCCTCCCCGAATTCCTCAGCCTCGTTGATGACACAACCATGAAAAAGCTGGGCAACCAGGACCTGTTGGGCTACTACCAGTTTGACGACGAAGGTGTGGCGGCACAGCGCGTGGTGCTGGTGGATCACGGCGTTCTCAAGAACTTCGAGATGTCGCGCTCGCCACTCGAAGGTTTCCCGCATTCCAATGGACATGGACGGCGGCAGATCGGCGCGACGCCGGTTTCGCGGCAGGGAAACCTGATCGTGCAAAGCAGCAAGACGGTGACGAACGCGCAGCTTCGCGCAAAACTCATCGAACTCGTCAAGCAGCAAGGCAAGCCCTATGGCCTGCTCATTGATGACATCGCCGGAGGTTTCACCTTTACGGGCCGCGGGCAGCCGCAAGCCTTCCAGGTGCAACCGCTGGTGGTCTACAAGGTGTTCGCCGACGGGCGCCCGGACGAACTGGTCCGCGGCGTGGACATCGTCGGCACACCGCTCGCCGCGCTGACCAAGATTGTGGCCACCGGCGATACGCCGGAAGTCTTTAACGGCTATTGTGGCGCGGAGTCAGGTTCCGTGCCAGTCTCCGCCGCTTCTCCCGCCATCCTCACTTCGGAATTGGAAGTCCAGAAAAAGGAAACATCCACGGACCGGCCGCCGATTCTGCCGCCGCCCGCGCACGACGATGCAAAATCGGGAGGCCTCCAGTAATGCGCACCCTTCGGCTCGCGGCTATTTTCTTCGCTCTTTCCACCGCCACCGCCGGCTTGGCCCAGGCTCCCGCGGACAACGATCACACGCTGAGCGCCATGCGTGATGAAATGGCGCGCTCCAAGACGCGCCTGCAACTGCAAATCCCGCAAGCGGATCAGCCGGTACGCCCCTACTACGTGGAATACCGCCTGCTCGATATGGACGTCCGCGAGATTGTGGCCGAATTCGGCGCGCTGATTTCTTCCAACCACAGCCGCGAACGCCTTATGAATGTTTCCGCGCGGGTTGGGGATTACAAACTGGACAGCTCCAATTTCATCAGCGAAGAGGGCTTTCGCGGATTCATCGGCCGCTCGGGGGACGTGGGCATCGACCGCGACTACGATTCGCTGCGCCAGGATCTTTGGATCGCCACGGATCAGGCCTTCAAGGAAGCTGTCGAAACCTATTCCCGCAAACAGGCTTATCTGAGCAGCCTGGCGCGTCCTTCCGATATTGACGACTTCGCGAAGGTCGAGCCCGTCCAACACATCGATCCGTTGGCGCCCTCGGATTGGTCCAACCGCAATTGGGAGCAGGAAGCCCGCGACACTTCCGCCGCGCTGCGCGCCTTCCCGCAAATTTACGAATCGCGGGTCACCTACTATCTGGTGTACACGACCGAGTACCTCTTGACGAGTGAAGGCACCGAGATTCGCGCCAATCATTGCTTCGCCGCTATCGAAGCGGGCATGAATACTCTGGCTGCCGACGGCATGCAGGTGAGCCACTATTATTCCAGTTACGCGCCGCGGCCTGCCGATCTTCCCAATGTAGACACGGTCCGCAAGGGCCTCAACGTTGCCGGGAGCGAATTGATGGCCATGCGCGCGGCTTCCACGGCACCGGATTACACGGGCCCGGTTTTGTTCGAAGCGCGCGCGGCCGCGCCACTGATTGCGGAGGTTCTTAGCCCGTCGTTAAGCGGGGCGCGGCCTCCCCTGGCGTTCCAGCAGGTTATGGATCAGTTGATGAACAGCCTGGGCGCGCGCAGCGAATGGAGTGGCAAGGTGGGCGCTCGCGTTCTTCCGCTGACGGTTTCTCTCGTGGATGATCCCTTCGCGAAAGACTACAAAGGCACGCCGCTCATCGGCGGTTATTCGATCGATGAAGAGGGAGTACCCGCGCAGAAGGTGAGCCTCGTGGAGGAAGGGAAACTGGAGAATCTTCTTATGTCGCGCCGCCCCGGCCCCGACTTCGGCAAGTCCAATGGCCACGGCCGCTCTGCCTTCCTCAGCGACCCCCAGCCAACCATGAGCAATCTATTCTTTACCTCCTCTGAAACCGTTCCCCGCGACGACCTGAAAAAGAAATTTCTGGATGCTTGCCGTTCGGAGAAGCTGAACTACTGCCTGGTCGTGCGGCAGATGGACAATCCTTCGATCAGCCTGATGCACCAGGAGGATTTCACGGAGCTCCTGGCCAGCTTTGGGGGCAATGCCGCCACGGAACGTCTGCCGCTGGTGGTGTATAAGATCTTTCCGGAGGACGGCCACGAGGAAATGGTGCGAGGGGCCCGCATTACCGGCTTCAGCCCGCGGACGCTGCGGAATATTAGCGCGATTGGCGACGATGATTTTGTCTACAACTACATGCAGAGCCAGGTTGTGGGCGTTTCTGGCACGGCCCTCGGGGCGTTCGGCACGGCGCAGAATGGCCTGCCCGCCTCCGTCGTCGCGCCGTCGCTGCTCTTTGACGAGATTGAGGTGCGTGGCGCGCGCGGGGAGCCCAAGCGTTTGCCACTGCTGCCCGAGCCTCCGATGACCCCCAAAGGGAACAACTGAAGAGAGAGTCCAAGCGCAAAAAACACCCTCAGCTCCAAGGTATCTATTCCTGTCAAAAGCCATTTCATAAATGGCCCCCGACAGGGCACAGCTTCACAAATTGCGGAAGAACGGTAATTCGTTGCGATTCCGAGCAGAGCGAGGGTTCTGCAATACGCAAAAGACCTGCAAAAAAGCAGATACCTCGTCCCGTTCAAAAAGTAAATGGGGCTCGGAACAACAGTGCGGGTATTTTCACGCAACCTGTTCAGCCGTTCCGGAAATACACCGGAAAGAGTGGGCTTCAGTTCACCCTGAGGCCTCGGAATTCTCCCTACTGCTCTGATTTATGAGACGGGTTCAAGTGAATCCCGGCAACTCCCACGGAGTTGAGGTAGTCTTTAGGCATGCCCTTCTCCCAGAGGCTGCGCGAGGATATCCAGGAAAAGAAGCGCGCGGCCTTGCTCAGCGTGGGCTCCGCGTTGCTGCTGCTCTGCCTGAAGACCTTCCTCGTCCTGCGTACGGGCAGTTTGGGCGTTCTTTCGGAAGCGCTCCATTCGGGGCTCGACCTCGTTGCGGCGGTCATCACGTTTCTTTCCGTGCGGGTTTCGGACCAGCCCGCGGACGAGCGCCATCCTTACGGCCACGGCAAATTCGAGAATTTCTCCGCTTTTATCGAGACCGGACTGCTCATCCTCACCGCTTGTTACATCATCTACGAAGCCTTTTCGCGGCTATTCTTCCACTCCGTGCATATCCAACCCAGCCTCATCGCCTTTGTCGTTTTGTTCGTGGCCCTGGCAATCGATATGACCCGCGCCCGCGCGCTGACCGCCGTTGCGCGAAAGTACCGCAGCGAGGCCCTGGAAGCCGATGCCTTGCACTTTTCCACGGATGTTTGGAGCACGATCGTGGTCATCGCCGGAATTGGCCTGGTGTGGGCCGGCAACACATGGAATCTACTGTGGCTGGTTTACGCCGATGCCCTCGCGGCGCTTGCCGTTGCCGGCGTGATTCTTTGGGTCAGTTCGCAACTGGGCCGCCGCACTCTGGATGCTTTATTGGATGCCGCCCCGGCAGGTCTGCAGAGCGAAATCATCGGCGCGATTGGGCAGATGGATGGAGTGCTGGAAGTCGAGCGGGTGCGCGTCCGCCGCGCCGGCAATCGCCATTTCGTGGACGCCACGGTTTCCGTTCCGCGCATCACCAGCCTGGAGCAGGTTCATCTGCTCACGGATGCGATTGAGAAGCGTATCGGCGACATCGTGCCGGCGGATGTGATCGTGCATACGGAGCCGCGCGCCCCGCAAGGCGAGCATCTTTTTGAATCGATACGCGCCGTGGCGCAGCGGATGGGCCTGGCCATTCACGATCTCTCGGCGTTTCAGCAGGACGGCCGTCTTTTCGTCGAGCTCCATCTGGAAGTGGATGAAAATCTTAGCCTGCGCGACGCCCATCGCCGCGCCACCGAACTTGAGGAAGGCATTCAATCTTTACGCAATGGCAATGCCGAGGTGAACATTCACATTGAGCCCCTCGGCCGCCACATTGCCACGCCCGATACACGCATAGGAGAAATGCACCGGCTGGAACTGGCGGTCGAAGCTTTCCTGAACAGCTTGCCTCATGACTACGACGAACTGATCAATTGCCACGACGTGCGCGTGCGCCAGGTGGAACACCACACGCTCGTCTCTTGCCACTGCATCATGAAGAGTGATCTTCCCATCACGCGCATCCACGATGTGACTGCCGCGCTCGAGGATCGCGTGAAGGAACGCTTCCCGCAAATCTTTCGCGTGACCATCCACCCCGAGCCGCCGGAAGAGCGCTAGCCGTCACCTTTTCCTTCCTCTTCGCGTTGACCTATTTCCCCGCTTCTCGAATTCCCTGCTGCGTTCCCGCAAACGCCGCTGCAGCCAAGGCGATCAGCGCAGGAAAACAGACAAGCACATAGCGCGGCTCCGGTGTCTCCAACGTCGTCAAAAAGCCCGTGCGCACCACGATGTAGACCACGAGGAGCACCACGGCGCCGCGTGACCTGCGGCATTTCCATAATTTCCAGCCACCCCAGATTCCCAGCCCAACGTACAAAATGTTTAGAAAAAAAATCAGGATCGTCATGCGCTGGTCCACGGGGTCTTCTTCCGACATATACGCGAGGGGAAAAACGTGCCCAGAGACGGGCAGCAACTCGATGCGCGGGGTGAACCAGATGCGCACGGCGCGCCGCATGGGAATCCAGAGATAAGTCCGCAGGGGATGCCGCGCGGTCCGCTCGCGCGCCAACTGTGCGAACACGGCATCTTCCTCCCTGGTCAATGTCAGGTCCTCGTTGTATTGCTCCAGCACCGCAGCGACGCGATCCCGCTCTTCCGGCGTGTCAAACGCCTCCGGCGGAATATCTCCCAGGCGAATCTCATCGTCGTTGAGCTTCCACGGCACCAGATAACAATCGCGCACACGGAACAACCAGGTGCGTTCCCACGCCATGAAACCCTTGGGATTCACTTCGCCGGGCAGCATGGTGTCCTGCGGCGCGAGGGGCTGGAATTCATGAAGGGTGATGGCATTCCGCACAGTCCAGGGCACGAGCGGCAGGGCGCAAGCGCAAGCCATGAGCACGGCCGATAGAACGAAGCGCTTCGTTTCACCTCGCCACCACATCCAGAGACCCAGCAGAATCATGGTTGTCACCAGCAGCAGCGGAGTTTCGGGACGGAATAAGGCGCCCACGCCCACAACGAGCCCACCCAAGGCAACCAAACTCCAATACCCTTTCTCTTCGATCCATTCGCGGCGCGGCCACTCCGGCCACTCGCCACGCACTTCAGCGGCCACCATCACCAGGATCAGCAGCGCCGCTGTAGTGAGAAACGTGGCCCACACTTCCGTGAGCGGTACCGCCGCATAATTCGCCGTGAAGGGGCATAACGCCGCGAGCCACAGGCCCACCAGAAATGCCCGTTGACGGTTCGCCTGCCTGGAGCAAAGGGACACCAGCAGCGCCGCCAGTGCCGCGATTACCACGCAGCAGGCTAGGTCCACCAGCACCTGCGCCAACATCACGGCTAGGCGTGCGCTTTCACCGGTGCGGCCGGTCAATGCGTAAACGAGCGCCAGAAACGCCGGATATCCCGGCATGCGAAGATCCACCGGCACCGGTTGCCCGGCGATGTCCATCGCGAATTTCCCGTGCTTCAGCCAATTCGTCGCCAGTTGCTCGTAAATAACGGAGTCACCCGAGCCCGCCGGAAACTTCAGCACGAAAAGCATCCGCAGACAGGCACCAGCCAGCAGCGGAAAAATGGGACTGGAGAAAATTCGCTTCATCCTTGATTCGCATCTTACAATAGACGGGACGGATTTGACTCGACGGAGTATGTGCTTCCGGCGCTGCCCCCCTGTGCCGCGTGGCCGCCACGTTACATGAAAGAACGAAGGCCGATCTTCTATGACGAGGAGAAAGTCCGCTGGCGGCGCACGCGCCGGTTCCTGGAAATCAGCGGTGCGCTGCTCACGCTGCTGCTGATCTATTTCTTTGTAACAATCGCCGGAAGTGTCGAGCTTCCCTCATCTTTGTTGCCGGACACGCGCCCCGCTTATCACTCGGTCAAGCGAAAGAACCTGAAGGCGGTGGTATTGCGCGAAGGGCGTCACACGCGCGTGGCGCATATCGGGCAGGTTCCCGCCACCTACGATCCTTTGCGCGCGGCGTTTTTTGTGAGCTGGGACCCCAATAGCCTCGCTTCCCTCAAGAAGCATTACAAAGACATCGACTTGCTCATGCCGGAGCAGCTTCATGCTGTCTCCGCCGACGGCGCAATCACCGTTGTGGATTACGAGCGCAATCAAACCGTCAAGGCCTCGCCGGCGGAGGCCCTTACACGGCTCAGGCAAGACAAGCTCCACCAGTGGATGCGCTCCCTTACTCCGCCAATCGAGCTACCGATGATGGGTCTGCTGAACAATTACGATGGCGCGGTCTGGCGCGTAAAAGAACTTGCCGAGCTGCTTGCGAATTCCGCTGCGCGACGCCACCTTGTTTCCGATGTGGTCGAATACGCCGTGCAGGCTCACCAGGCGGGCATCGTGGTGGATTTCGAGGAAGTGCCGCTGAAGAGCCAGCCGAGTTTTCGGGAATTCATCGGCGAGCTGGCACCCGCGCTTCACGCCGTTGGACTGAAAGTCATGATTGCCCTGCCGGCCCGCGACGACGAATACGACTACGCGTTCTTTGGCCGGGAAACCGATGCCATCATCCTGATGAATTACGACCAACACTGGCTGACCTCGGAGCCTGGTCCGATCGCCGCGCAGGACTGGTTCATGGAAAATCTCCGCCAGGTTCGCCAGGTTGTTCCGGCGCAGAAAATTGTGGCCGGCATTGCCAACTACGCTTACGACTGGACGGAAAGCACCCAGAAGGGACCGCTGCACGCGGAAGAATTCAGCATTCAGGAGGCGCTACTCCACGCGCACGAATCCGAGGCCGAAGTCGAATTCGATGCGGCTTCCCTGAATCCCCACTACTCGTACGTGGACGAACAAAATCACACGCACCAGGTCTGGATGCTCGACGCAATTACGGCCTATAACGAATTGCGAGCCAGCGAAAGGCTCGGCGTACAAGGCACGGCGCTGTGGCGTTTCGGGTCTGGCGATACTTCCATCTGGCCAATCTGGGATGCCACGCACCCCGACGATGCCATTCGCGATAAACTCCGCGATATTCCCCCCGGTCCCGATCTGATCCTCGAAGGCGATGGCGATATCTGGCACATCTCGGACGTGCCCAAACACGGCGTGCGGAGCTTCAACTACGATCACGCCACGGATCTGTTCACCAGTGAAAAATACGACGCCATCCCGCTCTCTTTTGACATCGAGGAACTTGGCGGCGCCAAGAAGAAACTGGTGATCTCCTTCGATGATGGCCCCGACCGGCGTTGGACACCGAAAATTCTGGATATCCTCAAAGAGAAACATGTGCCGGGCGTCTTCTTCGTCGTCGGTGAAGAAGCCAACCGGGCGCCGGATCTGCTGAAGCGCGAATACAACGAAGGCCACGAGATCGGCAACCACACGTTTACACACCCTAATTTTGACGAAATCTCGCGCACACAGATCAAATGGGAGCTGAATCTGACGCAGCGCCTGATCGAGAGCACGCTGGGCGTGAAATCCATTCTTTTCCGGCCGCCATACGGCATCGATCACCAACCGGAATATGCGGAAGAAGTGCAGCAGTTGCCTTACCCGCAAGAACTGGGTTACCTGATCGTGGGCCAGCGCGTTGACCCGGACGACTGGCGCATGACGGAGGACAAGCGCCAGCGCCCGGCGGAGCAAATCGCAGCGGAAGTAATGCGCCAGGCCAAGAATGGGAATATTGTGCTGCTCCACGATGGCGGCGGAGAACGCGCGCAGACCGTTGCGGCCCTGCCGCTGATCATCGATCAGATGCGCGCCCAGGGCTACGAGTTCGTGTCCGTCTCCGACCTGATCGGGAAAACTCGCGCCGACGTGATGGTGCCGCTGTCCTTCCGCGAAAGGCTTTCGGCGCATGCGGATGGCTTCATCTTCGCGATCTTCCAGTGGCTGCGCTTCGGGATCGCCACAGTTTTCATCCTGGGGATCATTCTCGTCAGTTGCCGTGCCCTGATTATTGGAATTCTTGCCATCATCGAAAAGCTTCGCCCCGATCATGACGTTCTGCCTAATCCCATTCCGGCGGTGACGGTGCTGATTCCCGCGCACAACGAAGAGAGCGTCATTGTTCAGACCGTGCGCTCGGTCCTGGCTTCCGATATTCCGGATATTCACGTGGTCGTTGTAGATGACGGTTCGGCGGATCGCACGCTGGAGCTTCTGCAATCCAATTTTTCGTCCGAAACCCGGGTGCAGATCATTCACCAGGTCAACCGCGGCAAAGCGGCAGCGTTGAACGTTGCGCTTAGCCATGCGCGGGCCGAAATTGTCGTGACCATCGATGCCGACACGGAAGTGGAGCCCGACGCGATCCGCCAATTGCTGCGCCACTTTTCCGATCCGCACGTCGGAGCCGTGGCGGGCAACGTCAAAGTCGGCAACCGTTCGCGCTGGCTGACGCGCTGGCAGGCGCTGGAATATATCACCAGCCAGAACATGGAAAAGCGCGCCTTCGATCTCCTGAATTGCATCACCGTCGTGCCCGGGGCTCTGGGCGCATGGCGCCGGCGAGCGATCGAAGCGGCGGGCGGAATCACCGCGGACACCGTGGCGGAAGACGCCGACCTCACCATCGCAATTCGCCGGCTGGGCTGGCGCGTCACGTACGACGAGTATTCGATTGCGTGGACAGAGGCTCCGGTAACGCCTGGGTCGCTGATCCGGCAGCGTTTTCGCTGGACGTTTGGAACGCTGCAATCCTTCTGGAAGCACAGCAGCACATTGTTTCGGGCGAAGTATGGGGCGCTCGGCTGGGTGGCTCTGCCTAACATCTTTGTGTTCCAGATCGCGCTGCCGCTGATTTCGCCGGTCATTGATTTGCTGTTCCTGGGCAGCTTGCTGCTGTGGGGTCTGGCGCAGTTGCACATTACGCAGATCCCGCACCTCTGGACCACGGCGGACGTGCAGCGTTCTGTGATCTTCTTCCTGGGATTCCTGATCATTGACGTGTTTACGTGCATGATCGCCTTTGCCCTGGAACATCACGAGGACTGGACGCTGCTTGTACCCGTGCTGCTGCAGCGCTTCTACTACCGGCAACTCATGTACATCGTGCTGTTCCGCTCGGTGAAGGAAGCGGTCAGCGGCCGCGCCGTGGGCTGGCGAGGTGTGGAAACCGAACCGCCGCATCAAACGCCCGCCGCCGTGTCCTCCTAGCGCGCCTTCCCCCCTCTCTTGGGTTTCTCTTTCTTCCGTAGTGGCCACCTGAAGGTGGCCGCTACATCTTCCTTCTGGGGAGAACGTAGCGGCGACTCAGTTCGTGCCAGCGCAACTCTTTTTCGTCGTGGGGTGGACTGGTGCTGCGAGGTTGCTGGAGGCCGGGCATGTGGGATGACGGAGGGAAGGAAAGGCTAAGAAGAAAGAAAGCGCGCCGTGACTGAGGCAGGGCGCGCTTTCTTTCTTGGATGAAATATCTAGGTCTGCTATCAGGCCATCAGGCGCGGCCGGGCCAGCGGCAGAACCTTGCGGGAATGCATGGGCTTGGCGTAGAGATTCGGGCGACGGGCAAAGGGTGGCATCTGCGGCGCGGGTGCAGTGACGGGCACGGGCAAAGGCTGCATGGGACTGCGCGAAATTTCCCGCATGAGTTCCATGCGGCCGCGCACCTTGAATTTGGCGAGCAGGGAAGAAACATGGAACTTCACCGTGCGTTCGGAGAGGTTCAATTCGGAAGCGATTTCCTTGTTTGCCAAGCTGCGTAGAATGCCGTCGAGGACTTCTTGTTCGCGGCGGGTGAGCCTCACAGCGCTCTTGACCTTGTGTCCTGCTTGCAGGAGTTCCTCAGCTTTCTCCTCCAAGGCGCCCAGGCATTCCTGCGGCGCGGGAACCATAATCATGTAGTCGCTGGGGGATTGGCCTCGGACCAGGCAATGCATGGCAAGGAGTCCGGCGGCGTGGTCCACGGGGAGTTCGCCAGCGGGCCCGGCTTCGACATGGAAATGAGCTGTGCCCGAGGATTTTTCGTAAAAGAGGTACAGAAAGGGTGAGGGAGCAGGTTTGGATTGGGTGATAGGATGCGTTGCGACTGATCTGCGGATCAACTTCACGTGCACTCCTCCGATAGTGCTTCGCGGTGGGAACGAAGCGCTCCTGTAGATTGGACTTGCGTTTACCTCCTGTGGAGGTCGCCCGGAATCACCGGGCAAGCGGACAGGGCACGAGCTTGGCCAGGCTTGGTTACCCCGATGACGTGAAAAGCTGACTTCACCACCAAGGGGTAAGCGAGAAGGAGTCCCCGTCATAACGCTTGCAAGAATCACACCTGACCTGGGCAGTGATTAGCATCCGGGGTGCCGCTGAGGAGGAAATTTATGATGCAACTTTTCAATGACTTAGGCTGGGGGAAAAATGACAAGCCGATGAAAGCTGGGTAGAAATTGCGTGGGTGAGGCATTTTTTGCGCTTTTTGTGAGGATGGCGGCTATCACGGGGTGAGAACGCGGGTCTGCTCGGGGGAGATCAGTTCGTAGTCAATACCCCGCCAGCGAAGGCGGCGACCGAACGAGGATAGGAAATTCAACAGGTACAGAAATGGGACAACCATGGTCAAAAGGATGTACATCCAGGATTGGGCCATGATCTGCGCCCTGAAGGGCGGAAGAGCTTCGGTGGCACCGATGACCCTTATGGCACCACGAATGGACGCGAGCAAGAAGGGCAGGACCAGCAAGGACATAACGTGGAAGGCCGGGCGGGAAGCGATGGTAAGACTGAGGGCAAGGTACAGGCCCACTACCGCGGTCAAGCAATAGAGAAAGTGAGTGGCGAAGGCGGCGGCCCACATATTGTGACGATAGACCCGGGTGACGGTGACTTGACGGTTTGTAAACTCAAGTAGACCAGAATAGTCCGATTGAACATAGGAGACAGTCAAGCATTCGGGGAGGAAGACAATACCCCGCCCGGTGCGTTCCACCATTGTGGTCAGGGAATAATCATCGCTGAAGGAATACTGCCAGACGTCGAGCATACCGATCTCTTCAAAGAGCTTCCGCCGGATGGCGGTGCCGCCGCCCCAGCAGAAGTTTTTCTGGTGATCGCCCAGCATGGTTACGACAGAGGCGTTCCAAGCGGCGAGGAGAGCGGTGGGCAAATCACCATGATTGGGAATGAACCAGCGCATAGTGGTGGTGGCGCCGATGCGGGAGTCCGTGAGCGGCGCGACGAGATGGTGCAGCCAGGATTTGCCGGGGCGGCCATCGGAATCGGTGAAGACCAACACCTCAAATTCGGGAGGAAGTTGTTCGACGACGGTGCGGAGGTTGTTCACCTTTTCGCTGCAATTCTGCGGTTTGCCGGCAATCACGACACTGGCCTTGACGCGGGAGGATGCCGCGACACGTTTTACGATGCTATAGGCCGCATCGGATTCGGAGGCGAGAACAAAGAAGACTTCATAGTTCTGGTGGGCGAATTCGCACAAGGAAACTAGATTGCGTTCGAGGCCGGGTTCCATGCCGCGGCACGGGCAGATGACGGCGGTATGCGGGGCAAAAAAACCCGGGTCGGTTTTCAAGCGGCGGCGCACGTAGGCAAGCCACTGAATACCCTGCCAGAGAAGGTAGAGGCCCGCGGCGATCTGAACGATCGCCAGGATTTCAAAGAGAGTTTCCACGCAAGCCGAGCATAGCAGAGAGTAGCGGTGCGGGAATCGGGATGTCCAGAGGTAGAATCGCAGGGGTAAACATCCGCAAGCGGAGGGAGAGAACACACATGAACGGACGAGTGGATAGTTCGATGGTAACCACGGGGACCGAACTGCAAGGGTACCGCGTGGTGAGGAACTTCGGAATCGTGAGGGGAATCACCGTGCGATCGCGGAGCGTGCTGGGCAACCTGGCGGCGGGGATTCAGACGATTGTGGGCGGGAACATCACGGTGCTGACGGAGCTGTGCGAAAAGGCCCGCGAAGAGGCTTACGAGTTGCTGCTGCAACATGCAGCACAACACGGCGCGAACGCGATCCTGGCGATGCGCTATGACGCGAACGAAGTGATGCAGGGCGTGACGGAAGTGCTGGCGTACGGCACGGCAGTGCAGGTGGAGAAGATCAGCTAGGGTTTTCCGGCAGTTCGCCGGAGCAATTCAGGAATGGTAGAATCTGCGTTCCATGTTCTGTTCATCATGCGGATCAAAGATAGCGTCGACGGCGCGGTTTTGCGCGCGCTGCGGGACGCCCGTTGACGACGTTGATACAGCCGCAACCCTCCTGGGCGATGAGGCGGGGCTGGACGCCAATCAGGAGACACTTGCGCCGGATGTGCCGCCGCCGCGGCCCACTCCCCGGCCGGCTTCGACGCCGCGCGTGGCGCGGTCAAGTCCCCCAAGCAACCAAATGCTAAGCAGCAGCGACGCGATCGGCGGCGGACGCTTTGCTCCCGGAGTGATCGTTGCCGAGCGCTACCGCATCGTGGCCATTCTGGGGCGCGGCGGGATGGGGGAAGTGTACCGCGCGGAGGATCTGAAACTCAGCCAAGTGGTGGCGATCAAGTTCTTGCCCGAAGCGCTTTCGAGAGATGCGGGGGCGCTGGCGAGATTCCATTCTGAAGTGCGCATTGCGCGCCAAGTATCGCACCCCAACGTCTGCCGAGTATTCGATATCGGAGATGTCGAAGGGATTCCGTTCTTGACGATGGAGTATGTGGACGGGGAAGACCTGGCATCACTGGTGCGGCGGATTGGGAGGCTCCCGCAAGACAAGGCCTCTGAGATATCGCGGCAGATTTGCGCGGGGTTGGCGGCGGCGCACGAGCGAGGAGTAGTTCATCGGGACCTGAAACCCGCGAATTTGATGCTGGATGGCGCGGGGAAAATCCGGATCACGGATTTCGGACTGGCGGGAATTGCGGCCAGCATTCAGGGCGCGGAGGTACGAGCCGGGACGCCCGCGTACATGGCGCCGGAGCAACTGGCGGGGAAAGAGGTGACGCCGAAGAGCGACCTCTATTCGCTGGGGCTGGTGATGTACGAGGTGCTGACGGGGAAACGCGCTTTTGAGGCGGCCACGCTGCCGGAACTTTTGCAGGCGCGCGAGGCAGGGACGCTGACGAGTCCCTCGACGCTGGTGCGCGATCTGGATCCGCTCCTGGAGCGCGTGATTCTGCGGTGCCTGGAAAAAGATCCGAGCAAACGGCCAGCCTCCGCCCTACAAGTAGCCGCGGCCCTGCCAGGGGGCGACCCGCTGGCGGCGGCGCTGGCGGCGGGGGAAACGCCCTCGCCAGAAATGGTAGCGGCAGCGGGAGAAAAGGAAGGGCTCAATCCACGCATTGGACTGTTGTGCGTGGCGGGCGTATGCATTTTGCTGGCGCTGCTGGTGGGGATCGCAAAACGGGCGAAGATGGTTTCGTACATTTCGTTCGGGCCGAGTCCGGAAGTGCTGGCGGCCAAAGCAAACGAAATGATTCGGACATTCGGTTACACCGATGCGCCGGCAGATACAGCGCAGAGCTTCGCGTTGATGCAAACCTACTTGACTCATATTTCCGATACCGTCAAGGCACCGACGCGTTGGGAGATTCTACGGCAAGATGAGCCGCCCAGCATGCTGTTCTGGTACCGGCAAAGCCCGCGCCTGCTGACGCCGCTTTCGCCCGTGGACAATTTGATTTATGGACGAGTGCAGCCGGATGAGCCGCCGCTCGCGCTGTCCGGTTCGCGAGTCATCACGCTCTCTCCGCAAGCCAGGATGCTGGGATTCCGGGCGATCCCGCCGCAAGTGGACGATCCGCCCAGCGGCCCGCTGCCTGCCACGGATTGGCGCCCATTGTTCGCGGCCGCAGGCTTGGATGTTTCGCGGTTCAAGCCGACGGAGCCGAAATGGTATCCGCTGGCATGGGGTGACGCGCGCGCGGCTTGGGAGGGAAGCTGGCCAAATCATCCGGAGATTCCATTGCGCGTCGAAGCGGCGGGATACCGTGGCAAGCCCATCTATTTTGAGACGATTTCGCCGTGGGATAAGCCGGATCGCATGGGCTCCCAGAGCCGAAACAGGCAGAACGCGATTGCACAGTGGTTTGGTCTCGGCCTGCTGTTCACGGTGCTCGGAATCGGGATTTGGATGGCGATCAGGAACTTGCGCGAAGGAAGAGGTGATTTGCAGGGTTCGCTGAGGCTCGCGATGTTCGTGGTGTTGATCGGAATGATCAATTGGGCGTTGCTGGCACACCATGTTTCCTCTTTCTTTGAGATGGTGCTGTTCATCCTGGCGTTGAGCGTCAGTCTGTTTTTCGGGATGGTGACGTGGGTGCTCTACGCGGCGCTCGAGCCGTACGTGAGAAAGTACTGGCCCGACACTTTGATTTCGTGGTCACGGATGCTGTCGGGGAATTTCAAGGATCCGGTTTTCGCGCGCGATGTGCTGCTGGGAACGCTGTTTGGACTGGCCTCGGCGATCCTGGAGCAGTTGCAGCCGTTTGTCGAAGCGGGGCTGGGCAAGGCTCCGCTGCGGCCATTTGGAATGAACTCGCCCTACGCATTGGAAGGGCTTCGGGGCAGCATCGCAACGGTGCTGTACCAGGCGTCTTCCTCTTTTTCAAGCGCGCTGCTGATCTTCTTCCTGTTTTTTATGCTTCGGCTGGTTTTCCGGCGGAACTGGCTGGCTGCCGCGGTGATGTCGCTGCTGTTTTGCATACCGAGCCTGGGAGCGCAGAATCCGTTGATTGATGCGCTGTTCACGGCGCCATTTTTCCTTGCGTACCTGTACATCCTTTATCGGTTCGGGCTGGTGGCGCTAACCGTGCTTTATTTTGTCGATCAACTGGCGGACCAGATGCCCCTGGCCATGCCTTTGGGAGCGTGGTGGACCGAAGACGGGGTCGTCGCGATGATCGTGATCCTGGCGGTGGCCTTGTATGGGTTTCAGGTTTCGCGCGCGGGGAAACCGATTTTTGGCCGGAATGCGCTGGAACTCTAGCGCGTTGTTGGAGTTCTTGCGTCCGAAGAAACCTGAAGAATTCCTTCGGTAACTTCCGTGGTCAGCGTTTCAAGGCTAGTGAGCGAACGGCTGGCCGCAACGCGCGCTTTTTCCAAAAACGAAGAATCGAGAAGGAAGGCGCAACGATCGACGAAGGGGTGATTAGCCACCTCGAACGGCTTTCGTGCGCGGCGGGTGGGACCCGTCTTCGCCAAAATCGCCTGATACATCTGCAAGTCCGCCTGGAACTCCAAAGCGTCGCCGGCATTCCAACCCTGCTGGCGTGTGAGTGCAGCGAGGTATTTTTGCTGGAAGGCCGCGGCGAATTTGCGTCTGGTGCGCACGGGAACTTTCGCGCCATCTGACCCGGCGACCGCTTCGACAATCTCCAAAGCACGCGCGGACATTGCCAGCAAGGCTTCACGCTGCAAAAGGGTCAGAAGGTCGCGGTAGAGCGCCGCGTGCACTTGCAAGCCGAAGCGTCCGTGTTCGACGACATAGGAATCCACGAAGCGCGGAACGATGCGTTCGCGAAGCAGAGTTTCGGCCAGGCGCTGCGCCAGAAGGACGGCGAGATCTGCGGAGGCGAATTTGGAGTTCGGCTTCACGAGGATTTCATGTTAGCAGGAGTTGGGAATCGTCGTGGCGACAGCAAGGACGTGCGCGCGAGCGCCGAGTGTGAGCAAACACCAAAAAGGTAAAAGGCCCGGCGGACAGCGTGCCGGGCCGTTGCTGACCAAACAGGAGTTTCAATGCACGGCTTGGGTGGAGTCGCCGACACCGGGGACCGGAGGTTCCGGCTCGGGGACGACGGGTGCGACGGGATTCTTTTCGAGGGCATGCTCGAGAACTTCATCGAGCGTGCGCACATAGGCGATCGTGAGGTCGCCCAGGATTTCGGGCGGCAGGTCGGCGACGGCGTTGGGCTCGTTGTCCGCAGGCAGAAGCACATGCTTGATTCCGGCACGCTTCGCGCCCAGGACTTTTTCCTTTACGCCACCAATCGGCAGAATCACACCGGAGAGCGTCATTTCACCGGTCATGGCCAGACGATTCTTGACCGGGCGGTTGGTCAGCAGGCTGACGAGCGACGTAACCATCGCCGCGCCAGCAGACGGGCCATCCTTGGGTACCGCACCGGAAGGCACGTGGATGTGGATGTCTGACTTGCGGAAAAAGTCCGGGTCAATGCCGTAGCGTTCGGCGTTGGCACGGGTCCAGGTCAAGGCAGCGGTCATGGATTCCTGCATGACTTCGCCGAGATGGCCGGTCATGGTGAACTGCTTGCCGCCGCGCATGCGGCTGGCTTCGATGAAGACGATGTCGCCGCCCACGGGAGTCCAGACGAGGCCGACGGCGACCCCGGGCTTCTTGACGCGCTCCTCGACTTCCTTCTCCGTGCGAAACTTCGGCACACCGAGGAATTCGCGCACCACCTGCGGCGTGACTACCATCTTGTCGGGCTTTCCCTCGGCGATACGGCGAGCCTGCTTGCGAACGAGCGTGGCGATTTCGCGTTCGAGATTGCGCACACCCGCTTCGCGCGTATAGCTGTGGATGATCTCCCGCAGCCCCTCCTCGGAGAATTCGAGCTGTTCGCCTTCCTTCATGCCGTGTTCTTTGGTCTGCTTCGGGATCAGGTACTTGCGCGCGATGTGGATCTTCTCTTCGCCGGTGTAGCCGGGGAGTTCGATGATCTCCATGCGATCGCGCAGAGGATCCGGGATGGGATCCATCCAGTTGGCGGTGGTGATAAAGATGACCTTGGAAAGGTCGAAGGGCACATCCAGATAGTGATCGCGGAAGGAGTTGTTCTGTTCCGGATCGAGAACTTCCATGAGCGCGGACGAGGGATCGCCGCGAAAATCGCGGCCCAGCTTGTCCACTTCATCGAGCATGCACACGGGGTCATTTGTTTCAGCGCGCTTCAGGCCCTGAATGATCTGGCCGGGCAACGCGCCAATATAGGTGCGGCGATGGCCGCGAATTTCGGCTTCGTCGTGCATGCCGCCCAGGGCGATACGGACGAACTTGCGGCCGAGGGAGCGCGCAATGGATTTGCCGAGGGAGGTCTTGCCGACGCCCGGAGGCCCGATGAAGCAAAGGATCGGCCCCTTCATGCCGGGCTGGAGTTTCTTGACGGCCAGGTAGTCGAGGATACGCTCTTTCACCTTCTCCAGGTCGTAGTGGTCCTCGTCCAGAATTTCGTGCGCTTTCACCATGTCGATTTCCGCGCTGCCGGAAGACTTGGACCAGGGCAGGGAGGTCATCCATTCGAGATAGGTGCGCGAGACCATGTATTCGGCGGAAACGGGGGTCATTTTGGAGAGGCGCTTGAGCTCGCGGTCGCACTCCTTCTTGGCTTCCGCGGTCATGCCGGCCTCGTCCACTTTGGTGCGCAGCTCTTCGATTTCAGCTTGCGCGTCGTCAATGTCGCCGAGTTCTTTTTGAATGGCCTTCATCTGCTCGCGCAGAAGATATTCGCGCTGGTTCTGGCTGACCTGTTCCTGAACCTGCTCGTTGATCTTGCTGCGGAGTTCGAGCACTTCCATTTCCTTGGAAAGCTCGCGGATCAGCGTTTCCAGGCGCTTGCGCACGTTGGAAGTTTCGATCAGCTCCTGGCGCAGCAGCGTGGAGAGACTGGGCAGCGTTCCGGCGATGAAGTCGGCCAGGCGGCCGGGATCGTCAATGTTTAGGGCCGCGTTCTGCAGATCGTCGGAGAGCTGCGGCGAGCGGCTGACAACATCGCGAAAAAGCTCCTGAGCGTTACGCACCAGGGCCTCGAGTTCCGCGTCCTGTTCGCCAACGAAATCGGGTTCCGCTTCAATGGAGGCGCGGAGAAAGGGGCGCAGGCCGAGTAGCTCGACGATACGGATACGCTGAAGTCCTTCCAGAAAGATGACGACATTGCCGTTGGGCATCTTGACGGTCTTGTGGACCTTGGCGAGAGTGCCGACTTTATGCAGATCGGCCGCGGCAGGATCCTCGACCCGGGGATCCAACTGGGCAACAACGCCGAGCAACTTTTCTTCGCCAGCAAGAGAACCGACGAGGGCCAGCGAGCTTTCGCGGCCTACAGTCAGGGGGAGGACGGCGCCGGGGAACAGCACCGTGTCCCGAACCGGAAGGATGGCAAGCGTTTCCGGCACAAAATATTTTTTATCAGCCATAGTTTCCCTCAAATCCAGTGGCAGAATGCACCGCCATGCCGGGTTAGATGCAGGAGCGGGCAAAAGGGTGCCCAACAGTGCAATCCACTCAGGCAGATATTCTTAGTCATTTACGCTCACATATTAATATATCTCGACGCCAAAATCAAATCCAAGTCTATTTCATTGAAAATAAATAATTTATTCCACTGCTTGCAAAGCCATGTCGGCCCCACTTGTCTTTATCGGCCATTTCCCGGCTGGGGATAGTTCTTCCTGATGAAAAGAATTGCCTGATCCTTGGTCTGCAACTGGCCTTCGAGTTGGGCGTCCTCCAAGGTGGTCAACATTCTTTGGAAGTGGGGCCCGGGTACATAACCCATATCCTGCAAATCGACGCCGGTCAATAGGCGTGGCGGGCTAACTTGCTCGGCGGGGGTTTCGGCGAGGAAGTTCTTAAGTGCCTGGTAGGCTTCGAGGCGGCCGTGGCTGGACAAGCAATCGAGACGGTGTAACTCCAAGTGTTCGGGAAAAGCGGGTAGCCGGACAAAGCGCTTGAGAGTGGATTTGCGCATCTGGGCGACATCCTTGAATTTCATGTGGTTTGCGACGAGAGCGAGAATCTGCAGGGTATCGTCATTGGAAAAGCGCAAGCGGTGGCAGATTGCGGTGGCCATCTTCACGCCGACTTCCGCGTGGCCGTCGAAACGGATGCGGTCCCCAGTGGCGGATGCAGGGCGAAACGTGGGTGGCTTGCCGACGTCGTGGAGGAGAACGCCCCAAGCGAGTGAGGGGGAGACTCCGGCGGGCAAGCCTTCAAGCATCAGGCGGGTATGAATCCAAACGTCACCCTCGGGATGAAACTCGGGGGGCTGCGGGACACCTTTCATGGCGGAGATTTCGGGAAGAAGATGTTGGAGAAGGCCGGAGTCGTTTAGCAATTCGAAGCCGCGGCGCGCGGCACCTTCGGTGAGGAGTTTGGTCAATTCTTCCCGGATGCGCTCGGGAGAAACGACGTGAATTTCCGGGGCGTGTTCCTGAATGGCGGCGAAGGTGGCGGGCTCGATGGCGTATCCGAAACGCGCGGCAAAGCGAATCGCGCGAAGCATGCGCAATTTATCCTCGGTGAAGCGCCGTTTGGGATCGCCGATGGCGCGGACGAGCCGAGCGTGAAGATCGTCCTGGCCGCCGACATAGTCGAGGACTTCTCCGGTATCGTGGCGCATCAGCAGGCCGTTGATGGTGAAATCGCGGCGGGCGACGTCTTCCTGAGGTGTTTTGGAGTAGAGCACGCGATCGGGATGGCGGCCATCGGTATAGCCCACGTCGGAGCGAAAGGTGGCGACTTCGACCTTGGCGGGATCGCGAAGAACAAGAACAACGCCGAATTGGGCGCCCACGCCGATGCTATCGGGGAAAAGCTGCAAGACGCGCTCCGGAGTCGCGTCGGTGGTCACGTCGTAGTCGGCGGGTTCGCGGTTCAGGAGCAAATCGCGAACACAGCCGCCGACGAGCAACGCTTCATGGCCATGGCGGCGGAGCGTATCGCAAATCGAATTGGCCAGTTCGCGGGAATTCACGGTCTGATTATGCGCCAGGCGCGGCGAAGGCCGCACAAGAAATGAGAGGAGGGAGGAACGGAGAGGTTATTTACAGCGAAGAACAAGGCAAGTGATGTCGTCGGACTGGCGCGTGGCGCCGACGAAGAGTCCTACCTGCTGCATGAGATATTGCATGGTCGCCTGGGCGGGAAGATTGGGGAGATCACGGATGAGATGGAGCCAGCGCTCGTCGGTGAACTCCTCGCCGGAGGAATTGAAGGCTTCGACGACGCCATCGGTGAACAGAACGAGAGTATCGCCAGGCTGCAGATCGATGGAAGCGGCGACGAAGGTTGCTTCGCGGAGAATGCCGAACGGCAGGCCGCCGGATTCGAGGCGCTCGGTGCCTCCGTTGGTGCGGCGAACGACGGGTGAATTGTGGCCGGCATTCACGTAGACCAGGCGGCGCGTGGAAGGATCGTATTCGCCAATTACGCCGGTGGTGAAGCGGCGCCCTTCGAGGCTGTGGGCGCAGGCGTAATGATTCAGGCGCTCGGCGAGTTGCGTGAGGGGAAGGCCTTCGGAAGCGAGGGTGTGCAAGCTGGCCTGGAGGGTGGCCATGAGCAGAGCGGCTGGGACACTTTTGCCCGCGACGTCCGCCATGACGAGGAGCAACTTGCCGCCGGAGGCCGCGTCAGCCGTGGGATAGAAGGCATCGTAGTAGTCACCTGCGACGGAATTCTGCGGGCGGGTCCAGAAAGCGACTTCCGCGCCGGGAATGGCGGGGGGCTCCGAAGGCACGAGCCAGGATTGGATTTCGCGGGCAATCTCGAGGTCACGTTTCATGATGACTTTGTCTGCGAGCTCGAGAGCAAGCAGAAAAAGGAAAAGTAGGGCGGCGAGGAACTCGTAGTGGGATTTCTGAGTGGAAAAAAGAAGCAGGGCGAATGCGACGAGGAGGAGGACGCGGCGCGCGGGGGTAAGCTTGCTCACAAGCGCCCAGAAGAACTGGCTGATGACGGGCCAAGGCCGCTTCCAACGGGGGAGTTTGCGGATTTCAGTCCATTCGACGTCCTTGCCATAGAAGCCGTATGTGGAGCGCGCGTCGGCGGCAAACTGAGACCAAAGATCTTCGACGGCGCGGCCTTCGCTGACACGCTGCCAGAAGTTCTGCACGCGCTCGATGGGAGTGGGACGCGGAGGCGAAGTGCCCGGTGATGTGGGGGCGGGAGCGCTCATGAATTCCCAGTATAGGACATTGGGGTGAGGCGCGCAGCCGGGGGTGGGGAATCAGGGGTCGTCGCGGCGCAGAGAGCCACCGAATTGCACCGAGCCAAAACCGAATTTGTCGCGGAGGCGGTCGGTGGCTTTGGTGAGCTTTTCGAGTTTTTCGCGGCGATCGGCTTCGAGCAGATCGAGCTGTTCGGCGCCATGGGAAAGTCCGGAAAGAGCAACGCCGAGGAGGCGGACCTTGCGTTTGGTGTCGCGATGCTCGCGGAAGAGCTCGAGGAAGACGGCGAAGATGTCGTTGTCCAGGCGCGCGGGATCCTGAAGCGTTTTGGAGCGGGTGTGGGTTTCGAAGCCCGCGTAGCGAATCGTGAGCGTGAGTGTGCGGGAAGAAAGGCCGGCTTCGCGAAGGCGTTTGCACGTTTTCTGGGAAAGGTGACTGAGGAGGGATTCCAACTCCTGCACGTTGTCCGTGTCTTCCCCGAAGGTGTGATTGTGGGAGATGGATTTCGGTTCGGCGTCGATCAGGAATTCGTAGGCGTCGCCGCCGCGCGCTTTGCGATAGAGCGCGGTACCCCACTGGCCAAAGACTTTCTCCAATTTTTCCTGGGAGTGTGAGGCGAGCTGCTCGACGGTTTCAATGCCCAGGGCGCGGAGGGCACGCTCTGTGACTTCACCGATGCCGGGAATTTTGCGGATGGGAAGCGGCGCGAGGAAGCACGCTTCCATGCCGGGCGCGACCCAGACGAGGCCGCGGGGCTTGGCTTGCTCGGAGGCTACTTTGGCGACGAGACGCGTGGCGGCGAGGCCGCCGGAACAGGGAAGCGCGGTAACTTGTGTGATGATGCGAAGAAGTTTGTCCGCGGCGGCAAGGGGTGGGCCATGAAGGCGCTCCGTGCCCGCAAGATCGAGGTAGGCTTCGTCAATGGAGACCATTTCCACGATGGGAGAAAACCTGGCGAGGATGGAGGCGACGCGATCGCTCCATTCGCCATATCTTTCGTGGTGCCCGTCGAGAAAGACCGCGTGGGGGCAGAGACGCGCGGCGGTGCGCAAAGGCATCGCGGAATGGATGCCGAACTTACGGGCTTCGTAGCTGGCGGCGGAGACGACGCCGCGCTGATCAGGTCGGCCGCCGACGACAACAGGCTTACCGCGGAGATCGGGGCGCTGGAGGAGTTCCACGGAGACGAAGAAAGCGTCCATGTCCACATGGAGGATGGAGGAGTGTAGGGGAAGATCGCGCTCTTCGGTGGGATCGTGTTTGGCGCGGAAGCGAGCGAGGTCCGGCATGCTTTCACCGTTGGGCTAAAAGCTGATTCCTTAGGAAGTGACCTTTATGGAATGGCGCGTCTTGGAGGTATCCGCCAAGATACGCCGAATCCATCCCTATCATACGGCTTTACAGGTTGAAAAAAATGCTTAACAACCTTTCCTCAGGGGCTAAAGCCCACTGAAAGCCAAGCACTTAATGTCGGAGCTAGAGCTCCGACCCCCTAACTTGCGAAGTTTTTCGCAAGCAGTTTCGCTGAGACGGCTGCCAGAAGTCAGTTGGGGAATGGCAAGCGCTCGGCGGCGAGGACGCGGGGGATGCCGGCGAGGTCGTTGGTGACCCCGAGATTGGTCCAATGGCGCGATTCGAGGAGAGGTTGCACGGTGGGCAGACTGTTGTAGCCAAGCTCGAGGACCAACAAGCCGCCGGGCTGGAGAAATTCATGTGACTGCGCGACGAGTTCGGCGTAAAACTCGTACCCTTCTTCGCCGCCGTAGAGAGCAACTTCGGGTTCGTGTTCGTGGACTTCGCGGGCGAGCGTCTCCGCCGCGCGGCGACCGACATAGGGCGGATTACTCACGATCAAATCGAACCGGACGGGGGTAAAGGCCTCAAAAAGGTTGGACTCAAGAAAACGAATGCGATCTGCGAAACCGAGACGCGCGGCGTTGCGGCGGGCAACATCGAGGGCAGTGGCGGAGATGTCCGTGGCGTAAATGGTGGCGTCGGGAAGCTCTTTGGCCAAGGCAATGGCGATACAGCCGGAGCCGGTGCCGACATCCACGAGGGTGATGCCGTTGCCGGTAAGACGAGGCGGACGGCCTGCGCGGAGTTCGCGGAGGGCGAGGCGATCGAGGGCGACCTCGATGAGATGCTCGGTTTCCGGACGAGGGATCAGGACGTCGGGAGTGACCTCGAATTCGAGATCCCAGAACTCCTGCTTGCCGGTGAGGTGCTGCGTGGGCTCACCGTTGGCGCGACGCTGAATGAGAGCGAAATACTGAGTAGTGGAGTCGGCGGAGAGATCCTCTTCCGGATGCGCATAGAGCCACGCGCGATCACGGGCGGCGACATGGAGGAGAAGAAGTTCAGCAGCCAGGGTAAAGGAAGGAACGTTGGCCTCGCGCAACTGGCCGATGCCCTGCTTGAGCAGAGAGCGCACGGAGCGATCTGTGGTGACACTGGTCATGGAAGAGGCTCAACCGATCAGATGTTCCTTCTGGCGGCCGCTGGCCTCCACGGTGCCGTAGGCTACGCCATTTCCCGCATAGGCATATTTGGCGATGGCGCAGCCACCGAGAGCGGAGTGGCCGACGGCCAAGCCGCCAAATGCGCGCCAACCGATTGCGACACCAGCAAGCGCGAAGAGTCCCAGAGAGACGCCGCCCACCGAAATGACGCCGACTGCCAAGCCCCCGATGGCGATGAAACCGAAGGCCAGGCCACCGAGCGCAATGACGCCGGTGGCGCGTCCTCCGATGGCGATGATGCCGTGAGCGGCGGGGCTATAGGAGACCAGCGGTAATCCGGCGATGCGAGTGGATGACTCGTAGACGTAGTCCTTCGAGAGAACGACGGCGGTCACGAAGTGAGTCAGACCGATGAAGACAATCATGTAAATGATGAAGAAGACCCAGAAGGGCATCATGATTTTGAGCGAGCGGTCGGGATCGGAAAACGAGTCGCTGATCCGGCGCATCCAAACGGGACCTGGCTTCGAACCTGGACGGGAAAGCATGGGAACCTCCGTTAGAGAGATTATGCCTCGGCTAGCTCCTGTTTGAGGCGTTCCGCTTCGTAGTGGCCCACCAGGCCGTCGACGAGCGGGGCGACTTTGCCATCCATGACTTCGGTGAGCTGGTGGATGGTCAGGCCGATGCGGTGATCGGTGACGCGGTTTTGGGGATAGTTGTAAGTGCGGATTTTCTCGGAACGGTCGCCGGTTTTGATCTGGCCGCGGCGCTCCGCGAGGATGGCGGCTTGTTGCTTATCGAGTTCCATTTCGTAGAGACGCGCGCGGAGGACGCGCATGGCCTTGGCGCGATTCTTGATTTGCGATTTTTCGTCCTGCTGAGAGACGACGAGGCCGCTGGGAAGATGTGTAATGCGCACGGCGGAGTAGGTCGTGTTGACAGACTGGCCGCCGGGGCCGGAGGAGCAGAAGGTGTCAATGCGAAGATCCTTGGCTTCAATCTTGATGTCGATTTCGTCGGCTTCGGGAAGAACGGCCACGGTGGCGGCGGAGGTGTGGATGCGGCCCTGGGTCTCCGTGTCGGGCACGCGCTGCACGCGATGGACGCCGCTTTCATACTTCAGCTTGGAATAAACCTTATTGCCCTGGATGGCGGCAACGATTTCTTTCACCCCACCCTTCGAGGAGGGGGAACTCTCCATGACTTCAACTTTCCAGCCCTGGGATTCGGCGTAGCGTGAATACATGCGGAAAAGATCGCCGGCAAAAATCGCGGCTTCGTCGCCGCCAGTGCCGGCGCGGATTTCCAGGATGATGTTCTTGTCGTCGATGGGATCCCTGGGAAGAAGCAGCAGCTTAAGCTCACGCTCGACCTGTTCTTTGCGGACGAGGAGCAGCTTTTCTTCCTCCTGAGCCATGTGGCGCATGTCGGCGTCTTCGGATTCGACGACCATCTGGCGGGCGCCGGCAAGATCCTTTTCGATTTGCTTGAACTCGCGGTGCTTGGAGACAACTGCTTCGAGATCGGCATGCTGCTTGGCGAGCTTCTGGAAACGCGCGGAATCAGTGACGATCTCCGGGGTGGAGAGCTCGTGGGTCATTTCCTGGTAGCGGGCCTCGAGCTGATCGAGTTTTTCGCTGAGTGTGAGTACAGACATGTGAAAACCTTTCTTCAACAAGATTGAGAGTCACGGACGAAGCGTGGCGGATGATGGGTGAAGCGTGACTCGGGAGCACGAAGAGCAGGCGCCCACGAAGGACGCGGGAAGGGTGGCAGCTAATAGAAAGAGGCGTACATTGGAAACCCTGCTCAACAAGAATAACGCGGAAAACGGGGCGGCGCAATCGGGGTTGCCGGGCGCCGATGGACGTTGCTGGGAAGAAATGAGGTGTACTAGGATGCAATGGAAGATGGCTGCGGTGATTGAGAGTGCAACATGAATGAGGCAGCACGGACAGCAGTAGACGCGACGCCCGAGAGCAGTGATTTAAGCAGAAAGGAAAACCCATGCTCAAGGTAGATCTAGGGCAGGTGGATTCTTTGCCCCTGCGGCCGTTGTTGCATGTATGTATCTTGTTCTTTGTCACTTGCTTGGCACTTGCTCCTTGCTTTGCGGCAGAGAAATTGAATGCGACGCAACTCATTGAGCTGGCTAAATCCAAGAGTCCCGGGCTGCAGGATGCGATCACGGCGAGCTTTGAGGCGAAGGTATTAAGGGAAGGCGCGGCCTGGGCGGGCCGCGGGCCGGATTTTTTCTTTGCCACCGAAGCCGCTTCTGAGCCAGCGCTGGTCATTGATGATGCTCCCGGTCCGAAAATGCAGAGTTTGGCGGGTTCAAAACTTTGGTACACCGTGGCGCGCATCGAGGCGGCGGGGAAATTGCACTCGTTTCACTATCTAGTCGACGGCAAGGATTTTGGCGGAAGCTTGGATTTGCCGGTGTTTGGCGAGTTGTCCTACCTGCAGCCCGGCGTTCCAACGGGGACGCTGTCACCGAAGATAATGCACACGAGCAAGATCTACGATGGAATGAAGAGCGAGTATTGGATTTATGTGCCGGCGCAATACGACCCAAAAACCTCCGCGGCGCTAATGGTTTTTCAGGATGGCGGAGGATATACCGAGAGGGATAGTGGCAGAAACGTGTTGAACGTCATCGACAATCTGATGGCGCAAAAGAAAATCCCGGTGATGATCTGCGTCTTCATTAATCCCGGCGACATCAGCGAATCACCCGGCACGCCAACGTATAAATTCGTGAAAGCGTATTCGGAGAAGTGGCAGCGCGACCTGAAGGATGCGATGCGCAGCACGTTGTATGACACGGTGAGCGACCGATATGTGCGGTATTTGCGCGACGAAATTCTTGCCGACGTCGCGGCTAAATACAATATTCGCAAGGACGCGTACAGCCGGGCGATCACGGGGCTGTCGTCGGGAGGAATCTGTTCGTTCAACGCGGCGTGGCAGATGCCTGACCAGTTCAGCCGCGTGATTTCCTGGATCGGCAGCTTCACCAGTATTCAGTGGAAAGAAGATCCGGCGAATCCGGATGGGGGGCAGGATTATCCGGAGAAAGTGTTGCGAGAACCCAAGCGCAATATTCGTGTCTGGCTGCAGGATGGTTCCGGGGACATGGAGATCCGCTATGGAAGTTGGCCACTGGCGAATGTCCGGCTGGCAAACGCGTTGAAGATGACCAAGTACGACTTTCACTTCAGCTTTGGAAAAGGCACGCACAATTCAGCGCATGGAGCGGCAGAATTTCCGGCGGAAATGATCTGGCTGTGGCGCGACTACGACCCCAGCAAGACGGACCAGACGTATGAGATGGAGCCATCCGAGATGGCCAAGCCGCTATTTCGAGTGTCGATTGCCAATCGAGAGGCCGAGTAAAATCGAAGCCAACCCCGGCTTCACTCAGTGAAGTTTGAAGAGGTCGAAGGTGACGGAGACGTCCTGGCCATCGGGAGTGAATACGTGGACTTCGGTGTCGTCCGAAGGGACGTTGGGTGCGTCGTAGTCGAGATAGACCCAGGCACCGATGAGGCCATTGTTCCCATAACGGTCGTCACGGCTGTACTCGGGTTCGCCGTGCATGGAGCGGGGTTCGATCCAGTCTTCTTTCTGCTTGATGCCGTAACGAAAAGTCTGCCAAAAATCCTCAGTTCGCATAACGATCCCTTTTTCAGTGCCGTTCTTGCTGGATGGGCGGACGGCATCAATCTGATTGTAGGTGGGCGTGAATTCGATGTGGACTTCGAGGAGGAGCGAGTCACAGCGGCTTTGATAATCGAGCCGGGCTTGTTGAGCGCTATAGCCGTTGGTGGTGTGGCTGGAAACCTCGACGACTTGCGCCAACGGGGTGAACAGGCGAATTTCGGAGACATAGGGGCCGGATTTGGGAAGCGGAAGATGCCTGGTGTAGGGCTCGAAGAAAGCGCGGGTCTTTTCATCATTACGCTGGCCGAGGAAGTAGGCTTCGCGCACGGCGGTGTCGGAGAGGTCGATATCGTAAGCAAGGAGCGGAGGGATCGCGAGAGCTAAGGCAAGCAGGAGGAGCGGCAACAAACGCGAGAAGCGAAACATGGCTAGAGCCTCACAGGGAGTATAGAACGTGGAGAAGCGGAGCGGTCATAGAGGAACAAGCCGAAGCACCGAAAGTAGATCAACAATGCAGCGGAAGATTGCACGCGGCGCTCAGCGCAGAGACGCGAGATCGAACTCGGCTGCCACGGGATCTCCCTCGGGAGGATCAATGGACACCCGGGCGGAGTCAGAAGTGAAGGACTCGGCAAGGAACTCGAGTTGAATGGTTGCGCCGACGAGCGTGCAACCGCTATCCCCACAGAAGTAGGCGGGATGGCCAGAGTAGAGGAAAGGCGCGAGAGAATCATCGCCGTTGAACATCTGGACCCGGAAATCCCGCCAGAAATCGGAAGGCCGCAGGAGATACTCCATTGGAGTACCAGTGGTGCGAGCCGCGGGATTGCGCATAACAGACGAGTAGGTATCGGTTAGCTGAATCTCTATGACTATTTTCACGGTTTCCACAAGACTGCGGTGATTGAGTTCGGCCTGCTGGGCACTGTAGCCGTAGGCATGCCGGTCGGAAAGTTGGGTGAGCAAGGCATACGGGGTCAAGAACGAGACGGAAGAGATGTATGGCCCGGTCTTGGGCGGGGCGAGGTGTTTCGTGTAGTGGTCCAGGAAACGAGCGAGCGATTCGTCGTGACGTTGGCCGAGGAAGTAGGCTTGCCGGACGGCGGTGTCCGAGAGTGGCGTATCGAGCGCCGAGCATGGGAGCGCCAAGACCAAGAAAATAGCGAGAAGGCAAGAAATGGTGCGGAGCAGGGTAGGCGCCATAGAGTGCCTCCACTACATAGGACGTACAGGACAGTGCTACAGGTTTCAAATACGGCGGGGCGTGTTGGGGAAGTCGAGCCAGACTTTTACGCCGCAGAAATGGGAGCCTTCGGTGCAAATGGGAGTGGTGATGCCGGCGCGAAGGTGGCAGGGCGGGCCGATGTAGCGGGCGAGTTCGGGCTGCACCGCGCGAAGCGCCGCGATTTCATCCATGGATGCGTTGTAGATCTCTTCCTGGGCGTTGAAGCAGGTGCGCATGGTCCATTTGTGGAGCAGGTGGAGGAGCGAGCCGGTCTCGACGAGACGAATAGACTTGGCGTTGGGGAGGAGATAGAGAGCGATTTCGGGGGGCACGCCGCGGTCGAGAAGCTGATTCTTGGCGGACCAGGCGTCGTGCATGGCGCGGCGGTAGACTTCCGTGGCGCGGGGATTTTCCGCGAGAAGCTTCGGCGTGATGTAGTCCGGATCGCGGGTATCGGCGAGAGTGAGAAGCGGGCGCGAACCGGGGACCATGCGGTGACGCTGATCCTGGCTGTCCGCGGTGTGGCTGATTTTCTTGGCAAAGGTGTAAGTGGCGTGCTGGAGGGCGCGCATCAGGGGCGCGTGCACGCCGATATTGAGGGTTTCGAGGCGATAGAGATTGCGCGCGGGATTGAGAAGGCGGTCGATGGCTTCCGCATCGGGGCAGGCGGCTTCGGTGAGGCCGACGACGGCGCGATAGGATTCGGCCATGACACGGACGGCGTTATGGGAGTAGTCGAGGAGGCGGGAAGTCTTGCCGTTGAGCCGGGCGTCGAATTCACGGGCAAAGTCATCCGCCTGCGATTTTGTGGGAGTGACGTCTTTCCATTCCGGGAGTTCTTCGAGAGGCGTGGTGCCAAAGCGATCGAAGAATTGCGGATCGAGTTGACGGACCTGGGCCACCATCTCGCCGATCACAGCGCGGGCCTCGCTGGGCGTGTCCGAAGCCGAGCACATGCGCCAGAGGCGATGGAGGACGATACCGGAAAGGGTGTGAACCATGGTGGTGAAGGCGGCGACGGGGAGGACATAACGCGCGATTTCGATGGCGCGTTTTTCGGCGGAGCGCTCGATTCTCTGAAGGCGCTTGGGATGAGACATCGGGCCGATATGCCAGATGTCGTTCAAAATGGCGCGCGCGTCGGCAACCAGAAGCGTGGAAAGCTCGCGATAGTAGGCCCAGGCGCGGACGATGGCTTGCTCATAGATGGCACGGTGGCTCTCGTTAAAGAAAAGCGCGGTCTGCGGACCCAACTGCGGCACATAGGCTTGGACCCGATCCATGCGGACGTAACGCTGGCTTTGCTGTTCCGAATTATAGAAGGGGTGGGCGTGGAGGAAGGACCAGACGAATTGACGGCTGACGTTTTCCAGGCCGAACTCGAAGTGAGCGTGCTGGTAGACGGTGTGGTGGCCGCTATAAAAAGTGGCTGCGCCAATGTTGAGCCGCTGCTTATCGGTGATCTCTTCGGGAGTGATGAGGCGGGAAGAGTAGCAGGTGCGGGCGGCGGCAATGGCGGAATCGAAGGGATGAGAGAAGGCGTTGCGGAGGGTGATGCGAGGGGGCGCTGTCTCCACGGAGTCGGAGGCCGGAACACCATCGAACATGCGAGATTGCGTGGCCACGCTAAGGATTGATTTTACACGGAGTAAGAATGGCGAGTTGGAGAAAAATGGTCAGGGCGATTTATTGGCGTGGCGGGCAGAAAATGGAGCGGACCGGCCAAAAACCGGTCCGCGGGAAGCAAAGAGACTTAAGCCTGAGCTGGCTGCTTTTTGGCGGCAGCGTTGGCGGCAGCGTTGGCGTACTTTTTCTGGAAGCGCTCGACGCGGCCAGCGGTGTCCACAAGTTTCTGCTTGCCGGTGAAAAAGGGGTGGCAACTAGAGCAGATTTCGACGCGCAGCATGTTGCCCTTGACGGTCGAGCGCGTCTGGAAGGTATGCCCGCAAGCACAATGGACGGTAACGGCGTGGTAATCGGGGTGGATCCCGGGTTTCATGAATTCTCCAATCTATCGTGGCCGGTCTGCGCGGGAACCGGGAAGTGCGGGGTTACAACCGCGTCGCTAGGTCACGAGACAATCCATAATTATACGGCAATTCCGCGGGAACGCAAAACCGGTTCGACGGAGTATGGTGTGCCAAGCTGAAAACGAACACAGCCTATATCATGCGGAAGGGTTGTTGTGTTCGCCGAAAAGCCAACGTCGCCAACTCTTAGGCAGTTTTGGCAACCGGCCCAGCCCGGCCGCGCTGGCCGCTTGTGATCCAGCCCAAAGCAGTCGATAGACGACAAGCCCTAATACGAAAAGTATGGTGAGGGCGGAGGCGATCAGGGTTGACCAATTCATGAAACACCTCCCTTACAGGGTATTACCGTCGAGGCCACTTGAAAGCGATTCCGCCGGCGCTGAATTAAGACGCGTCTCAATGCAAGCGCTGAGACACACAGGCAGGGAACTACGAGGCGGGAACGTTGGCGGTGGCTTGGTTCGAGTACAGACTCTCGACGCCGTTGTCGTCCACGGCGGTGACGACATAGTAGTAGGTGTCGCCGGAGGTGACGGTGGAGTCGTCGAAGGAGAGGGCGTTGAGCGGCGTGGAGAACAGAGGGCTGTAGAAGTTGCCAGAGGTGGAGCTGCGGTAGACGCGATATCCGGCGACGACACTGGAACTCGCATTCCAAGTGAGTTGAACCGTGGGCTGAGCGGCTGGAGACGGTGCAGGCGGGGGCGTTGGAGTGGAGCTGACGCCGTCACCGGTAAGGGAGACCGTTTCAGGTGAAGTGAGATTCGCGCTCAGGATGGACACAGTGCCCAAGGCGGCGCCACTCGTCTGCGGGCGGAACCAAACCTGAAAGGTGACCTGTTGATTGGGAGAAAGCGAAAATCCCGGAGAAAGATCGGAGTAACCAAACCCTGAGCCGGACGCGGTAACGCCATTGATGGTGATATTGACGTCGCCGGTGTTTTGCAGCGTGACGTTCTGGGTTGCAGTCGATTGCAGATTCTCGTTGCCGAAACTGATGGAAGTGGGAATGACCTGCAGGGCAACAACGACTTTTTCTGAAATGCCGGCGAGTGAGAGGGCGGCAGGGGAGTGCGGGGCGTTGCTGGTGATGGTCAGGGAAGCCGAGGCGTTCCCCGCAGTTGTGGGAGCGAACTCCAGTGTGTAGTCGAGACTTATGGCCGGGAGCACGGTGCGGGGAAGGGACGGGCCGCTGATGGCGAATTCCTTGTTGGAGAGAGAAATGGAAGCGATTTGCAGAGGCGCGTTGCCCGAGTTCGTCAGGTGCAGGGTCTGCGTGGCGGATTGCCCGACAACGACGGTGTTGAAATTAAAACTGTTTGCCGAAACCGTCAGGGCCGGTCCAGGCGCACTTGTTTGCGAATTGTAACTGGCGCAACCGGCAAAAAAGAAAGACACGCCAACGAGGCAGCCAACGGACGCGTAGCCGCGAACTGCGGAAGCCGATGAACGGCAGAAGAACACTGCGAGAACGAACCCCCTCAGGTTCACCACACAGGAAAATAACTTCTGGACAGCTGTACGGGCAACCTGTCCCCGGTACAGTTGAGGGACAGGATGGGACCTGGGCGAACCTGTACGTTTGGACAGTGCCGCGACCCAGGAAACGGCGACATATCGCGGATTCAGCAAGAGATGAAATCCGAGTGAAGATGAAGAGAAAGGACCTTGCGGCGGGAATGCTCCCGAAGTAGCGGAACTCGAGGTGGTCCTGCCGTGTGGCGAGGATCAGGAGATGAAGTGGCAGCCGAAGCGGAACGCGCCTTCCGCCGAACGACGAGACCACACCGGCCTCAGATAGACGCGGACGGGGGGAAGAATGGGGACGTGAAGAATAGCGAGGATATTCTCCGGCAGATCTTCCTGCTGTTCAAATTCGAGGGCGACGCCGCCGAAACCGAGGTCCAACACACGAGCCCGGCGGGTGCCCTGCTCACCGATGATGGCGTAGGCATTGGTGCCAACCATAGAGACGCGCTCGGCTTTTCGCTGAATCGCATACGAAGCCGGCGTTACGGGCGCGGGAGGAGTTTGCTCCGCGAGGGAGCGGGCAGCAGCGGAAGAAGCGTCAGCGAAGTCGGAGGGAGGTTTTTCGGGTGGACGACCAGCAGAGATGGAGACGGGCTGGGGTGCCACGGGAGGTGGCGCGGACGCGAGTGGAGCTGCGGGACGTGCCGAGCCAGCGGCGGTGTGCGCGTGATTGGCGTGCTTCAGACGATAGAGGCGTTCGTCGGCGACGCGCACCAACTGATCGGACTGATCGCCGTCCTGAGGGAAATTGGCCACGCCGTGATCCATGGTCACGGGGAAAGCGAGTTGCAGAGGGTGCAGGGTTTCCGCAAAAACAGTCTCAATACGACGGCTGAGGGCCAGGGCTTGAGCGGCATCGGTTTGGGGCAAAAGGAGAGCGAACTCATCTCCGCCAATGCGGAAGGCAGAGTCCGAGGTGCGCAGCGCTTTTTGGAGCGTGGTGGCGGCGGCACGGAGGACCTCGTCCCCGCGCGGATGGCCATACTTATCGTTCACTTCCTTGAAGCGGTGCAAGTCCAGGATGACGATGCCGAGCGGAAGACCGTAACGGCGGGCGCGATTAAGTTCTTTTTCGAAGGACTCGGCAAACAAACGGCGATTGTAGAGGCCGGTGAGCGGGTCCGTAACAGCATTGACCTGGAGTTTCTTGTACTCCTCGTATTCGAGCACAATCGGAACGTGAATGAGGCCGGCGGAAGAGAGGACATCCATCAGAACGGTTTTGAGCGATATGGGGCGTCCGAGCTGATCCGTGAGTTCGCGGCGGCGCGTGAGCATTTCCTCCCAGAGGTGAAGGGACTGCGACTCGCGCAAATCGAGATGCGTGGTGGTGCGAAAATAGCGCTGCAGAAACTGACTGCGCGCGGGAATGTCCATGACGTCGAGCGTGTCCGCGAGGAGCTCGAGGTAGGCATCTTCCATGGGCAAACGCGGGGCCGCCGGGGCTCCGGGACTGGGCATGGCCGGGTTTTCCTACAATCTGCCTCTCCCCGCGGGGGCTGGGGCAAGCACATTTGGATGACTGACCCTAAGAGGGAGCAAATCAAGTGCCAATCAAGACCGTATGTGCAACCTGCATCCACGGAAAGGAGATGCGAAGGGGGACGCCCGTATCCTATTACAAAACGAAGAGATAAGCGAGTTCCCGGAAGAAACTTTTTCAGCGAAGCGGTAGCCCAAGACAGGCGCATACAACGCGATGGGGCTGGAGAGTTCCCGAGGGACAGGGAATTACTCAAGAGGGTGCAGAAATTCCAACCCGAATAGACGAATCTCACCCAAGAAGTCCAATCGACGTACTTTGGCCACAATTGGGGGAGTTTCGCTGGGGATGAGGCTGGAGGCAGCGGGGGAGGGGGCTGGGATGGTGAGGTGGACCGTCTGGTCTGGGCGCAGGAGATGGACTGCTGTGATACAAGCCCCGGTAGCGCTGATATTGAGTGTTTTCGTGAGCTCTATAAACTCCGCACCTGAGGCGTCCGAGCCCCGGAGAAATACGGGGACTTGGATGCGGATGCGAGATGATCGGCGCGATTCGGAGGAATCCACGCGGGTTCCCTCCTTTGACTGATCGAGGCGTATAGCCATAGTGATAGTACTCACGGACTAGTACGTTATTAGCAGGTTGATCGCCAGTTTGCGGCTATACAACTCAAAGTAGAGCCTCGATAAATCAAGTACTTAGCGGCCATCAGAAGGGAGGAATGAGGCCTGAGTAGAAGAATGGGCGTGGATGGGCTAGGGATTTCCCATATTGTGCAAATGGAACGCATTTACCATTGACAGGCCGGAGAGGGTCTGTAACGATGGGCAGCACGCCATAGGAAAATTTTTTCCACTGTATAAAGAGGTGGCAGAACCATGGATGGCTGGGCCACAACAGATGTGGGCAGGGTGCCTACGTCGAGCCCGAATCTGACAGTTGAACATGTCCGAGCGCTTCTGGACACGGTCGACAAAGGCGTAGTGCTGGCGGACCTCGAAGGGCGCGTGCTGATGGTTAACGCGCGGGGACGGAAATGCCTGGACGAGCACGGTAAAGGCGAGACTACCCCCCTCAACATATTTGCAGATGTATTGAACATCGATCCAAAGACGATCTCGCAGAGAATTGAGAATGGCGAAGACCAACTGGAGCTGGAAGGCCGCACGAGCAGCAAAGCCTATCGGGTGCGGGTGCGCTGGCTCCCGGAGTCGGACTGGTTAGCAATCCAGTTTGAGAATGATGAGGAAGAAGAAAACAGCGCAGAGAGCGCTGCCCAACTGACGGTACAGGAACTGCTACAGGAACGCGAAATTACGTATCGGAATTTGCTCGCAGCCTACCTGAAGCTGCAGGAAGTAAACCGGCAGAAGACCGTGTTCCTGGCGTCGGCAGCGCACGAGTTGAAAACACCGCTAGCGGTGATCAAGGGCTACTACGATCTGCTCCTGACAGGATCGCTCGGAAGACTGAGCGAGAAACAGAAAGACATTCTGGAGGAGTCGAAAGAGAGCTGCGAGAGGCTGGTGCGGCTGGTGTCGATGTTCCTCAACTACTCCGCCCTGGAGAGCGGGAAGTTGGTCCTGCAGCTGAGAGAGAACGACTTGCGAGATTGCCTGGAAGAGACGGCCAACCGATGGTCGGAAGCGTTTCAGCGCAAAGGGGTGAAGCTGGAGACGCTGCTGGATCCGTCGATCCCAACTTTCCGTTTCGATTACCAGAAGGTGCAACAGGCCGCGGCAAATCTCCTGGACAACGCGTTGAAGCACACACCGTCCGAGGGAACCGTGACCTTGCGAGCGCGCCCGCATTTTTGGGAGCGCCGGGTGGCGAAAATAGCCCCGGTCGAAGAACGCAGGAGATTCCGGCTGCCCCGGCCGAACAGTGTGGAAGTCAGCGTGACCGACTCCGGAGCAGGGATTGCACCGGAACACCATCAGGAAATTTTTGAGGACTTTGTGCGCGTGGACCGGAATACCTCCGGAATGGGCCTGGGACTTGCCATCGCTAAAAGATTGATTCAGGCGCACCGGGGGAAAATCTGGGTGGAAAGCGAACAGAACCGGGGTAGCACGTTTGCGTTTTTGCTGCCAATGGACCAGAGCTAAGCATTGGATTGCGGCGAGGAGAAAGAAAAATGGCTGTGAAAGAAGTGAAAGAGAAAATCCTAGTCGTCGATGATGAGCCCAGCATCCGAAAATACCTGCAAACCCTACTGGAGGTGGATGGGTTTGACGTGGCGGCAGTGAGCAGCGGCAGGGAAGCGCTGACGCGTGTGAGCGGCGGCGAACGGCCGGACTTCATCATTCTGGACGTGCTGATGCCCGAAATGAACGGGCTCGATACGCTGCAGGAACTGATGCGCGTGGACCGCAGCCTGAATGTGATCATGCTGTCGTGCTCGAATGAGGTAGGCACAGTGGTGGAGGCCATCCGGCTCGGAGCACACGATTACCTGACCAAGCCATTTGAAAAGACGGAACTCGACGCGGCAATGCTGAAGTCGCGGCAAAAGAAACAGCTGACCCAGGAAAACCAGGCGTTGCGGGAGTATTGCGAGCAGATCACCGAAGATCTGAGCTTCCTGGTAGCGAGCCCCCAGATGGTGCGCATCCGGCAGCAGATTCTGCAAATCGCTCCCGTAGACGTGCCGGTGTTCATCTGCGGAGAGAGCGGCGTGGGCAAAGAAGTCGTGGCCCGGATGATCCATCTGCGTTCGAAACGAAGGAATCAAGCGTTCGTCAAGGTGAATTGCGCGGCGCTCCCGGGGGAGTTGCTCGAGTCGGAACTTTTCGGATATGAACAAGGGGCGTTTACGGGAGCGGTGCGGGCGAAGCCCGGAAAATTCGAGATGGCCAACAAGGGCACGATTTTCCTGGATGAGATCGCGGAGATGTCCACGCACCTGCAAGCCAAATTGCTTCATGTCTTACAAGATCACCAGTATTCGCGACTGGGTGGAAGGCACCTGGTAGAGACCGATGTTCGCGTGTTGGCGGCGACAAACGTGGATGTGCAGGAAGCCATGAGGACGGGCCGCTTCCGTGAAGATTTGTATTACCGGTTGAACGTGCTGTCGATCATGGTGCCTCCGCTGCGGGAACGCACGACGGAAATCCCCCTGCTGTTCCGGCATTTCCTTGAGAAGTACAGCGAGAAGTTCGGCAAGACGTTACAAGCACCGTCGAAACACCTGATGGATGCAGCCATGAATTATCCGTGGCCCGGGAATTTGCGAGAACTGGAAAACTTCGTCAAGCGGTACGTAATTCTCGAAGATGACGAAGGCAGCCTGCGGGAGTTAGTGGAGATGTCCGCGACACGGCAAAGGATTTCTCCGCGTGAGGTAACGAACGTTCCGAAAGAGCAGGGTTTGAAGGCGCTGGTGCGCGGGTTGAAGGACGAAGCGGAGATGGAAGCGATTGGCGACGCGCTGGAAAAGACGCGGTGGTGCCGCAAGGACGCCGCCAAGATGCTGGGGATCAGCTACAAGGCCCTGCTCTACAAGATGAGGCAATTCAATCTGGACACGCCGAGGACACGCCGGACCGCGGCAGCGAAAACAGAAGAGACGGCACCGGCGACGGTGGGGGCCAAGGTAGAGTGAAAGAGCAGGTCTAGTACGACCTAGTTCGTCCTGAGCACGCTGCGGAAAAAGAGAACTTGCAGGAAAAGCTTGTGCGGGGTATCTTGCGCAGCGAAAAGCAACACAGTGCTGGACAATAGCGCAGCAAACCTCCCGTTGAGTGAAAGTTGGGTCGAGAGCTCAAGGAACGGGGGGAGGGGGTTGCGCGTCGGGATTTCCCGTGGGAGCGAGAATCCGCAGAAATTCCGTAGCCCGAGCGATTGAGAGAATGCTCACTTCCTTTGGTCATCCGAATCAGGGTGATTCGGGAGGACCGAGAGGGAGCATGAAGGAATCCCAGCGGAATCAAGTCAGAGTTGGCTGAGATCTTCGTTCTCACCTGTGAAGGCAAGCAAAGTCCGGCGAATATCTCTTAGCAAAAAACAACAATTGGGGCAGTGGCTTGCGCTCTGGAGCCACGGACGGAGTCGAGGATGTCAGTAATGGAAGAACGCCGCACGGCGCGACGCTATGACTTGACGTTGCCAATCAGCATCCGGTTTGCAGCCGAAAGACTCGTCAACCGGCAAGAGGGGAAGACGAGAGATATTTCAGCGCGCGGATTGTATTTCGTGATCGGCCAGGATTTGGATGCGGGATCCGAGTTGGACATCACGCTGACGCTGCCCGCGGAGATCACGCACGGCACGGATGTTTTTGTTCGCGCGCAGGGGAAGGTGGTCCGCGTGGAACGCCGCGTGGAAGATGGAGAGCCACGGATGGGGGTAGCGGCGGTGATCGAGCGCTATGACATTATTCGTGGAGAACACGCGCGAGCCTGACGAATACCGTGGGTGCTAACGCCTCGCAGCCGGAGCAGATTCTCACCTTCGAGCAAGCTACAGACCTGCATTGCCCCCGCTACTTTTGATCTCTCTTCCGCAATCTGCCCCCCGCGCTCTGATTAGTTATCCAGCCATCCGAGAGAACAAACCTTCCTCGTAGTGTCTTGAAGTTTTCCCATTGTTACAGGTTGAGGAAAAGTTGGGGAACATTGTGGTACCAGTACTTTAGGGGAGCTCTGTCTGTATTGTACTGAAAAAGCAAGCTTTATTGCCTAGAGAGAGGTTCTGAAACACCCCAGATACGCACGGTCTTTGGTTGGCTATGTGCAACGCCTTGGTACCAGAACATATGGCCGGAGCGTGTCCAACCCGGAACGCCAGTTGGGAAAGACTGGACCAAGTGCCGCCAGACCCTGTTTTGTTCGGGCGCTCGGCAGTGATGGCCGCGGTGCATCTGAGCGCGCAGAAGATCTGCCGGACGAATGTACCGATTTTGCTTTGCGGTGACGGCGGCACGGGCAAAGAAGCGCTGGCACGATGGATTCATGCGAATTCCGAGTACGCCTCCGGAGAGTTCGTCAAGGTTAGCTGTGCAGCGATTCCCGGAACGCTGCTTGAGAGCGAGTTGTTTGGATACGAGCAGGGCGCCTTTACCGGGGCAATCGTTGCCAAGCCCGGGCGAGTGGAAATGGCGCATCGCGGCACCTTGTTTTTGGATGAGATTGCGGACCTGGATCTAAATCTTCAGAGCAAACTTTTGCAGTTCCTGCAAGACGGCACATTCTCGCGGATCGGGGATCACTCCGAACGACGGATTGATGCGCGTGTCATCTGCGCGACACACAAGGATCTGGATCAGGAAACGGAAGCCGGAAGATTCCGGCAAGACTTGTTTTACCGCATCCATGGGTTTCGCTTGAAGGTACCGGCGTTGCGCGAGAGGCGCGAAGACATTCCAGCACTGGCCGAATTCTTCAGGGTCCATTTTGAAAAGCAGTTTGGGACAAAGACGGACGCGTTCCCTCCTGAGATGCTCCAATACCTGCAAAATCTGAATTGGCCGGGGAACCTGCGAGAACTTTCGAACGGCGTTGCACGCTATGTTCTGATCGGACCCGAGGCTGCAGTTCATCAGGAGCACGCTCCGAAAAAACACAAGGCCGTGCGGTCCGCCGACGGCAATGGAATACCGGTGACCTTAAAGGGATTGGCCAAAGACGCCATTCGAGAGCTGGAGCGCAACGTCATTTTGGAGGCGCTCCGCGCGAATCAGTGGAACCGGCGAAAGACGGCGCAGGCTCTGAAGATCAGCTACCGCGCGCTGATCTACAAGATTCACGATGCAGGATTGATGACCAGAAAGGCCGCGCAGCGCGGGGAGCACTTGACAAGCCCGTCGAGTGAATCGATGCGGAAATACGCGACAGATTAGTTAGGCGACGACGAACGGTCCGTGCTCGAGGGTACTGGCCTAGTTGAGTCCGCAAGTCCAATCCAGACTGGCTGCTCGGTGGCCGCCGGGTTCCCTCGGCCCAATTTTCAAATCGTCGAGCATTGTAGTGTAGTTGACGGCGTGCCGAATTGCGGCAGAAGCGCCAGAACAGGTCCTTTGAAGCGCTGCCCAGAGCAGGGGCGCAGCCTTACTCCTCACTCATCATAACTAATGTAGTTTCAGCGAGTTGCTTCTGTATTGACGCGGTTCTGAAACGAGCGCCTGGAAGGCCCAAGATGCGGGTTTCCGAGGGGTTCAAGGTCTGGGCCATATAGAGCATGGTCCTCCGTACAGTAGAGGCGACTGGCCCGAAATTGGTCCTCTCACCAGTAGGCTGGTGAGTACCATTACCTATACCTTCGTAGCTGGATACAGCTAGGGAGGGGTGGGCCATGGCGAACACACAGGTGGAGGGGGCCGGGACGCGGATCGAGAAACAGTGCGTCGCAGGCAAGAAATGGAAACGAGAAACTTCCCTCCTGCTTGTCGCCGCAATCCTGGCTTTGGCGCTACTAAACGGGTGCGCAGGCGTTGTGAGTGCTTCAAAGTCACAGCCGGTATCGCAAACGTCTTTTCAAATCACACCAGCAACGATCAGTTTTGGCAAAGTGCCAGTCGGCAAGCCAACTTCGCTGAGCCTCGCGGTCTCCAATACCGGCAATACCGCGGTCAACATCACGCAGGCGACTTTCTCGAATTCCCAGTTCAGCCTTTCCGGAATGACCCCGCCGATGGCACTTGCTACGGGGCAGGGCGGGAGTTTCTCTGTCTCCGTTAATCCGACGAGCACTGGGGCTATCACCGGGACGTTGACAGTGCAGGGCGATGGAGGGAGTTCGCCGGTAGTGGTAAATCTCTCCGCGACGGGCGTGACTGCGGCGCCGCAGTTGAGCTTGAGCACAACTGCGGTGAACTTTGGCAGCGTTTCTGTCGGCTCGACCGGGAGCTCGAGCCTGACCATCTCGAATGCGGGTACGGCAAATTTGACGATTTCCCTCCTGACACTTTCGGGAGCAGACTTTGGGATCAGCGGCATTACCACGCCTACGACCATCAGTGCCGGGCAGAACTCTCCGGTAACCTTGACGTTCAAGCCGACGCTAGCCGGAGCGGTGTCTGGCAGCCTGACGATAACAAGCAACGACCCAACCACGCCTTCGGCAGTGGTTAGCTTGACGGGAACTGGTTCATCCACAGCTGTGGGGCAGTTGAGCGCCAATCCTGCCAGCGTGAATTTTGGAAATGTTTCGACCAGCAGCAACGCCAGCCAGTTGATCACGCTGACAAACACGGGGAATGCCGCGGCGACTATATCGAGCATTACCGTGAGTGGGACCGGGTTCAGCTTGACCGGCGTGAGCACGCCGGCGACAGTAGCCCCTTCACAGACATTGAGCTTCACGGCGAAATTCGCGCCTACGGCAGTCGGGAATGCTACGGGCACAGTGACAGTAACCAGTAACGCAAGCGGCTCGCCATTTACGATTACTTTGAGTGGCGCTGGTGTACAGGCGGGATTGAGCGTCACGCCTTCCACTTATAATTTCGGAAGCGTCGTGGATGGACAAACGAAGACACAAGCACTCACGCTAACGAATACCGGGACAGCGACGCTAACAATCTCAAGTGTTACGGCAAGTGGCACCGGCTACAGTGTCAGTGGGCTGACTACACCGGCGACGGTTGCGGCTGGACAGAGCACCTCGGTGACAGCGCAGTTTTCACCCACCACGGCGGGATCGCTGCCAGGAACCGTAAGTATTGCGAGCAATGCGCCTGCGTCACCCGCGACGGTCTCCTTGACCGGTACGGGAGTGGCTGGGACAGTAACGATGACCCCGAGCCCATCGAGTGTTGCCTTCGGAAGCGTGAAGGCAGGCAGCTCCGGCTCGCAGAGTGTCAGCATCACCAACACCGGGAACTCGAGCGTCACGATTTCCCAGGTTACGGTGAGCGCAAAGGACGTGAGTGTCTCCGGGATCACCACCCCCGTAACATTGACGCCTTCTCAGGCCACGTCGATGACCGTAAGTTTCGATCCGAGTGCCAGCGAGAACGTCAGCGGAAATGTGACCGTCTCGGATACACAAGGAGGAAGCGCTGTTATTCCTGTCACCGGGACTGGAGTGCAAGCGGCGTTGAGCATTACGCCATCCAGCTTCGGTTTCGGCAATGTTACAGTGGGGACGACCGATTCCCAGACCATCCAACTCAGTAATACGGGCACGGCTGCGTTGACGGTTTCACAGGTCAGCGTGATAGGGAGCGCATTCAGCACCAACGGATTGACCCTGCCGCTCACGTTGAACCCGGCGCAAGCCAGTACGTTCAATGCGCAGTTCTCCCCGACATCTACAGGCGGCACGAGCGGGAGCCTGACCATCACGAGCAGCGCTCCTGGATCGCCAGCGACGGTGGCCCTGACTGGCACCGGGGTGGCCGCCACGCTCACCCTCAGCCTCAGCTCGAACAGTTTTAGCTTCGGAAACGTGAACACGGGCACTTCGTCCACGCAACCTGAGACGATCACAAACACCGGCAACACGAGTGTACAGATCACGCAGATCAGCGTCTCCGGGAGCGGTTACAGCCTCAGTGGAGCGGGAACACCCGTGGGGCTGTCGGCGGGGCAAACGCTCACCTTTAGCGTCATCTTCAACCCAACGAATGCGGGAAGCGCGCCTGGAACGGTCACCGTAACCAGCAACGCCATAGGATCACCCGTAACCATATCGTTGTCGGGTACCGGCGTGACCCCCACGACCTATTCCGTCGCTCTGACGTGGGATGCGAGCACCTCGACGGTGGTGGGCTACTATGTGTATCGCAGCACGACGAGTGGGAACAATTACACAAAGCTCAACGCATCCTCGGCCGCCACCGGCTTGACTTATACGGACACAACCGTGCAGAACGGAACGACCTACTACTACGTCACGACGGCTGTGGATTCTAGCCGCACAGAAAGCTTGTATTCCAACGAAGCCCAAGCACCGATTCCCTGAGTTGTAGAGCAGAACAACTTCATTGCTTAGCGGATGTCCTTGCCGAGAGAGATGGCGGCCCGGTGAAGGCGCCTCCAATTAGCATAGGCCCAGACCAGAACCTGCGCCAGCAACGCACCCAGAGCGTCAATCGCCACGTCCCGTGCGCGGGCCTCCCGGAGGGGCACGAAGGACTGGTGCCACTCATCCAGCCCAGCGTAGGTGACGGCAATCGCCAGAGTGGCCAGGGCCCAGCGGAAGCGCCAGCCCGAACGCCCTCCGCGAATTCCATGGAAGACGGTGATGCTGAATAAGCCAAATTCAGTGACGTGCGCCAGCTTGCGGATCCCCACATGCATAAGGCGTAGCATGCGGGGTGTTGCTGGAGGAAAAAGCCAATGGAGCAGAGGGATGATGACCCGGGCGGTTTCCTCACCGCTGAAATAATGCGTGGAAAAGAGCGAAATCAGGAGAGCAACAAGAATTGCGGGTAACCAGTACTGCAGGCGGCGTAGCATGATGTTTTCGTGATTGTTCCTTGCTGGCGCCGGTGGGATTCCTGATTCTCCAGGACTCCTCCGGCTTCCAAGAAACTCGCGCCAGATCGACGATTGAGAAGCTGGAGCGGACCTCAACTTCCCGCTAGTTCGTTAAGCGCTTGGCGGGCGCTGTCCGCCACTGCCGAGTTCGGATCAAGACTGATAGCCTTCTCGAATTCCGCTTTTGCCCGAGCAGTATCGTTGAGCTTCTTGTAGGTCAAGCCGAGGTGATAGCGGTAGGTCTGATTGTTCGGTACCTTCTTGATGGCATCCTCGAACAGGGGCGCAGCAACAGAAAAGGCACCATTGTTGTAATAGGCCCAGCCAAGGGTGTCAGCGGAATTGGGAAGATTTGGCAGACCTTTCCGCGCGGTCTGCGCTAGCGTCAAAGCCACGTTGACGCTTCCGCTATGTTCAAGGAGGAGGTAGGCAAGGTTGTTTGCAGCATGTGGTTCGTCGAATTTGAGAGAGAGAACCTTTTGATAAGCAACCTGGGCTTCCTGCCAATTTCCCTGCCGCTCATACAAAGCTCCTAGCAGCAAATAGAGCCGCGGATCGTCTGGCGAGAGTTCAAGCGCACGACGATAGGAGGCAATCGCTGGATCGAGTTCGTTGTTGTTGACCTGGGCTTGGGCAAGAAGCGCAAGGATTAACGGGTTTTTCTTGTCGAGATCAGCGGCTCGCTGGAGCGTCTTTTCCGCTTCCGCAGTCTGATTGACCCTGAGAAAACTCTGACCCTGTAGGGTGTAGAGGGCGGCGTTGTTGGGGTCGCGGTCGAGCTGTTCCCGCACGACTTTCAGAGCGTCCGCGGTCCGATTCTGCCTGAAATAAATATCCGCAAGACCTGAGATGGCCTCGACGGAGTTCGCATCGCGGTCGAGGGCCTGACGGAAATAGGCTTCGCCCTCTTTCCAGCGGCGCTGAACCGCGCGCATCTGGCCAAGCTTGACATAGGCGATAGGACTCTGCGGCGCCAGAGTGAGGAGTGTGTTGAGATCGGCCTCCGCGCCGGCAGTATCGCCCTGATTGAACCGGGCTGTGGCATGTTCCAGATAACTCTCGGGCAAACGCGGAGCATATCTCTTCAGCTGGTTGGAGATGTCCTCCAGGTTGCGCCAATCCTGGCGTTGCAGGGCTACATCCGCGAGAGCGCGCCAAGCTTGGGGCAGAGAGGGGCGGAGGCGGACGGCCTCCCGCCATTCGCTCTCCGCTTGTTCCAACTTTCCTTTTTCGCGATAAGCAATGCCAAGCTGGTAATGACCGAAAGCATTGTCTGGGGCGCCCTTCAGGCCCAACTGGAAGGAGGTGAGGGCATCGTCCACCTTTTTCTGGCGCAGGAGAATCTGACCCTGCAGAATCAGTGCGGCGGGATCCAGCGGCGACTTCTTAAGAATAGCGTTGTTCAACTGCGCAGCATCGTCGATCCGATCATTTAGGATGAGGAGTTGGATATAGGTTTTGCCAAGCTGTGTGTCGTTGGGATGTTGAGCCGAGACGGCCGCGAACTCATTTAGAGCCTTGGCACTATCGCCTCGAGTGAGATAAAAATCGCCCAGCATGCGATACGCATCAGGGTTGTCGCCAAGGTCCTTCTTGCTCTCCTCGAGAGTCTTCTCCGCAAGATCCTCGCGGCCCTGATTCACGTACAGGCCGGCCAGTGCGGCACGAGGCAGCGGATCTTTGGGATTCAATTGAATTGCAGATTGAAATTGCTTTTCGGCGTCCGGCCAGCGTCGTTGCCGTTCGTAGAAGCCACCGAGGGTCATGAGCGGGGCGCTGGTGGTCTTATCCAGCGAGAGAGCACGTTTCAGATTCTTCTCTGCTTCGTCGAACTCAACCAAGCGTTCCTGAATCAATGCCAGGCCGATATACGCAGAGGGACGATCTGGGGCCAGCGCAATGGCATCCTTCGCTTCCGTTGCGGCGTCCTTGAGGTTTCCGAGGAAAGCGTCAGCCTCCGCCAGTAGGAGTTGGGCGTCCGCATTCTTCGGATTACTTGTAATCATCTGGACGGCACGGTCTCTTGCGTCCCTTGCTTTTCCGCCCCCCAGCAGAAGCCTGCCAAGTTCCAGTTGTGCTTCTTCGTTTCCGGGCTGAAGTTCGACCGTCCTCAGCAATTCGTGGTAGGCGTTGCCCCAGGTCTTTTCTTTGATGAAGCACTTGGCAAGCTTGAAGTGAGCTTCCGCGGAGGACTTGTCAATCTGGATCGCGCGCGAGTAGTAAATCACCGCTTCCGGGTATTTGCCCTTTGCGAACTCCTGATCGCCTTGCAGAATGAATTTCTGCCTTTTTGCGACCGGGTCAGTGGAGCAACCCGTGAAACTCAACACAAGAAGAACGAGAGCTATGGCGCTGAGTATTCGGTTGAGGTTGAACGCCGGGCCAGCCTTAATCTTTCGCATCTCTTTCATATCATCCTGGGGAAAGTAGGGGATCACTCCCGATCATTGCAATTCTACGCCCTCTCCGACAGGTTTAGTGGGAGTTCCGGCATCAGAGTTAACTCCCCATATAACAATAACCTAGGCCAATTTTGTGAGGATTGTCGGGCTATCGAGAGACCTGTGGGGCGCAGCTCTGAGGAGGAGGGCGACGGGCGTGGGGAACTGGAGGGCCAAAGTGGATAGGATAATTCCACTCCCACTGGCGGCGGCCTGGATTCAGTGCGTTGTGCGCCTCCTTGCGTTTATGGCCATTTGCATATGTGCAACAAAATAAATAGGTTAGCTTGGAATTGAAGGCCAAACTAAGGACGTCAGGTACTGGCAACCGCCGTGCAAGGGTACGTGCTTGAGATACCGGAGTTATTGTTGTGTGCGCGTTGCGAGCTCTCGAAGTAGTAGAATGAGCGATATTGAGGTCTAAATGGTTCGAAATGGCGAGATAGGTTTAGCCGACGCCAAGAGGGTACTGCGGCGGTTCTGGTGGATCCTGCCGATCACAACGATTCTTCTCGGAGCAATTGGTTTGGGTGCCGCCCTGGTGCTACCCAAGAAATACACGTCGCAGACCATGGTGCTCGTGGAGCAGCCAACGGTTGGGCCCGACTACGTGAAACCGGTTGTGACCGAGGACCTGAATCATCGCCTCGCGTCCATGCAGGAACAAGTCCTCAGCCGAACCGGCTTGCAACCGATCATCGAGAAATTCGGTCTTTACCCCAAAGACCGCGACCGCGTGCACATTGATGATCTCATCGAGCGTTTACGGACGGCCGTGACGATCAAGCCTATGGAGGCAACGCCAGGGACGCAGAGCCACCAATTGCCTGGTTTTTATGTAGACGTCACGTATGACAACCCCCGTACGGCGCAGCAAATTTGCACCGAGATCACGTCCATGATCCTGGCGCAGAACGCCGGGGACCGTCAGAACCAGGTGAAAGTGACGACGGATTTTCTTAGCCAGCAACTGGAAGAGGCAAAAAAGAGCCTGGATGCACAGGACGCAAAACTCGCGCAGTTTAAACGGCAGTATCTGGGATCGCTGCCAGAGGAAGAGCAAACCAACCTCAGCATCCTGATGGGGTCGAATACACAACTCGAAGCCAATACGCAGGCGCTCAGCCGCGCGCAGCAGGATAAGGCCTTTACGGAGTCACTCCTGAGCCAACAGGAAGCGAATTGGGCGAAATCGCAAACCGGACAGAATCCGGAGACTTCCGAGCAGCAGCTTAGCCTCCTGCAAGACCAGCTTGCGAATTTGCTGGCGCGCTACACTCCTGAGCATCCTGATGTCATAAAGCTCAAAAATCAGATTGAGGAGCTAAAAAAGCAGTCGGCAGCAGCGCCAAAGAGCAATACGCCGGCAAATGGAGCTATGCAGGCATCCGTGAGCGAGCCGCCTCAGATTCAGCAGCTCCGCGCGAAGCTGCGCCAGGACGAAATAAATATCAATGATTTGACGCACCGGCAGAGCCAGATCCAGGAACAGATTCGTCAGTTGCAGGGGCGCGTGCAGGCGAGTCCCGTTGTGGAGCAACAGTTTAAGGAATTAACTCGTAACTACCAAACAGCGCTGGAGTTTTACAATGACCTCTTGAAGAAGCGGCAAAGTGCCGGGGTCGCTGGGGATCTTGAGACCCAGCAGCAGAGCGAACAATTTCGCGTATACGATCCGCCGAGTCTTCCTGACAAACCGTCGTTCCCGAAGAAGATCATTTTTGTGGGGGGCGGATTAGGGGGCGGGTTTGCTCTTGGTCTGGGGATGCTCTTTCTGATCGCAGCCAGCGACAAATCGCTGCACAACGAACGAGATGTTGAGCTTGCCCTAAAGCTTCCTGTGCTGGTATCAGTCCCGACGTTGGATGTGGCCGCGAGCCATGCCATCCACACGGCAAGACGGGCGGAGAAGACTTACGACGCGGTCACGACAAAGGCCTGAGCGCCTGTTTTCATGAGGAGACGATGAGCCGGATCCACGAAGCATTGAAAAAGGCAGCGCAAGAACGATCCTCGCGGCTTTCGTCCGGGACTTCGCCGGAGTTCGTTGACGTATCGACCGATGTAAGTCGGACAACGGTTCCCGCCGAAGATCGAGCAGCGCCTTTGCTTGTCGATTTGCCGCCGAAACGAGATTCATCCTTTCTTAGCTTCGAAGAATTGGTGAAGAAGTGCACGCGACCCCAGTGGCAGCCTGATTCAAGAAACAACGTTTTTGACGGTGCGAACAGTGATCAGATCGGTGCTGAGAGCTTTCGAACGTTGCGTTCACGACTCTATCAAATTGCGGGAACTCGGCAGTTGAAGAAGGTTCTCGTGACAAGCAGCATTCCAGAAGAAGGGAAGACTTTTGTTGCGGCGAATTTGGCGCAGTCCCTTGCGCAGCAAGACCACAGCCGCGTGCTTTTGATAGATGCAGATCTTCGGGTATCCCGTATGCACCAGGTGCTGGGGGCTCCCGCTACACCCGGTCTAGCAGACTATTTGCGCGGCCAATCGGATGAATGCTCAGTGATCCAGAGGGGCCACGAAGGGAATCTGTGCTTCATTCCTGGTGGCAGTCCAGTTTCAAACCCCAGTGAACTTCTGCTGGGCGCACGCATGAAGCACCTGCTGGAACGGGTGACTCCAGTTTTCGACTGGATCGTTCTGGATTCGCCACCCGCGCTGCCTGTCCACGACGCGAGCCTGATCGCCGATCTTTGCGATGGCGTTCTGTTTGTTGTACGAGCAGGAGCAACCGAATTTGAAATAGCGGGGAAAGCATCCTCTGAATTTCGGGATAAGAATCTGCTTGGTGTGATCTTGAATCGCGCCGAGCGGAACGAATCCTACGGTGGTTATTATTACGGCTATCCGGCTGCCGACAAAAAGAAAACCTAAATTAACGCAATCTAAGGGTTTAGTTGCTGGTATCTCCTGCTCCGACGATCTCTAAGTCGAGAGCTGCACCCCATAAAGAGTCCTTTTCTGCATCCACCTCAGCCCGCGGGAGGGGTGTCGCTTGACACGACCGGTTTTTCGCCGCGTTGAAAGAGCCAGAGAATGGGCAAAAGCAGAAGCAGGCCGAGAAGGAAAAACACCACGCCGCCTTCATGATGCAGCCGGCCGAAAAGGAAGCTTGGGTCGACATACTCTGCGAGGATCGTCAAGGTGGCGATCCGGACGCCGTTCTTGACCACCATAATCAGCAAACCCGCAATGACGAAGACTACCTGTTTCCACAAGGTTCGAAGGAATAGGTGCCCAACAACAAGCGCCAGGATGAGCAATGCCAGACTCGACCGGATACCGCTGCATTCTTTCGCGACTTCAATATTAAAGTGCGCGAGATGAAAGACGAAGCCCTCCCGAAAAGCGGGAACTCCCACGAGATCAAAAATCATTTCAGCGATATCCGCGGAGCCCTTTTGCAGGATATAGATCAAGGGATTCAGCAACGCGGCCGGAAACGGGATTGTGAGAAAGAGAAAGAGCAAGGGGAAGCGTCCCTTCTCAAGCGCTCCTCTCCCAAAAAAAAGAGCAAAACCTGAGAGCCATAGAAGCACCAGGGCGAGCATGTAGCCGGCGAGTATGTCAGCTTGCGTCCAGAAAGGGGCGGATCGCCACGTCCAGACGCAAGCGACAGCGGAGAGCGGGAAGAAGGCAGCAGCGACGGAGTAATCAAAATTAACCCGTCGAAAAATCTGGTTTTGCTTTATGTAAATCAGCCAAGCGCTTATGAAAGGGATGAGAATGACATGGGAAGCGTTGTCATTTGCAAGCGAGAAACGAAACAACGCGACGCATGGCTTCCAGAAGAAGACGAGCGAAAGGGCGAGCCACAAACCGTAGAATACGAGGCGTCTGCAATCGAAGTGAGTTTCAGCGTTCAATCGGATACTCTCCTGATGGCAACGTTACACACCGACCATCCTACAGAATCCTATGGCACTTGCGATACCTGGAGGCTGCGCACAAACTGCCGCAACCGCGTTTCGCTTCCATTGCGTGGGATACGAATCCCAGAAGATCACAAATAGGCTCAAAGATTTGGAGACTCTCGCCCGGGGATGCCAAGTCACTGGCATAAATTAGGCAGAGCCGCTCCACTGCGGGAGGGCCAATCTAAGTGCGGATGGTCTTAGCACGGCGGGCATAGTGTCGATGGTAGAAGTCGCGATATTCGCCGGAAAGGGCGTGGTCGAGCCAAGCAGAGTTGGCTTGATACCACTCGATCGTGCGCCGGATGCCTTCCTCGAAGCCGACCTTGGGTGACCAGCCAAGTTCCCGATGGATTTTTGAACTGTCCAAGGCGTAACGGCGATCGTGACCGGGGCGGTCCTCCACAAATTGCACCAATGCTTCGGGCTTCCCGAGATGGCGGAGGATGGTCCGGACGACGCTAAGATTGCGTTGCGGCGCGCCGGCGGAGACGTTGTAAACGGAGCCGAGCTCCGCGGTTTCCAGCGCCAGAGCGATGGCATGGCAGTAGTCTTCCACGAACAGCCAGTCGCGCTCCTGCATGCCATCTCCATAAATGGGCAGGGGTTTATCTTGCCGGGCGTCGGTAATAATCAAAGGGATCAGCTTCTCTGGAAATTGAAAAGGGCCGAAATTGTTGGTGCAGCGAAGGACCACCGCTGGGACGCCGAAGGTATTGGCATAGGCGGCCACGAGGTGGTCGGCGGAAGCCTTGCTGGCCGCGTAAGGGCTGCAGGGAGCTAGCGGAGACTCTTCGGTGAAACTGACCCCCGCGGGGGCATTGCCGTAAACCTCGTCCGTACTTATGTGGATGAAACGAGACAGGCGAAAACGCCGCGCCGCATCGAGAAGGCAGTGGGTGCCCAGAACATTGGTTTTCAGAAATGGAGAAGCGTCTTCGATACTGCGATCCACATGAGTTTCGGCGGCAAAATGAACGAGGGATGTGAACCCATGCCGGAAAACTCTGTCGACCGCCCGGCGGTCGTTAACGTCTCCATGGACAAAGTGATACCGGGGATCATCCGCAACATCGGACAGGTTCTCTGGGTTCCCTGCGTACGTCAGCTTGTCGAAGTTGAAGAGTTCAACATCCTTTTGGGAGCGCAAGAGATAGCGCACAAAATTCGAACCGATAAAACCTGCACCGCCTGTAACAAGGATCTTCACGCCGTGTCTCCCGCTCCAAACTTAAATTGTACTAGTGCCATCAGTTATATCGGCAAGGCATTAACCCAAAGTCTTGGCTTGGCGCGGACGTACCCCGCAGGCGGGCACTGTTTCGCGCCGGATTTTTTGGACAGTGAATTGAGTGTATTCATGCAGCGGCTCCGAGTGCAAGGAGTTGCTGGCGAGCCTGGGCGGGCGTGAGGTAGCCCCGGCGCTGGACGATCCAGCGCTGGTTGTAACGCTCGCGAAATTCCGCCAGCGCGCAGCGCAGTTCCTCGACGTTCTGGAACACTCTGACCCACAGCAACTGCTCCTTCAGCGTGCGAATGAATCGTTCAACGCAGCCGTTGCACTCCGGCTGGCGCACGAACGAGGGCGAAGACACCATGCCCAGGAAAGC
>DLMH01000093.1:0-185 GCA_002478115.1 Candidatus Acidiferrum typicum | reverse complement strand
CGCACTCCTTGCCGCAGCGGTTCTAGCGCCTCGAAGCGCGTGGCCTTTTTCGCCGCGTGCAGGCCCACGCATTCCGTGGTGCAGTGATCCACGGCGACGAACACGGTCACATGGCCTTCCTCGACCGTGGCTGTCATGGTGTGGTCGCTGGCCCAGACTTCGTTGGGCCGCGCGGTGATGATCGT
>DLMH01000085.1 GCA_002478115.1 Candidatus Acidiferrum typicum | reverse complement strand
ATGCTCAACCGGACACTACTGGTTGTAGGGGAGCCAGAAGCTAAGCGCTTTGCAGGTCGGTCACCACAGCCCAACTAGGGTCCGCCTTTCCCACGGTGGCATGCCGAAAGAGCCCCTTCATATCAGAGCGCTCTCGTCCAGTTGTAAGCCGTTTTTTTTGAGATAGAAAGACGGACGATGCATCCGAAAGGAAGCCGGAGGCATCTGGAAACAGGCAAGAGAGCCCGCAAGAGACAATAGCTAAAGGTAGCGAGAAGGACACACACCGCTCACCTGGCCCTCCTTGGGGGTAGAAGCGGGGTTAAAACAGCAACATGGCAAGATCTCTGGTAATCGTCGAATCGCCGGCAAAGGCGAAGACCATCAACAAGTACTTGGGGAAGAACTTCACGGTGAAGGCGTCCATCGGGCACGTGATGGATCTGCCGACGAAGACGATAGGGATTCGTCTGCCCATCGAGGAGGAAAAGCCAAAAAAGAAGAAAAAGGGGAAGAAGGGCGCCAAGGCAGCAGCGCCCAAGCCACCGCGGAAGCCCATAACCCTGGATGATCCGAGGATCTTCGAGCCCACCTTGCAGGTGATCCCGGGCAAAGGGAAGGTTGTCAATGACCTGCGGAAAGCGGCGCAGAAAGCGGATGCGGTGTACCTGGCCGGCGACCCGGACCGGGAAGGAGAGGCGATCTCTGCCCATCTGGCGATGGTGCTCTCCAAGCCGGCGAAGTTCCTAATCGATGAGGCAGACGAGGAAAACGGCAAGAAGAACGGCAACGGCGCAAAGGACGACAAAGCCGAGGCGGAAAAGGCCGCTGCGGCGCCGCTCAAGGGCAAGGGAAAAGGAAAGTTTGCGGGCAAAACGAAAGAAAAAGACGTCATTGTTATCGAGCCCATCGATCCGAAGAAGATCTTCCGGGTGACCTTCAACGAAATCACGCCCAAGGCGATCCGCGCGGCGTTTGAAAAGCCCCGGCAGGTGGACGCGCAACTGGTGGACGCGCAGCAAGCGCGGCGCGTGCTGGACCGCATCGTGGGGTACAAGATTTCGCCGCTGTTGTGGGACAAGGTGCGGCGGGGCTTGAGCGCGGGACGCGTACAGACGGTGGCGCTGCGGCTGATTGTGGAGCGCGAACAGGAGATTCGGGCGTTTATTCCTCAGGAGTATTGGACGATCCACGCGATGCTGGATGCGGGAGAGCCGCCGGTTTTCGAGGCGCGGCTCACGAAGAAAAAGGGCGAAGACATTGAGGTCAAGAACCAGGAGACGGCTGACGCGATTGTCGCCGCAGTCACCAAGGCGAAATGGCAGGTGGCCGGCGTCGCGTTAAAAGAGAAGAGGCGCAACGCGCCGCCGCCATTTACGACGTCCAAGCTGCAACAGGCGGCGTATAACCGGCTGCGTTACACGGCGAAGCGCACGATGGCCCTTGCGCAACGCATGTATGAAGGCGTGGAGTTGGGCGCAGAAGGATCGGTGGCGCTGATCACGTACATGCGCACCGATTCCGTGCGGGTGTCGAATGACGCATTGGAGCAGGTGCGCGAGCTGATACCGGAGCGATTTGGAAGCGCGTATCTGCCGGAAAAGCCCAATTTCTACAAATCGAAGAAGGATGCGCAGGGAGCGCACGAAGCGATTCGGCCGACGGAAGTATCGCGCACCCCGGAAGATGTGCGGAAATACCTGCCGGACGACCAGTTCAAGTTGTACCAGCTCATCTGGCAGAGATTCGTGGCCTCGCAGATGCTCCCGGCAGTTTTTGACCAGACGACCATTGATATCGAGGCGGGCGACTATACGTTTCGTGCGACGGGATCGATTTTGAAGTTCGACGGCTATTTGAAGGTGTACCAGATTCCCGTGGCGAATACGGACCGCGAGGAAGACGAGAAGGACGACGAGGGCACGGGCATGGCACTGCCGCGCGTGAGCGAGGGGCAAGTGCTGAAGCTGGAATCGATCCGCCCGGACCAGCACTTCACGGAGCCGCCGCCGCGCTATACGGAAGCGACGCTGGTCAAGGAACTCGAAGAAGACGGAATCGGCAGGCCATCCACGTACGCGTCCATCATCTCGACGATTGTGGAACGCGAATACGTGAAGAAGGATCAAGGGCGATTTACGCCGACCATGCTCGGCGAGCGGGTGTGCATGCTGCTGATCAAGAGCTTCGAGGACGTGTTCGACGTGAAGTTTACGGCGCGGCTCGAAGAGGAGTTGGACGACATTGAAGAAGGCAAGATGCCGTGGCGGGAATCGGTGAAGGAGTTTTGGGAGAAGTTCATCGTCGATCTGGACAGGGCCGGCGATGAGATGGTGTCCTACAAGGCAGGCATTCCCACGGGCAAGAAGTGCGAAAAGTGCGGGCAGGGGGAGCTCCTGGAACGCATCAGCCGGCATGGCTTCTTCCTGGGCTGCTCCCGGTATCCGGAATGCGATTTCATTCAGGACCTCTCCGAAGAGATTCCGGAAGACGCGGAAAACAAAATTGAATATTGCGAGAACTGCGGCAAAGAGATGGCGCTGAAACGCGGGCGGTTTGGAGCGTTTCTGGCCTGCACGGGGTACCCGGATTGCAAGACGACGCGGCGGCTGGTGGCGGGAACGCGCATTGCGCACCAACCGGACGAACCCCTGGACGAGAAGTGCCCCGATTGCGGGAGTGGCCTGGTGAAAAAGCACGGGCGGTTCGGTGAGTTCATCGGGTGCTTCGGGTATCCAAAGTGCAAGTACACGCGGCCGATCACCCTGGGAATCAAGTGCCCGAAGTGCAAGGAAGGGGAGTTTGTGAAGCGTGCGAGCATGGGCAAGGGCGGGCGCGGGCGGATGCGCGTGTTCTACGGCTGTTCGCGGTATCCAGACTGCGATTACACCTCGCCGAACATGCCGATTGCGGAGCCTTGCCCGAAGTGCGGCGCCCCGTTCATTGTGGAGAAGAAGAGCAAGATCGGGCTGGTGCGCGCGTGCGTTAAAGAAGGTTGCGACTGGGAAAAGCTGGCCCCCGAGGAGAAGCCAACGGCCGAGGCGGAAGAAGCGCCGGTCGCCTTGAAAGCCTAGACGCCTGCGGAGATCAAGCAGAGACGTCAGCTGTGCCAGGAAAATCGGCGTAAGCCGAAGCGCCTGCCCGGCAGGCATGACTGTGCTGGAGCAAGCCTCCCGTTTGAGTGCGATAATTCCCATAGGCCACCTGCAGGCACGAGTGTATCTGGAACGGAAGCGCAGGCCAGAATGAAGAAGACCGTCGAGAAGTATCTGGAGTACCTGCGGTCGGTGAGGAACGCCTCGCCACACACCTTGATCAATTACGGCAACGACTTGGAACAATTCCAAACTTTTTTGACGCCGCCCGGCGTGGACACGCCGGGCGTGACCAAGATCGACCACCAGATGATCCGGGAGTTCATGGGACACTTGCACGAACTGGGAATGGAGAAGAGCTCGATCGCCAGGAAGCTGGCGGCGCTGCGGTCTTTTTTCAAGTACTGCGTCAGGGAAGGACTCCTGAAGGACAATCCGGCTCGTCTGGTGCCTACTCCGAAGTTGCCGAAGCGCATTCCCGCGGTGCTTTCCGCCGAAGAAATGAGCGTATTTCTCGACCAGCTGGCGGGGGCTAAGTATGCTGAAGCCGGCCGCAAAAGCAGAAAAGCGCGGCGCAGAGCTGGGATAGCCGTGCCGGAGATGGGAATCATCAAGTTCGAGGATTCGCTGCTGTTGCGAAGAGACCGCGCTCTTTTGGAGCTGTTGTACGCAGCGGGGCTGCGCGTCAGCGAGCTGACGGGGCTGAACCTTGCCGATATGGAGCAGAAGGAGCAGATGTTGCGCGTGCGCGGCAAGGGCAACAAAGAGCGCATCGTGCCCTATGGATCGAAGGCGGCGGAGGCGCTGAAGAGCTACTGGCCGGTGCGGGACAAACTCTTGTACGAAAATACGGCCATCCGGCAAAAGACGAATCCGGAGGCGGTGTTTTTGAACTACACGGGAAGAAGGCTGACGCAACGCAGCGTGGGAAGGATTTTGAAGAAATATGCGCGCCTGGTGAACATCAATTGGGATTTGCACCCTCATTCCCTGAGGCACGCGTTCGCCACGCACCTGCTGGCGGACGGCGCGGATTTGCGCGCGATTCAGGAGTTGCTGGGCCACGCATCGCTTTCCACCACGCAGAAGTACACGCATGCGTCGATTCGGCAGTTGATGGATATCTACGACAAGGCGCACCCGCACGCATGAAGGGGTCACACCTGCGCGAGAAACGGCCGAGTGGCTTGCGCATCTAATCCCCAATACCACAAAATCGCTGGACGAGTGCAAAATTGAATTTTGCGAAAACGGTGGGGTTTGAGCGACAGAATGACAGGCTTGAGATGGCTGTTGGCGTTCGGCATCGCGGCTGGCTTGTGGTTCGCCGCGGGGATGCCAGCCCGCGCGCAGGACAATTACGAAATTCAGGTGTACGGCGCCGATACCGTGGACCCCGGGCACACCATGTTCGAGCTGCACAGCAACTTCACCTTCCAGGGCTCGAAAACTTTTGAAGATGGCATGCGGCCCACGAATCACCAATGGCACGAAACGCTCGAGATCACGCATGGCTTCACCGACTGGTTTGAGACCGGTTTTTACATCTTCACCGCGGCGCAGAATGGCTATGGCTGGGATTATGTTGGCAGCCATATCCGGCCGCGCGTGCGCGCGCCAAAAAAGTGGCACTGGCCGGTAGGCGTCAGCATTTCGCAGGAAATTGGCTATCAGCGCAGCCAGTTTTCGGTGGATACCTGGACGTACGAACTTCGGCCGATTGTGGATAAGCAGGTGGGGCGCTGGTATTTCGCGTTTAATCCCAGTTTTGACAAATCCATCCATGGGGCGAGCGCCGGGCAGGGATTTGTGTTTTCGCCCAACGTGAAGCTAAGCTACGACATCACGAAGAAGGTAACGGCGGGATTTGAGTATTATGGCTCGCTGGGGCCGGTTACCGGGTTCGACCCCATCGCCCAGCAGCAACAACAGTTTTTCCCGGCGATCGACCTGAATCTGTCGCCGAAGTGGGAAGTGAATTTCGGGGTGGGCGTCGGCGTGACGCGATCGACGGATCACCTAATTGGAAAGATGATCCTGGGCTACCGCTTCGACTTTTAGGGGCGCCACAACGAAGAGCGACAGGTTTCCCCGGCCAGCGTCTTGCGAGGATGGGACGACCTGCTGGCAAGGATTCGATCGGCAGCTCAGCAGCACAGCCACTGAGGATGACCCGAATAAAAGAAACGATGATGACGGGACACACTGTAGTTTCACGGCGGGAGTCGCTGGGCGCACTCGCTTGTGAGGGGTTAGCTGGGGAGAGTTTCCGCATGAAGAATCTCTTTGAAGCGGCAACGGTAGAAGAGGTGAAGGAACGGATGGGGCAGCTGAGGCCGGATAGCGAGCGGCTGTGGGGTAAGATGAATCCAGCGCAGGCGTTGGCGCATTGCTCCGCGGCGATGGAGATGGCGTTGGGAGAGAAGATTCCGCCGCGAATATTGATTGGGCGGCTGCTGGGGCCGTTGGCGAAGAAGTCGATGATCGTGAACGAGAAGCCGATGCCCCGCAATTCGGGGACGGACAAGAGCTTAGTGGTGAGCGATGAGCGGGACCTCGTGGTGGAGCGGCAACGGCTGCGCGGATTGATTGACCGCTTTGCAGCGGGTGGGCCTGGGGTATGCACGAAGCATCCGCACTTCTTTTTCGGGCCGCTGACTCCGGTGGAATGGGCGGCGTTGATGTATCAGCATCTAGATCATCATCTGCGGCAATTTCAGGTTTAAGCAATGGTAAGTCGGCTTGTGGCAAGGTTTTCCCGAGGGCGTGACATTGTTCCGGGTGGATGGCGGCGCACCTGGAAGTAATTCAGCCAGTTGGGTGCGCAGGTGTCTTGGCTGCAAATATGCGGCGAGGTCGAAAAGAGTCCTCTTCCTGGAACCTGCGGTGGTCTCAACCCGGCCGTGCAGGCAGCTGATAAGAAGACTGACCTGATAACGTTGAAATACGCGCGTTGACGCTGCCGCGCAGGGACCCGTATAATAGTGGTTTGTCTATAGCCTTTGGAGGGCAGATGTACGCCGTCATACAGACCGGGGGTAAGCAGTATCGTGTCGCACCCGGCGACACCATCCGCATCGAACGCGTCAGCGGTGAAGTGGGCGAGCAGGTGAAGTTCGGAACCGTGTTGGCGGTGCACACCGATGACAAGAAGGTCCTGGCGGGTTCGGACGCCTCAACTGCCTCGGTGACCGGGAAAATCGTGTCGCAGGGCCGCGGGAAGAAGCTCACCGTGCTGAAGTTCAAGAAGACCAACCAGTACAAGATTCAGCGGGGCCACCGGCAGAACTTCACGGCCGTTGAGGTCAACGAGATCAAGCTGTAAATCGAGCGGCGCCACATTGCCGGGCCGGCAAGTTTAAAAGGAAAGGGATTGCGTCATGGCACATAAGAAGGGCGGCGGATCATCGACAAACGGCCGCGATTCACACGGGCAGAGGCTGGGCGTGAAGCGCTTCGGCGGGCAACTGGTGAACGCGGGCACGATTCTGGTGCGGCAGCGCGGCACCAGGCACCAGCCCGGCGAAAACGTCATGAAGGGCAAGGACGACACGCTCTTCGCGCTGGTGACGGGATACGTCAAGTTCGAGGACAAGGGCAACCGGGGCCGCTTTATCAGCGTGACGCCCGCGGAAGCCGCCAAGGCCGCGAATTAGGATCGCAGAGTTCCGGGCGGCCCCGACTCTTGTCGGGGCCGTTTTTGTTTTGCGGTTGTCGAAGCGCGCTGTTTGCAGAGAAGAAGGATTATGTTCGTAGATGAAGCCAAGATTTATGTGAAGGCCGGAGACGGCGGGAACGGCTGCGTGGCGTTCCGGCGGGAAAAGTACGTGCCGCGCGGCGGGCCTTCGGGCGGCGACGGCGGCAGCGGCGGCAGCATCTATGTGGAAGCGGACCAGAACGACAACACGCTGCTGCGCTACCGCTACAACCGGGAATTCAAAGCCGACCGCGGGCGGCACGGCGAGGGTTCCAACTGCTCGGGGCAATCCGGCGGAGATACCATCCTGAAAGTGCCGGTGGGCACGCTGGTCTTCGACGAAGAGGGCGAGGGGCTGCTTGTGGATTTGAAGAAGCCCGGGCAGAGAATCCTCGTGGCCCAGGGAGGAAAAGGCGGGCGCGGCAACCAGCACTTTGCGAAGCCTTGGCATCAGGCGCCTCGGGAGAGAGAAGAAGGGCAACCGGGCGAGGAGCGCCGGCTGCGGCTGGAGCTGAAGCTGCTGGCCGACGTGGGCCTGGTAGGCTTCCCGAATGCGGGCAAGTCCACGTTGATTTCGGTGATCAGCGCGGCCCGGCCGAAGATTGCGAATTACCCGTTCACGACGCTGGAGCCAAACCTGGGCGTGGTGAACGCGGACGGGGGCACGGGCGGCCACGGCAGCGAGCTGGGGCGGACGTTTGTGGTTGCCGATCTGCCGGGGTTGATCGAAGGAGCCAGCGAGGGAGCTGGGCTGGGGATTCGCTTCCTGCGCCATGTGGAGCGGACGCGACTGCTGGCGCACTTGATCGATACCAGCGACATAGCGGAAATGGACCCGGTCAAGGCTTTTGAGATTATTAAAGGTGAACTGGCGGCGTTCAGCGGCACCATGATCGATAAACCAATGATCGTGGTCGCCACCAAACTGGACGCGACCACGGACCGCACGAAGTTGCAGGAGTTGAAAAAGTTTTGCGCCGAGAGGGGCCTGGAATTCCATGCGATTTCGGCGCCGACGGGCGAGGGCGTGAAAGAACTCGTGCGCGCCATGGCGGATGCCCTGGATAAGATTCCAAAGGAAGAATTGGGCGACGTGGACACAGCCCCCGGAGCAGATGTGGACTATGTGGATATTGGGGCTTATGAAGACCCAGATGATTCGGAACCTGACGAGGGTGGGCCACCTGTCGGGAAGATTTCGTGAGAGAATCGTGGAACTCTGGGACGCCTGACAGTTCGCTTTGACACAGGCTCAGGCTCTGGCTTCCCGGTGAACAGGGGGTTGGCGTGGGGATGGCGGAGGGCACGGTTTGACGACGGCGCAGGCGCACCGCACAGCGGCAAAACTTCATCCACGGCGCATCGCTCTTTTTGGCGGCTCCTTTGACCCCATTCATGCAGGCCACCTGGTGGTGGCGCGAGCAGCGGACCGGCGCTTCAATTTCGACGAGATGCACTTCATCCCGGCGAGCCGCCCGCCGCACAAGCTGAAGCAGCACCTGGCCCCGTTCCCACACCGGTTTGCGATGGTCGCGCTGGCGTGCTCGGAGCACCCCCACTTCGTGCCGTCGCTGGCGGAGGCCGGGGAGGATTTCAGCGGGACGCAGTTGCACTATTCGGTGGATACGGTGCGCTATTTCCGGCATGCGTACCACGGGCAGGGGGGCCGGATTTTCTTCATTATTGGGGCGGACGCATTTCTGGATATACCGATGTGGAAGGAATATGAGACCCTGCTGGGACTGTGCGATTTTGTGATTGCCAACCGCCCGGGCATCCGCCTGGAGGCACTGAGGCTGGTGATTCCGCCGGACTTGCACGGGCGGCCGGATGCTGAGCGGGAGAAAGAGGACGAAGTGGTGGCTAATGGCTCACCCGTGGTAGCCCAATTGGAGCGGACAACCGTCTATCTATTGGAGAATGTGTCCAGCGAAGTCAGTGCCACGGACATTCGGCGGAAGGCAAACCGCGGGCAGTCCATTCATGGGCTTGTCTCGGGGCGTGTGGAGGAATACATTTTGAAGCAGGGTTTGTACCGGTGAAACTGGAATCGTTACCCCAGGCTGTGCGCAAGGCCGTCGAGGCGGCGCAAGAGAAGAAAGCGGGCGGGATCACCGTGCTGGACCTGCACGGTGTGGGGGCGTTCACGCGGTACTTCGTGATTTGTACGGGGTACAGCCGGCCGCAATTGCAGGCCATCTGCACCGGAATTGAAGAGGTGCTGTACAAGGAATTGAAGCGCTCGCCGGAGCACCGCGAAGGCCAACGGTCGTCGGAATGGGCGCTCTTGGATTTTGGAAGCTTCATCGTTCACGTCTTCGGGGAGCAAGCGCGGCGTTACTACGATCTGGAAAGATTGTGGCGGTCGGCGCCGGTGCTGGCGATTCCAGACGAGCCGGAGACAGGCCGAAAAGAGCTTTCAAAGCGAGTGGGCTGAAACCAGGTCAGAACGTCGCCGGCGGGTAACGCGGGCGGCTGGAGAAGCCCATTGGTTATGGCAAGCGAGCGATTGCCCTGGATCTGCAAGGATCCGGCATCGCAGCGTCTCTTCGAACTCGCGGAGCGCGTTGCTCCCGTTCCTGCGACGGTCCTCATCACCGGAGAGCGCGGCGCTGGAAAAGATTACCTTGCGCGCCTGATCCACGAACTTGGGCCCCGGCGCGACACTCCTTACATAAAAATCGAGTGCGAAAGCTTGCCGCCTCCACTGCTGGAGAGCGAACTCTTCGGGCACGAGCGCGGCGCGTTTCCCGGCGCAGCGGAGCGGAAGCCTGGGCGCTTCGAGCTGGACGCCAAAAGCACCATCGTCCTCGATGAAGTGGCGGCGCTGGCGGCCAGCACGCAAGCGCGGCTCTTGCGCGTGATGGAAGAGCGGGTGTTCGAGCGCCTGGGCGGTAAGGAACACCTTCGCGTTGAGGCGCGCATCATCGCGTTGACCAATGCGGATTTAGCCACGGCGGTAAAAGAAGGTCGTTTCCGGGAAGATCTCTATTATCGGCTGGACCTGGTCAAGATCTGGATGCCACCGCTGCGGGAGCGCCGCGCGGACATACTAGCCCTGGCGGAGCATCTTTTGGCGGGGATTGGAGCGACCCACGGGAGGCCAAAGATTCGGCTGAGCGAAGTGGCCAAGGGGGTCCTAGAAAAGTACCGCTGGCCGGGCAACGTTCGGGAACTGCGCGACACCCTCAAGGAAGCCGTGATTTGCGGCCAGGGAGAGACGCTTGAAGCGGAGCATCTGCCTGCCCACATGCGCGCCATTCTGGATGGAAACCGCCCGGAAGCTGGTGCGCGTTCGCTGGAAGACGTTGAGCGTGAAGCCATTGAAGCGACGTTGAAGGCGACGCGCAATCAGATCGGCCGGTCGGCAAAGATCCTGGGGATCAGCCGCAAGACGCTGCTGGAGAAGAGAAAGAAATACGGCTGGGTGTAATTCTGCCAAGCGAACATGGATTGCTCCGGCGGATCAGGCTGCAGGGATAATCTGATTCTTTAGGAGGCCGGGGCTTCAGCCCCGGCATAACGCTTCTAATACCAATGGGCTTTAGCCCCTGAAGATGGCCGCCCGTCAGTTTTTCCGCCACCCTGGAAAACGCGCAGCCGGGCCACCATCAGATCTTGCGCCGTGCACGTCTTCCGACGAAACAGAGATAAATGACAACCACCGGTGGCGACGCGGTAGACTCGCGGCATGAAGATTCGGCTTTTGCTGCTGGGAAAAACGCGGCGTGCGGAGCTCTGCGCGCTCCTGCATGAGTATGTGAAACGCATCGCGAGGTCCTGCCCCATCGAAGTGACCGAGGTGCGAGACACTCCCGCGGCAGTAAAGAAGCTGGATGCCGATCGTGCCGGCACGGCGGTCCTCCTGGATGCCGGGGGAAAATCTTACGATTCGGATTCGTTCGCGAAATGGCTGAGGGAGCAGCGCGATCGCGGCACGCGGGAAATCATCTTCGTGTGCGGTGATGCGGATGGATTCCCCGGCGAACTGCGGGGACGCGTGAAGCAGAAAGTGTCGCTCAGCGCGATGACCTATTCGCATGAGCTGGCGCGGGTGATGCTTGCCGAGCAGATTTACCGGGCCTTTGCGACCTTATCGGGCAGCCCGTATCCGAAGTGAGGAGAAACTGTCTCACAAATTGTTTTCGGGAGGGCACGACTCCACACCTTGCGGAAAAACTCCGCAGTTTAGGGGGTCGGAGCTTTAGCTCCGACATTAAGTGCTTGGCTATTATTGGGCTTTAGCCCCTGAGGAAATGGTTTTAAGCCTTTTTCCGCACCCTGTTCAGCCGCTCCGAAAAGCTCCAGAAATTCGGGGGTTTTAATCCCTGCGCCTGGCGCGCCACGCGTCGGGGCGCAAGGTAAACGGAATTGCCTCATCACGGGTGCCTTTTTCGGCGATCCGTGAAAGAATGTCCGGCGGAAGCTCTCATGTCCCTGCGCATCTCACCTGACAAAAACCAGCCTTCCGCGGCGATTGAAATACCGCTGATGAATCCGTTGCCGGACTACGATTTGCACCAGATCGAGCAGCCGACCCCGAGGGACATTGATGTGCTTCTGGTGTCCCAAGGCTTCCGCGATCTGGTGGATGATGCCCGCGCGGTATTGACGGAGCTGATCGCAAATCCCCCGCCACTGCCCAATTCCTCGCTGCTGGTGGATCTCGACCTCACGCAAATTCCACATTTTGAGATTGTGCAACTGACCGGTGCGATCTGCCCCGGCGATGACGAGGTGTACCGCCCCGGGCTGTGGATCATCTTGCGTGACGTCAAGGCGCCGCAGAAACAGAGTCTGGGAGAAATCGCCCTCGAGCATGTACACGTGATCATCCAGACGCTGGTGAAGCGCCTGGGCCTGACTTAAAGCCCTTCGTGGCGCCTCTAGTGGCCCAGCATACGATTAGGGAACGGCCGCGCGGATGGACTTTGGCTGGAGCGGCAAACACGCCGTACGCAACCTGTCCGTGATTCGGAGTGATTCGCCTCGTTAGCATCAGGTCAATTCCCCGCCACGTGACCAGAGACCAAGGCAACGATCACCTGGCTGTGCATTTGGTCCCCGTGTCTGGCTGTGTTAACTTTTTTCTTTATGACGAAGCGCATCGGCGTGCTCTTGAGTGGCCGCGGCTCGAACTTCGAGGCGCTGGCGGAGAGTGTTGCCGCCGGGCGCATTCCCAACGCCGAAATCGCCATCGTAATCAGCAACAAACCGGACGCCCGCGGATTGGAACGCGCGAAGGCCCGGGGAATTGCAACCAGGCTGATTCCGTCGAAGGGGCTGGAACGGGAAGCCTATGATCGCCAGGTGGCTGCGGTCCTGCACGAACATAAGGTGGATTTGATCTGCCTTGCGGGCTACATGCGATTGTTGTCGCCCTATTTTGTTGCGGAGTTCCCGCAGCGGATTCTGAACATTCACCCGTCGCTGCTGCCGTCGTTTCCCGGCCTGGAATCGCAGAAGCAGGCGCTGGACTACGGCGTGAAGGTTGCAGGCTGCACGGTGCATTTTGTGGACGAGAATCTGGATGCGGGACCCATCATCGTGCAGGCGATCGTGCCCGTGCAGGATGCGGATGACGAACACGCGCTGTCCGAGCGCATACTGAAGGAAGAGCACCGGATTTACACCGAGGCCGTGAAAATTATCCTCGAGGGAAAGTTCAAGATCGTGGGCCGGCGCGTGATGCGCACCGCCTCGAGCGGCAAATCGAGATGACACAAGCCAAGTTTAAACCCGTGGAAGAACAACTCGCGTACTTGAAGAAAGGCGTGGCGGAAATTGTGCCCGAAGCGGAGCTGCGCGCGAAGCTGGAAAAGTCGCTCAAGACCGGCAAGCCCCTGCGCGTGAAGCTGGGCGTGGACCCCACGGCGCCGGACATTCACCTGGGCCACACGGTGGTGATCCGCAAACTGAAGCACTTCCAGGAAATGGGCCACACCGCGGTCTTCTTGATCGGCGATTTCACGGCCATGGTTGGCGATCCCACCGGGCAATCGGAAACGCGCCCGCCGCTTTCGCGCGAGCAGGTGAACGCCAACGCGGAGACATATCTTGAGCAGGTCTTCAAGATTCTGGATCGCAGCAAGACCGAAATCCGCTACAACAGCGAGTGGCTGGACAAGCTGTCGAGTTACGACATCGTGCGGTTGTGCGCCAAGTATCGCGTGGCGCGCATGCTGGAGCGAGAGGATTTCCGCAAGCGTCTTTCGGAACAGCAGCCCATTTCCGTGCACGAATTTTTGTACCCGCTGCTGGTGGCTTACGATTCCGTAGTGCTGGAAGCGGATGTGGAGCTCGGCGCAACGGAGCAGAAATTCAATCTGCTGATCGGACGCGAGATTCAGCGGGAGTACAACCAGGAATTGCAGATCGCGGTGCTGATGCCCATCCTCGTGGGGCTCGACGGGGAGCGAAAGATGTCCAAGAGCCTGGGAAATTATGTCGGGATTACCGAGGCACCCGGGGAGATGTTCGGGAAGTTGATGTCGATTCCGGACGAGCTGATGTGGTCCTACTACGAACTGGTCACCGACCGCGCGCCGCAGGAAATCGCATCGCTGAAAGGGCAAGTGCAGTCAGGCCGCGTCCATCCGATGGATGTGAAGATGCGTCTCGCGGAAGAGGTGGTGAGCGGCTTTCACGGCGCGGATGCGGGGCGCAAAGCGGCCGAAAATTTCCAACGGGTATTCCGCGACCGGCAGGCACCGGCGGAAATGGACGAAGTCCGCATGAAGCGAGTACCCGGTGGCCTCCAGATTACGTTTCCAAAACTACGCGAAATTGATAAGTTCACCACGCTTGCACTCCCGAGCGGCATCGTAAAGTGGTCAAAGATTCTCGCTTCGTTCGAGGGCATCGCCTCCACATCCGTAGCAGAACGCCTCATCAAACAGGGCGGCCTAGAGATCAACGGCGCCACGATACAAGATCCCGCCTACAAGTTGAATGTGGACCAGCCCGAAACCTACAGCGTCCGCGTCGGCAAAAAGAAATTCCTCCGCATTGTGGTCGAATAATAAGCCTCCTCATAAATGGCTCCCGGGAGGGCACGGCTTTTTACCCAGAGCGCAGCAAAGGGCACAGCTTGCGGAAAAAGCCGCTTCTTTAGGAGGCCGGGGCTTCAGCCCTGGCGTAAAACCGCTAATATCGATGGGCTTTAGCCCCTGAAGAAAGTTCTTTCGGTATTCTCCCGCAGCCTCTTCAGCCGTGCCCAAAAGCTGCCGAAATTCAGGGGTTTTAACCTCTGAGGTGCGCAAGTCGGTCGCCATAAGCACTTATGAGCGAACTTCTAGTTGAGCACCTGCTCGACTAATGCACTGACATGCTTGGCGATGGCTGGTGCGGCGGTCAGTCCGGGCGATTCGATTCCCACCAGTTGAATGACGCGCGGCACTTCCTTGTCCGCCTCAATCACAAAATCGGCAATCCCCTGGCCGCCCGGCGGAACGAGTTTCGGGCGCAGGCCCGTGTAACCGAGTTGCAGATCGCTCTCCTCGAGTTCCGGCAGCATGGTCTTCGCATCCGAAACAAATTCGGAGATGGTCATGCGGTCGCGTTCGTAGTTGTCCTTGCCCTCGACGTAGGCGGCCGTCGGCCCAACGAGCACCGTTCCCCAAAGAGTTTTCGTGAAGTGCAGGCCGAGCGAGAGTCCGTCGTGATGGGGCAGAGGATAGACCAGGTTCTGGATCAGTCCCGCCTGCGGACCGCGAATTTCGCAATATTCCCCGCGCACCGGATAAATCTTCCAGGGACGCGGGCCGAGAAGTTGCGCAACTTCGTCGGAGTAGAGTCCCGCGGCGTTGATAACGCAGCGCGCCTCGATGGCTTCCGTTTCGGACTGCTCCTCATCGCCGATGCGCAAGCGCACGCGAACGGCATCCTTCACCGGTTCCAATGAAGTGACCTTGGCGTGATTGACGAGGTTTGCTCCCTGCTCCTCGGCAACGCGCGCGAACGCATGCACCAGGTCTTCGGCGAAGCAAATGCCCGTGGAAGGCACCAGAAGCGCCGCATGGCCTTTGACGTGAGGCTCGATGGCGCGTATGCCAGCCGAATCGATGATCCGTAGGTCCTCTACGCCGTTGCCCTCTCCCTTTTTCATCAGGGCGAGAAGCTCTTTCTCTTCGGAAGCGTCCTTCGCGACGACAAGCTTTCCCGTGGTGCGGCTGGGCACGTTGTGCCTGGCGCAGAATTCCTTGGTCAGGCGATTGCCTTCCACGCAGTGACGCGCCTTCCAGGAGTTTTTCGGATAGTAGATTCCGGAATGGATCACGCCGCTATTGCGCGTGCTCGTGGCCATTCCAAGTTTTGGATACTGCTCAACAAGAAAAACATCCTGCCAACGGCGGGAGAGCGCTTCGGCAATCGCGCAGCCAACTACTCCGCCGCCTATGATGAGAACATTTGCCCGGTCCATATACGCCAGTATAGGGCGGGCAAATTACCGGCGCATTATTCTTCGTGACCAATTTCGTCGAAGAAAGTTTTGCAGGGAACCAGGCGGGCTGGCGTGCCGTCGTGGACCGCAAACATGGCTCCTTTGCCCTCCTCGTAGCCATTCTTCCAGAGAGAAGCACTGCCGTACTCGCCATCTCTATTCACGGCATAGAAATAGAGATGGAAAGTGGTGAGCTTCTTCTTGTCACCGTTGTAGTTGCGTACCACGCGCCCCACTGCTTCCAGGCAGGCATCGTCCGGCTTCATTCCCTTACGCATCATTTCGACGATGGTATGGCCGCCGCAAATCTTGATGTTTTCCTCGCCTTTGCCCGTGGACCCGGCGCCGCCCACCTCCCCGTCGACGAAGAGTCCCGCGCCGATCACCGGCGAATCGCCGACGCGCCCGGGAATTTTCCACGCCAGGCCGGACGTCGTGGTGGTGCCGCTGACTTCCCCTTTGGCGTTCACCGCGAGGCAGTTGATTGTGCCGGTTGGCGGGGACGTGATGACGCGCATGGCATATGCGATTTTTTCAGCATCGTAATCGAACAGCGCCGCAACATGCTCTTTCCATTCTGGGCTGTCCGTGCCCGGCCGCCAGTTGAAACTCGTTTTGGCTTTCCAGGCCAGCCAGATTTTGCGCGAGTGCTCGGTCAGGAGATTCATCTCCTCGAAACCCTCGGCGAGGCCAAAGCGCCGCGCCCCGTCACCCACAATCATCACGTGGTTGGTGCGTTCCATGACCGTTTTGGCCAGCCGCGAGACATTTTTGATGCGCCGGACGGAGGCCACGCTGCCGGCGCGGCGCGTCGGGCCGTGCATCACACTGGCGTCCAGTTCAACTTCGCCCTCCTCGTTGGGCAGGCCGCCGTAGCCTACGCTGTCATCGTTGGGATCGTCTTCCACGACAGTTACAGCGGCGACGGCCGCCTCGAGCGTATCGCCGCCGCCCTTCAGGATTTGCATGCCCTTGTCGAGGGCGTTCAAGCCGTTGGCCGAAGAAATGATCAGCGGACGCGTGCCGGCAACTGGCGCTGGGCCGAGAAGTCGAGGACCGGGGCGATTGCCATCGGTTACTTCCAGTGTTTTGCCAAAGAGCCTACCCGCGCCGGCGAACGCGCTCCCCGCCAGCGATGTCAGAAAAAACTTGCGTCGTGTCCAGCGATCCATGGCCATCCTCCCAAGCGAGTTGCGAAACGCTCCGGATGGCACTCTATGCGAATTGAAGAGGAAAAGAAACTACCAGTGCGGCGCGCAAGCCGCCTTCAGTCGGAGCCGCCGAGGGGAAGGAAATACTGCGTGCCTTTGACCGGCTCCTGCAAGCGTCGCAGGAGCTGCTGCAAATCCTCGTTCTTCTCAACGAAATCGATTTCCGAGGTTTCGATGACCAGGAGATCCGCGCCCTCGTAGCGGAAAAAGAAATGCTCGTAGGCGCGTGCCACTTCCTGAACGTACTCCGTCGAAATCTGGCGCTCCTCGTGCGCCTTTTTCTTGGCAATGCGGCCGAGCAGCACTTCCGGCTTAGCCTGGAGATAAATCACCAAATCAGGTTGCGGAAGTTCGACCGTGACCGCCTCGTAATAGCGCTCGTAAAGTTTCAGCTCTTCGTCGTCGAGGCTGAGGTTGGCAAAGATACGGTCTTTTTCCATCAGAAAATCGCTCACCACAAGGCCGGGCGCATCACCGGAAAGGCCTTCGCGAATACGCTTCTGCCGCTCCATCAGGAAGCACATTTGCGTGCGGAAAGCGGCTCCGGGAAGGCCGGCATAGAAATCAGCCAGAAAAGGATTATCTTCACAATCGTAAATGCGGCGCGCATGGAGGCGTTCGGCGAGCAGCCGCGCCAGCGTGGTTTTCCCAACACGAAGTGGGCCTTCAATGACGATGAATCGAGGTGGCTGCGGGCCACGTTGCGGGATGCGTGCGCGTTTCGCCGATGATTCCGAACCAGCCATTTTCCCCCGATCCAAGGACCACGGCTTCTTGGGCCGGATTATAGCAGGTCTTTTCTCCGAATCGCGAGGGAGTGTCGAACCGGCCGGTACGATCGCTCCAGAACCCCGCCCCGGGAAAGTACCAGGGGAAAATGTGACCAATGGGCCAGTGACACCTGTCCTTTGGTACAGTAGAGTGGACAGGAGTTGCAGCGTACCAGGAACCCACCCCCGGCCTGCGACTTCTGAGGTGCATCTTGGTACTATCCGCGCTCGTGATTTTTTGCTGTACCGCGCTGCCGGTTGATACCCTTCGTGCTGTCGCGGAATCACCCACCTTGGTCGCCAGCAATTCCAGTGCACCCCAGCCGGATTCCACCACCAAGTCGAAACTCCCGGATGCACCCGCGCCCAAACTGTCTGCTTCAGCAGGCAGTGATGCAGATGCTTCCTTATCTTCCGCCGCAGAGGGCATAACTCCGGGCAGTGCGTCAATCTTGAACGCGCCCATCAAGCCCGCTGTGATTCGGCCGGTCGAATCTCCGCGCCAGCGCAAGATCTGGTACGCCTTGATGGCGACGGGGCACAGCGCCGCCGCATTCGATGCGTGGTCCACGCGGCGCGCCATTTCCGGCGGCTACGGCACGGAAGGTGATCCCCTGATGCGTCCGTTTGCGCACTCCGGCGCGATGTACGCCGCTACGCAAGTGAGCCCGGCTGTAATGGATTATCTGGGGCACCACATGATGAACAGCAATCATGGCTTGATGCGGCGTTTCTGGTGGTTGCCGCAGGTGGCCGGAGCCAGCTTCTCGTTTGGAGCCGGCATTCACAACTATCGCGTCGTGCCCTGAGATTTCGCCAGTTCTACTTACCAACTACAATTAGGACAAAAGTGCCCGGCTTCATCGTCGGGCGCCCCTCTCCCTCTTTCGGCGGTTCCATGTCCGCAGCAGGCAAGACCACGTTGTGGGTCTTAAGATCGAGGCCCATCGTGCGGGCGCTCCTCTTGGTGGGGACGTTCTCCAGCACAGAATAGTTGTCCGGTCCTTCCTGTTTCACGACGGTGAGCGTGCCCTCCCCGTTGGAAGAGAAGGCCAAGCCCGTTCCCGGATCGTAAGTGTTCGCGTCCACGCCTTCGCCTATGGCCGGGGTGGCAATCACTTTTCCTGTGTCCGCGTTCACCACGGCCATCATCTTGTTGTGGCAACCCACGAAAAGGCGGCGATTCTTCTGATCCATGGCCAGGCCCGAAGGACTTTCACAGGGCTTGAGGGGCCAGCGATGGAGCAACTTGATGGATTGCGCGTCAATCTCGACGAGTTCCGAAGTGTCTTCAATATTCACGAAGATTTTTCCTGTGCCATCCGCGGCGGCAAATTCGGGGCGGCCCGCGAGCTCCAACGTACCGGCAACGGAGCCATCGGCGGCGTTGATGGCGGTGGCGTCTTTGCTGCGGCCGTTCAGGGTGAAGACGCGCTTGCTCACGCTATCGTAAACGATGGCATCGGGATTCTGTCCTGCGTTCACCGTACCCAGCGTTTTCAGCGATTTCAGGTCGAAAATGGTGACCGTGTTCGCGCGGCCGTTACTGGTAAAGCCTTTGCCGAGGTCGGCCGCGATCGCGATGCCGTGGACCCCCTGGGTGTCCGGGATTTCACCGACGGCAGCGAACGAATCGGCGTCGAGCACGACGACTTTGGTGCCATGCGAAATGTAAATGCGGCGTGCGGCGCTATCCACGGTGACGTAGTCCCAGAACCCGTCGCCGGCTACGGGAACGCTTTTGATGACTTGGTAGCCGGAAGGACCGGCAGCCCGTCCGAGCCCAACCCATACCCCGCCAAAACTCATAACCGCGATGAGCGCAAAGCCCAGTCCAATTCGATTCATCCTCATCTGAATCCCCCCTCCCAACCCAGTCCCCCGAGCTGCATTTGTTACGGAGCCAATATACCCCACGTCAGCCTCCCCCAGCGCGCGCTTATTGAGCTATAGTTAGGACGACCCAGGCTGGGCCGCAATTCGTCTCGGCGTTTCTTTTTGGAACAAAATTCCTTCGGGCGGGTTAGGATTTCAATATCTTGGGAGACACTGGCCGAAGAGGC
>DLMH01000119.1 GCA_002478115.1 Candidatus Acidiferrum typicum | reverse complement strand
AGGAATCCACCCGACCGCACACCGCAAAATGCGTTCTCCCATAACTCTTTTGTTTTCTTCCGCCATGTTAACTATATACTATATGATTAATTATATTGTCGGCGCGCCGACATTCTTGAACTCTGCACCTCTTCTCCTTTTCCTCAATATTTTCTTAAACTTAAAACTGGCAACTTATAACTTAGAACTGCCCTGCCAACCTGGGGTACCATAGAGGATTCTTAACCATGGCGAACCCCGTTCTGCAGGTCGAAAATCTTGTGAAACGCTACGGCGAAGTGGAAGCCGTGCGCGGCGTCAGCTTCAGCGTGGAAGAGGGCGAAGTGTTTGGCCTGCTGGGCCCGAACGGCGCCGGAAAGACCAGCACCATCGAAGTGCTGGAGGGTTTGCGCGTGGCCGACGGCGGGCGGGCCACGGTTTGCGGGCTAGATCCACAAAAGAATCCCAACGAATTGAAGAATGAGATTGGCGCAGTGCTGCAGGCTACTTCCCTTCCCGACAAACTGCGCGTGAGCGAGGCGATCCGGCTGTTTGCCAGCTTCTACAAACGCACGCGGAATCCCGATGATTTGCTGAAGAGGTTTGGGCTCGAAGAGAAGCGGCATTCGTTTTACAACCAGCTTTCCGGCGGGCAAAAACAGAGGCTGGCGCTGGCGATGGCGCTGGTGAACGATCCGCGAGTGCTGTTTCTGGATGAGCCGACAGCGGGATTGGACCCGCAGGTGCGTCGCGAGATTTACGGGATCATCGAAGAGCTGAAGCGCGAAAAGAAGACCATCGTCCTGACCACGCACTACATTGAAGAGGCGGAGAAGCTGTGCGACCGCGTGGCCATCATTGACCATGGCAAGTTGATTGCTTCGGGCACGCCGCGGGAATTGAAGCAGCGCTCCGGTGACACGACGCGCTTGGAGGTGCGGCTGGCCAAACCCGCGGCGAAGGAAGCACTGAAGCAACTCGAGGGAGTTGCCGACGCGCTGGAAGTGGACGGTGCCTACGTGCTCCATTGTCAGCGGACCGCTCCGGCCATCGTGGCGCTGGTGAAATATCTGGAAGCGCAGGGCAACGAACTGGTGAGCCTGGAAATTGCCACGCCCTCGCTGGAAGACGTGTTCATCGAGCTGACCGGAAGGAGGCTGCGAGATTGAAAACGATACTCACGCTTGCGGCAATGCGCATTCGCATCACCCTGCGAAATAAAACATTTCTCTTTTTCAGCCTGGTCATGCCGATGGCGATTTTCTTTCTTTACACCGGAGTCCTTGCCAAAGGCAAGCCGGGGGCTGTCAGGTACTGGATGGGCGCGATCTTGTCCTTTACGGTGATGGGGACATTCTGGGGACTCAGCATGCAGTTGGTCACTTGGCGCGAACAGGGAATCCTGCGCCGGTTTCGACTTGCGCCCATTGCTGCGTCAAGCATGATTATGTCCAGCATTCTGGCGAACTATGTGCTCATCCTGCCGACGGTAATCCTGGAGCTGTTGCTCGCACGATTCATCTATCACGTCACCACGTTCGGCAACCTGATCAGCGTATTTGCACTTGTGATTCTAGGGATCACCGCATTTGGAGCCATGGGCCTGGTTGTCGCCAGCGTGACCAACACCGCGCAGGAAACGCAGATCATCAACCAACTTCTCTGGTTCGCCCTGATCTTTCTCTCTGGAGCGACAGTCCCACTGGCTGTGCTCCCGCACATGGTTCAGCGCGTAGGGCTCTTCCTGCCTGCAACCTATTTCGTCTATGGCTTGCAGCGGGCGATGCTAGCCGATGCTCACTTGTATTCTCTCGGCACCGTGGTGGTCTCTCTGCTCGCGTGGGCGGTTTTGGCCGCCTTCATCTCTTCGCAGCTTTTCCGTTGGGAGCCGGAAGCCAAGCTACCGCGCAACGCCAAGCTCTGGGCGGTGGCCACGATTCTGCCCTTCGTTCTCCTGGGCATTTGGGAAAATCACAACGGGAAGCTTCTCGCGACCGCGGCCTACATGATGGAAGGCAGGCCGACGGAAAACGCGCCCCCGGCCGATAATCGCTAACTCCGCCAATTTGGCCGCAACGCGAAAAAAGAGCACGCCAAAATGGTTGCGAATTTTCGTTTATAGCAGGGCGTTTTCATTGACGCTCCCGCACCCGTGGCATATTCTGAACTTGCGAACTGCTGAAATCGATTCAGCCAGGGAGGCAAACCATGCCGGTGCAGAAGACCGACAAAATCTGGCACAACGGAAAATGGATCAACTGGGACGACGCGAAGATTCACGTCCTTTCCCACGTTGTCAGCTATGGCTCTGCCGTCTTTGACGGCCTGCGCTGCTACGACACAAAACAAGGCCCTGCGCTGTTCCGCCTGCACGAACACATGCAGCGGCTGATTAACTCCGCGAAGATTTACCGCATGGAGTTTCCTTACACCGCCGAGGAACTTTCTAGCGTCGCCATCGAACTGGTGCGCCTCAACAAGCTCGATGCTTGCTACGTGCGGCCCATCGTGCTGCGGGGTTACGGCGAAGTGGGTGTGAACCCGCTGCACTCGGTCGTCGAGGTGTACATGGCGTGCTGGCGCTGGGGCGCTTATCTGGGTGCCGAAGCGCTGGCCAAGGGTGTGGATGTCTGCGTCAGCTCCTGGACGCGCATGGCGCCCAATACGCTGCCGGCCATGTCCAAGGCGGCGTGCAATTACATGAACTCCCAGCTCATTCACATGGAAGCCGAAATCAATGGCTTTGCCGAAGGCATCGCGCTGGACGCCAGCGGGCACGTCAGCGAAGGTTCCGGCATGAACATTTTCCTGGTGCTGGACGGAACGCTGCTAACGCCGCCCGTGGCCGCAAGCATTCTGCCCGGAATCACGCGCGATTCCATCATTAAGCTCGCCGCGGACTTGAATATTCCGGTGAAGGAAGCGAACATCCCGCGCGAGATGCTGTACCTCGCCGAGGAAGTCTTCTTCGTCGGAACGGCCGCAGAAGTCACGCCGCTGCGTTCGATTGACCGCATCACCATCGGCAAAGGGGTGGCGGGTCCGGTCACGCTGCGCATCCAAGAGGAGTTCTTCGCGCTGACCAGCGGAAGGAAAGCGGACCGGCACAACTGGCTGACGCCGGTGAATGCGCCGGTGGTGGCTACGCGGTAAGAATTCTGCAAAGTATTGAGATCTTGCCAAGATGGGGTGCAGCCGTGCTGCCCCCTACCAAAATCTCGTAAACTAATTCGCTTCATCCTTTCTGGCGCGGGCTGCGCTTTCCGGCTAGAATCGTTGGCATCGCGTTGTACTCAAGGCTGTGCTCCGGAGGGCGTGCGATGTACAACCTCACACAAAAACTGACTGCGGAATTTCTTGGAACGTTTGCGCTGATCTTTTTCGGCGCCGGCGCCGTGTGCGTCGATTGGCACTTGCGAAGCACAGGCGGGCTGGGATTGCCGGCGATTGCGCTGGTGCAGGGCCTGGCGATGGCCATCATGGTTTCGGCGCTCGGACATATTTCCGGAGGGCACTTCAATCCCGCGATAACGATTGGGTTTTGGGTGACCAAGCGGCTTTCCACGCTGGATACGCTGGCGTATTGGGGAGCGCAACTGCTGGGAGCCGTAGCTGCGGCGTTTCTGTTGAAGGTGATCATCCCTGATGAAACCTGGCGCAATGTGGCGCTTGGCACGCCGGAACTGATGCGTGATTTCCCGACCTGGAGCGCCCTGGCGCTGGAAGCGGTGACGACATTCTTCCTGGTGCTGGTGGTTTTTGCGACGGCGGTAGACGAGCGTGGGGCGTTCCGCGCGATCGGGGGATTTGGCATCGGCCTGACGATTACGCTGGGGATTCTGGTTGCCGGGCCGTTTACGGGCGGAGCATTAAACCCCGCCAGGGCATTCGGGCCGGCGCTGGCTTCGCACCACTGGCTGAATCAGGGAATATATTGGGTGGGGCCTTTGGGCGGGGGATTCGTGGCCGGGTTGTTGTACGATACGCTGTTCCTCCGGAAGACGGAGAGGTAGGTTCGAGTGCGCGCGTTTTTGAGAATCGTCGAATAGGGTTTTTTCACTGCATTTCTGAGCAGGCTAATCCAGTGAGAGTTTGATGATGATCGGAGCCCCCAAGGGTTGAGGTCTGAGCGTTTGGGGCGCAGCCCTTCGCAACTCCCTTCGAGGCTCTGGGCAAGCAGCGTAAAGAGTCCTGCGCCCCTACGGGGAATTTTGCCTGTCCGGAGGCTCAGGTAACTAGAGCGCAACTCCCTTTCCCGGCTGCCTTGTTGGCATGCGCGGCGGGTGCTACGTTCGATCAGGAAGCGCGTTCTTGCGGGGTGTCTGCTTATGGCTCTGAGTATTGACGATCTGCTTCGCCGCGCGGTGGAGAACAAAGCCTCCGACTTGCACTTGAAGGTCGGCAACCATCCTTATTTACGCGTGGACGGCCTATTGACCCCGCTGACGGACGTGCCGCGCGTGACGCCGGAAGAGATGCTCTCGATGGCGTTCAGCATGATGACCAACCGGCAAAAACAGAAGTTCAAGGAAACGGCCGAGTTGGACATGGCGTACGGCGTGGCGGGCCTGGGCAGATTCCGTGTGAACGTGTTCCAGCAGCGCGGAAACGTTGGCATGGTCTTGCGCGTCATCCCCACCAAAATTCGTACCGTGGAAGAGCTGAATCTCCCATCAGTCGTTTCCAAGATATGCGAAGAGCAGCGCGGGCTGGTGCTGGTGACCGGCACGACGGGTTCCGGCAAGTCCACAACGCTGGCGGCGATGATTGACCGGATCAACGCGAACCGCTCCGATCACATCATCACGATTGAAGACCCCATCGAGTTCCTGCACCGCGACAAGCGCAGCTTCATCAACCAGCGCGAAGTGGAAGTGGATACGGCGAACTTTTCCACGGCATTGCGCGCCGGGTTGCGCCAGGACCCCGACGTGATTCTGGTCGGCGAAATGCGCGACCTGGAAACGATCTCGACGGCGCTGCTGGCCGCGGAAACCGGCCACCTGGTTTTCTCGACGTTGCACACTTTGGATGCGACGGAAACGATTCAGCGTATTATCGCGGTCTTCCCGCCGCCGGAACAGAAACAGATTCGCTTGCAGATGGCCGCAACGTTAAAGGCCGTGATTTCGCAGCGCCTGGTGCGCCGCGCGGACGACAAGGGCCGCGTGCCGGCAGTGGAAGTCATGATTGCCACCGCGTACATCCGGGATTGCGTCATCAATGCGGATAAGACGCGGCTCATCCACGACGCCATCGCCGCGGGCACTTCGCAATACGGCATGCAGACGTTTGACCAGTCGCTGTTCGAGCTTTATAGCAAGGAACTCATCACGCTGGACGAAGCGCTGATACGCGCATCCAACCCCGACGAATTCAAGCTGCGCATCCAGGGCATCCGCTCGGCCTCCGACGCGGCGCGCGAGGAAATGGCTTCGCAGATGGCGGACTTCGAGAGGTTCTCCCGCAAGTAGTTTTTCCCAATCAACGTGCGCGGAATAGATTGCCCCTCGTAGGCTGGACGCGCGAGGGGTGCAGACCCAACCAAATTAGGACTAGCAAAGCACTGGCCAAAAAAAAGACGAGCTCACCGCACAGCGGCGGTGAGCTCGGGGCAGGGCAGAAACTCGGCTCAGTTGAAGTGCGCCGCGTTCTTATCAACGAAGGATTTGTACTCCTCCGGCAATTCTTCGAGAACGAAGATGGAACCGGTGGGGCAAACCGGGACGCAAGCGCCGCAATCAATGCATTCCACCGGATTGACGTAAAGCTGGGGGGCGGTAGCAAAGTCCGCCTCATCCTTGGTGGGATGAATGCAATTGACGGGGCAAGTCTCGATACAGTGTTCGTCCTTCGTGCAGGTGTCAACAATGATGTAGGCCATGGTGCTTAATCTCCCAAAGTGTTGAAGTGCAATTCGCGTGCCACAGAGGCACAGAGGCAAACCGCTGTGTTTTCAATCAGTCCGCTGAGAAAAGTGTAATATCGGACTAAATTAGGGTGGGTGACCTGGCGCACACTGCGGGGGTCATGCAAACACGACCTTATTGTTCCGGAATCAATCGATGGCAGGCGCCATAGACATCTCGCCCGCTGGACAGGGGAACTCGGCGCTTGTTTCAGCCTGCGCTTACTTCTATGCTCTTCGTGTGTTTGGGAAACCACGCCAAGTCGAGACGGAAGCGCAGCTTTACGATGCAGCCATCAAGGCATTGATGCGGCGGGCGCATTCGGTGCATGAGATGAAGAAGGCGCTGGCGCGGCGTTGCGAAGACGAAAAACTGGTCAAGCGTGTTGTGGAACGGTTGAAGCGGGAAAACCTGCTGGACGACGCGCGGTATGCGCGGCAGTTTACGAGGCACCGCACAGAATCGCGCAAGCAGGGAGAGTATCGCATTGCGCGGGATTTGCGGGCGCGGGGCGTGCCGGACCGTCACATTGAGGTGGCGCTGAAGAATGCTAGCGAGGAGACTGACCCGGCGGCGGTGATCCGGCAGAGGATTGCAAGGAAACTGCGTGTTTTCCGTGGAGAGATTGACGAGCGGAAGATGGCTTCGCTGTACCGCTCTCTGCTGGCCGCTGGCTTCCCTTCCGACCTGATTCGGCGGGAACTACAACGCGTGACAAAGGAAGAAGTGCCAGAAACCGAGGGGAGCGAGGAAGTGGATTGAGGAGAGGACGCTAGGGGCCCCGAGGGCAAGGCTGATCGCTTCAGGGTCCGGAAACTGGAATCCGACTTCCAGCAACAGAGATGCGCCGAATGTGCGCTCTTACTGCACGGGATCGTTCCGGGAGAACTTTGCGTCGTTCAACAGGGCTTCGGCCATCCCCTTCCTGTGCAGCTGCAACGCCCAATTCACCGAAGTCTTGATGTAGGCGTTCATGGCCTTGGCGCAGCCGTTTTCAAAGCTGTTGCCGGATTTTTCGTCAATCTTTGGGTAATCCTTATCCAGGTCTTCCCAGCCGTTGAAGTTTTCGGATAGGCATGCGCCGAATACGTGGTCCCGGTTCAAGCCATAGTTCTCGATTTTCATTTCCTTCAGGGATTCCGTGGCGAGATGCTTAAGCGCAGGGTCGGGGTGGACATTCACGGCCAGGCGCGAGCGAGTGATTCCATTGCCGAGAATACGGATGGAAATGGTGACTTCCACTTCAGTATAGGGTTCGCCCTCTCCGGCGAAGTCTTGCGCGGAGAGGAGCTTCTTGGTTTTTCTTGGCTTCGGCATGTGTTATATCCTCGGTCGTAGCTTGGTCTTTGCACTTGTGATTACCCGATTGATTAGGGGAAGCGCTGCGGTCATTCTACCGCAACGCGCGTAGCGGAGCTGCTGCCCACAAAGCAAGTGCGATTGCTGGGCACTCGGTAGCTCTGCGATAATGAAATGTTTGGTACATTGGAGAGAATTGAACAGGGCACCCGCCTCCTTTCCTGCGTCAGGGCAGGTGGAAGGCGGGGGCTATGTGAGTTGGGCAAGACTGCGGTAATGCCAGAGCTTGCGAGATAAGGGTGACATGGTGGGCGAGGGAATGAAGAAGCTGACGGGCGACGAGATCCGCGAGAGATTCCTGCAATTTTTCGAGAGCAAAGGGCACCGGCGCGTGCGTTCATCTTCGCTGGTGCCGCATGGCGATCCGACGCTGCTGTTTACAAACGCGGGGATGAACCAGTTCAAGGATGTTTTTCTGGGACTGGAGAAGCGGGAGTACACGCGGGCGACGTCGCCGCAGAAATGCGTGCGCGCCGGGGGCAAGCACAACGACCTGGAAAATGTGGGCTTCACGAAGCGGCATCACACGTTCTTTGAAATGCTGGGGAATTTTTCGTTTGGGGATTATTTCAAGAAGGATGCGATTGCGTACGCGTGGGAGTTGATCACTTCGCCCGAGTGGTATGGGATCGATCCAAGCAGGTTGTACGTAACCGTGTTCGGCGTCACCGAGGTGTCCCCGGGTCAGCTACTAGCTTCCGATCACGAAGCAAAGGTCTTCTGGGTAAATCAGGGCGTACCGCAGGATCGCATCTTTGAGATACCTGGCTTAAAGGCAAATTTCTGGGCCATGGGAGATACGGGGCCGTGCGGGCCGTGCAGCGAATTGCATTTCGACATGGGGCCGGAGGCTTCGGACGAAGGCCACACGGATTGCAAGTTCCCCTGCGATTGCGGGCGGTACGTGGAGATTTGGAATCTGGTTTTCATGCAGTTCAACCGGGATGCGAGTGGAAAGCTGACGCCGCTGCCGAAGCCCTGCGTGGATACCGGGCTGGGGCTGGAGCGGGTTGCGGCGGTGCTGCAGGGCGTAATTTCAAATTACGACACCGATTTCTTCACTCCACTAATTGACCGCGCGGCGGAATTGACCGGCGTGGATGAGAAGAAAGAGCTAGAAACCGAGGAGCACAAGGGTCCGGCCGCTTCGCTGCGTGTCATTGCGGACCATGCAAGGGCCACGACCTTTCTGCTTACTGACGGCGTATTGCCGTCGAATGAGGGGCGCGGCTATGTGCTGCGCAAGATCATGCGGCGGGCAATTCGTCACGGGCGACTGTTGGGAGCAACGAGGCCATTTCTTTCTGAGATGGTCCAAACAGTGCGTGACCAAATGGGAGGCGCGTATCCTGAATTACATGAACCAGCCGCGGCGCGAGTGCCGGAAATTGTTCTCGCTGAGGAAACACGTTTCAGTCGAACGCTGGAAATTGGTCTCAGAAAGCTGGAAGGAGATCTTGAAGAAACTATTCTCAATTACCGACTGTCTCTTGGTGCCTCCCGTGATATTGCCGCTGGATCCGATCTGCATCTGAACACAGAAGAGCTAACTCAACTCGATGCGGCCGTTGGTCGTGGTGCCGTCTACCCTGGTGAAAAGGCGTTTCGCCTCTACGACACCTACGGCCTGCCGATGGATTTCATTGTGGATGCCGCGCGGGACCTGGGCGTGCGGCTCGATGAAGCAGGGTTTGACAAGGCCATGCAAGAGCAGAGGACGCGGGCGCGGGCTTCGTGGAAGGGGACGCACAAGGAGGCGGCGAATCCGGCGTATGCGAAGCTGGCGGAGACTTTCAAGACGGAGCCGGACTTTTATTTTGAGACGAGCACAAAGGATTGCCGGATTGAGGCGATCATCACGAAGAACGGCTCCGTGAGCGAACTGAAACCGGGTGAATCGGGCGAGGTGGTGCTGGACCGCACGGTGATTTACGCGGAATCGGGCGGGCAGATGGCGGACACCGGCGCGTTCTACGACAGCTCGGAATCGTTGCAGTTGGGCGACGTGACCGGTGCGTTCTATCCAGTGGCAGGGCTGGTGGCGCACAAAGTGACGGCGAAGGAAACGCTGCGCGTGGGGGACCGCGTGACGGTGGTGGCGGACGCGGAGCGGCGCGCGCGGATCATGCGCAATCATAGCGGGACGCACCTGGTACACGCAGCGCTGCGAAACATCCTGGGCACACACGTGAAGCAAGCCGGATCGCTGAACGCGCCGGAGCGCTTGCGCTTCGACTTTTCGCATTTTGCGCCGGTGGGGCAGGAAGAGCTGCGCGACATCGAGCAACAGGTGAACGATGAAATCCGGGTAAATACGCAGATCGAAACGGGCGTGATGTCGCTGGAAGAAGCGCTTAATTCCGGCGCGCTGGCGTTTTTCGGCGACAAATATCCGGAGAGCAATGTGCGCGTGGTGACGATTCCCGATCCGCGTGCGCCGCGCGGGTTCTACTCGAAGGAATTGTGCAGCGGAACGCACGTGCACCGCATTGGCGACATCGGCGTGCTGAAGATTGTGAGCGAAGAGTCCGTGGCGGCCGGGGTGCGGCGAATCGAAGCGGTAACGGGAATTGGCGCGCTGGAACATTACCAGCATCAGGCAAACACGCTGCGCGAACTCGCCGGGCGGCTGAACGTGGGCGAGGATTCCCTGCTGGCGTCGGTGGAGAAGCTGACGCAAACTGCGCGGAACCTGGAGAAGGAATTGGAAGCGCAGAAGCGCAAAGGGGCGCTCAACCAGTTGGATGAGCTGTTTGCCCAGGCGAAGACGATCAAGGGCGTGAAGGTGGTCTGCGGCGAAGTGGGCAATGTGGATCGCGACGGTCTGCGGCAATTGGTGGATTCGCTGCGGCAGAAGCTCGGCTCGGGCGTGGTCGTATTAGGAATGCCTGAGGATGGCAAGGTGGCGCTGATCGCGGGGGTGACCAAAGACCTGACCGCTAAAGTCCATGCTGGCAAGCTGATACAGGCGCTGGCGAAGCAGGTGGGGGGCTCCGGAGGGGGCCGGCCCGATCTGGCCGAGGCTGGCGGAAAAGACACATCGGCGCTAAAAAATGCCCTGCAGAACGTACCCTCCCTGCTAGAAGCGCTGCTATAATCCGAGACAGCGCCAGAAGCGTGTCCCGCAAGTGACGCATTTCGCACTACTTGTTTGCGGACGAGGCTTCGCAGGATGAATTTGCTGCCGGCCCGAGTGCGAATCAAGAGGGCCCGCAGACGAAAACGAATTGTTATACCTATGCCTTCCCCGAGGCCGATTCGCGGTTCACAACATCCAATGATTCGGAGCATTGCCCTTGTGTTCTTTGTGGTTGCGATTGTCCTGCTGGGAACGGCAGGCCAAAGCGCGGCACAGATCGCCACGGTGACCAACCCGGACGGCCGGCGGTTGTTTGTGAATGCGGAGCCGCCGGCGCTGGTGAAACTGGCATCCGCGAAGCCACGGAACGCGATTTACTTGCCGGGTGAGGTTTCGTTCACGGGCCGGAACCGTCCGGCGATGAACATCAACCGGGACGGCGTGGAAGCGCTGGTTCGCGAGGCAGCGGAACGCCATCACGTGGATCCCGCGCTAGTACGAGCGGTGATCGAAACGGAATCGAATTGGAACGCGGGAGCGATGTCGCGGAAGGGGGCTATGGGTTTGATGCAGTTGATTCCGACGACAGCGCAGCGATTTGGAGCGAACGACGCGTTTAACCCGAAGCAGAATGTGGATGCCGGGGTGCGCTACTTGAAGAGGTTGTTGGAACGATACAACGGCAACCTGGACCTGGCCCTGGCGGCGTACAATGCGGGAGAAGGAGCGGTGGATCGAGCCCACGGGATTCCGTCGTACCGGGAAACGCGGAATTACGTGCAGCGGGTGCAGGATGCGTATTACCGGCCGGGCTCGGGACGCCTCGACAACATGTATGAGCGGGCCAACCCTATCCACCGCGAAGTGGACGCCAACGGGCGGATTATTTTCTCGAACGAATGAAGCACTGCGGGCCGTGCGGTTTGGGGGAAGCAAGACACGGATGAGCCTGGGGCAAAAAAGTTTCCACAAGCTTTTCGCCGGCGCTTCGCTGGGTTTTGCCCTGCTTGGCTGGAGCGCGATTCCCTGCCCCGCCACGGCTGCGACAACCCATAGCAGCGTGAAACGAGAAGCAGCGGGCACACAATTTACAAAGGCCGAGGAGCAACGCTCGGCGCTGAATGCCAAGGCTCCCGAGAAGCGCACGCTAGCCGAATACAAGCAGGTGGCGTCAAGTTACCGCCGAGTGTACCTGATTACGCCGCACGCCACGGAAGTGCCCGACGCGCTGTTTGCCGTGGGCGAACTGAACACCGAGATGGGCGACCACTTCGGGCGCAGCTACTACCAGGCGGCGGTGGATTCCTACGGCTTCCTGATTCGCGAATACCCCACAAGCAAGTACCTGCAGGATGCGATGCTGCGCGCGGCGCAACTGCAGAAGGCTCAATTGGGCGATTCCGCCGCGGCGACGAAGAGCTTCCAGGATTTCCAGAAAAAGTTTCCGCGCTCGACGCACAAGCGAGAGGTGCAGGAAGCGCTGGCGGAACTGGCGCTGATGCGGAACGCCGAGGCGGGCGATCTGACGGCGAAGAACAGTGCCCCGGCAAATTCGCCGGCAGCCGTATCCGTGGCTGCGCTGAAGAGCGAAGCGGCCAAGCCTGCGGCCCGCAAAGCGACAAGCGGCGGAGAGCGCGCGAAATCCGTGGAAGTGCCGCGGGTACAGCGAATCAAGACGAGCGTAACGCCGGACAGCACCGAAGTGCTGATCGAGCTGGAGGATTCCGTGCAGTACGTGTCCGGGCGGATTACGAATCCGGACCGCATCTATTTCGATCTGCACGCGGCACGGCTTAGCCCGAATGTGGCGAGGGGCAATGTGCAGGTGAGCGGAAATCTGCTGAGCAAGGTGCGCGTGGCGCAAAACCAGGCAGGTGTGGTGCGGGTGGTTCTGGACGTGAATGGCGTACAGGACTACGCGGCTTCCCTGCTGAAAAAGCCGACGCGCCTGGTGATCGAGCTGTACAGCACAAGCCGTGGGGCGAAGCCGGAAGCGCTGGAGACGGCTAAGGCGAATGGCAATGGGAAAACGAGCCTGAAGGATAGTGGGGGCGACCCCGCTCCTGCGGTGCGGACAACCAAGACAGGTTCCGCGGTGGACGATGCGGGAGGGCGCAGTGGGGCAGCAGTGAAGCCGCCGGCGACGACCACCGTAGTCGCTCAAGTGGTGCCTGCACCTGTGGCTGCACCAGCAGCGGCGTTACCCGAACCGTCCGCCGGCAAGTTGACGCGCACGAAGACTGCCAAGGGCAGCGCGAAGCCGGACCTGGTGCAACCCGCGACGGCACCGCAACCGACACGAGATGGGCAATCAACGCTGACGCGCACGCTGGGGTTAAAGATTGGACGAATCGTGATTGACGCCGGGCATGGCGGGCATGATACGGGGACCATCGGGCCGACCGGGCTAATGGAGAAGGACTTGTGCCTGGATGTGGCGTTGCGGCTGGGGAAGATCATCCAACAGAAGCTGCCCGGTGCGGACATCGTGTACACACGCTCGGACGACACATTTATTCCGCTGGAAGAGCGGACGCATATCGCCAACGAGGCCAAGTCCGACCTGTTCATTTCGATTCACGCGAATTCCAGCCCGGATCATGGGGCGCGGGGAGTGGAGACGTATTACCTGAACCTGAGGGGATCGCCGGAAGCGATGGCCGTAGCGGCGCGGGAGAATGCGGTTTCCCAGGAGAGCATTCACGACCTGGAAGACGTGGTGAAGCAGATAGCGCGCACGGAAAAGATCGACGAATCGAAGGAACTGGCCGAGGATGTGCAGGACTCTCTGTCGAGGAGAATCCAGAAGACGGCCAGACCGGTAAAGAATCGCGGCGTGCGCAAGGCTCCGTTTGTGGTGTTGATTGGGGCGGATATGCCGTCGATCCTGACGGAGATATCGTTCCTGAGCAACCCTTCGGACGAACAGCTTCTGAAGAAGCCGGAACACCGGCAGCGGGTTGCGGAAGGGCTGTATCAGGGAGTGGCCGCCTACCTGGAAAGCCTGAACAGCATGGCGGGAAACTTCTCCGGCAAGCCAAACCGGCCAGCGGTCATCCCCGCGGTTGAACAATCCAGGAACCAGAAGTAGCCTAGTGGCATCTAAAGGATAGGTTGTCATGCGGAGGATATTCTACGCACTGATATTGCTGGGCTTGCTCGCTTCGGCGGGAGCCGCGGCGGAGCCTGCGCTGTTGCCGGACCAGATTGGTCCGTGGCTAGCAGATGGGCCCGCGAAGAACTACAGCCTCAAAGAACTTCCTGCCGACTGGATCAGCTCCAGCCTGGATGGACACATCCTTCACGAAGCCGGGCTGGTCCGAGTCGAGAATCGCGCTTACAAGAATGGCGATCAGAGCTGGTCTGTTCGTCTTTGGGTGCTTGGTGACCCCAGCGGTGCCTACGAGCTACACACGGCTTTGCTCGATCCCCGGGTGAGCAAGCCTGGCACCGTGGAAGATACGATCGCGAGTGGCGCCGGATTGTTTTTGATCGGCAACCTCGTGATGCAAGGGATGTCCTCCTCCATGGAAATACCGCTGGAAGACTTGCGAACGCTCCGGAACGCGCTCGCGGCCAAAGCGGATAAGACGCCGTTTCCACCCTTGAAGAGCTACTTGCCGGTGAAATGGCGGGTGTTCGGCACAGAGAGATACGCATTGGGACCGGTGGGATTCCGCGCGGCAATGGCTTCGCTGGGTCAGCGAGCATACGCTGATTTGGCGGACCATGTGGGCTTTCAGTCGGGCGTGGAAGCGATGCTGGCCAGGTACCAAGGGGAGTATGGCAGCGGAGTGCTTCTGCTGCTGGAATATCCCACGCCGCAACTGGCCGAACAGCACCTGCACCACTTGGAACAGACGCTCTCTGCCGCCGCCAAGCAGGCCGGAGTGACGGTGGAGCGCAAGGCTTCCCTGCTGTCACTGGTGTTCGAGCCCACGTCGGCGATGCACGCCCAAGCCATTCGGGATGAGGTGAATTACGAGACGGACGTGACCTGGAATGAGCCCCGCCACACGGCAACGGACCCGCCGATGGTGGTGATAATGGTGAAGATTTTCCTGTTCACCGGGTTATTTCTAGGGTTCGCTACCGGCGTGGGAATCGCGTTTGGCGGTCTGCGCGTGATTATCAAGCGGCTGTTCCCCGGCAAAATATTTGACCGTCCGGAAGACATCGAAGTTCTGCAACTGGGCTTGAGCGGTAAAAAGATCGATGCCAGCGATATGTACTGAAGTTCCCTCCTCTACCCGTAAGGCGCGTAGCTGCGTCTAATGGTTGATTTGTATTTTCCGATGCAGATTCAGCTTCGGTTGTCGTACTATAAGGGGTTCTTAAACCCATGCGCACACTCGTCCTACGACAGTTGACCGCTTCGGGCGGCAGAAGGCCATGGTCTGGGGTGAATACTCTGGCCGGGGCGCTGCTGGTCTGCGCGCTTTTGAACGGATGCGGGCAGAAGTCGAGCGCCGGTGACGCGGCAGGCGGAGCTCCGCCAGCAATGCCCGTGCAGGTTCTGCCTGTCGTGCCGGAAAAGATCGCGGACACGACGGAATACCTGGCGATCCTGAAATCGCGGCACTCGGCAACGATAAACCCGCAGGTAGAGGGGCATGTCACGAGCATTGACGTGAAATCGGGCGATCGCGTGAAGACGGGAGACGCGCTTCTGCAGATTGACCCGATGAAGCAGGAGGCCACGGTCAGCAGCCAGGATGCGGCGCGCGCTTCGCAGGAAGCCGCGGTAAAGCTGGCGAAGGTGAACCTGGGGCGGGCGCAGAAGCTGTTGGAAGCCGGGGTCATCAGCAAGATGGATTTTGACAACGCGCAAACGAATTACGACTCCGCGGTGGCGCAACTAAAATCCCTGGAACAGCAGGTACAGCAACAGAGAGTGGAGCTGCGCTATTACCGGGTGAGTGCGCCGATGGACGGCATCGTGGGGGATATTCCCGTCCGCGTCGGTGACCGCGTGACGGTCTCGACGCTGCTTACGACGGTGGATGAACCGGGGGCGTTGGAGGCGTATTTGTATGTGCCGGCTTCGCGGGCGAAGGAGCTGCGGCTGGGCCTGCCGGTGAAACTGTTGGATGAGAGCGGAGCAGTGCGAACAGAGACAGAAGTCACCTTCGTTTCGCCGCAAGTCGATCCCGATACGCAGACCGTGCTGGCCAAGGCGGCAGTGGGCAACGCGAAAGCAAACTTGCGCATTGCCCAGCAGGTGCGGGCCAGGATTACTTGGGGAAATCGGGAAGAGCCGGTGGTGCCGGTATTGGCGGTGCAACGGATTAATGGACAGTTCTTTGCATTCGTGGCCATGAAGGAAGAAAAAGGGACGGTGGCACGCCAGCGATTGCTGAAACTGGGGGAAATCACCGGAAATAGCTACCCCGTGCTGGAAGGCCTGAAGCCGGGGGATCACGTGATCGTGTCCGGCACGCAATTCCTGCAGGACGGAGCGCCGGTCACGGAGTTATTGCAGGGGGGCGGCAAAGAGGCGGGCAGCGAAGCATCGCCGGGAACAAAAGGCCGCTAGCTCCCTGGAAAATCGCAAAAATCAGCATGGTTGAGAAGAAAGGCGGAGCAGACCGTTGTTTGTTGATTTCTTCATCCGGCGTCCCGTATTCGCCACCGTTTGTGCGCTGCTGATTATTCTCGGCGGGGCCATCTCGCTTCCCAATCTTCCGGTTGCCCAATTTCCAAATCTGGCGCCCCCGCAAGTCGTCGTTAGCAGCAACTATATCGGTGCCAACGCGCAAGCCGTGGAATCCGCCGTGACCATCCCCTTGGAACAAGCCATCAACGGCAGTCCCGGGATGAAGTACATCACTTCCACCAGCGGGAATGACGGCACCAGCCAGATCACCGTGACCTTCGACGTGACGCGCGACGTGGACCTGGCCTCCGTGGACGTCCAGAACCGCGTCAGCCAGGCACAAGGCCGTCTGCCAAACGCCGTAAAAAATACCGGCATCATCATTACGAAACAGTCTTCGGGGTTTGTCTTTGGCGCGGGAGTGTATTCGCTGAACGGGCAGTATGACAGCCTGTTCATGAGCAACTACCTGGACGTCTATGTGCGCGACGCGATGAAGCGCGTCAAAGGTGTCGGCGACGTCTTCATTTTTGGCGAGCGAAAATATGCCATGCGGCTGTGGCTGGACCCGGCGCGCCTGGCCGAGCGTGGCTTGACGGCCACGGATGTCGTGAACGCGCTCGAAGAGCAGAACGTGCAGGTCGCGGCGGGGCAAGTGGGACAGCCCCCGACGGAAAACGGCCAGGCCTATCAGATCAGCGTGCGCGCCATTGGACGCCTCACCGAAGCCTCCGAATTTGAAAATATCATTTTGAAAACCGGGACGGACGGCACGCTGGTGCGCGTGAAAGACGTGGGCCGGGCGGAATTGGGCGCGGAAGATTACGGTTCGCTGTTGCGTTTCAACGGCCACGACGCCGTGGGCATCGGCGTCACGCAATTGCCGGGTGCGAACGCGCTGGACGTGGACCGCGCGGCCAAGGCCGAACTCGATGAACTCTCGAAGAGCTTTCCTCCAGGCTTGAAATCCGCCGTGGCCTTCGACACAACGACAGTGATTGGCGAATCCATCCGCGATGTGCTGATCACGCTGCTCGAGGCCATCCTGCTGGTGCTGCTGGTGATGTACCTGTTCCTCCAGGAATGGCGGAGCACGATCATTCCCGCGGTCACGATTCCCGTATCGCTGATCGGCACCTTTATCTTCGTAAAGGTGCTTGGTTTTTCCATCAACACACTGACACTGTTCGGCATCACCCTGGCCACTGGCCTGGTGGTGGACGACGCGATCGTGGTTATCGAAAACGTGGAGCGGCACATCTTGGAGGGCATCACGGAGCCGCACAATGCCGCGAGCGTGGCGATGAAAGAGGTGGCCGGCGCGGTGATGGCAACTTCGCTGGTGCTCGTGTCCGTCTTCATTCCCGTGGCATTGTTCCCGGGAACAACGGGCATTCTGTTCCGGCAATTCGCGCTGACCATCGCGTTTTCCGTTTCCATCTCGGCGTTCAATGCCCTCACCCTCACTCCCGCCCTTTCCGCGATCTTCCTGGGACATCATCGCGAGCGAGCGCAAAGCATCTTCTTCGTTTGGTTCAATAAGCTCTTTGACGCCGGCTCGCGGCTCTATACGGCGACGCTTCATGGGGTGCTGCGGCTGCGCTACGTTTCCCTCCTGGCATTCGCCGCAACCCTGGCCCTGGCCTTCTGGCTCTACCGGACAATTCCTCAGGGATTTCTTCCGGAGGATGATCAGGGTTATCTCATGGTGGCGGTCCAAACACCTCAGGGCGCTTCCTTGCAATACACGCGTGACGTCTGTGCCAAAGCTGAGGATCTGCTTTCCCATGTGCCCGAAATTGACGGCGCATTCACTGTGGTGGGGTTTGGCTTTTCCGGCAACGCTCCCAATAAAGCGATCATCTTCGTAAATCTGAAAGCATTCCGCGAGCGCAAGGGTAAAGAACACACGTCCTTCGCCATCCTGAACAAAGTCCGCGGCCCGCTGCTGGGCATACCGGGCGGAATCATCGTGCCCTTCAATCCGCCCGCGGTGCAAGGCCTGGGAACGTTCGGCGGTTTCGCTTATCAACTGGAGGACCTGGGACGCAATTCCCTGCAGACCATCGCAAACACCGCCAATCAACTGGTGGCCGAAGGCAATAAGAGCGGAAAGGTCACGGGGCTGTTTACCAGCTTCACCGCCAACGACCCGCAATACCTTGTAAGAATTGACCGCGAAAAGGCCAAGAGCCTGCAAGTGCCGCTGAGCCAGATTACCGATGCGCTTCAGGTGTTCATGGGTTCGGTGTACGTGAACGATTTCGATTTCAACAATCGCTCTTATCGCGTTTATCTGCAGGCGGATCAGCAGTTTCGTTCGGACGCGAAGGACATTCGCACGTACTACCTCAAATCCAACACCGGCAAGATGGTTCCGCTGGACAATGTGGTGCAAATCGAACAGACAACCAATCCGCAGGTGATTTCGCACTTCAACCTGTTCCGTTCGGCGGAAATTGACGGGTCGGCGGCAGCGGGACTCAGCTCCGGTGCGGGCATTGCGGCCATGGCCGAGCTTTCCAGAAAAGTACTTCCTCAGGGCATGAAGTATGAATGGAGCGGGTTGTCGCTGGAGGAAATCGAATCCGGGGGAAAAGCGGCGATCTTATTCGGGCTGGGGCTGGTCTTCGTGTACCTGACACTCGCGGCACAATATGAAAGCTACGTGCTGCCGTTCATCGTGCTTCTCGGCGTTCCGGGCGCCCTCCTGGGAGCACTTGGCGGCTTATGGACACGCGGCCTGACGAATGACGTGTACTGCCAGATCGGGCTGGTGATGTTGATTGGACTGGCGAGCAAAAATGCCATTCTAATCGTGGAATTTGCGGAGCAGTTGCAGGAGAAGGGCCTCTCGACACTGGACGCGGCTGTGGAAGCGGCGCGCATCCGGCTGCGGCCTATCCTGATGACTTCCATGGCCTTCATTCTCGGCGTTGTGCCGCTGGTGATTGCGGAAGGCGCCGGCGCGGCGGGGCGTGTTTCGGTAGGCACAACGGTCTTCGGAGGAATGATCGCGGCGACGACGCTGAATTTGCTGTTCATTCCGATGCTGTACGTGGTGGTGCGGAAGATCGTGCCGCGCAAGAACGTGAAAGAAGTTGCCGCCTGAGCTGCGGGTGAGAGCCGGTTCGACGGAGTGGTTTGCTGCGAGCCGTTATCTGGAAGCGTTGAGCATGCTGCGGGCGGGGACAAGAGTGCGGCAAGTGCCGCAGAAGCGGCTGGTTTTCAGGTCAATCCATTCCACACCGTGAGAAGGAGCCATGGCGCACTGGTAGTCTTCACAGTGCGAAATGTTGAGGGTATGGCCGAGTTCGTGGACGGCTTCCTTGAGGAGACGCTCGTGCTGCAGTTTGGGATCCGCAGGCAAGCCATAAAATTCCTGGCTCAGGCGATGAGAGGAAACTACCGCGCAGGTGCCGGGTAATTGGGCTTCCCCAAAAACAAAAGTGAGGATAGGGATGTAGAGGTCCAGAGGGGTAACGCCGAGGAGGCGCCACTTCGCGGGAGTGTTGCGCTTCAGCATGGCGGCCAGGATTTCGGTCGAAGAGAACTGTTGCCGGGTGAGATTGAAAGCAAAGGCGGGTTCCGGCTCCGGCGGAAGAATTTCGCAGGGAACAGCGAATTCGCGCTCGAGTCCCGCGCGAAGTTCCGACAGCGTCTCCACGGCGGCGGGGCCGAACGGGAGTAGCTGAATGAGGTTCACAGGGCGTCCGCAGTGACCCGCTTCCAACCATACTTCTTGAGCTTGTTGTGCAAGGTGACGCGATCGATATCGAGGATTTCGGCGGCGATGGTCTGGTTGCCCTTGCAATCTTCGAGAACGGCGAGGATGTGGGCGCGCTCGATGTCTTCCAGAGTACGGGGCTGATGTTCGGCGAGGGGCAGGCGCAAAGCGAGGTCTTCTTCGCGAATTTCAGGCTCCTGCGCGACAACCATGGCGCGTTCGACAGCATTTTCAAGTTCGCGGACGTTGCCGGGCCACTGGTAACGGTCCAGGAGGGCCATGGCGGCCGGCGAGACACGATTGATGCGCTTGTTCATGGATGCGGAAAACTTGCGGACAAAGTGTTCAACCAGAATCGGGATGTCGCCTTTGCGATCGCGCAACGCCGGCAGTTGGATCTGAAAGACATTCAGACGGTAGAAGAGATCGGGGCGGAAGCGGCCTTCTTCGATGAGCTGATCGAGTTTCTTGTTGGTGGCCGCGATGCAGCGGAAGTCAACCTGGATGGGATGCGTGCTGCCGACGCGGGTGATTTCGCGTTCCTGGAGAACACGCAATAGATCGGTCTGGGTCTTCAAGCTGATGTCGCCGATCTCATCGAGGAAGACGGAGCCGCCTTCAGCAACTTCAAAGCTGCCCTTCTTGCGGTACTGAGCACCGGTAAACGCGCCTTTTTCATGGCCGAAAAGCTCGCTTTCGAGGAGCGTTTCGGCCAGAGCGCCGCAATGGATCACCACGAGCGGATTGTAGTGGCGGGGGCTGGCCGCATGGATCGCGCGGGCACAGAGTTCTTTGCCGGTGCCGCTTTCGCCGGTGATCAGAACGGTGGCGTCGGTGGGGCCAACCGTCTGGATGGCTTCAAAGACGCGGACCATCGCGGCGCTTTGTCCGACGATTTCCTGGGGACGAACCACGGAAGCAACGGTTTCGCGCAGGCGGACGTTCTCCTGTTCGGCACGCTTGTGGGAAAGGGCGTTGTGGACACTGTGAGCGATGTCGTCCGGGTCAAAGGGCTTGGAGACATAATCGTAGGCGCCATTCTTGAGGGCTGCGATGGCGGTCTCCACGCTGGCGTAGCCGGTCATGATGATCACGAGCATTTCAGGGTCGATCTCGCGCATGCGGCGCTGCAGCTCGACGCCATCGGTGCCGGGCATCTTAATATCGACGAGCGCCAAGTCAAAGCGCTTCGCGGCCATTTTGGTGAGGGCATCCTGGGCACTCTCGGCCACGGCGACGTCGTAGCCTTCCTCGCGAAACCACTTATCGAGAGAGTCGCGCACAATTAGTTCGTCATCGACAACGAGCAAATTCGCCTTCTTGGCCATAATAGTTGCTCCTCACCCCGCGACAACCGCGGAGCCATTGTTCAACACGACATTGGAATGCACAGGCAGCGTGATCGTGAAGGAAGTACCACGGCCAGGCTCTGAAGCCACTTCGATTTTGCCGGCGTGGCGATCCACGATGTTGCGGCTAATGGCCAGACCGAGGCCAAGACCGCGCCCGTGCTCTTTGGTCGTAAAGAAGGGTTCAAACATATTTGCAAGGACGTCTGGAGGCATGCCGACGCCGTCGTCCCGGACTTCAATCTGGATGTTGCCGGTACCCGGCAGCCGGTGCGAGTTCAGGGTCAGGTTTCCGCCATTCGGAAGCGCGTCAATGGCATTCATAACGAGAGCCAGGATAACTTGCTCGATTTGACCGGGATCGCAGCGGACGTTTGGAAGATTCGGAGCAAGATTGAGGTGGAGTTCGATGTTCTTCAGCTCCAACTGGTGCTGGACAAGGCGGATGCAGCGATCAATGACGGCGTTCAAGTCGGCTGGCTCGCTGCTCAAGGAGGTGGGGCGCGCAAAGGTCATGAGATTCTTGACGATTTCGCCGCAGCGGCGGCTTTCGGTTTCGACGAGGTCGAGCATTTCGATATTTTCTTTTTGGTTTTCTATTTGTGTGGCAGCATCGCGAGAAAGACGCTTCTTGAGCAATTTGGCGTAGGTGAGAATGCCGGCGAGCGGATTATTGATTTCGTGGGCGACGACGGCGGCGAGCTTGCCGATGGAAGCCATGCGCTCCACACGCAACATTTCGTCCTGAGCGCCCTTGAGCTGGCGCGTTTTCTCTTCCACGCGTGCTTCCAGAGTTCGCGCCCAGGCGTTGATTTCCTGGTGAGCCGCCCGGAGCTGCGAGCTCATGGTGTTGAAGGAAGTGGCTAGGTCCTCTAGTTCACCGTGCGACGGGATCTTGATCTGGTAGCCCAGGTCGCCCGAACCGATGCGCTTGGTGCCTTCCGTAAGGGCGGTGAGCGGCCCCTGAAGCATGCGGCGCACAAAGCCGACACTGAGGATAGCGACGCCGAAGACCGCGAGAATGGTGTAGAGCAGCACCTGGCGGGTGCTTTCGGCGACGTTCTGTTCGCTGCTGGCCAGGGAGATGTTGGTATCGAGGACGCCAAGGACCTTCACCTCGGCGGGATGGGCGTGGCATTCGGCATTGCTGCAGGCGGGAGCATTTTCAATGGGGTCGATGACGCCAAGCGCGCGCTCGCCATTGGGGAGCCGGTAGGTGCGGAAGCTCTGCTTGGCGTCGGAAATGCGAAGCGTGCCCCCGGGCACGGTGGCGTCGTGGGCCTTCATGCTCTGGTCCACGTACTTGTACATCTCCGAAGTATCGGAGGAAAAGCTGATGCGGCCCTGATCGTTAATGATGCGGATGCGGACCATGCCGGGCTCATCGGCCATTTCGGTGATGATGTGATAGAGGCCGTCGCGCTGATTGCGCAGCATGTAGTAGGAGGTGTTGCGCTTGATGACGCTGCTGGTGCGCGCGGCATCCGCGAGGGCATCACGCTCCAGATGCTTACGGTGCAACTGAATATTCAGGTAGCCCAGCACTCCGAAGACGAGGGCCATCGAAGAAACGAGCAGCAGGAGCAGCTTGGAACTGAGGCTGCCCGTAATACTCTTCCACAGGTACGATAGGCCCGATCTGTCTTCAGGATTCGACATGGGAAAGCTCCGGAAGCTTGCCCCCGGCGGTTTCCGGCTCTGCCACCGGCTGGTGGGACGCCACCCTGTCGAAGATCGGCAGGTACTTCACCGCCAACGCAAATACCAGGAACCCGGAAGCAATGATGGCCAAGGTGATGGAAATTTCCGTCCACTTCGGAAAATATTGCTGGCCCGCAGAGCGTTCCATCCCGGTGATAGCAATATTCAAGCGGTTCGTCACGAAACCGAGCAAGCAGAGCACTGAACTCAGATAGAGACCGTCTGCGTCCTTTCGCACTTTGGGAATCAGCAGGAGGCAAATCGGAGCAAACGAACAGAGCAGCATTTCCAGAACGAAGAGGGGTGTTTCGGGACTTCTCCACTGCAAGAGATGCAATGCGCCACGGTGCAGCAGATCCTGAAATCGGACTACCGTATACACTCCCAGGGCAACCAGAAGCATTCTCCCCAACTGGCGCAGAAGCGGCATTTCCAACTGTTTTCCAAAGTGCCTGGCACTCATCGAGGACTCGAAGATGGTCATAGCTAAGCCCACGCAGAGCGCCGATAGAAAGAACAGAACCGGCAAGAGCGGGGTATACCAGAGAGGGTAGAGCTTGTTCGGAACGATCAGATAGAGGCTCCCCAGTGAAGATTGATGGAGCGTGGAAAGCATCACGCCTGCTATGACCAGCGGAATGACAATCATTTTCTGCAGGCGAAGGAGCTTGGGGAATCGCAACCGCTCGAACACAACAGATGAGAATTCCAGTGCGAGGACGGTGGAGTATAGCGTGACACACCAGGCGACCTCGAACATCACAGAGCGGGGATTCCACATTACCAGGGGGTGCCAAATACGGTAGCCGCGACCGAGGTCAAACAACAGCGCGACGACAACAAGTAGGTATCCCAGAAAAGCGGTCAGGACCGTGGGCCGAATGATTGGCTTGAATTCACGGAGGTTAAGGATGTACACAGCCGCGGTCAAGGTGAACCCGCCGGCGGCCAGCATTACGCCGCACATGACGTCAAAACCAACCCACAGCCCCCAAGGGAATGCGTCACTGAGATTCGTCGAAGCCCCCAGGCCTCGAGTGAACCGCACCATTGTCGCATAGGCCCCCAGAAGGAGGATCAATACCAGCACGACCCGCCAGAAGGTGATATTAGGTTTTTGCATATTCGTTTGCTCCTCCGGGCGTTCCGCCTTTATCTCCCTGTTCCTCGCGGGCCACTTCATTCTTGCGATTCGTAAGCCACCACAAGCCTCCGAGCGCTACACCGCCAATGGTCACAAGATCCGGGATGTGGGAAAGAACACGATACGTCAGCAAAGGGAGCGCTTCGCCACTGAGGTCGGCTCTATAGCCGAACTCCTCGAACGGAATGCTGGAGAGCAGCAAGACCGAAGTTCCCCCGACTTCGTTCAGGCCGAATATATGATTCACATAGTTTTCAGGAGTCTTGGCGATGCGGTCTTTTGCATCAGAAAGCAGATCCTCTCTGTTGCCAAACTTTGTCGCGCCGGTGGGGCACGCTTCGGCGCAGGCGGTTTGCAGTCCACGCGCAACGCGGTCGAAGCACATGTCGCACTTTCGGACCAGCGGCAACGGCTTGTCCCATTCGTACTTCGGAACAGAGAACGGACACGCCAACATGCAGTAGCGGCACCCCATGCACCGGGAAGCATCGTATGTTACGGGTCCTTCGGATGTTTTGCGGAGCGCGCCGACGGGGCAGACAGAAGCACAGCTCGGATCCTGACAGTTCATGCAGAGACGGCGCATGAACTTATCGTTCTTTGTGAGTACGACGGTGAGTTTGTGTGCTGACTGCTTCTGTTCAGCGGCAACGTCGTCGTCGTAGGGGAGGCCGTTACGCTCCGCGCATCCCTTTTCGCAGAGCTTGCAACCGATACACAGAGTCGCATCGTAGAGGATACCTTTGCTCATAAACGCTCCCTGTGGCAACCTATGCCCCGCAGTGTGACCTACAGGAGGAGACCGGAGACTGTAATAGTAATTTCATAGGTGGCTCAGATCGACACTTGGGGTTCGACCAAGCGCCGCGCGAGGCCCCATGGACTGGCGGATGGTCATCCGAACATCTGGGTCAGACGACGCAAAGCGATGTTCGAGAACTGTAGACAAGTTCAGCAGGGGTGACCTCGTCAGCGATGAATCCTTCTGCGCATTCGCTGACCCAAGATGAATATAGGGGAGGTGGGGATGGATTCCTGTGAGTTCCGGCACTCTAAGGCGTGACCTGCGTCACGTAGGCGTGCGGATTATTTCAGCTGCCAACCTTGATGACTACACCAAATGTGCAAGAACGCCAAGGCCCCGATCCTCGTTCGACCGGGGCCTTGGTTGGGGTTCACTAGGACATTAGGTCAGGAAGAACTCGCGGGTGATTTCGCCCCACTTTTCTGTGGGCATTTGCGCGGTCAGATCGTGGACGGCTGGGCCACCGTCTTGGGCAACGACACCGGCGAGAGCCGGCATGCGAACCTGCAGGCGGCTGGCGGCATCCGCCATCCACTTGCGGGCCAGGCTGCCGTTGAGGAGGTTGCGGAAGCTGATCTGCAGATCAGGGGAGAGCACGGAAACGAACCAACCCTCTCCATAGGGGTCCCTGTTGGCCAGGGAAGTATTGCCGAGAAGGGCTTCATTGACGTTGGTGACTTCGCCTTCGATCGGAGAAACCAGATCGGTGCGCTGGCCGTCGCGGATAATGGTGGCGAATTTCTGGCCTTGCCGCAGCCATTGGCCGCGCTTTGGGAGAACCAGCCCGTCGAGCTTTCCGGCAAGCCGCGCGCCAAAATCATCGATTCCCACGCGAACCAGGGTGGGGCTTTCCTGCAATGCCCAAGTGTGGCCTGGGTGATAGCGCCGATTATCCGGCAATTCAAAGCCAGCTACAAAGCTGGGCAGCATATGCGGCGAAAGTGCCGCCGATTCATCTCTTCCCTCTGCAGTGTGTGGCACTTCTTTGCGCTTCCTCAGATAGTCGATGGTGAGGAAGATCGCGAACATTGCAAGCATCAGAATGACTGTCATGGCCCGCCTCCGGGGTTCCTAGGGTGTGTCCTAACTCCAGACTCTGTGAAAGCAACTGATCTGCCAATGTGAAGGAATTCTGAGCGATCATGCCAAGTTGCTCAGAACAAAAGAGATCGTACCGATCATGAGAAACAAGCAAGGAATGCTCGATGAAAAACCGAGCGTGCACCGCTGAGATTTGCAGCGGGCAAGATCGTGTTCGATGCAACGTGTTTGGCTAACTCAAAGAAAACAAGGAGGATGGCAGAGGAAATCGGGCTGATGCGAAATACAACAGCGGGTGATTAAGTATTCAGCGCGACGCGGCCGCTTGGAGTTCCTGCGGGAGGCGCCTATAAAAATAATCGACGCCTGCCACGAAAATCCCTCGTGAGCGGTGCCCGTCGCTGTGAGCAGAATCGATGTGGGGCGCTCCGGAGGCTATCGTCCCATTTCAGGCAGCTCCCTGAGCCGCGCGGAAGGCCGCGATGGATTGCACGGCAAGATCCTGCTGGGCGTCCTTGAGTTCAGGGAAGACGGGCAGGGAGAGTACTTCCCTGCTGGTTTTCTCCGCAACAGGCAGGGCGTCCGTCTTATAGCCAAGATATTGAAAAGCGGGCTGAAGGTGAAGGCAGAGCGGGTAGTAGATTTCGGTGGGGATGCCCGCGATGCGGAGAGATTCCCTTAAATCGTCGCGAAGCGGCACGCGGATGGTGAACTGATTATAGACGTGGTGGAAGTTTGCCGGAGGCCGCGGTGGATACGTGACGAAGGAGGTCAGATTCGTCTCTTCAAAGAGCTTGCGGTAGCGCTCGGCGCGATTCTGGCGACCGGCAGCCCAGGAATCGAGGTGGGGGAGTTTCACACGCAGCACGGCGGCTTGCAAGGCGTCCAGGCGGCTATTGGTGCCGAGGATGTCGTGGTGGTACTTCTTCTTGCTGCCATGGCCGCGAAGCATGCGGAGGCGCTCCGCCTTGGCCGGGTCGTTCGTGGTAATCAGGCCACCGTCGCCTGCACCGCCGAGGTTTTTCGAGGGGAAGAAGCTGAAGCAGCCGAAATCGCCAAACGTGCCGATGAAGCGATCGTTGTAGCGGGAGCCGATGGCCTGCGCGGCGTCTTCGATCACCAGGAGGCCTTTTGCCCGGGCGATTTCCAGGATGGGATCGAGCTCGGCGGGCAATCCAAAGAGGTGTACGGGCATGATGGCGCGTGTCTTTGGAGTGATGGCAGCGGCGATCAGGGCGGGATTGATGTTGAAGGTGGCCGGATCAATGTCCACGAAGACGGGCTTGGCGCCCACGTGGGCGATGGAACCAGCGGTAGCAATAAAGCTGAAGGGCGAGGTGATGACCTCATCGCCGGGACCAATGCCAGCGGCCATCAGGGAGAGAATGAGGGCGTCAGTGCCCGAGGCACATCCGACGGCGAACTTGGCGCCCAGCTTCGCGGCCACTTTCTCTTCGAGGAGCTCCACCTCCGGTCCAAGGATAAAATACTGGCTTTCAAAGACCCGCGTGACCGCGGCCATTACTTCTTCCTGAATGGCGGCAAACTGTGCCCGGAGGTCCAGGAAGTCGAAAGCAGGCTTGGCAGGGGCGGCCGACGATGGGCTGGCCGGCGGAGCGGCAGATTCCTTGCTTTGAGCAGATGGCGACATGGGTGATGGCTCCCGAGATAGAGTGTAGTTCCATTTGAGTCTAGTTGATGCCTACAGAGCAAGTACTGGCGGAGCTGACGCGGCCTTCGCGGCTGGCCTGGAGAGAAAGATCGCAACTGCAGTATTTGCGCTGGGAGTACCTTAGCGCGAGTATTTGAATACGATATGAACACTGCAAAACGGCAAGCAAGCTGGCGTCCCAGGGCAGAAAAAGCCCTTATAGGCATACATGAAGGTAGAGGCCCTCACTTCATGGGATAAGCCACCAGCGCCTGCTGGATGCCCGCTTCCACTTCTTGAGCGCTGTGTTGGACATTGCGGTCCATTGCGGCAACGACAGCGGCAACGCCCTTACCGTTGCTGGGCTCGTCGTGATTATAGGTGTACGTCCAAACGGTTTTTCCGGCTTTCAGATCGCGCAGCTCGGCGTCGAAGCTGATCCGGGCGACGATGCCATTGCCGGACACTTCCTTGAAATCGTAGAGATGGCCGGTGAGAAGAAAATCCCCGTTGGAATCGCTGCGGAGGGCGGTCACGGTGCGAAACCGGCCCGTAGAGCGCAATTCGCGCACGAGGGCATTCTGCAGCATTTCGGCGGGAGGCTCGCTCCAGCGCTCATTCTGATACGTGCCCATCTGCTCAGAATCAGAGCCATAGACAATGCGATCTTCACGATAAAGATGAGACGTGGAAAAGGCGCGCACCAGAAGTGTGGCGTTCAGCGGCTCTTGCTTGAGCGGACCAACCGCGGGATAGGAGATCTCGTAGTACTTGACGGGCTGCATGTGGCCGCACCCGGCTAGCAGCAGCGCGAACCCCACAAGAGCCAGGGGAAAACGCATCCACCGGGCTCCTTCTCCGGGGACTGGCGCGAAGTAAGTTTGATTTTCAAGCCTGCGCGGAGTGTATCTCATGGATGTTCTCCCGGTACATGCTGGCGTGGACTGCCGGAATGGATTAGCGAGGAAGGCTGGGTCTTGATGATGTCGGAAAATTCTCTCATGTTCTCCGTGATATGGCGGAGGTTCTCGAGGATTTCATCAATGTTTTCGGAATTGACGTCCAGCATCTGATCGAGGCGCCGGGTGATGTCCGTGACATTGTTCAGAGATTCATGGAGTTTGGCGACCGAGGCGCGCACCTCTTCGCGATTTTCCCCGATCATGCCATCCGCATGCTTCAGGGTTTCGTTGGCCTGATCGATCGTTTTGTGCAACTGATCGAGGAGAGGCGAGATCTTCTCGCTGGCGACATTCACATTCTTCAAGGCCGACCGGACAACCGGGCGATCCTCGTTGAGCATCCCGTGAAGATCGGCGAGACTCGCGGAAATGTTCTGGCGATTCTGATCGTTGAGCAAGTCGTTTACGCGGGTGATCGTGGTGTTCAGTTGTTTAATGCGGTCATTAAGATTGGTGAGGAGTTCCTGGGCTTGGGGCGTCAGCTTGTTGATTTGCTCCGCCAGATCATTGAAGCCGAGATAGGGCTTAGAGGCCAAGAGTGCGCCGGAATGAGCGAGAGAGGCATTGGGGGTGCCAGGCAGAATCTCCAGGTGGTTATCGCCCAAGGGGCTGTAGCTCAGGATGGCTACTTTGCTGTCGGTCTTCACGGGCAGATCGCTTTTAACACTAAAGGTCATATCGATGAGAGAAGGATCGCCGGGATCAATCTGCATTTTTTCAACGCGGCCAACCTTCTGGCCTCCGGCGTAGTGCACGGAGGCGCCGGGTTCCAGTCCCGCGGCGTTGGGGAATTTGGAGTGAAACGTCTTCGCGGCGCCCTGAAAGGCGCCGGTGACGCCGAAGACCGTAAAGATCAACAGCGCGGCGGCAATCAGCACGAAGAATCCAACAAAGGCTTGCTCGCGTTTTGCTTCCATCTCTACCTGCTCTTCCCCGGAGACGGCGACCCCTGTCTGGGCTGCTGCTCCGTCAACATCTGCAGATAATCGAGTTCCTGGGCCACGGCGGGTTCTGGGACACGATCCATAAACTGGCGAACCCGGGGATGCGTGCTATTCTGCATTTCCTTCACGGTGCCCATCGCCACCACATCTCCTTTGTTAATCAGGACCATGCGGTCGGCGATCAGAAAGGCGCTGGCCAGTTCGTGCGTGACCACGATGATGGTCATGCGGAACGCCTGTTTCAAATCCAGAATGAGTTGATCGATGCCAGCGGCAATGATGGGGTCGAGGCCCGCGGACGGCTCATCGAAGAAAAGAATCTCCGGATCCATGGCCAGGGCACGCGCCACCGCGGCGCGCTTCTTCATGCCGCCGCTGAGTTGCGACGGCATGTACTGTTCATACCCGGAAAGGCCGACCTGGTCGAGTTTGAGGCGAACCATGATGTCGATGGTGGATTCTTCGAGCTTGGTGTGCTCACGCAAAGGGAGGGCGACGTTTTCGCCGACGGTCATGGAGCCAAAAAGCGCGCCACCCTGGAAGGACATGCCAATTTTCTTGCGGATATCGTCGCGTTCCGTCTCGGAAATGGCGGAAAAATTCTTTCCCGCAATCCAGACTTCGCCGGAGCTGGGTTTTTCGAGGCCGACGAGCGTCCGCAGCAGCGTGCTCTTGCCGGAGCCCGAACCACCGAGGATGACGAGCGTTTCGCCGCGCTGGACGTCGAACGTGATGCCGTGCAGGATTTCCCTGCCGGTATAGCTGACGCGGACCTCCCGCAGGGAAATCATCGGTCCATCCAACGACACGCTGGGGCGAGTTGGGTCCGCGATTCCGGGCATATGTGTCAGTGCGCTCCCAGGAAGAAGAACAAGGTCGTGAACACCAGATCGACGAGGATCACCAGGAAGATGGAGACGACGACGGCGCGGGTTGTGGAGCGGCCGACCTGCTCCGCGCCGCCGCCCGTGGACAGCCCTTCAAGGCAACCCACCGCCGTGATGGTGACGCCGAACATGAAGCTCTTGATGAGGCCCGTGACGACGTCACGGAGAAACAATGCTTCGAGCGAGGCGTGGATATAGCGGGTCCAGGTGAAGTCCGCCTGCAGGACTCCGAACAGAGATCCCCCTAGAATACCCATGGAGTTGGCCCAGATGGTCAGGCAAGGCAACATAAAAACCATGGCAATGAACTTCGGGGTGACCAGGAAGTGGACGGGATCGATGGCCATGGTCTCCAGCGCGTCAATTTCCTCGGAAACTTTCATGGTGCCGATTTCGGCGGCGAAGGCCGAACCCGAACGTCCAATCACGACGATGGCGGTGATGAGCGGGCCGAGTTCGCGCGACATGGAGATGGCCACGGCACTGGCGACATAGTTCAGCGCGCCGAACCTCTTTAGTTCGTAGGCGCTCTGCAACGCCAGGATCAAGCCGATGAAAAATGTAATGAGAGAAAGGATCGGCAACGCGCGCACACCCGCTTCCATGGCTTGCTCGACCGCGCTCTGGAAACGAACCGGCCTGCCGAGAAAAGGGCCTATGAAAGCGGCAAAAGCGGCACGTCCGGCCAGCGCGGCCAGGGAGCCGAGATACGAGAGAGCATTAATAACGGCAGCGCCGACTTTTCGCGCAAATTCCACTGGGCCACTCTACCTTTGCGGGAGAACTCTTATGGGCATCTAGGAAGCGAGCGCTTGCTCCTCGTCTTCATAGATCTCAAAGATCTTTTGCAGGCGCGAGAGTTGCATCACTTCGCGGACGGTTTTGTTCAGACCATACAGGATCAGGCGGGATCCCAGATCGCGGGAGGCTTTCAGACCTTCGACAAGAGAGGCGATACCGGAGCTGTCGATATAGCGGACATTCTTGAGGTTCAGGAAAACTCTGGGAGTGCGCTTCTCTTTGATTTCGCCAAGCAAGGCCTTGCGCATGGCGGGCGAGTGTGCCAAGTCGATATCACCCGAGAGGTCCAGGATCGTCCAACCTTTTATGGCACGCGCGGCGATCTGCACAGTCTATTCTCCTTCCGGCGCTATTGCGGGAGCAGCCGGAGCCATGTACTTCACCAAACGAAGCTGATTCTTGCCTTTTTTGCGGCTGAATTCAACTTCGTCCATGCTTTGCCTCATGAAATGAAGCCCCAACCCGCCGGGGCGAATCTCCTCGAGGGGACGGCCCTTCATTTTCGCGGGATCGGCCGGTACTCCGGAATCCCGCAAAACAATTTCGATCCCGCTGACGCACGCGCCGTTCTGGGTGCCGTGCAAGTGGCGACAGGTCACTTCAATGGGGCAGCCGGATTTCCCCCGGTAGGCGTGACGTATGACATTGGCGAGGGCCTCATCCACAGAGCGCACAATGGCGCGAGACTCCTCTTCGTGAAAATGTAGAACCTGCGTGGCGCGTTCGATAGCCGCGCGCACCAAGCCGAGCGCTTGCGGGTTGCTCTCCATTTGCAGCTTGAGGAGCAACTCTGAATGGAAAGCGCACTTCCCACACGAGGAATTCATGCCGTGCTTTGTGTTTGTCCGTCCGCCGGGCACCTTGACACCAAAAAACAAGGGGAACGCCAACCTGCAAGCTTGTTGAACCTGGTCCGCCAGGGGGGACACTCCCCCGGAGGGGAGACGATGCCACTTTATTCTCCCGCTGACAACCTAAAAATTCAGGGAGCGGACTTCCGGGGTTGGCCTGTGCCGATGCGGGGCAGTCAGGACGATGCAGGGTGTCAGGCGCTCTGCACCATTGGCGCTGAGAGGTGGTGGATGCCCCAAATTTTGCGGCAATACTCATCGATGGCACGGTCAGATGAGAAGGTTCCCATACGCACCGCATTGAGGATGGACATCCTGGCCCAGGCTTCCTGATCCCGGTAAGCCTCGGCGACCTGATCGTGACAGTGGATGTAGAACTCATAGTCCGCAAAAAGGAGATAAGAGTCTTGATAGAGGAGCGAATCGAGCAGCGGATGGAAGAGTTCGCGGTCTCCGAGGGAGAACTGGCCGGAGTAAAGCGCATCAATCACGCTGCGCAGAGCGGGAATCGTTTCATAAAAGTGGCGGGGATCATAGCCGGCGGCCCAAGTAGCGCGAACTTGCTCCACGGTGAGTCCAAAAAGAAAGAAATTCTCCGCGCCGACGGCTTCGCGAATCTCGACGTTGGCGCCGTCGAGCGTGGCGATGGTGAGCGCCCCGTTCATGGCGAACTTCATGTTCCCGGTGCCCGACGCCTCCGTGCCTGCCGTGGAGATTTGTTCGCTCAGGTCGGCCGCAGGATAAACCAACTGTCCGAAGGTCACGTCGTATCCGGGCAGAAAGACGACTTTGAGGCGGTCTTTCACATCGGGATCCTGATTGATGACGTCGCCCACTGAATTGATCAGTTTGATGATGAGCTTGGCCATGCGATAGCCAGGAGCAGCTTTGCCGCCAAAGATGAACGTGCGCGGAGTGATTTCAACGTTGAGATTGCTCTTCAGGCGCTGATAGAGAGTGAGGATATGGAGAACATTCAGGTGCTGGCGCTTGTACTCGTGAATGCGCTTCACCTGGGCGTCGAACATAGAGTCGGGGTCAACGGAAACCCCAGTCTGCTGCAAGATGAAGCGGGACAGCCGGACCTTCACGGCGCGCTGGACCTTCTGCCACTCCACGCGAAAGGCAGCATCGTCCGCGAAGGCTTCCAGGCGCTTCAGCTCCTCCAGGTGATCGATCCAGGAGTCGCCGATCTTGCTGGTCATGAGTTGGGATTGCTCGGGATTGCTGACGGCGAGCCAACGCCGCGGAGTCACGCCATTGGTTACGTTGACGATCTTGTCCGGCCAGAGTTCGGCGAAGTCGTGAAGCAATTCGTTCTTCAGCAGTTGAGTGTGGATTTCGGCGACACCATTAATCTTATGACTGCCCACACAGGCGAGATGGGCCATGCGGATATACTTTTCGCCGCATTCGTCAATAAGGGACATCCGCGCGGCCCTGGCTTCGTCGTTCGGGAAGCGCTGGCACACTTCCGACAGGAAGCGAGCGTTTATTTCGTAGATGATTTCCAGATGACGTGGCAGAAGCGAGGCGAACAAAGGAAGCGGCCAGCGCTCCAGCGCCTCGGGCAAGAGCGTGTGATTCGTGTAGCTGAAGGTCTGCGAGGTGATGTTCCAGGCCTGCTCCCAGTTCATGCCATGTTCGTCGAGAAGGAGGCGCATCAGCTCGGCAACGCCGATGGAGGGGTGAGTATCGTTGAGCTGAATGGCCCATAGTTCGTGAAAACTCTCGAGCTTCTGCCCTCTGCGCAAGTGCCTTCGGATCATGTCCTGAAGCGAGCAAGAGGTGAAGAAGTACTGCTGCTGCAGGCGCAATTCCTTGCCGCGGAAATCCTCGTCATTAGGATAGAGAACTTTGGTGATATTTTCGGCAAACACTTTTTCCGCGACCGCGCCGCCGTAATCGCCGCTATTGAAGCGCTCGAAATAGAAGGATTCCCGCGCTTCGGAGCGCCACAAGCGCAGAATGTTGGCGAGGCCGGAGCGATAACCCACGATGGGCGTGTCGTAGGGTATGCCCTTCACCACCGTCTGTGGAATCCAGCGAACGCGGAGGCGGCCTTCGGCATCGGTCCATTGTTCGGTCCGGCCATGAAAGCCCACCTCAACGGCAAGTCGCGTCCTGCGCAATTCCCAGGGATTGCCGTTGCGCAACCAATGGTCGGTATATTCAACCTGCCAGCCGTCCTGGATTTTCTGGTCGAAGATGCCGTACTCATAGCGGATGCCATAGCCGGTTGAGGGAATGCCCAAAGTCGCCATGGAATCGAGGAAACAGGCAGCGAGGCGTCCCAAGCCCCCATTGCCGAGTCCCGGTTCGGCTTCCTGTTTAATTAGCAGATCCAGATCCAACCCCAGTTCCTTGATGGCTTGGCGGAATGGCGCTTCAAGGCCGAGACAGAGGAGATTGTTGGCCAATTGCGGCCCCATCAGGAATTCCGCAGAGAGGTAGCTAGCGGCACGAACGGCGCTGTCCATGTAGGTGTGAATTGTGTGCATGTAACGTGCAAGGATGCGGTCGCGGACGGAGTAGGCGACGGCCATGTAGTAGTCAATCGGGCTGGCGTGTTCGGCATCGCGCCCTACGACATAAAACAGATTATTGAGGACGGCGCGTTTCAGGGTTTCGACGCTCGAGCCCGTGCGGTCATCTTCAACTGGCACGCTAGGATTCGTGGGGAGACGGTCTGCCATGGTGTTCCTCGTTTGCCGGCCTGAGGGCGAAAGTTGCCGGTGATTCGCACTTCATTCGGGTACCCTTCTCTCAGGGTAAAGACTGCCCGGGAGCGAGCAGAGTCAGCAGGCATGGCGATCGCGTGCGCCAGAGAAGCGATTGGCCGGTCCAGTTTCGTTCCCTGAGGGAATACTCGACCCGTTATGATACTCCGTCTCCGGGAGAGTGGTCACATCTCTGGAGGATGAATTCTGGGCGAAAATCCTGGCGCAGCTTAAGGAAAGATTGGATTCCCGGGCGAGCGGTGGTATCACTTTATTGTCGTTGCTGAGGCCAGACCAAATGTCACAACTACCGGCTTTTTCGAATGAAGCGGATGACAAGACGCATCTCTCGCCACTTGCGGGACTTCCCGCGCCCAAGGAATTGCTGGTAGATCTTGCGCAACTGGAGCGGAGCTACTACGAGCGCCGGCCGGACCGCAGCGATCCGCAGCAACTCGTCAGCTTTGGAACCAGCGGCCACCGCGGCAGCTCGCTGAAGGGCACGTTCACGGAAGCACATATCCTGGCGATCACCCAGGCGATCTGCGACTATCGCCGGGCGCACGGTATCGATGGACCACTTTTTATGGGCAAGGACACGCACGCCCTCTCGGGGCCCGCGCAACGCACCGCCCTCGAAGTGCTGGCGGCAAACCGGGCGGAAACGGTGATTCAGCAAAACGACGGCGTTACGCCAACGCCGGTGATTTCCCGCGCGATTTTGGTTTACAACCGCGAACGAAAGGAACATCTGGCGGATGGCATCGTCATCACGCCTTCGCACAACCCTCCACGGGACGGAGGATTCAAGTACAACCCGCCGAATGGCGGCCCGGCGGACACGCACATCACAAAATGGGTGGAGACGCGCGCGAATGAGCTGCTGCGGGCGGGCAATGCCGGGGTGCAGCGTGTTGCGTATGCCACGGCGCTGACAGCAGCTACAACGCATCAGGATGATTTCGTCCTGCCATACGTGAAGGATCTTGGGAACGTGATCGACATGGAGGCCATTCGCGCTGCGAATCTGAAGTTGGGCGTGGATCCCCTGGGCGGGGCTGCGGAGCCGTATTGGGAGCCGATCAATTCCATTTACCGGCTTGAGATTACGCTTGTGAACCCGAAGATCGACCCTACGTTTTCCTTCATGACGGTGGATCATGACGGCGAAATTCGCATGGATTGTTCGAGCCCGTACGCCATGGCGGGCCTTGTGAAGCTGAAAGACAAGTTTCGCGTCGCGTTTGGAAATGATCCCGATGCGGACCGGCACGGGATTGTCACGCCTTCGGCGGGGCTGATGAATCCGAATCACTATCTCGCGGTGGCGATCCAATATTTGCTGACGCACCGGCCGGACTGGCCGGCCGACGCGGTTGTGGGAAAAACTCTGGTGAGCAGCAGCATGATTGATCGCGTGGTGCAGAAGCAGGGCCGCAAATTGCTTGAAGTACCCGTGGGCTTCAAGTGGTTCGCTCCGGGTCTCTTCGATGGTTCTTGCTGCTTTGGCGGCGAAGAGAGCGCCGGGGCAAGCTTTCTGCGGCGAAACGGTACTGTTTGGACGACCGACAAAGATGGGCCGATCATGTGCCTGCTGGCAGCGGAGATCACAGCACGAACCGGAAAGGATCCAGGCGAGCACTATCGCGTAATGACCGCGGAGTTCGGTACACCGTTATATACGCGAATTGATGCAGCGGCCACGCCGCAAGAAAAAGCCAAGCTGCTGCAGCTTTCACCGGAGGCCGTGAAGGATGCGACGCTCGCCGGCGAGCCGATCACGGCGAAGCTGACGCGCGCTCCGGGAAACAACGCAGCCATCGGCGGGCTGAAGGTTACGGCGACGAGCGGTTGGTTCGCGGCGCGTCCTTCGGGGACGGAAAACATCTACAAGATTTACGCGGAGAGCTTTATAAGCCAAGCGCATTTGAACGAAATCGTAAGAGAAGCGCAGGCCATGGTGAATCGAGCCATGCAGAGCGCGTAGAAGATACAAGCCTTGAATCCGGCTCCTTGACGGCAGAGAAGATTTTGGAACTAAGGAGTTGCAGGGGGGACAACAAAGTAATGAGTGGAGCCAAGGGAGAGAGTTGAACTCTCGACCTGCCGATTACGAAACTGATTTAGAGTACTGAAAACAAAGTACTTGTAAGTGTTTACAATAACTTACATGGCCGTCATTGCCCGTACGTGCCCCTCTTTTTCCATCGTTCAATGTAAGAACAATGGAAGGGATTTCGATGTACTCGGCACTCTTAAATCGGATGTCCCGCGCCCACTCTAAATGGGAGGGCAATGAAAGGCAATTGACACACTGCTAAACTCGTAAAATCGGATGAGCAGTTGTGCAACCTCCTTTTTCATATAGGAGATCACCAGAAACGCAAAGGCCCACATCCTTTATATGAGGTGTGGGCCCTGTTGCGTGCCGGGTCGGCCCTGGAGGGTGGCATAGAGTAACCAGACATCAACTCAAATCCACGGTTACCGCGTTTGATTGTTCGGTGCGGACGACACTGGGCGGGCGATGGAGACTCAGAGACGGCAAAAAGGCGGCATGTCCAAACGGCAACCTTTCCCCTGGAAAACTTTACTGGGAGGAGCGCAATATGCGTGGCGTCCTCCGGGAAAGATTGTCAACGCGAGAAGCGGCCGATGTATTCGCCCTGGGCCAGTATGTGGCCTTGCATGGCCCGTTCGACGTCTTTTTTTGTAGCGCCGGGCATAAGATTCAGCTTGGCATCAAGGGCGTAGAGCTTGAAGAAGTAGCGATGGGGTTTGCCGGGCGGCGGACAGGGCCCGCCATAACCGATTTTCCCAAAGTCATTGCGGCCCTGGCGCCAACCGTCAGCCGATTGCTCGTTCTTCGGGACATTTTGCGGGAGGGCGCGCAGATTCGCGGGCAGGTCAAAGATCACCCAATGCACCCAGGTTCCCACCGGAGCGTCGGGATCGTCGGCGATCAAAACGAAACTCTCAGTGGCAGCAGGCGGAGCGTTCCATTTGAACGCGGGTGAAATATTCGCACCTTCGCAGGTGAATTGTTTCGGAATATTTCCACCGGCGGTGAAATCGGGACTCTTCAATTCCAACGACACGGCAGCACCTCCAGAGGGGCGCGCCAAGAATCCGGCCGCGCCCGCAAGACAGACTAGCACCGTAAGTAATTCAGGAACGAACTGGCGTTGTGTGTGAATTTTCATGCCGATCCTCAAGGAGTTTTTGGCTGCCCTACGCGCCGCTGCCGCGGCGGAAGCCGACTTTCCCGAAATATCCGGTTTGACGCGAGAAAACTCTTCCCCCTTGCCTCTTACGGGCACGTCGTCCCGCGGAAGTAGTTGCGGAGGCGAACGGGGCCGCTTGTTCACCTCGTCTATTGGGTGGTACCTTCAGCGCGTCACAGGTGCTGAAGGATTTGCCAGAGTATCAACGCGATGCTGAAGGCCAACAATCCCACTGAGCCGCGCCACCAAATCGTCGGCTCATGGCCCATGATCTGAAACTTGAAGACCCGCGTAAGGGCAGCGATCACAAAGAGCACTGCTGCCAGGATAATCAGAACCAAGATCAGTTGATGCATGACCTCAATCCTTTCTCTCCAGTTGCCCTAGCTCCAACTCCTGGAAACTCGGGGATAAGACCCACCGCCTAGCAAACGCGGACGGCCTTCTCTAAGTCGAAGACGACGAGCACCACGCTGGCCTTCCTCGCGTCTCTCACGGTTGTCGCATAGCCAATCGGAATTTCCGATTTGGACATATCATATGCTTCTCCTGCCCTCGACACAACGAATATGCCAGCCGAATAGATGCTGGGAGATCACGTTGTAACCAGCACTCAGCCTCAGTAGCGGGGCTAACTCCCAGTCGCGTAATCGGACAGTTGCCGTACCAGGACTTCAAATATCCGATTACCATGTTTACCAGAAGCTACAAAGTTTCGGGCACATAGAGGGTGATTTCGGGGTCTAATAATGCAGTGGTGCATTTCCGTACCGAAGAGCAAATCGGCATGGAAATAACCCACATCGACGATGGCAATCGTCCCTGGATTCTCAGTCTCACCGAACCCAATCACTCCGCTTCTTTCATTCCGCGGACTAGCTTCACCGCACGTACATTCGCGCGCAGGGCTCCTCTGTGAACCCTTTCCCGCTCGCCGCATGCAAACCGCTACGGACGGCTCCTCCCTCACTTCGATCCCGCAAAGCGGGAGAGAAACCTCTCTTCGCTTCACCGGCTCGGACGCCTCACCCTCGTTTTGCGGGTTTGGGCCTTGGGCTTCTCTTCTCCGCACCGCCCGCAACACACCCACGCACTTTTCTCTTGCCCCGACTTCAAACTTACAACTGGTAACCGATCAGTAGTGTCCGGTTAAAAGG
>DLMH01000101.1:17555-17755 GCA_002478115.1 Candidatus Acidiferrum typicum | reverse complement strand
GGAAAATAGCGGTAATCGTGGGCCTTTTCCTTGGAGCGCATGGAATCCGTGCGGCTCTCGTGCTGATTCCAGAGCCGGGTTTCCTGAGAGATGCTCCCACCGGATTCGAGGACCCCGATGTGGCGTTCGATTTCGTATTCGAGGGCTTTGGCGAGGTAGCGGAAGGAGTTGAGATTCTTGACCTCGACCTTGGTGCCGAA
>DLMH01000101.1:0-17444 GCA_002478115.1 Candidatus Acidiferrum typicum | reverse complement strand
AGCGAGCCTTCTTCCATGTTGCAATCGCTTACACCGGTGTAGAGGAGGATTTGGCGAAGCGCGGTGAGGTAAGCGTAGGCCTCGTCGGGAGAGCGCATGTCCGGTTCGGAAACGATTTCGCTGAGGGGCGTACCGCAGCGATTGAGGTCCACGTAAGTTTTGTCCGCGGATTGCGCCAAGCCGTCGTGGAGGGACTTGCCGGCGTCTTCCTCGAGATGGAGGCGCGTGATGCCGATGCGTTTTGTTTTGCCGCCGTGTTCAATTTCAAGCCAGCCGCCGGAAGCGAGGGGGAGTTCGTATTGGGAAATTTGGTAGCCCTTGGGAAGATCGGGGTAGAAGTAATTTTTGCGGGCGAAGCGGGAATGCTCGTGGACCGTGCAATTCAGCGCCAGCGCCGCGCGTATGCCCATTTCGACGGCGCGCCTGTTGAGGACAGGCAGCGTGCCAGGGAGTCCGAGGCAGACGGGACACGTATTGGAGTTGGGCTGATCGCCAAAACGCGTGGAACATCCGCAGAAGATTTTGGTTTTGGTCAGAAGTTGGGCGTGGACCTCCAGGCCGATGACGGCCTCGTACTTGGCGAAGAGCTCGGGGGACATTGCGGATTCGGTGGCGAATTTCGTCATGGTTGAAGGAAAAGTATAGCAGAGGGGCGCGTGGGGGTGCGTCCCCTGCTGTCAATTATGGCCGGCGAACTGATAGCGCAAGCCGAAACGGTAATCGCGGCCCAAGGCGGGATAGCCGAGGGCGTCCTGATATTGCTTGTTGAAAAGGTTGGTGGCGCGGGCGGTGAAAGCGAAGCTGCGAGTGACGTTGTAATTGGCGGCCAAATCAACTCGGGCGTAACCAGGATTGCGCGTATAACCGAGGCCCAGGAAATCGCTGTCCGTGCGTTGCCCTGTGAAGTAGCCGGCGAGGGTAGCGTTGAAGCGGTGGAAGGTGCCGGTAAAGGTGATGGAACCGGAATTGGGTGGACGCCGAGCCAATCGATTGCCGGGAATAAGGCTTGGATCGTAGGCGTTGGGGGACTTAATAATCAGGCTGTCGTCGTACGTGTAATTGCCGGTGACAAAGAGCCATCTTGTAGCCCGTGCCTCGACGGCGATGTTCGTGCCGCGGGCGCGGGCCAAATCGGTATTGAAGAAGGTGCCAAAGCCGGAGGGGCAACCAGACGGAGGTGTGATGGGACACGACCCCCCCGGAGAGCAGTACGTGAAACTGACGATGTCGTAGAAGCGGTTTGAGAAATAGTCAGCAGATACCTTGATGCGGTCGTTGGCAAGCTTCTGGTCAATCCCGGTGGTCCAATTTTTGCTGGCCTCCGGTTTGAGGGAAGGGTTGCCGGGATCGCACGGGTCCGTGCCATAACTCTGATCGAAACGAGGCTCCTTAATTCCCTCTCCATAAAATACGCGGTAACGTGTGTCACCCCAAAAGCCCCGGCCATAGCGAAGCGCCAAGGAAGCCCCGGCGCGAGGCACGACGCGAGTGCCAAAGTTGCCGTTGTCCTCCGCCCGTACGCCGAGGTCGAGAGAAATACGCGGATGGGGGAGATAGCGGAAGTCGAGAAAGGCGCCTTGATTGTTGCGGCGGACGTGAGTTTGCTCGAGATAAGAGATGGAGCCGTTTTCGACTTCATATTGGTAGCCCGCGGTGGCGGCAAAATCCCGGAGGATGTAGGTTGTCAGGGCTGAGAAACCCGCGCGGTTGTAGTTGTAGACGTCGTCGTAGGTGTAATCACAAAATTGCGTGGTGGCAACGGCGTCAGGATTGGTTTGAGGACATGAAGAATCGGAGCCGCCGATATAAAAGCTCTGTTCGGGATTGAAGCTGTGTTGATGGGTGTAGGATTCGGCACCCGCGAACTGGTAGTGCCAGTGGTCTCCGGAGACAAACTCCCAACGCGCGCTGGCACTGAACAGCTTCTGGTCGTATTGCTGGTGGAGGCTGGGCGGCTCGAACACGGTCTGGCCGGGGATGCCTGCATCACTCGTGTTGTTGCGAAGTGTCAGGCGAAGATGGTTCGTGTCACTGAAGGCAAAGCCAAAATTCCCCGTTAAGGCGCGGTTCAGGAAATCATCATTGGGACCTTGCCCATCGGTCTGAAGATAGGACGCGGCTCCCGAATAATCAAAAACGCCCAGCAGGCCGCTGATTTGGCCGCCGCCGCGGCCATTGGCGTAACTGCCTCCTTCCCCGAAGAGAGTGACCGCGGGGATGCGCGTGGTCCCGCGATGAGAGAAAAGCTGCACGACGCCGGAGACCGCGTCCGTGCCGTAGAGCGCGGATTCCGCGCCGTGCACAATCTCCACCTTGTCCACGTTATCCAGAGTCACGATAGAAAAATCCACAGCGCCACCAGGAGGATTGATGGGCACGCCGTCGACTAATACTTTGGTGAAATTGGAATTCCCGCCGTCCAGGAAGAACGAAGCTGTTCCGCCATTGGCGCCAGTGCGGGCGATCGTGACACCCGGAGAAAATTGCAGAAGATCGGGGAGGGTGACGGCCTGGCGCTGGTCGATGACTTCGCGAGTGAGCGCGTCGGTGGGCGCGGTGGATTGCGGACGCAGAACAGGCTCGGCTTCGGCAGTGACAACGACGCTGGAAGAGAGGCGTTCCAGTTCAAGGCGCAGATCGAGGGTGCGCGATTCGCCAGGGGAGAGATCCCAAGTGAATTCACGGGGGGCGAACGGGTCACGTGAGAAGTGGATGACGTAGCGGCCCGGGGGCAGCGAAAGGTGATAAGCACCGTCGGTCGTGGAAGTCGCGGACCAGAGCTGGGCGTCTGCTTTGCCTTCTAGCTGAGCGGCAACTCGAACACTGCCTATACCGGCGCCGGAAGGATCGGTGAGCGTGCCGAGGACATGAGCATCGGGGAGCTGCGATTGCGAAAAAGCGGAAATTGCCGAGACAAAAAACAGTAAGGCGAAAAACCCTGCGGAAAGACTTAGTTTTTTCATGGGTTCCTCCGCTCCCTCACGCGCGGGAGTGTAAAGGCTGGCCTGGGCAAAGAGGCTTGCGCAGGCTGCAGACTTCGCCGGTCTCCTGGCTTGGCGGGGAGTTGCGCCAGGTGGAGGAAGCTCTGATTCGCGAAAATTCAGAGTTCGCATCTGGCGCGCTCGCGGCCTTCCCGCAGTGAGATGGGCTGCAGTGGCCGGCGAGCAAAATACCCGCCTTACAGTCGCGCGGCGGCGACGGCTTTACACCGTCTTCCCGAGCACGAAGTCCGCGGTGATTGTGGAGGGGCGGAGCCCACTGTGGGTTAAGAGTTTCGGCAGCACGAAGCCGCCAGGTTGAGGTGGACGCGGAACGAGCTTACGTGTTTGAAAAAATGGTGACGCGCGGCCGGCCCGAGGAGGTCATCTCCACGGACAGCGGCGCTTGAAAAACCTGTTCGAGCAATTCGCGCTGGAACACGCTGGCTGGCGGGCCCACGCGAAGGCACTTGCCTTTCTGCAGCAGGACGACTTGATCGGCATATTCCCCGGCGAGATTTAATTCGTGGGTGACGACCACGACGGTGTAGCGGTTTTCCGCGGCCAAGCGGCGGAGATTGTGAAGCAGGTCCACCTGCGCGCCGATGTCCAGATGCAGCGTGGGCTCATCCAGCAACAGGAGAAGCGGCTGCTGAGCGAGGGCCCGAGCGAGTATCACGCGCTGCTTTTCACCACCGGAAATTTTGTCCATCCAGCGGTCGCTGAGATGGTCCGCACCCACCTGGGTAAGTGCATTGGTGGCGATGATCACGTCATCTTGGGTATCAAAGCGAAGGCCCGAACCGTATGGATGGCGCCCCTGGAGGACAAATTCCCAGGCGCGCGATGGGAAGAGGAGGCGGCTTTCCTGCTGCACCAGGGCGATGCGCTGGGCGCGCGTCCTTGGCGGAAGTGAATGCGTGACGAAGCCATTGAGGAAGATACGGCCAGAAAGCGGCTCGAGCGCGCCCGAAATCAGCTTGAGCAGAGTGGATTTCCCGCTGGCGTTCGGTCCGAGAATAGCCACGATTTCGCCGGGCTTGGCGTGGAAGCTGAGGGCTTCGAGGGTGAAGAGCGGCGCCTGGGAGGGGTTGGGCGCGTAGGCGTAGCTGACCTGCTCGACGCTGAGGCGCACGTCCGAGGCAGAGCGCGTTTGTTCCGAAGAAGGAATGGGCGTGCGAAGGGCGCTGCTCATGTGAGCCTCCTGCGAAGCAAATAGATGAAAAGCGGCGCACCGGCCATGGCGGTCATGGCGCCGACAGGGAGTTCAGAAGGAGCGACAATGGTGCGCGCGAGCGTATCGGCGATGACGATGGCGATAGCCCCGCCAAGCGCGGAGGCGGGCAACAACATGCGGTGGTCGGCGCCAAAAATCAGGCGCATGACGTGGGGCACGAGGAGGCCAACGTAGCCGATGGCGCCGCTGACCGATACGGCAAGCCCGGTGAGTATGGATGCGGCGAGATACACCACAATGCGCACACGCGGAACGTCCACGCCGAGATGCATGGCTTCCTTTTCCCCGGCGAGAAGAAGATTGAGATCGGAAGCGGTGGTGTAGATGGCGCCAGCGGCGACGAGAAATCCAAACGAAAGAAAGTAGAGCAGGCTGCGGGGCTGCGGAGTGGAGAGGTCGCCCATCAGCCAGAAGACCGTGCCGCGGAGATTGCTGCCGGCGAGCGTGTTCATGAGGAACATGATGATGGCGGAAAGAAAAGAAGCGGTGATGATGCCGCCGAGAAGCAAAGTGCTACTGTCGATATGGCCATCGCGCCGGCCAAGGAAAAAGACGGCCGCAATGGTGAGGGCCGCGCCAAAGAAAGCTCCGATGGGGGTGATGAGTCCGGCGAGTTCTGGCGACAGGGCCAAATGATTTTCAATGATGAGGGCAACGATCGCGCCGACGGCGGCACCGGAGGAGACTCCGAGGACATAAGGATCCGCAAGTGGATTGCGCAAGAGCGCTTGAAAGCTGGCGCCCGCCACCGAAAGGGAAGCTCCGACGACGATGCCCAAGAGGATGCGCGGCAAGCGGATGTCCAGAACAATCATGCCGTAATCGGTGGAGATAGCACTGCTTTGGCGGAGCAGCACGCGAATGAGATCGCGCCCGAGGCCATAGAGTGAAACTTGAACAGCGCCCATCTTCAGGGCGACGACCACGACAACGAACAGAAGAGCTGCGAGGATGCCGCAGCGGAACAGGAGACGTCCGAGGGTTAGTGGGCGCATAGGGACTCCGTGGAACGGGCGCAGATCGTGCGCGAGAAGGAGGAGATCGCCGACCGGGGAGGCGAAGAGGGCGCCGGGTTCGCGGGCGCCGGCTCTTTGTCCGGACCTGGCGAATCCTGGAACGCTTCCGGATGCAAATGCCGGGCGAGTTCCTCGATGGCGGAAACGATACGCGGCGCAGGGCGATTGACGGCATCGCTGATTGCGGCGTAGTGGCGATTGCGCACGGCATCCAGGATGCGCCATCCGGGACGAGCGGCGAGAGCGTCGAAATCGCGCGCGGCAGACTCCGAGTGCGATGAAGCAAAGACCAAATAATCCGGCTGAAGGCGCACGACCTCTTCGAGGCTCATCTGCGGCCAGTCTTGCGAGGATTCGACGATGGAGACTGCGCCTGCTTTGCGGAGTACATCGGCGATAAAGGTATGCTGGCCAGTGGAAATGAGCGGCTCGGTCCAAACGATGAAGAGGACACGCTGCGGCGGAACGGCGGCGAGCTTTGCCTGGAGAGCGGCGAGCCGGCTCTGGAGTTCTTCGCCGAGGGATTTGCCCGCCTCTGACGCGCCCAGAACATCGGCCAGCTTTTGGGCCGAGGAAATGATCTCAGCGACCGAATGGGGATCGGTGGTGGCGTAGCTGGGGATGCCGAGGGTATCCAGGGCGCGAACGGTAGCAAGACGGTTGATGCTCTTTGTGACCAAGACCAGGTCCGGATGCAGCGAGGCAATCTCTTCGAGGTTGGGATTGATGATCCCACCGATTTTGGGTTTCTTCTGGGCCTCGACGGGGTAGTCACAAAAGTCGGTGTCGCCCACGAGGCGATCCTGCAAGCCGAGGGCGTAAATCGTTTCCGTGAGGCTCGGGGCGAGCGAAACAATGCGCGAGGGAGAAAGGGGGATGCGTACGGTCCGCCCCATCTCATCCACGACTTCGCGCGTTGCGGGTTGCGAAGGCGGTCCAGGGGAAGTGGCCTGTGCGGAGACGTCGAGCGCACCGAGCAAGAGAAAGGCGAGCAGCAGGGCCGCTGGGCCTGACGTGAAGATGGAATTGACGCGTTGCACGAATCTCCCCTGACGAGAGTCCGCGAGAGCAGACAATAAAAAAGCCCCACGAGAATTGGGGCTGGAGCGCCGGTGTTCTCTCTCGCGAAGAACACGCAACCTCTTCAGCTTGGGAGGGTAGCCTGGCTGACGGCATTGCTGCCGATCACAGTGGCGGGACCACGGCCGATTCTCACGGCACTTCCCCACTTCCCGAGCCTGCAAGTTGTGAAATCAGTTTACGGTGCGATGGCAGGAGTGTCAATGGAAGTGGAGAAATTTTCCTGTGAGGAAATCAGCGGTTTTTCCAGTTGGGTTTGCGCTTTTCAACCAGAGCGCGCAAGCCTTCCTGGGAATCTTCCAGGCGGTACAGTTCATTCAGGAAAATATCCATGGAGTGTTTCAGGCCGTCGCGCAGCGAGAGTCCCATGCCGCTGAGAATGGCGCGTTTGGCCATGGTGAGAACGGGACCCGAGTGGCTGGTTATCCGCTCGATCAGGTCATTCACCGTGGCTTCGAGCTTCGACTCGGGAACGAGCCGGTTGATCAGGCCGAGCTCCAGGGCGCGCTCCGCCGTGACCGGATCGCCAAGGAGCACGAGTTCGAGAGCGATCTTGGGGCCGACGAGAAACGGGAGAATCGTGGTGGCCAGCGGAGGAAAAACGCCAATGGTAATTTCCGGTTGGGCGAAAAGCGCTTTAGGCGTGGCGATAACCAGGTCGCCGAACGCGGCAAGCTCTGCGCCGCCGCCGATCGCCGGGCCGTTTACGACGCAGAGAACGGGCTTGGACGTTTCGAGAATTCCGGCAAAGACGGAGTGAAACGCGTCAAGCATCTGGAAGACGCGCTCCGAAGTGTATTCGCCGACATCAATGCCGCCGCAGAAGACTTTACAGGCCGAATCGAGGACGATGAGTTTGACCTCTTGGTGATCGGCGACAAATGCGATGCCATCCACCAGCTCGCGAAGCATGTCTTCGTTCAGGAGGTTGTGCTCCGGGCGATTCAGGGTCATGCGGGCCACGCCGGAAGCGAGGCGAAGTTGGACATACTGAAATTCCTGGGGAGTGCGGCGCTTGGGTTCTGTACGAACTTCAACGGTAGGGCGGCGTTCCACGATGAGTATCTCCTTACGGGCGGCCTCGGATCCGGGGCCGAATTTGATGCTAGCACGCAGTGCCGGGCGGGGCAGGCCGTGTTCGAGCGGGAGTGCGCAATGAGTCTGCTGGCAGTCCGGCCAGTGGGAACAACGGTCATCCTCTCCGCTTTTGTTTGTGGTTGATGCGCGCGGTCTTTGTTGGAGTGACCTGGAAGTTTGAGCGGGGCGCTGCTTTTTTGTTCCTTCCGTATCTTTTCTGGGTGAGCTTTGCGGCGGCGCTGAATTACACTGTCTGGAGGATGAATCCTCCCCTATCCAGAAGCATGAGCGGGCTGCCCACGGCAATTGCCTCACGATTTGCGAGCCAGCCGGATACAGAAGGATTTCCCGACAGCGATGCCTGGGGGAAGAGTTCTCCGCTGCGCTTTGCGCACGACTGGAAAGGCGAAAACGCCGACCCGGCGAGGTCGACCGAAGTGCGGCTGCTTTGGACGCCGGATACTTTGTTTGTGCGCTTTCTGGCGAACTATAGAAACATTACGGTTTTCCCCGACGCGCGGGAAGATGGGTGGCGCGACGAACTGTGGAACCGCGATGTCGCGGAAGTCTTCCTGCAGCCGGATTCCCGCGAGCCGTGGAAATACAAGGAATTTGAGGTCAGCCCGAATGGCCAGTGGATCGATCTGAAAATCGCCAGCGGCGGAAAAGAGGAGCTGCGAAGCAAGCTGCGGCGGCGCGTCGTGCAGGATGCACCAGCAAAAACATGGACGGCCGAACTGGCTATCCCGATGCGGAGCCTGACGCCGGACTTTGATGCGAAGCAGACCTGGCGGATGAATTTTTCCCGCGTCGAGGGCGAAGCCGAACCGAGATTTTATTCGGCGTGGAGTCCAACCTACTCACAAGAACCAAACTTCCACGTTCCGGGGGCGTTCGGCAAGTTAGTGTTCCGCGAATAGAACAACTCCGGCCTGCAATCCAGTGAGGCGTTTCTGTTAAGCTCGCATGGGATTCAAATGCGAGCTAGACCGTATCGGGTGCGCCGTCAATTTTCCACACGTTTGGGGGTCTGCTTACTCGTCCTGGCAATTTTGGTATTGAGCAGCCTTCCTGCCGCTGCGCAACAGGGCAACAATCCCGATGCACCGGCCGTAAAGAAGATCGAGCCGCCAAACTGGTGGGTCGGGCTGACTCCTGATGTAATGCTCTTGCTTTCGGGCAAAAACCTCGAAGCGACACACGTCCGTTGCAACTTAGCGGAAGTTAACGTGAGCCGGACGCAGTCCGCCGCGGACGGTAATTACCTTTTCGTCTGGCTGAAATTCGGTGCGGGCTTGAAATCCGGGACAGCCGTATGCCGAATTATCACCTCCAGGGGTGAAACCACTTTCGAACTGCCCATCGCCGCCCGAAAACAAATTCTGGGCAGGAATCAGGGCCTCTCGCTCGACGACGTCATTTACCTGATCATGCCGGACCGCTTCGCGAACGGAGATCCCACAAATGACGAACCGGCAGAGTTTCCGGGCTCGCATGAGCGTTCCAGACCGAGCGCGTATCACGGCGGGGATTTGCGTGGCATTCGCGATCACCTGGGGTACCTCAAGGAACTTGGCGTGACGACCTTGTGGCTTACGCCGATCGTGAAGAACGGAGCGCCTGAGGATTATCACGGCTATGGCGCGGTCGATTTGTACGCCGTCGATCCGCACCTCGGAACGTTGCAGGAATACCAGGAGCTTGTGCAGGCCGCGCACAATGAACACATGAAAGTTTTCTTTGATGCCGTCCCCAACCATGTGGGTGCGTCGCATCCCTGGGTCAGTGATCCGCCAATGCCGGACTGGTTTCACGGAACGCCGAAGCAGCATCTGAATTCGTTTTCGCCGCTCAGGGAAAGCTTCTATGGAGCGCATGAAAAAAGCGAACCCGCCACCGACTGGCTGGAGTCGCTGGAGGATCCGCATACGCCGCCACAGTTTCGGAAGAATCTGACAGAAGGCTGGTTCCAGGGAGCCTTGGCCGACGTGAACACCGAAAACCCCCTGGTGTTGCAATATCTTTTGCAAAACAGCATGTGGTGGGCGGAAAGTTCAGGACTGGACGGCTACCGGGTTGATACCGTCCCTTATGTTTCCCGCAAATTCTGGGAGGAGTGGCATCAGGGACTGCGGCGGATTTACCCGCGACTTTCGACGATTGGTGAGGTGTTTCATGGCGATCCCGAAGTGACGTCTTTCTTTGCAGGCGGGCGCAAGGGTTGGGACGGTATCGATACGGAATTCACAACGGTGTTCGATTTTCCGTTGTATTTTGCGTTGCGCGATGTGCTTTTGCACGACGCCCCTGCGGGGCGCATCGCCGACATTCTGCGGCAGGACTCGCTGTATCCTCACCCGGAATATCTGGTGTCTTTTTTCGGGAATCACGATGTCACTCGTTTTGCCGGAGAAAGCGGCGCCACACCCGCGAAGCTGAGACTGGCTTTCGGATTGACGCTTACGCTGCGGGGGATTCCGGAACTCTACTACGGCGACGAAATCGGCTTGCCGGGAGGCGGCGACCCCGACAATCGCCGCGACTTCCCCGGCGGCTGGCCGGGGGACGCGCAAAACGCGTTCACGCGGGAGGGGCGAACGCGCGAACAGAAGGAACTTTTCGGATACGTGCAGAGCCTGCTGCGCGTGCGGCGCGAGCATGCCGCCCTGCGCAGTGGAGCACTCTGGCATCTGGCTTCGGAAGATTCGTTCTACGTTTTCATGCGGGAAACCGAGGAAGAAAAACTGGTGGTCGCCTTCCATAACGGATCAACCAACCTCGAACTGAAGATTTCCTTGCGCGATACGCCGGCGCAGGAAGCTTCGGACATTTCCTCGCTGTTGGGGAATGGTCAAGCAGAGCTTTCCGGCCGGGAACTTCGGCTGCGACTGCCCGCGCAGAGCCTGACGATATTTGAGTTGCACTGAATTGCAGCAGCGAGAGAAGCCGCTAGATTACCGCCTGCGATGCGGGGCCCACAGTTGGACGGGAAGAAAAAGTGTCCCAAGGGGCATGCCGAGGGGGCTTTTCCTCACGAGCGTGAAATGGCCCTGGCTTTGATTCATAAGAAACAACTCCTCCCCGGTATGCCCTTTCCTCGCGTATAGTTATCCCTCTGGAAGGACTTCTTTCTTTCCGCCTCTCTGCCTTTCAGGGCGCAGTGAGGATGAATCGAACACCATCTGGAGATAGCAATGAAAAAACTTTTTGTGCTGCTCGCACTTCTGGGGACAACCGCCATGGCAACGGAAAAAACGATCTACGATTTCACGCTGAGTTCGATTGACGGCCAGCCAGCGCCGCTTTCCGCCTTCAAAGGGAAAATCGTGCTGCTGGTGAACGTGGCCAGCCGCTGCGGCTATACGCCGCAGTATGCCGCGCTGGAATCCATCTACGAAAGATACAAGAGCCGAGGTTTCGTAATTGTAGGGATACCGGCGAATAATTTTGGCGGCCAGGAGCCCGGCTCCAATCAGGAAATCAAGATCTTCTGCACCGCGAAATACCACGTGACGTTTCCCATGATGGCCAAGGTTTCGGTGAAAGGCAGCGACATCACGCCGCTCTATCAATTCCTTACCGACAAGACCGCCCATCCCGAAACCGGCGGCGAGATCGGCTGGAATTTCACGAAGTTCCTGGTAGGCCCAGACGGGAAAGTGGTTGCGCGCTTTGACTCCAAAGTGGAGCCCGATTCGGCGCAAGTCACTTCGGCAATTGAAAAGGCGCTGGCGGACAATAAACAGTAGGCGCCCACTCGCCTGATGGCGCCAAATCGCCGCGTGTTCCAAACGGCATGCGATGATGTTGTTATGGAGTGTTTGGATTAGCCGGTGACGATACTTTCCAGGGCGGCCTTGTTCTTGATGATCAGGGTCGATCCCATCACCTGGAGCAGTTGTTTCCTTCGAAAATCGGCCAGCAGGCGGGTCACGGTCTCCCGGGAAGAACCAATCATCTGCGCGATCTCTTCATGGGTGAGCGTCAGCTTGAGGCGGATCTGCCCTTTTTCTTCCGGATAATTGGCCGCCCATTCCAGGAGGAAACGCGCCAGCTTTTCTCCGGCGGAATGGGACAGGCCGATGGTGCGCATCTCGGCAATGGCCGCGTGGTAGGTTTCGCCCAACTGCTGCGCCACACGAAGAGCGGCTTCGCCGTTGTCTTTCAGGAAGCCAAGGAAGTCATTTCTTGCAATGAAATTCGACTGTGCCGGTTCCACCACATCCGCTGTGAGCTCGTAACATGTGCCGGTGACAGTGGCCGGTAAGCCCAGGACTTCACCCGGTTCCGAGATACGCAGGATCAACGTTTTTCCGTCCGCGGAAGAGGTCGAAAGCTTTACGCGCCCGCTGCAAAGAATGAAGACGCCGCGCGCCGGTTGGCCTTCGACAAAGAGCGTGGCTCCCTTGGGATAGGAAGCCGAAGAAGTAATTGCAGACAAAGCTTTTACAGTCTGCTCCGGCAGGTTACAAAACAGCCGTTCTTCCCGGTGCGGGCAAGAAAGACAGTTTTCGATGATTTCCAAGCCGTAAGGCGTGCGCATATTTGTGCCGTCTGGGAGTATACCGCCTTCCAGCTTGGTTACAAACTGAAAGCGATTGGGATTCCGGCGCCATCCAGTAAGCATGAAATCACTGGCCTCTGTGACCTTATACCGTGGGGCGGGTAGGGCACCCGTGATGATTGTCACGGAATGGCGTGATGTTCGTCACTGCTCTCTCGTTGGCTTTTGTGCGATCTGTAACGTGGGGGACTTTCGATGCAGGACAAGCGAAACGTCTTGCAGATCCTCAAAGCAGAGCTCGCCTTCCTTGAAAGGGGCGGCTACCGAAGAGTCCCGCGTTATCCCTGGCGTCCTAGTTTTGTCTTTGAAGATTCCCCAACATGCATCAATTTCGCGGATCGCAGCCGGCAGCAGCCCTGCACGGATTGCCCGCTGATTGAGTTTGTACCGGAGAATCGCCGGTCCATCCAGTTTCCGTGTCGACACATTCCGCTGACGCAGGGAGGCGAAACGGTCAATTCCTTCTATGAGTGGGGCACCGAGGAGGAGTTGGAGAATGCGGTGAGGGAATGGCTGCTGGAGGCGATTAAGGAACTTGAGAGCGGCCAGAAAGCAAAGGTGCGAGCCGCCTGAGTGCCGCCGGACAGCACGCTCGCCCTTCGTTCCCCACTGCAATTCGCTACAGCCATCGGAAACAGGCAGTAATCCTGGCCGAGGCGATGAAGTGTCTTAGCTCGTGGCCTGTTCCTCAGCCTTAATCGAGGTAGTGTTTCTCGGAAGTTGCCACCAGGCGCGCCGCGGCGTCCTCTGGAGTGATGTCGCGCTGAGGTGTAGCCAAAAGTTCGTAGCCGACCATGAATTTCTGGACGGTGGCCGAGCGCAGCAAGGGCGGGAAAAAGTGGAGATGAAAATGCCAGGCAGCACCCTCTCCGCTGCCCGACGGACGCTGGTGCAAACCCATCGAGTAAGGAAACGACGTCTCGAACAGGTTGTCGTAGCGAATCGTCTGGCGCTTCAGGATATCTCCCAGTAGATTTCTTTCTTCAGAGGTAAACTGCAGCAGAGACGACACGTGCCTCTTACTTAGAATCAGTGTCTCAAACGGCCATACCGCCCAGAACGGTACAACGGCCAGAAAGCCTGCGTTCTCGCAGACAATACGCTCCTTACGTTCCAACTCCAGGCGGAGATAGTCACAGAGAAGGCAGCGCTTTTTATCGGTCTGGTATGCCGCAAAGGATGCGAGTTCTTTCTGCGGAAGATTGGGAACAGAAGCGCTGGCCCAGATTTGGCAGTGCGGGTGTGGATTGCTGGCACCCATAAGCGCGCCGCGGTTCTCGAAAATCTGAACGTAGCGGACCCACGAAATGCTTTCCAGCGAGGCCATCTCCTGCGCCCACACGTCAACCACGGCACGCAATTCTTCCGCAGTCATTCGCGGCAGAGTGAGGTCGTGGCGGGGCGAGAAGCACACCACCCTGCAAGTCCCGGCTTCCGGTACCGCGGTGAGCAGGGGATCCGGGTCAGCGGCGCGGACAGATGAGGCTTCCGGGAGCAGCGCCGGATAATCGTTGTCGAAGACAAAGGTGTGATTGTATGGAGGATTGTGCACCCCACCCGCTCGCGCATTGCCCGGACAAAGATAGCAATCGGGGTCGTACTGCAAGGCGGAGGGCTGGGCGGCCTTCTCGACCTTTCCGAGCCACGGCCGCTGGGTTCGATGAGGGGAAACGAGCACCCATTCCCGCGTCAGCGGATTCAACCGGCGGTGAGGTTTCTTCCAGAAGTCGTCCGTCACCATCATGCAAACTCGCGTTTCCGCCGCACCATTTCGTTAGTTTTAAGAAGCAATCTAGCGGAGACCACCCGGAACCGGTACCACAGCTTCGGCGCCTTCGGCCGCCTCAAGGCTGTAAATGTCGGGCTTCAGGCCAGTTCGTTTTTGATATTCGCGCCCAACCGCGGCGACGAATGGTTCCACGGCAGCATGCTCAACCAGATTGACGGTGCAACCGCCAAATCCCCCTCCCGTCATCCGCGCTCCCAAAACACCCTTCTGGGAACCGGCGATCTCGACCATGAGATCGAGTTCGCGGCAGCTTACTTCATAGTCATCGCGCAAGCTGTTGTGCGAATCGGCCATGAGCCTGGCAATCGTGAACAAGTCGCCCTTTTCAAACGCGGTGGCCGCGTGCAGGACCCGTTCATTCTCCGTCACCACATGGTGGCAGCGTTGATAGATTTTCCCGGGCAGGAGCTGGCGATGCTGCTCCAACTGCGCCGACGTGACATCCCTGAGGGCGACGATTGCGGGAAATGCTGTTTTCAGAAGGCGAACGCCCTCTTCACATTCGGCGCGCCGGTTGTTGTACTCATTGGCGGCCAGGTTATGCTTAACCATGGTATTGCACACCACCAGCGCCGCATCCGCAGGAAGCGGGATGGCTCGCGCGTGCAGCGAACGACAGTCCAGCAGCAGCGCGTGCTCGGCCTTGCCGTGGCAACTGATGAATTGGTCCATGATACCGCAGCGTGCCCCAACAAAGTCGTTCTCCGCCCGCTGGCAAAGCAGCGCCACTTGCGTACGGTCCAATTGGATCCCCGCAACCTCCAGGAGAGCCAATGCGGTGGCCACTTCGATGGAGGCGGACGAGCTGAGACCCGACCCCATGGGGACGTCGCCTGCGATGTACAGGTCGCAGCCTCTCAGGCGGTGTCCGGCTTGCTCCAGCGCCCATGCCACACCGACGGGGTAAGCTGCCGAAGGTCTTTTCACCCACGCAGTGAGGGCATCGAGATCGACTTCAACTTCTTCCGAGTAATTCTCCGCGTAGATGACGAGCTTGCGATCTCCGCGGGGCACAACGCCTACCCAGCAGGATAGATCGACGGCCGCAGGCAACACGAAACCGTCGTTGTAGTCCGTATGCTCGCCAATCAAGTTGACGCGGCCGGGCGCGCGGTAAATTTCCGGCTTCGTACCAAAATGGGCCGTGAATTTCTGGGCAATTTCACCGGGTGTATGTGATCGTGGGTTCGGCATGGTCATTCAAGCTCAATTTGATGTCTAGGTGCATCTTACTGTCACTGCCGCTGCATTCAAAAGCGAAAAAACCTTGGTGTGCAACAGAAGCACACGCGGGGAGCGAAATTCTTGCGATCTACGACCTGTCCGTCCGAGACTGAGGGCCAACTACATTCAAACCATCGACTTAGCGAGCGGGCTTCTGTCCGTAGTATGCCGTATTTCCATGCTTGCGGAAGAAATGTTTTTCGTGGAGCGCCTTTTCAATTGGCCGGACTTTGTGGTTTGCGGTGAGCGTCTGCAATGCCAATGCGGCAATCTCCTCCACGATGACGGCGTTGTGCGCCGCCTCTGCCGGGGTCACACCCCAGCAAAATGGCGCGTGTCCCGCCACCAGGACACCGGGCGTGTGCAGCGGATCGCGCTTTCCGATACACCGCACAATCGCCACCCCGGTGTTGAGCTCATAATCTTTGCGAATCTCCGCGGGCTTCATGGGCTTAGTCACCGGAATTGGGCCATGAAAATAGTCGGCGTGCGTGGTGCCAAAACACGGAATTGCCCGCCGCGCTTGCGCCCAGGAGGTTGCTGCACGCGAATGAGTGTGCGCCACACCTCCAATGGCGGGAAACGCCTTGTACAGCACCAGGTGGGTGGGCAGATCGGAGGACGGCCGGAGGGCTCCCTCCACAATATTCCCTTGCAGATCCACCACCACGAGATCTTCCGGCTTCATCGTTTCGTAAGGAACGCCGCTCGGCTTGATTACCACCAGTCCCTGCTCGCGCCAAATCCCGCTCGCATTTCCGAATGTGTACAGCACCAGCCCCCGGCGGACTAGTTCAAGATTGGCTTCCAACACCTCTTCGCGCAGATTCTTCAGGCTCATGAATTTCCTCGGGCTGCAGCGGCGATATGCCGCAAGCTCGGCAGAATGCGCCCAACTGCAACCGGGGCGCTATCGTTTTTCCCGAATCCAAAATACAACTCACGATACAGCCCATACAACTCTTCGTACACCTTAGCTGCTTTCGCGTCCGGCTCGATCACGCGGTACTTCGGGCACAGGGCTTCCTGCGCTTTCTCAATCGTGGGAAATGCGCCCGCAGCGAGTGCGGCAAAGATGGCCGAACCGAGGCTGGTCACATCAGACCGGGGTATCAGCACCGGCTTGTTCAACACGTTGGCGTACACGCGGTTCAGCACCTGGTTTTTTTGCGGAATGCCGCCCGCATTGATGACGCGACGGATGGGCACACCGTGGTGCTCCATGCGCTCGAGAATAACGCGGGTGTGAAACGCGGTGCCCTCAATCGCGGCAAAGAGTTCGTCCTGGGCCGAATGCGTCAGGTTCCAGCCGAGCGTCACGCCGCCGAGCTCCGGATTCACCAGGACCGTGCGGTCGCCGTTATCCCAGGTCAGGCGTAGCAACCCTGTCTGGCCTGGCCGGAAATCTTCGAGTCCCTGGGAAAGCTCGGAGACAGACGTTCCGGCGCGCCGGGCAATGGCGTCGAAAATATCGCCCGTGGCCGAGAGCCCCGCTTCGACGCCGGTCTTCTTGGGATGCACCGAACCCGGCACGACGCCGCAGACTCCGGGTATGAGCCGCGTATCATCGCTCATGGCGATGATGCAGGTGGAAGTGCCCACGACGTTTACAACGTCGCCGGTGCGCGCGCCCGCGCCGATGGCATCCCAGTGCGCGTCAAACGCCCCAACCGGGATGGGGAGGCCTGCTTTCAGGCCAAGTTTTGCAGCCCATTCGGCGCTGAGCCCCCCGGCGAGCTTGTCGCTGGTTTCGTAGCGACCGTTCAACTTGGCGCGCACGCCCTTCAGCAGAGGGTCCACGGCCACGAGGAATTCTTCCGGCGGCAATCCACCCCACGATGCATTCCACATCCACTTGTGGCCCATGGCGCAGACCGATCGCGGGGCTACGGCCACATCGGAGATTCCGCAGAGAACCGCCGCCACCATATCGCAATGCTCGAAGGCGCTGACGAATTTCCCGCGCTTATCGGGATTGTGGCGCAGCCAGTGCAGCAGTTTGGAAAAGCCCCACTCCGAAGAGTACGTTCCGCCGCACCAGTTGATGGCCTCGAGGCCGGTGCGGTGCGCCGTCTCCGTGATCAGCGCAGCTTCACGCCAGCCCCGGTGGTCGCACCAAAGGTAATATTCGTTGAGGGGCTCGAGGTTTTCACCAACAGGAATGACGCTGGAGCCGGTTGTATCGATTGCCAGCGCGGCAACCTGATCGCCCGGAACGTTCGCCGTTGCCAGGGCGCGCTGCACCGCCTCGGCCAGCGCCCGCATGTGATCTTCGTGGCTCTGCGTCGCGTAGTCGGGATCTTCCTTCTTGCGATGCAGAGGATACTCCGCGGTGCCGGAGCCGAGGCGACCTTTCACCGTATCTACCAGGGTGACACGCACACTGAGCGTGCCGAAATCCACTCCCGCCACAACTGCCATGTGTGTACTTCTCTTTTCGTTTCGGCTATGTTGTCACGCCTGGTGAGCGTACATTTCC
>DLMH01000128.1:2855-3768 GCA_002478115.1 Candidatus Acidiferrum typicum | reverse complement strand
TAGCTAGGTTCCAGGTATTTGCAAAGCTAACGGCGAAGGGGATTTTGGGCAGCTCACCCTTCAATCCCGGAATCGTGGCTGTCTGAGTTTCCGGATGGCGCCATTGTGCAGCACATTGCAAACAATCCGACGATCCTGAGTGGATGGTCGGCAGGCGGAAAGACGCGTGCTCATTAAGCGGGCTTCGCCAACTTGCCAGGGCTGCTCGCGTTGGCACGCCACTCTGGCCTTCGCTCCCTTCTAGCTTGGGACAACGCGCGTCGGACACCCTCGGCGTCCAAGTCCTTCGTATAGACCGGGGTGCCGGGTTGTTGTCTCCAGGATTCATCCAGCGCTCCGGCATCAACGCCATCGAACCCCAACTCATCCACAAGCTGCAGCACGACAGCTTTCGCTGCTTCGTTATCGCCTGCGACGGGCAAGGCTATGCGCTGCGGTGTACCTGCGGGCCGACCGAGATCCATCAGGTGTTGCGCGTAGATGTTGTTGAATGCCTTGATAACGGGATGATCGAGCTGTTGCTCAACCCATTGGCTCTCTGCCATACCCTTTTCAATCGCATCGATGCGGCCGTCGCGTTGTTGCGGATAGTAGTTGCAGGTATCGACGACGACCACCCTATCGGTCACTCCCTTAAATAACTCGCGGGGCAGGTTGGGGACATTTTTCATAGGAATCGTCACGACAACCAGCTCTCCGCTCCGAGCCGCCTCAGTGACCGAAACGGCCTTTGCGCCAGTGTCTGCGGCCAAATCGATGAGCGTTTCCGGGCCTCGAGAGTTGGCCACGAAGACCTTGTGTCCTAGTGCGGTGAGGCGATGGGTAAGAGTTCCACCGATCTGTCCTGCTCCAATTATGCCGATGTTCATGTGTGCTCCTTTCCTTCTCAGGTGTTACTCACTCTCTCTAACTA
>DLMH01000128.1:1093-2783 GCA_002478115.1 Candidatus Acidiferrum typicum | reverse complement strand
AACTAGACAAGGGCTTCGCCCTTGATATCCCACAGGACGGGGCAGCAGAAGTACTCGTAGAAAGCGTTTTGAAGCTATGCTCCTGGTATCTCACCACACAGGAGTTGGCTATGAACGCTTTCTACGAACATCACCAGAATAGCATTCGATTCGGATATCGCTGCTTGATCGGATTCTGCTCAACGGCCTCATCCAACCTTTCCAGCAACCCGAGCGAGTCGTGGGTTTCTTCAGCACAGGGGAAAGAATCGTGCCTTTGCCTCCCCCTCACTGCCCACGAAACCGCAGATCTTACCTAATGTATAGTATTTCCATTGACTATATAGTATACTCCGGCGCGAGTTTTGCCGACCCGCATTTTCGTGGGCGGCGACCAGGCCTACCACCGTCTGCCAACGGTTGCGGCGTTCTGCAGAGGAGAAAACTGTGATCGCCTTCAGAGAAGACATGGGTCTTGTGGTGGGTGCCTGAGGTCGTCGCGATTGTGCGCTGCTTCTGCGCGTTCTCAGCGAGGCTGAGGTGAGCGACAAGCTCGATAACAACCTCGCGCGATGGAGAGCTGAACTGGCAGTTAACGGAGTACGAACACCGTGGGTCTCTTAGCAGCCTGGAGAGCTTCAGCCAAGCAGTTTGGCTAATGGCTGGTGGCCCCGCTATCATTACTGACCATGAGGCTGGAGACGTTCACCGGCTCAAAGTCCAATAAAGTAAGATTTGTAAGGCACGCAAGATCGTTATCGTTCCACCGAGCATCGGGTGTGCCGATTAGCCCTCCGCTGTCTCCGTTGTCGGCCAGGATGATGCCATAGTTTCGGAATGCGGTGATGATAATGGCCGCTTGCGGGCTTGAGGAGGCACAAGAGGGAGTCGCGACGGAAGCCTTTAGTCGATAGATCTCGCCAGCGGGTCCGGACATGGTGCAGCTTTCGGGAGGAGAAGACTGCGAAATTAGCGATTCCACGGGAATGGCACTCCCTCCCGTAGCGGTGCAACTCCCCACGCCTGCTGTTTCCGTCGCCGGCCAAACCCAGTAGTTCAACATATGGTTGAGTGTGAATCGGATGGGATGCTGAATCGTACCGGTCGGTGCGCTGGGCGTGCCAGCACCTATGACCTCGCCGGCATTGGCGAGGAGCGGCGCTACCGGAAGTCCTGCGGCATCGGATGTTCCCTGCTCTTGCGGGGTCAGGTTATTCGAAGATACGTCGGGCCAAAGCGCGTTCGAGGAATCGGTCCAGGGACCACCTTCGTAGATTCCCTGCCACATCTCGTAAAGAGCAGGGTTGTTTCCACCGCCTGCCTCCAGGTAGACCAGCACGTGTCGATCTCCAGTCGAGCTGCTGGTGCCTTCCACTGGAGCATTCGCTGGAATTGGACCAGTGGTGAAGTAGGACTGATATACGGTGGTTGTAACCGACACTTCCGCCTGGTTGTAAGGAACTTCAATGGCTGGTATTCCATTCGGAAAGGGAGCATTCGAATTGTTCCCGAAGAATGGCTTAACCGTCGCTGACAAATAGCCACTGTACATAGGTGCTGCTGGGGAAGCATCTACGGGCAAGCTTGTCGTGGCTGCGTCCACTCGATGGTGAAAAATAGAAGTTGACGGAAAGATGCTTGCGAGGAACGCGTTGTTGCCGTTGATGGCGATGCTGATGTCCTGAGTCGCCTGCGTACTTGTCGAGTCCGT
>DLMH01000128.1:0-958 GCA_002478115.1 Candidatus Acidiferrum typicum | reverse complement strand
TGAGAGACATCCCCTCAGGCAATGGAGGAAAACTGGCATTCGTGCTTACGGAATAGGTGTAAGGCGGAAAGCCACCGCTGGCGACTATTGTGCAGCCTGCGTACTCCGCGCCTTGTGTTCCGCTTGGGCACGAAGTGGTTGCTATCGCCAATGGACCACCGGGCGCGGTTACAGTGACTTTTGCCGTGGATGTGCTCGAGCCCGAGGCATTGGTCGCAGTCAGCGTGTAGGTGGTCGTCGCCGTTGGGCTCACGCTCGTCGAACCACTCGCGGATGTGGACGTGAATGTTCCCGGGGTTATGGCGAGACTGGCCGCCCCGGTTGTCGCCCAACTCAGCGTGCTGCTGGAACCGGAAGCAATACTTGTGGGGCTAGCTGTGAAGGAGCTGATCATTGGATTGCTTGCCGTGTTTACGGTAACGGTTAGCATGGACGTGGTCGAGCCAGCGGTATTGGTTGCTGTCAGCGTGTAGGTGGTCGTCGCGGTTGGGCTCATGCTCGTTGAACCGCTTGCCGATGTGGACGTGAATGTCCCCGGCGTGATGGCAATACTCGTCGCTCCAGCTGCCGCCCAACTCAGTGTGCTGCCTGTACCGGAGTTTATGCTTGTCGGATCCGCCGTAAAGGAAGTGATCGTCGGCACGGGGCCTTTTCCAGAGGGCGAACTCGACGAAGTCATCGAGCCGCAACCCGCCAGGCCTACACAGGCAAATAGAACGAAAACCAGCGCGCAAAGATCCAGTCCTGAAGAATTGAGTCTCCAGTCCCACGTGTACGACTTCCCGCTCGCATCGGCCAGAGTGTTGCCGTTCGCGTCATACGTGTAGCTACCGCTCGGCGTCGAGGTCCGGTCGTTAGACGGGTTATAGTTATACGGACTCATCCCCAGCAAACTCAGTCTATTGCCCACGCCGTCTTAGCTGTAGCTCTCCGTGGTCGTAGCCCGTTGGACCACCTG
>DLMH01000195.1 GCA_002478115.1 Candidatus Acidiferrum typicum | reverse complement strand
GCAGGGCGGCTACGTTCAAACGCGGTTACCGGAGAAGTGGGTAATGGTACGAAGTGTGTCCAACAATGAGATGCGATCGGGAGTAAACTGATGTTCCCTCCTCCACCAGAAATCGAAATCCAACCTCAGGTGATCTTATGGAAGAACAGCGGAAGCACGCGATTCTGTTTGCCGCGACGCTCTTGTGTGCGCGGAAGCTGATCGAGTCAATCGAGTCAGGAAACCTAACTCATCGTCCCCTCACCAGCGCGCGGAATATAATCCTTTCAGGTTCCTTAGGCCGTGTCCCCTAGAGGATCAACGATGCGCAAGACCGCTGCAGTACTCGCTCTGACTCTCGCCCTCGGGATTGGGACCCCGGCAAAACCGCATCCTCACCATCAAGAAGCGTTGCAGGGAAAAGTCGGTAATGCATCCGATACCGACCTGTGGCGGCACTCCCTGCTGCATGTCGCCGCAGCCAGTCCTACCACTATCCCCGAAGGGGTGGACGACACTCGTCTGACGATCATCAACACTGCCAAGAGGTTCCGCGCTGAGTTCGAGAAGGCCATCGATGACTTCAACGCGGCTCAGGAAACCAGAGTAGAAGCCGACCAGATCGCCGCCTTGAAAGGCTTTATTGCGCAGCGGGACGCCATGGTGGAGGCCTACAAAAACGAGCTCCTGTCGGCGACCGAGCCACAAAGATGGACCGCGTTTGAACAGGAGGTGCTGAGAAAGATGCCGGTCAAATCCATCATGAAATCCTCTGGCGCTGCTCCCGCGACGGAGGAAAACTGCGGTATTCCCAACTCCATCACTTGCTCGATCACCTACTCCATCGCTCAGAGGTCGGCGGGCTTGCCTGATACAGTTAACGACACGTTCGGCCGCGCGAACGGAGCGCCGGGCTCGAACTGGACGGCAGTGTCGGGAACGTTCGCGATCACCAGCGACGCGCTGACGGTCACCTCGAACGGGTCGCCTGCCGCGACGATGTACTACAGCGGGCAAACCTTCTCGAACGACCAGACGGTTCAGGCTATGTTGGCGTCGCTTCCGGCGAGCGGTGATTACATAGGCATAACCGTGAGGCAGAGCGCCTTCGGGGAGACAAATTACTACGCGGTCGTGTCCTACAACGGCAGCGCGTATTCCCTTCAGGTTGGAAAGATCGTCGCCGGGGTCACAACAACGAAGTACGCCGGGAATTATGCCGCGGCTGTGGGCGACAGGATCACGCTGACGGTGGACGGGACTTTCATAAACGCATACCTCAACGGCAGCCCGATCTACGGGTTTTCTGACTCTTCCATCACCTCGGGTTCTCCGGGCGTCATGGGCACGGTCGGGGGCGGCTCGCTGAAAAACTTTTTCGCTGGTTCGGCCGGAGCCGTGGTCACGATGAATCAGATTCTTGATGGCGCCGCAACCATGCCTGGCAATTCTCAGCACGCTCGCCACACGCCCACCGTGACGATGACCATTGATGGGACACCACACAATAATTCCGGCAAGACTGTCTGTACAAACTGCTATCTGTACGTCAATGCCGATGTTTCTACGGATTTGTTATCGGGTGCGGGTGCTCAACCTAAGGGGTTCACGCTGGAAGGTAGCGTGGTTTGCAGTGAGGCGGGGAAGTTCTATGACGTCCGTCCGGGCTCGGAGTAAGCCGGGGCTGCGAGGGTTTTGTCGTTGTGGGATTTCTGGATTAAGAAGTAGACTATATTCCCCTCCTCTGCTGTAACTCAAAATTCAAACTCAGGATATCCGAGTGAGAGACAAGCGCTCACAGGTGCTAGTGGAAACACCGCAAGCCGGCAATCAAAAACGTCACCGCCCGCCAGTAGCGTCTGTACACGCGCTGCTATCGCAGCATCAGTTGTTGCCCAGTCTTCAGGTTCACCCGGCACCTGAAGGCGTTGAGCTTCGCCCGCCACAAAATCTGGTGCAAGGGCCTCATTTATCGTAGAAACATCGACCGGGTGGTCGCCCACGAGGCAGAGCGTCGTCCAACCGATGCGTGAATTGCCTCTCTCGGGCAAGGAGGAACGCACCCACGCCTCGTGCGCGGCCTTAATCTCCTTGATGCGCTCGACTGGATAAGCCCCCGGTTGCCCGTCAATTTGGGCATGGTAATTCTGACAAAGAAGTACGAGGTTCTCGTAGTCGTTCCGTGAGGTATTGTTCAGACTTGGCTCGGCGCGCGGCCCGCAATCACTTGCAGCGGCGATATGTGCTATTTCTCCGATAACAACAATTGGGTCGTATGCGGTAGAATCGGCAAGCAACTCAATTCGGCAGTTCGGCATTGCGCAGCGACCGCCAGAACGGCCCCACAAAAGCTTTAGCGTCCGGTCACTATAAGCGCGCGGCATTCATTCGGCCCCATCATCTCGTCTACAATGCGCTTACCACGAAGCTGACTTACTTCAAACATCCTAGTCGGAGCAGATGGTCCGAACAAGATGGTACCACTCAGCAAAGGAGCCCCATGCAACGACGTTCTTTTCTCCGAGCTATTTCTTCGATCGTGCCCGCTGCGGGTCTTCAGGAAATCCTCGCACGTCAAGTGGAAGCGCAGTCCGCAGCACCGGCCCCCTCGAGCGGACTTCACGTCGTCGGCGCTGGCAAGGACCGCTTTGGCCAGCCCCACGCCCTGGGTTTCAGCTCCTCGCTTCTTTTCAAAGTTGCTGGCAGTGACACCAACGGCGGCCTCTTTATCATTGAGCACGCGCATCTCCAGCCCGGCGGCCCTCCGCTTCACCTGCATTTCAATCAGGAGGAATGGTTCTATGCGATGGAAGGGGAAGTGGCTTTCCAAGTAGGTGAGCAGCGGGTAAATCTGCGTTCGGGCGAATCCGTGCTGGCTCCGCGCCGCATCCTTCACACGTTTTCGTCCATCGGTGCAACTCCTGCTCGCATGCTGATTGCCTTCTGTCCTGCGGGAAAAATGGAACAGTATTTCCAAAGTGTCGGAGCGAATCCCAAGCTCAACGCCGATCCGGAGTTCTTGCAGAAATGCGAAATGGAGCTCGTCGGCCCTTCTCCGTTCTGGAAGTCTTGAAGCCTGCGTGGCCATCAACTCGCCGTCGCGCCCTTCGGTCTGTCCCTGATACGATTTGGAGGGATCAGGAGAACTACGCCATGTCAAAATCGACGCGCCGTGAATTCATGCTCCAGAGTGCGACCACCGCCGCGGGTCTGGGCCTCATCCTGAATGGCAACTGGATCACTTTTCCTTCAACGCCGCTTCCCAAGCCCTCAAGTCCCAACGACCGCGTGGACCTCGGCTTCATCGGCTTCGGCATTCGCGGCAACATTCTGCTCGAAGCAGCCAAGGAAACCGGCCAGGCCAACCTCGTGGAAGTCTGTGATTGTTACCTGGGACACCTCGAACGGGCAAAAGAGCGTACCGACGGCAAGATCGCCACAAACTTCGCGCAGTACAAGAAATTGCTCGACCGGAACGACATTGACGCTGTTGTTATCGCCACTCCCGATCATTGGCACCTGCCCATCGTTCTCGACGCGCTCAGCGCCGGCAAGGACGTCTACATCGAAAAGCCCATGACCCACACTATCGAAGATGGCCCCAAAATCATCGAGGCAGCTCGTCGCACCAACCGCATCGTTCAGGTGGGAAGTCAGTGGGTCTCCTGTGACCAGCACAAAAAGGCGCGCGAAATCGTCGCTTCCGGAAAACTCGGCAAAGTCACCAAGGTGACTGCCTCTTACAACCGTAACAGCTGCACGGGCTCCTGGAACTATCCCATTCCGCTCGACCTCCAGGAAGGCGTCAATTTCAATTGGACGGAATGGATTGGTCCTGCGCCCAAAGTCCCCTATAACCCCGAGCGCGTCTTCCGCTATCGCAAGTATTGGGACTATTCCGGCGGCATCTCCACGGATCTTTTCGTTCACCTCATCACGTCCATCCACTTCATCCTGGGCGCTCAGATGCCGAAAAGTGTCGTCGCTTCCGGCGGAATTCTCTTCCGCAATGATGGCCGTGAAGTGCCCGATACGCTCGACGCGCTCTTCGACTACGGCACCTTCTGCGTCAACATGGCCTCCACGTTTAACAGCGCTTCAACAGCAGGGCAGGGAATCCAACTCCTCGGCACGGACGGCTCACTCTCCATCCTCCTCGGCGGAGCGATGACCGAACTCGCAGAGTACAAAGCGGAAGGCTACGGCTACTCGATCGACAGCTGGCCAAAAGCGATGCAGGATGCCTTCATGAATCAAGGTAACCATCGTCAGGAATCGCAGGGAACCGGTATGAGGCCGGAGCCGCAGAACATCGCCTTTGACGACAAGCCCGACGCCACCGTCCTTCACCTTGCCAACTTCTTCGATTCCATTCGCAAGCGTCAGTCAGGCTATGAAACAGCCGAGGTCGGTCACCACGCCGCTGCTGCCGGACACATGGTCAACCTCTCCTACCGCACCGGCAAGCGAATCACCTGGGACTCCGTCTCCAGCACGGCCCGGGAAGGCTAGCGCATTCTCGCTGGTGGCACGTGTTGGGACGGTGCTCCACCGCGAATCAGGTGTGCGGAAGGGCGGCTTTAACACGCGCGGGAGTCATCGGCAGTTGCAGCACGCGCGCGCCCACAGCATCGTAAATCGCATTGGCGATGACTGCGCCCACGTTGATGATGGGCGGCTCGCCACATCCCGAAGCCGGCAGGTCTGGATTGTTCACCAGAAGGCTTTCGATCTTTGGCAGCCAGGAAAAGCGCGGCAGTGCGTAGCTGTCGAAATTGCGATCGAGAATCTCCCGCCCGCGGAAGCGCACTTCTTCGCTGAGAGCATAGCCGAGACCCATCAAGATGCCGCCCTCGATTTGCTGGCGCGTGCCCTCCGGGTTCACCGTGGCGCCCTGGTCCTGGACGCACAGCACGCGATTGACGCGCACAGCTCCGGTGGGCTCGTCGACCACAACTTCGGCCATCATGGCCACGTAAGTCCCGGTATCGGTGCCGCAAGAAACTCCAAAGCCGTGGCCGCGTTGTTTCTGAGCAGGCTTCCATCCAAACTGCTTCGCCGCTAATTGCAAAACGTTGCGCATGCGTTTGTTGCTCAAGTTTTTCAGGCGGAACTCTACCGGATCTAGGCCCGCCTTGCGCGCGAGGGTGTCCATGTGGGATTCGCGTGCGAATGTATTCGTGTTCACCGAGGGCGCGCGCCACGGCCCAACCGCAAACGGATGCAGCCCTGGATTCTCGTCGGACCATTCACCGGATGAGGTGGTGCGCCGATGCGGCGCATCATAGAACGACTTGGCCTCCCGTTCGCCCGCGCCAATCACTCTGAAGTCCCAGAGCGTGAGTTTTCCGGTGCCATCGATGCCCGCGCGAATTTTGACCACGGCGGCGGGCCGGAAGGTGTCAAAAAAGAATTCCTCGCTGCGGTCCCACAGGACCTGCACCGGCTGGCCGGTGATTTTCGCGAGTCGAGCGGCCTCAATCGCCTGCTGAGAGGCGCTCTTGCCTCCAAAGCCGCCGCCAACGTACGGCACAATGATGTGCACTTTCTCTGGTGGCAATCGCAGTGCCTCCGCCACTTCCTGTTTTACCGGGAAAGGCGTCTGCGTTCCCGCCCAAACCGTGATTCGGCCATTCTCCATCACCGCCGTGGCGGAATGCGGCTCGATCGGCGCATGCGAGACGTAGCTATTCAGATAGGTTTCCTCAACGATTGTTGTCGAAAGCTTCTCGCCCTGCTTGAGGTCACCGCTTTCGTCTACAACCTGAGGTTGCGGCGCGTGTTTCAGCAGGTGATCGAAGATCGTCCGGTCATCCACGGTAACCGGCGGAACGTCATACTCTGCCTTGATTAGCGACTTCGCGCTGTCCGCCACGTCGCGATGGGTGTGCAGCACGGCAATCAGCTCACCATCGCGGATAACGCGCACACCTTCGATCTTCTCGGCGGCGCTGGTATCCACATGCTTGAGTGTTGCGCCGTGAGCCGGTGGCCGGAGCATGCGCGCGTGCAGCATGCCGGGCAGCACGAAGTCCGCGGCGAATTTGCCTTTTCCCGTGACCTTGTCCAGGCCATCTCGCCGCACCGGGGATTGCCCCCAAATCTTGAGCGCGGAGGTGGGCTTCACGACCACCTTGTCCTTATCGAGGTGCCGCTCGATGCGCTTACCCTGGACCAGTTTCCCGTAGCTCACATGATTCCCGGTGGGCGGATCACTCACCACCCCGTCTTTCGTGTTCAGCCGCTCGACCGGCGCGTTGAGACGTTCCGCCGCCATCTGGAGCAGGACAGCTCGAGCTTCGGCTCCCGCTTTGCGCAAGATGGGTCCAAACTGGCGAGTACTTAACGATCCGAATGTGCCCATGTCCCACGGGCAGAGATCGGTGTCGCCCATCACGATGTCCATGGAATCCAGAGCAACGTCGAGTTCGTCCGCGAGCATCATCGGCAGAGAGGTCATCACGCCTTCGCCCATTTCGATCTTGCCGACGAGGCAGGTCACGCGCCCGTCAGGTGCAATTCGTAGATAGGCGTTGAAGTCTTCGGGATAGCCGGACCGCTGGCTGGGGTGTGCTGTCTCCTGAAAAACCCCGCCCGGCCCTGCCCAGAAAAAGACGAATAGCCCCGAGCCGGTCAGCCCCAGAAATTCGCGCCGGGACACTGGCGCGGCATCGGTCATCGTCGCGTTGGCTTCATTCGCCAGTTTCTCTTGAGCGCTCATCACGCACGCTCCTTTGCCGCTTCCTGAATGGCTTCGACGACACGGGTGTGGCTGCCGCAGCGACACAAGTTGTCGTCCATGTGTTTTCGGATCTGCTCTTCCGTGGGCTGAGGCGTGTTTCGAAGCAAAGCGTAGGCGCTCAGGATCATCCCCGGCGTGCAGTAGCCGCATTGAAAGGCGTTGTACCGCAGAAAGGCCTGCTGAAGGGGATGCAGCTTCCCTTCTTGTTCGAGCCCTTCGATGGTGCGGACCGACTTTCCGGCTACGTCGCGTAGAGTTGTCGCGCAGGCCCGTACGGCTTCGTTTTCCACGACGACGGTGCAGGCTCCGCAGAGGCCCTGGCCGCAGCCGTACTTGGTTCCGGTGAGGCCGAGATCGTAGCGCAGCACCCAGAGCAGCATGCGCTCGTCGTCGGCCTCCAGATGGGTAGGTTTGCTGTTCAGCGTGAAAGAAATGGTTCGTCGCATAGAACACACATACGCCGATGTGGGAGGCTTGGCTGTGACGGCTAACCAGCCCGGGGCTTTGCTAGGTATTGCTCTGAAGTGCCATTCGGGGCCGTGGGATTGCTTCTTCATGCCTAGCTCGTTCGGCAAACCAAACTGCGGTGTGGCCCACATGCCGCGCCAGTGCCCGATTAACGCCGAAACCGTACAAGTTGGTCCTGGTACCCAAGTCACCGGTAAGCCGACGCAATATAAAAGGGCGCCCTTTGTGGAGTAGGTTTTGAGTGCTTGGCTCAACCGCTCCAGAGAGGAACGCCCTATGACTAGCACTAAATATATCGGC
>DLMH01000020.1 GCA_002478115.1 Candidatus Acidiferrum typicum | reverse complement strand
CCCTTGTGAGATTTCCGGGCTAGTTCACTTCAGTTCTGGCCGACTGAATGGGTTCGACAAACGGACTGATTTGAGGGAATTTCTCGAGCAGAATGTTTCTAGAACGCTGGCGGACCGGTTCGGAACAAAAGAACGACCTCCTTCCTGGCCCCGAACCATCGAAGTAAGACTATCTAAGGCGTTGAATCGGCGCCGGATCGCTGTGCAAGCTCCCCCGTTATTCGGGCAACTCAACAGGCTAGGGTGTTGGGCTTTCGACAAGAATACAAGTTCACCAACGACACGCAAGCCCGGACGCTACAAACAGCGAATAGAGAGTGGCATCATTCTCAAAGCGATCGCGCGCATGGATCTGTATTGCAATCAGTTGGCTGCTGGCAAGCGCACGGGAATTTGCGCCGAATGAATAATGGCCTGGGAACCGCTGGCGGTGGATGCCTGAACCGTGAGCACGATGGTCTGTGAGGCCTCGCGAGACGGCGTGGAACTCCCGCACCCGCTGAGCGCAGTGAGCAGCGAAAGAGCAATGAGAACAACGAGAAACCGCGACTGGCGGCGCGTCCCGCTTCCGAGCAACAGGGCAAAAACGAATGCCGCGGTGATTCCGGGCCAGCCATTTCCAAAGAAATGCACACGCGCGGCCTTCGAGGCCGGCAAAATCAGCAAAGACGCATTCCCTCGCCGCTGCGCTCTCCTCGCGGCCAAGCACGACTGAATCGCGAAATTCCCAGCGCGCAAACGATTCCTCCGTGAACGGCCGATCCAACACCAAAACGAACCGGCCGGCATCTCGCCCTCGGGTCATTCCACATATCACTCGACCCAATCCCTTGCTTGCCCAATAATCCCCAGCCGAGAACGAGCCGTGGGAACTCAGTTGATCTCTCTGGTTGCCTGCTGTAGTGCTAGATTGGTTGTGTCCAAGGCAGGAGAAGCATACGATGTGCGCGAGTCAGAAATTCAAATCGGAAGTTCCGGCTAAGGAAGATGGTGAGGGACATTTTGACTTAAGGGCTTTTGCGCGATGCTGAATATTAAGAAAATTCTTTTGCCGGTTGATTTCCCGATTGCTTCACTGGGTGTCATTCATCAGGCTGCAACATTGGCGCGCCATTTCCATTCTGAGATCGTGATGCTCCACGTCGTGACGGCGCTGAGCCATGCCGCCGGTGTGCCGGAGGACAACGGCGAACTGGCTGGCTGGGACTTGCTCACGGAGATCATTAGAGAGGCCCAGAAACAGCGGGACCAGTCTCTCTGGCCGGAGCTTGACGGCCTTACCATTCGGCGCATGTTGGTCAGAGGCGACCCGGCAAGGGCAATCGTGCACATGGCTGAGGAGGAAAAGGCCGACCTGATCATGATGCCGTCGCATGGCTCCACGTTCGAGCAGTTTCTTCTGGGCTCGGTGGCAGCAAAAGTGTTATCCAGGACGGCGTGCCCGGTCTGGACCGGTACGCACGTGGACGGATCGCCAGGCCAGAAGTTTGCGGTTCGCAACGTCCTGTGCGCCGTGGATTTGGGCCCGCGTAGTAACGAAGCTGTGTCGTGGGCCGCCCCACTGGCCGCCGAATTTGGCGCCCGTCTCACGCTCGCTCACGTCACTGCCAGCGTGGAGTTTTGGGGGCCCGGTGGCAGCTACGTCGATCAAGAGTGGAAAAAGGCGCTCGTCGACGACGCTTCCCAGCGTATCGCAAAGCTCCAGCAGGACACCGGCATTAAGGCAGACGTATTCATCGGCAGTGGTGACGTGCCCAAGGTGCTGAGTCAAGCTGCGATGCAGACGAAGGCGGATTTGCTGGTTACCGGGTGCTACCCGTATGGCAGTCACCTGCGGACCCACGGCTACGGAATCATTTGCGCCGTGCCGATTCCGGTTCTGAGCACATAAGGGCGGGACGTTCATAGATATCCGTCGCTTTGCTTGCGACATTCAGTTATTCCTTCCCTCCATGTATTCGGGCAGACATCCACTAGTGCGCATCGGGTGACCAAATCGATTTCCGGGACCAAGAGTTCTCTCCGTGCTGTTCCTCAGGTGGAAATGAACCAGAATCGCCACTTATACAGCATTTCAGAGTATCGCCTTCTGACACCGCTAGAGTTGCGAACCGTCGAATCGACGCGCCGAACGTCATCCCAACGCAACGCAATCGCGGCGGCTCGGCACGAACCAGGTGGGAACAACATGGGAGCAATAACTGCCAAACACCAATCAAAACCGTGATGCAAGACATAGGTAAAGGCCAGCCGATCCAACCACGCAGTATTTCCGCATTTACTTTGCAAGCAGAGCGTCAGAGTTATGGCCGCAGATTTTTTCCCACCTGCCAAGATATCCACAATGCCTGAATGCCGCCAGTACGTCCCAGAACGGAACTTCTAGGGAGTCAGAGAGATTTGACTTGTCCGGTTTGTGCGTTCACGCGAACTTTTTCCCTGAGAGCGCGCCGCCGATAAAACTCTAATGTTTATCAGGATTCCCGGCGCCTATCGTGGTTCTTCGGGCCATGGAATCCAATGATCCCCGCTCAAGAGCGGCGCGGACGCCGGGCGCAACTCCCATCTCCCCCAGAACGCGCCGCATCGCCGCGAGTAGCGCCTCGATGTCCGGCGGAGACAAGCGCCCGATGGTCCCGATGCGAAAGCACGGCTCCGCCGTCAGCTTGCCGGGGTAAATGATGAATCCCAATTGGCTCAGCCGCGCGTTGAATTCTTCGAAGAGAAACCGCGAGTGCTCCGGATAGCGGAATGCGGTGATGATGAAGCTATGGTCCTCCGGCGCAAGATACGCGTCGAAACCCAGTTCCGCCATGCCGCTCATCAGCGCCGTGTGGTTTGCGCGATAGCGCGCGGAGCGACCGGCCACGCCGCCCTCCGCTTCCAGTTCGAGCAGAGCTTGATGGAACGCCAGCAGCGCGTGCGTTGGCGGAGTGAAGCGGAACTGGCCGTCGGACACAAAGCCTGCCCACTGCGCATGCAGGTCGAGGCTCAGCGTGCGCGCCCGGCCTTTCGCTTCAAGTAACCGGCCGCGCCGCGCCAGCACGAACCCGAAGCCGGGGACGCCTTCGATGCACTTGTTCGCCGAGGAAATCAGGAAATCGATGCGCGCCGCGGCAAGATCCAGGGGGATTGCGCCGAAGCTGCTCATGGCGTCGACGATGTACACGGCGCCTGCGCGTTCCACCACCGCGCCGATCTCTTCGATTGGGTTAACAATACCCGTGGTGGTTTCGCAATGGATCACCGCCGCGTGCGTGATGCCGCGCGATGCCGCGAAGCGTTCAGCCACGGCTTCCGGCGAGATCTTGTGGTTTTCGGGCGCTTCCACCGTTTCGGTTTCAATCCCGTGGACGCGCGCCATCTGCGCGATGCGGCGTCCATACGCTCCGTTCACCAGAACCAGCAGCTTGCCTTCGCGCGGAATCGCCGAAGAAATCACCGATTCGATGGCAAAGGTGCCGCTGCCCTGCATCAGGACGCATTCGTATTCGCCCGCGTGATTTGGGGAGGCCGCCCCGCCGAGCGCCACCAGCCGCTCACGAATTTCGCGCACCGTTTGCAGAAAATCGCGGTCACGCGAGCCTGCGTCGCGCAACATTGCGGCTTTCACCGCCGCGCTGGTGGTGAGTGGCCCAGGAGTGAACAGCAGTTTAGTGGTGGTCATGGTGAAGGTTCTCCTCTTCATTACCGTCGCCGAAATCGGTGGGTAACAGGATCAATCCGGGTGAAGGCACAACTACGTGTTTTCGGCGGCAGGCTTAGTGGGGCGTCCCCGAAACTTCATTGTATGACACGCAGGCACTTTCAGGCGTGTTAACGCTGTGTTTCGGGCTCGTTAATCCATTTTCGGCTTCGGGTCTGCCAATCCCGAGGTGTTGGTAGCCGAACATTGGTGTTTACTGGTGTTTGCTGCGCCCCGGAGAAATATTACGGTTCGATGAAAGCTGTGTTACATTCCGATTACAGACTGCGGCGGCCCATGTGGTTGCCGCAACTGACCGATCTACCTCTTCCGAGAGGAGGGCGCCACGCCGAACTTTGGCGGTGCGAGGGCAGTCCAAGTCAGAAGTTTTGGCCTCTGTGGCTACGCGTTGGTAGCCTGCCTCGCGTGTGCAATCTTGGTCCCAGCCCAGAGCCTCAAATCACCCACGTCGAACACGCGTTCCTTCAATAACACCGTTGCGCAACTGCGCTCCAATCTGAAGAACGGCAGTGTGCCCGCCGAAGAGTTTCCCGGCCCAGCCGCACGTGTCTTCGACCAGTTGGTGCATGAAGCATCCGGCGGCTCGTCCGCAGAGGAAATCTCATGGGAATTGCGGGTGGTCAAAGGCCTCACCGGAAACGCCTTTTCACTGCCGGATGGCGCTGTCTACGTCGATGACGAAATGGTGCAGCTACTGGGGAATGATCCCGGACTATGGGCGGCAATCCTGGCTCACGAAATTGTGCACGTGACGCAGCACCACTGGACCAAGCGAGCAATCTTCCAGGAGTCGCTGAGGGACTCACATGAGAGCTGGAGATTTGTGCAGTTGGGTGCATTTCCGGCTGAGCTAACCTCGTCGACGCCGGCGGACCAGGAGCACGAACTTGCTGACTTCTCGCAGGATTTGGAGTTGGAGGCGGATGTTGGCAGCTTGAGTCTGATGGCCCGAAGTGGATTCCATCCCGATTTCGTGACTGCGCTATATCATTTGATGGAAACCCAGGAAGGAGACTCCGGCGCGGCGCATTTTCTGGCCTCCCATCCACGGTGGGATGTCCGCGAGTCGCACCTCCGCAAGAGATATTCCGCCGCTCTCGCCGAGTTCGAAAAACTGTGGCCGGATCCCGCAAACTCGCCCGGTGGGAATCCCCCGGTGCTGGCGTTCGTGGGCCGGCCAAAGGCCGAGTTCGGATCTCACCACACCAGCGCGGAGGTCAGCCTCCCCATCCGCTGCGAGAACTCCTCAGGTGGGGTAGAGGTTGTGCTCCTGCTTCGCGGTTTCCGGGCGCCGGACCTTCCGCCTTCCGAGCAAACGCGCAAAATACGGCAAACCATCGATTGCACGTCAAATCGGACAAGCGCGAGTTTTGTTCTCAGCGCCACCGGCCCGCGCAACGAAGCGGACGTCGAATTCTATGTGCTGGACAGCCGCGGATGGGTATTGGCGCGGTCATCGAAGCTCAGAGTCCGTTATTGAAATTGGCCAACTCGCTGAAGGAAGGGCCGCAAAACCGTCTCAACAACTTCCCGATAGTGGCTCAGAGTCGGAACCTGCGCTCCATCAACTCTAGGCCTCGACTCTTCGGAGTCCACGCTGATAAAGATACAGATAGCCAGCCGCGAGAGCGGACAGCGCGGTCACGCCAGTGAGGGCCACGAATACACCTCGCCAACCAAAGGCTATGGACAGACGGGCGATGCTATCGCCTGCGACCACGCCTCCCAAATAGCCAACCCCGTCGATAAGTCCGGACGAAGCCGCACCTGCTTGGCTTCCTCCGAAATCCAAGGCAAACGCTCCAGCCAGGTAGGAGTACGGACCGAGCAAGCAGAAGGCCACCACGCCAATCAGGAGCAGCGGCCACATGGATGTGGAGGCGCCCGCGCGAAGGGATGTGAGCGCGATCAGAGCCAGGGCCGTTGCCCCCAAGCCAAAAAACATGACGATGGAGCGCCCGGTCGCACCCAAACGGTCGCTGATCCAGCCTGACATGAAAACAGAAGCCGCTCCCACGGCGGGGAAAATGGCGCTCGTACTTGCGGCGCTGCTCGCGCTGTATTGGAAGAAATCACGCAAGTAAACCGCGGTCCAGGTGTTGAAGGTCTCGCGCACCACCGTGCATCCAAGCGAAAGAAGGCAGACCACCGCAAACGCCCGGCTGAAAAGTAACGGCTTCAGAAGCTCCCGGAAGCGCTTTGGTTTCGAGCCTGAACCCGCGAAAAGATTAAGCGGATTCACCTGCGGCTCCGTGTAACCGAGTTCCGTGCGTGATTCGCGCAGGAACAGGAGGTTCGCGATCAAAAAGAAGCCCGCCACGATGGCGGCAAAGCAGAACAACGCCCTCCAGCCATATCCCAGGTGAATGAGCCTACCCATCGCTTGGCGCGCCGCGGCATCACCGACGAGGTAGCTTAGGCTTAGGATGCCAATGACCGTGCCGTAGGAGGAATAGTCGAACCACTTCGAGCAAACTTTGACCGAGCCAGCCCAGCCGATCGATTGTGTCAGCCGGTTGCCTATCCAGGCCATCGTGAACAGCGGCCAAGAACCGCCGGAAGCGAAAAGCAAAGTAAAGGCGAGCGCACCGCCCAGGCCAATCGTAAAGCTTCGCCGGCCGCCCCAAATGTCTCCCAATCCAGTCAGGAATAGTTTGCCGATGGCGTACGCAAGAACTCCGAAAGAGGCGATTTGCCCTACGCGGATGACCGCATCGTGGCTGCTCATGCCGTGCCGTTGTAGCTCTTCGATCAAGAGAGGCATGGCCACAGAGAGATCGGAGCGGCAGAAATAATAGGCGGCGTAACCGGTAAAGAGAAGTGCCACTGTCCGGATTTGCCGGTTACGCAGCAGATTTTCGCTGCCGCGCACTTGCACGCCTGCGTTAACGGGGGTAATGCTGCTCATTCTTCCTTGTAAATGGGCTAGTGAGATTCTCTTGCCGTCTTCAGGCGCACATCAATGTCGTCTAGAACCGAGTGGACTTCCGCCAAAGTGTCCACGACGTAGTGCGCTCCGGCGTTCTGCAATTCAGCACGCGCGTCAGCCAAACGGGATTCTCTCGCGGCTTCGGAAAGCGCGTGAAAGTCCTCTAGGGAAAGCCCGATCATGTTTCCTGTTCCGGCGACTCCGATGGACCAAGCTCCCGCATTCAAGCCTTCGAGGATGTCCACGGGGGTGTCCCCGATTTTGGCGATAGCCGCAAGGGGATACACCTGCAACCTCACGGCGCTCTCATACATCATGAACGGATGCGGCCGGCCGGCTCCCACTTCTTCCGGGGTCAGGCTGCAATCGGGGCTGTAACCCTCTTTCGCGCTTTTCTCCACCAGTAGGTCGAGCATCGCTCGGGTGTATCCGGTCGTCGAGCCGATTTTCAGGCCCCGCCGGCGAAAACTCTGCATGGCTTCCACAACACCCGGAATCAGGGCCGAGTACTCGGCCAGGCAGGAAAACTGCAGTGGAATGAACTGCCGATACATTTCGTCGACATCCGCCTCGCTGGGAAAGCGTCCACGAAGCTCTTGCCAAGCGTTGCGAACCCGGGGCAACGACAAGATTCCACGTATGTGCTCTTTCTTGGGCAGACCCATGTGCTGCCGAGTCTCTGACTCGGTCAGCGTGATGCGCGCCCCGGAAAATAGTTTTTGCAGCGTTCGTGCCGGAGCCAGGCTGCCGTAGTCCACCGTGGTCCCGGCCCAATCCAGGACCAGCCCTTTCAAGCGGTCGGCGTATATGGTCTGCGGAGGAACCGCGGGATTCAAAAGTTTCATGCTGCTACCCCCATTTTCTTAAAAAGTCCGTTATCGTCTTTTCAGTGGTGTAAATATGCAGGAGGGAACACTCGCAAAATGGCGAGTGCTCCCTCCCGGTGGTAGACGGCCAGCTTCAGAATATCAAACGCAAAGCCATCTGGATGGATCGGGGGCCGGCCTGCGAACCTGGTGTTCCATCTTGCTGGGAGGTGATCTTGCCGAACGAGCTGCTGCCCACGTTCAGGTTCGGAAAACCCCAATTGTTGATGTTGAACAGATTGGCGAATTGCGCCTCGTATCTTATGGCGAATCGTTCGTTGAGGTGCACAGTCTTTGCGAGGGACGTGGAGAAGGTCACGGTGTTGGGGCCCTGAAGGATGCCGACGCCGCAGTTGCCGAAGCGGCCGATATCGCTTGCCGGAACGCTGTAGGCGTTGACGTTGAAGTAGCTGGCCACTGTCGGATTAGAGAGATAGCCACTGGCGCTGGCAACGCAATCGGGATTCTGCGCGCTGACGGACCGATATTGGGGTGCCGTGCCGGAAGGATCCGAGAGGCTGCTCGGGAAATAGGGCGTGAGCCAGAAGCCCGAATGGTACAGAGTGATTCCGGATACGCTCCAGCCACCGACGAAGAGGTCCAGGGCCCGGCTACTGGAACCCAAGAACTGTTTGCCACGCCCCACAGGAAGTTCATAGACCAGTGTGCTGAGGAATCTTTTGCGCGGGTCATAGAAGGCATTGCCGGTTGCAGTAGCGATGTCGTACACGTTCAGAACGTTGCCGCCGTTGTCGCCCTGTCCGCCGACGGGGATCGCAGAGCTGGGTGCTGCACCAAGCGCGTTGGTCCTGTTCCAGGTAAGGGTGAACGCGTTATCGAAGGTGAGGCCGTGGCCGAAGTGACGGTTGAACTCCAAGATGACCGCTTCATACTTGTCGCCGGGGCCATTGGCGCGAGTCAGCACTTCTCGGAAGTTGGGAAAGTTTGCTCCGTTGGCCGCGCGGTAGGCCCAGTAGCCTAGAGTGTTGGCGGGAATCTGGTTCAAGTCCGGGCTGTAGATGAGGTCGTAGGTGTGCGAACCGACGTAGCTGGCCTTAAACGCGGAACGGAAGCCGACATTCTGTTCGAAGGCGGCGTTCCACTGGATGACACGGGGATCCTTCAGGTCCCACTGGTTGGCGCGGCGATAGCCGGGGCAGGACGTGGGGCACGGGGGAGGACCGGCAGCACCGCCGCCGTAGACGTTGGACCATGTCATCGAGCCGGGACCGCCGGTGGGGAAGTAGGATCCGAAATTGCTCGTGTCCACTCCCAAGAGAGAATAGAGGACTGCTCCCAAGACCGGCACGGAATACATGCCGCCAGCGGCCCGGAGTACCGTGCCAGATCTGGGACTCCAGGAGAGACCAAGCCGAGGCTGAATATTGGCCTTGTCGGTATAGCGGAGTGACAAGGGTAGACCCACTTGCGTGTTCAGGACGAACTGGTCCATGCCTCCGACAGCGGCAACCCAGGCGGGACTCAATTTCTCGCCCTGGTCATAGATGAGCTTGCCGTAGTAGGGTGAGTTCTTCAGGTAATCGAACTGGCCGAGCTGATTGGTGGCGTCCTGAAGGGGCAGATTGAGTTCGTAGCGCAGGCCGACAGTCACTGTGAGGTTGGGACGCAGCTTGTATGCGGTCTGGCCGAAGAAGTCCCAGTGGTAGCCGTACGGTTTGCCATCGGGACCGTTCTGCGCCTGGTCGCCTTCGTTGAGGTAGCCGAGGTCTAATTGCGCGGCAGCGCAGGCTTCGGGATATGCCTTTTGTACAGCGGCCGCGCATACATAGGATCCGGAAATGGTGTAATCGCCGTATTCGTCGCCAACTTCAAAGGTGATGTTGTCCTGATAGTTCACGCGGCGGAAGTCCACGCCGAACTTGGTGTTGAATTTGCCGTGACTCCAGGAGAGGTTGTCGCCTACTTCCCAGATCCCGTTCTTCGTATCGCGAGGATGACCAAACTGGTTAGTGGCACCGCCGAGCAAGCTCCCGACGTAAAATACAGGGACGCCGCCCAACCCGTTCACCGGGGGTCCGGGAAGACCTGAGATGCCGAGAGAGCTGATGATGGAGTCGCCCTGCGCAGCCTGGGGATAGCCGTAGGTCAGATTGTAGCGAGTGTAGCCGCCACGAAGTTCGTTGACCAAATTGGGCTTGATGATCCAATTGTAGGAAATGGCGACGTTGGTGGCGTCGGTCACCGTGGAGAAGATGCCCATATCGGGGTTGTAGCTTTCGTCGCCAACCGCGCCGAGTGCGCCGGCTTCGGTGGCATCGGTACCCGTGCTGGTAATGTTGTGTTGAGTTACGCGGCCAAAGAGATGGTGATTTGCTGAAATGTTGTAATCGAGGCGACCGTCGTAACCATTGGCCGAGTAGTGGCCGGGGATCGTGGTATTGAGATTGTTACCGGTCGAGTCGATATTCGAGCTGCCCGCATTTGGTCCGGCGGGCGCAGGGAAGAAGTCGCTTATGACTTTTGCGGACGTGGCATTGACCGGGACTGCGGCTGAGTTGATTGTCGTGCCGGTAAGGGGATCGGTCAGAGCGAAGGGTACGGCACCCCCGCTAACGCTGGAGAAGTTGCCGGCGGCCCAACTCGCGGGCAGTGTTTGGGTGGCGATCAGTGTGGTTTGATCAAGACGAACACCTTCGTAGTCGAAATAGAAGAACAGTTTATTCTTGATAATTGGGCCGCCGACAGAGGTGCCGAAGGTGTTGGCGCTCAGGGTGGGGTTGAATCCCGCGATTCCGTCCGTGGCGTTCCAACCCTGGCGCGTAAAATACCAATAACCGCTGCCGTGAAATTGGTTGGTGCCACCACGGGTGACGACGGTAAGGTCGGTGGGCTGGGCGAACTCGGCGCTATTGCCGGCGGTGTTTACGCGGAATTCGGCGATGCCTTCCACCGACGGAAATAGATTCGCGTTGGGTCCGCCGTAGCGCACGTTCTGAATGGAGATACCATCGAGCGAGAAAGAGGTGGCGGTCGGCAACTGTCCGGAGAAGGTCAGGTTGCCGCTCTGATCCTGACTTACACCCGGGGTGAGCGCAGCAGACTGGATGGGGCTGGGCGCGTTGGTAGCGCGGAAGTTCAACGGGAGCGAGCTGATCTCCAAACCGGTGCGCGAAGTGGACTCGGTGAGGTCTTCACTCACCACGGCCTGCCGCTCCTCGACAACCACGCTCTGTTGCCCGCCCTGCACCTCCAGACGGATGTCCGATCGTGCGGTGTCCCGCGCCAGCACGCTCACGTTTTCATCTTTGGTTACAGTGAACTGTGCCGCTGTCACGGTGATCGTGTACCGGCCCGGATCCACATTCAAAAACTGATAATCGCCCGAGCTATCTGTGGTGACGCTCCGGGTACCTCCGGTGGCCTGGTGCAGTACTTCCACCTTCGCACCGGGGACAACACTGCCGCTCGCGTCAGTCACCGTTCCAATAATCGTTCCGTAGGTCGATTGCGCAACGATCTTCGTGGCCGAAAACAGGCAACACATCGCCAGCAGGCAAAACCATGAGATTCGCGCTATGCTTTTCACTGCGGTGTTCATATTTCTCTCCTTTTGTTTCGACGGTGGCCGGACGTAGCTTGCGATGACTTCTGTAGGCCCACCTCAGAGCCAACACTTCTCGCGTGGGAGCGACCTGCCCAGCACCTGCATCCAGTGACCCCTGACTTGGTGAAGGACTGCTACGCAGTGCTCAGCAACTTGTCCCTAATGCTGTCCTGCTCGCATGAAACACCACTCCCCTATGGGATGGGTTATTGATCAAGTTGCGCTGTGACACACTTGTGGCGCATACACTGGCAAACAAATTTGACTCCTCCGTGACAGCCAGATGAATATTGGCAAAACCACCTGAGGATACGGCCGGAACGCGCGAACCGCGCGTGGAGCTACGGCCTCTTAAGCGCTATGACGCATGACGGGGAATTCTGAGGTTGCTGGTGACCCCCACAAAAGTATCCCTAATGCCTCAGATATGGAGGCAACGCAAAATGACAATCATGTGAAAGCGGTGTAATGGCGAGGTTAATTTCAGTCGCGGCGTCTGGACACCCGTAGCTGAATCAGTGGACAATTCCGCTTCACCTTAAGAAGAACAACTTGCACGCTGATTGTCTTTGTCTTACTTAAGGTGAGTCATGGCTTCCAATCTGAGAAAGACTCGAGGTACATCCCATTGAATTCTTATCTCCGGATGGTTCTGACGATTTTGTGCGCCATCTTCTGTTCCGCCTCACCGCTTTGCGCCCAGGCTCCGGCCGGTCACAAGATCCAACACATCATCTTTGTCATGACGGATGGCTTGCGATGGCAGGAAGTGTTTTCTGGCGCGGAGGAATCCCTGATGAACAAGAAAAACGGCAAGGTTGCCGACGAAACCTCGCTGAAGAAAACTTACTGGAGAGAGACTCCCGAGGCGCGCCGCGAAGCTCTCCTGCCCTTTGTCTGGGAAGTGATGGCGAAGCAAGGCCAACTCTACGGTAATCGCGAGAAAGGCTCGGACGCCTATGTCACGAATGGTTTATGGTTTTCCTATCCAGGCTACAGCGAAACCCTTTGTGGTTTTGCAGACCCGCGGATCAACAGCAACGACAATGTTCCCAATCCCAACGTGACCGTTCTGGAATGGTTGAAAAATCGCCCTTCCTTCCAAGGCGACATCGCAGCCTTCGGCGCATGGGATGTGATTGCTGCGGTATTCAATCCCGAACGCTCCAAACTCACCGTCAATGCCGGCTACGATCCCTTCACTGCAATTCCTGATACGCCCAAGCTCGAACTCTTGAATCACCTCAAGGCGGAGACGCCGCGTGTGTGGGACGACGAGCCATTCGATGTCATCCCTTTTTACACCTCCGTGGAATATCTGAAGGCAAAAAAACCGCGCGTCTTATATCTCTCGCTTGGCGAAACAGACGACTGGGCGCATGCGGGAAAATACAAGGAATATTTGGATTCTGCCCACCGCGTCGATTCCTACTTGCGGGCTCTTTGGGAACTGGTGCAATCCATGCCTGAATACCGCGGCAATACCACTCTTATTTTTACTCCCGACCATGGCCGCGGAAAAACTCCTCATCAATGGCGCGATCACGGCCAGAAAATCCCCGATTCCAAGTACATCTGGTTGGCCTTTCTTGGTCCAGACACACCCGCTCTCGGCGAGCGTTCCAAGGTTGCGCCCGTCACGCAAAATCAGATTGCCGCCACTCTTGCGGCCTTTCTCGGGGAAGATTACGCGGCGGCTGTTCCCAAGGCGGGAAAGCCAATCACCGACGTGCTCCCACACTGAATGATGGTCGACTTTTTCTAGCGTGCTTTCAGCTTCTTCGAAGTTCGAGTTGTACCCCACCAGGCTTCCCTGATGGATACGGTGATCTGTGCCTTTCATGCACCCGTCACCTTCCCACACTGGAAAATGGCGAAGGAAAGCCTTTGATGTCATCGAGCCCTCTACTATTAAAGAGGCATTGAAAACGGAAAAAGTAAGAAACGAAGTTTGATCAGCACGGATGTGTCCCAGAATCTTCATTTTCTGTCTTCCCGTCGAATCAATCCCGGCTCTGTCGGCCCGCCTCACTTACTGGGGAACATCCAAACGGGAAAAAGTAAGAAAAAACTTTAGCTGTTGGGAGGTAGCCCGAACCGGGAGTTGGCGTGCCGACCACGGCTCCCTACTTATTTAAGGAACATCGAGAAGGGAAAAAGTAAGGAAAAATCTTCGGTACCGGTACATTTTTCTGGGAGTCGCCAGAAGAAGGGGCCACAGAGGTAAGGCGTGTAGACGAGCTTAGCCGGTCTGCCCAGGGGATTTTGGGTTCGGTCCCACTTCTTGGGTTGAGAGAACGTTCTCCACCAGGAGGAATCAATGAGGCTGGCGAGGCGGACTTCCTCCGCTACGGCGGGCGATCTCCCGTTTCACGTGCTCCCGAAGATGCGTTGCTATGCCTCCTGCACACAGCAGTTCTCGCAAATCGTGGAGAAGAAGATTGGGCAAGAACTGAAGTGCCACGCTGACAGGTGTGTGCACGCTGCGCAGAAGGGCGAGACGCACGCTGTAGCGCACGCTCCATTTTGGATGCTCGGCCACCGCCACGATCACTTGTTTCGGCGTGCTCATACGGGCAAGCACGCGCAACACCTGCGCCTCGTTCAAGAACGGATTTACTAGCACCACTGGGAGGACATCGCCATGGCCTTCCGCCAACAACGCTCCTGCAACACGAGCAGGTCCCCGGCGCGCAAGTGCGAGTTTGCCACTGGTCGGAAGTTGCGCGGCGCGCTCGGCCAGGAGTTCCTCTGCCACGCGGCGGATCTTCGGAGGCGCGGCCAGATGCAAGCAAACACGCACCAGGTCGAATACGAAGAGTTGGCGTAGAAGCGTGAGCGCATCGAGTCTCGGCGTATGCGGATGTTGGACCAGACCTAGCCGGACGGGCTCGCTCCGGATCCACCGCGGCTCGCGGGCAATCGATTCGAGAATGATCGCCGGCAGGTCGGCCCGGTGCACTAGCACCCGGACGTGCGGTTCCTGCAGGTGAGGATTCGCCAGGAGTGTAGCGAGGACCTCCGGGTTCGGGTCGTAGAGAAGCGCGACGAGCCCGTCACCCTCCTGGGTCCGTGCCTGTTCCAACCGTGTCTCCAACTCGTCCGTCATTGGAGTGACCTGCATCCCAGCCGCACCTTCGTGGAACTGCTTCAAGCCTTTGCTCGCACCGGGATTTGATCTGATCGAGCGCCCTGTGTGCGGCCCAGCGCACTCTGACGGTGCCGTGGTTTTGCGCTTGCTCTAAAACGGCAATGGCCTCCTGCGCACCGATTTTGCCCAGGGCCTCGACAGCAGCCTCCGCGACGAAGGCATCGTCCGCCTCGATGACTACCGCCGTCAGATCTGGGACGCCGGAGGCCTCCTTCCGCTCGCCGAGAATCCAGGCAGCACGAACTCGTGTCTGCGGCTCCGAGTGGCGCAGCGCCGCGCGCAACTTTTCCGCGAACGGCCTGGCGTCCGCTGCGCGGATGTCCCCGCCGCATTTGGGACAAATCGAGTCGTTTTCGGAGACTCTTCTCCAGCAATAGGGACAGAAGAAGGAAAGCATTTCCTCAATCTTCCAAAAGCGATTGAATCTCCTCTTCCCTGGCGCGCAGGCGAGCGAGCTTCGCTTCCACCGCCGCGGCGCCCTGCTCCTTGGCTTCGCGCGCATTTTCCAGCGCGCGTTCTGCGACCCGGCTTACCTCGTGAAGCAGCTTTCGGATCTCCACTTCGAGCTGTCCCTCGCTCTCCTGCACGCGATCGACAACGTCCGACTGCACCCGCGTACTGTTCATCTCCAGCAGATATTCCAAGAAATCCCGGGCCTTACTTTCGATTACGGGAAAGGCCCAGACTAAGCCGAGAACAATGTCCGCCAGGTATCGCAGAGGCGAGGGCGGTTGAGCGACGTTGATCAGTTCCTCGAAGCGGAATCGTGACCGCACGCGAAAGCCTTTTTCAGGGTCAAGAGCATTTGGCATACGCGCGAGTTCCGGAACACCTGATTCCGACAGCTTTTTTAGGAAATCATTTCCGATGTTGACAAACCGAGTCGCAACCGCGCGATATTCTTCCTCGGCACGAGCTTGCTCCCTCGGAAGCCAAGGCAGCACGTGGCGCGAAGCAACGGTTTGTGCAAGGTGCAACACCCGACGACGGAAGCGCGGGCCGTAACGCCGCGGGATGTCTTGTAACTCCCTCTCGAATTCCGCTCTTGCTTGAGGCAAAGCTTCCGCCAGAAAGGCCTTTCGCCGCGAAAGAAACAGATCGGAGAGACGATGCTGATCCCCCATGAAGAGATAGCTCAGATCGTGGAGTGAGCGTTCCGCCTCGGCAATCGTCGTCCGCATGGCTGCAATGCGCTGTTCCGACTCTTCGATGGGACGCAACAACGCGTCACGTTCCTCGAACGCGATGTTTAACAATTCCTCGCCCAAACGATGGACGCCCCGTTCTCCGGCGCGCCGGACGATGTCTCTGCCGGATTCCACGATCATTCCTTGCAGGGCATCCACAAGCTTGCTCCAGTCCCGCTCCGGGCCACGATGCTCGAGCCGTTCGGCCCCACTCACTTCGTAGATCGGTCCGATGGCCCTCCCAAGACGTTTGTCTAATACCTTTCGAGTGAAGGACTCCGCGATCTTACGTTCGGCGTCCGACGTGCGGTCCGCCTTGTTCAAGACAACAATCACCTCGTGCACCTGGCGGCCTACCTCTTCCACCAGCGTGAGTTCTTCTCCTGCGATCGGGGGATCGGCGCCGACAACCACAAGCGCGGCATCGATGTGGGGAATAAATGCCTGCGTGGCGGCCGTATTGCCGGCGAACACGGAACCGAGCCCGGGGGTGTCCACGAAACACATGCCAGTGGCCAGAAGAGGGCTGGGTACGAAAACTTCCACCCCAGCCACGCCCTTGGCATTTTCGGGATTGTGTTCCTCCGAGACGAACTGCTGCAATTCTTCTGGCCTGGCGTCCACCCAGTTTCCGCCGCGGAACCGCACCCGCGCCCTCCTCGTTCTCCCAAACCGGACGACTGTCGGGACGGCGGTAATGGGAACCACGCCAGTGGGCAGGACCGAATCTCCAAGCAAAGCATTCAGGACTGTCGATTTCCCGCGTTTGAACTGCCCGATGCATGCCACATAAAAGCGACCTTCTGCCACGCGCTCGGCCAGCCCCGAAGCATCATCCGCAACCCATTCGGAGCCAAACTCGCGAGCAATTTCCGCTAGCCGCTGAAGGGTCGAACCAACATCAACTCCCTCGGAAGTGCCGACCTCAGCCTTGCCTGTTGGGCCGTGGGAATCGTTATTCACCAAAGCATTTGTCCTGTTCGTTGTCATTATGCAACCCTACCGAACCTTTCCGAGTTCTCGGCGATTCAAGTGTCATTTCAGAAATTCCTTTTGCGAACTGAACTCACCGGGGAGCTTTCACAATGGTTCATTAAATAATCCACATGGAGCAGCTTGGTTTTGATTCGCCCCTCGTAGTGGTAGTGCGCGCCCGCAGCCGCAGCACACATTCGAAAGATGGCTCCCGGCAACAATCCGCTGAAATCCAGAATGTCCTCGCGAAAGCCTTCGAGGTCAAACCGCTCGAGTCCGAAGCGCCGGATGCACATTTCGAGGAGTTCCTTCGCCACGGGTAGAGTAAGCCCGCCCACGTGCAATCTTTGCCGGTCGTTCCAATACAATTGAGCGCCATGGCCCAGTTCGCTGTACGTCCATCCCTGTGCGACCGCGTAAATGGGAGTCTCCTGGTTCAACATCAATTCCTTGATAATGCGTGCCAGCATGTGTGTCATTGGCACGAGGTCTTCCAGAAAAATCCAGTATTCGCCAGCGCCCGCCGCACGGTAGAGAAGACCGCGCAAACGCAAGCTGGTTTGTGCTCTCACCCAATGCGAGAAGGAGGCCCCGAAACCGGTATCGGCACGGAACTTCGAGCGGAACAGCGAATCTTCCACAAATCCTTGCGCGATTTCTCGAAGGATCTCCTGAGGGGCTCCGTTGCCACAGGCACAGACGCAGCGCCGCGTTATTCTTTCGGGCAGATTCGAGAGAGTTCGGGCCACTAACGCAGTTTTCCCGGAATTGGATGCTCCCCAAATGAGTAGACTCGCGCGTTTCCGAATCGCTTCCTGAAGACGCGCGAGTTCGCTCTGCCGGCCGAGGAAGATCCCTGCCTCCGCAGAGAAGGCGAGCATTGAGCGGGGAGCGCTCAACGATTCCTCCCCTCCTCAGCCTGCACCGTCCAAAGTTCGTTCGCGACAACTGGCAGACCGGGCTCGGTTGGGGTGACCTTCCCGCCCAGAGTCCGGAGATCGGTCAACAATGCGTGAACTTCCTCGGCTCCCAAGGTAGAACCCGATTGTGCCCGTTCTGCCTGCGCACGATAGCTGTCCGCGTAGTTTGCAAATCGCTTGGCCAGTACATTCACAACGGAGGAACTCCAGTCCTTAAAAACGCCACCATAGATCGACACCACGTTCGATAAATAACTTTCGAGCTTCGAACGAATTGCTCGTCGCGCGGCGATCCGCAAGCCCGCATTGCCCAAAAGGCGGCTCCAAAAGGGCGGTGCAAGTTGAAGGTCGCGTGCGGCAAAATCGAATACGGGCATTGCTCGAATCACCGAAGTAAACTCCTCTTCGGTGGGACCACTGGGAAGACCCAGTGCCTTTTCCGCATTTTTCAACTCGGCGTGAAGATCGCTGGCCAGACTCTCCAGGTGTTGGCGGTACACCTTCGCCTGCTGGTGAACGTCGCTTACAATGCTCTCATAGACTACGAGACCAGGACCGGCGGGGCTGTCCTTATCCTCCTTCCATTCTTGGGCGAGCCGGTCGGCGGCCCGTTCCACGAGCCAGCCCGTGTCTCCCGAAAATGCCCTGATGTCCCGTTCCAGTTCAATTTGCAGCTGTGGAATCCGGCCAGTAGCCTTGCGCAGCCCTGCCTCTACTTCGCGAATAGCCTCGGGGGCGGTCCCGGAAATGCCCTTACTCCTGCGTACTCTCGTGGAAAGCACAGCCACGACCGCGTCCCGCAGCGTTCCCACCTTGCGTTTCACCGAGAGCGACTTCAGATCTTGGCTCCGCTGGTAGAGAGGCAGAATCTCTGCTTCGAACCATTGCGTGAGAAGTTCGCGGTGTCCCACGATCGCGCTCACAGCGTGCACCGGGACCTCGACGCTGCACAGTTTCACAATGTTTTCCTTCACATATCGGATCAGGTCGTCGACTTCTTGCGGAGTCAGCAGATCCGCCTTGCTGAGCAACACTTGGACGGGAATACTTGCATCTTGAAGGGCCTGGATGGTCTGCAGATCTTCTTGTGTCAACGTGGAGCCCGCATCGATGAGCACCAGACCCAAGTCGCAGTTTGGCAGGTAGGCCAGGGTCTCGGAAGCGCCGCTGGTTGCCAGCGAACCGAGCCCCGGAGTGTCCACAAACGTGGTGCCTTTGCGGAGACGCGCCGACGGAAGATCCACGATAATTCGCGTGACTCTCTTCTCGTTCTGCGGGTTCCCTTTCTCGCTCGCCACTTCGGCTAAGTGGCCAATCTCGAGAGTCTCTGGAAGGCGCCTCTCCGCGTACCAGACTGTGAGCCGTGGCATCTCCCCATACCGAATGCGCGTCGGCACGGCGGTGATGGGTGTGACTCCAACGGGGAGAATTTCTTCGCCCAAAATGGCATTCAATAGAGAGGATTTCCCGGAGCTCACCCGCCCGAACACGGCGATTTCAAGGCTTCGATCCTCGAGGCGGTCCGTGATTCCCGCAATCGTACTTCGGAATTCCACGAGCCCACGCTCCGTCACCACCCGTTCTATCTTTCCCAACAGTTCGAGCTCGTCCGAGGTTTGCTCCAGTCGTTCGAGCCGCTGGCGCAGGTCCTGACCCGCATCCTGCATCAGGTACCGATTCAAACGTTCGGTCAGGCCGCGAAGTTCTCCGCTGATTCCTTCGAGTTCCGTGGCCAGTTCGGGAGCCACCTCGCCATATCCCTTCATGTAACGCGGCCGCAGTTCCTCAAGCGCGATGTCGATCGTCGTCAATGCCGTATAGACGGCTCGACTCGTTGGAACCCATGCCTCTGGACGTGGGATTCCTTGTCCGTCGAGAACTCTTGCGAGCTGTGCTCGAATCCGTGAGAGGTAGTCCTCGATGGTTCTTCTCTGCGTTGGGGTGATGTCTTGGATGTAGCGGGGAAAGGCCGCTTTCGATGCGGCGGAATGGAGGATATGTTCAATTTCGCCGATTACTTTGTCTACGTACTCGCAAGTGACACGAAGACACCGCGCCTGATACTCATTCAGGTTTGCGGGAGAATTGTGATCCTCAGATGACATGCCGCCCTCACAGTCCGAGCAACCGTTCACAGAGATTCTCTGCGGTCACTCTAACTCGTGATCTGCTTCCAGGTTTTCAGGAGGTGGGTACTTGCAGCTTCAGCACAGAATCCCACCAAGCAGGAAAACCTGGTAGGAGTCATCTGCCCAAAAATGGGGCGGTTTAGGGTGAACTCCAACACCCATCGTATGAATCAAATGTATAGGAGATGCGTGATTTCCGTCAAGCGATTCCGTCACGTTTCCATGGCTTCACTGCCGCCTTTTGAGGGCATCTGGCTGCACATTGCGGTGCCCCGTTAGCAAAGTTAGGGCCTGTTTCGGAGCTTGCCACTCCTCTTCAGAAATGAGATCGCTGCGCCTTCCTTCATGCTTCAGCGCATAGCGTTGCAAGTTTTCGGCGATACGGCGAAACGCTTCGCTCTCCTGGAGCAGTATGCGTTTCGCGGTCGTCGTATTCGACAACACGTGCAGCAGACCCTCGAGATGAGTCAGGCACACACTCTGTCGGGAAGTTCCTTCCCCATTGGATTCGCTCTGCAAAGCGTCAGCGATCTCTCGAATCGCAGTTTTCTCCGCCTCCACGGCTTTCTGGCAGGCGGGACAGCTTTCGCCTGCGGGCAAGGGCGGGCCCGCGACCCCGTTCGATCCGTGTTTCGAAGCGCGACCTTCCGCAAGATCCCGCAAATCCTCACTGAAGCGGAAGAGCACCTGTGGATAGGCGCTGCAAATCCCCTGCGGAGATGCGAGATTTGCATACTGCCATGTATGCATCGCACAAAAACCACCTGCGTCTGCATGGCGATGCTGTACCTCAGCCGAAACAGAGAGCTCGTATTGGTAGGATCTAAAAAAATTGAAGACTGCGTCGACAATGCGATCGCAGACCATGCAGCTCACCCGCAACAACGAATCCGGTGATTGCGCCGGTTCGACGTGTTCACGCGTCCCACGGCCGCGCCTTTTGTCCATTACCGCACCGTGCTCGATTTCGGCGCGGAGCGTTGTGATACGGCCGAGCAAATCATGCCTCTCCGGGACGCTGCTTGCGGCAATCATTTCCGCGGCTCGGTCGCAGGCCTGCAGGAGAAGATCCTCGTGCTTGTGGGAAGTCAGATACGCAATCAAGTCCTCTTGTAAGGGAAGCAAGCCGCTTCCGTCCAGCTTGGCCGCGTCTGTCGCCATTCTCGCCGTCAGCGCGTCGCGGGCCGAAACCGCATAGACTCGCACGTCCCCTTCACCCAGCTCTTCCTGCGCCTTAGACTTCACAAAATCGATGACGTCCGCTCTCTCGTCCTCAGGCACCAAGTCCATCTTGTTCACCACAACAAACAACTGGCGCACCGCAGACCGACACTGACGCAGATACCCCAACTCTCCGGCGGTCAGAGGCGCGTCACAACTTGTCAGGAATACGATGGCATCTGCATTCGGGAGGAAACTCAATGTCGTCGCGGTATTCTCGCGGATCGCCGAGCCGAGACCCGGTGTGTCAACCAGGAAAAACCCGCGCTGCAGGATCTCGACGGGAACCTGCACCTCCGCCATTTCGATTCGATTGCGGTTGCCGGGATTCGTCCGCTCGGTGATGAAGTCCGCGAGTTCGTTGATCTTGATTTGGGTTGTCAGATTGCTCCCCGCGAAGTGCAGAATGACGCGCTCCTGGCTTCCATAGCTCACGGCCGTAATCGCTGACGTCACGGGAACGATGCCCGACGGCAGATACTCTCTGCCGAGAATGGCATTCATCAGCGTGCTTTTCCCGCGACTAAACTGTCCCACCACCGTGAGATAAAAACGATCTTCCGCCAGCTTGTGAGTCAGATCCTCGACGGAACGCTTCAGCGATTCTTGCTTAGCTTGGTACGCCGCCGCGTTCACTTCGCGGAGGACTTGCGCCACCGCGTGCTTGTGCCGTTCGAATTCAGAGAGGACTGAGCGGACTTCGCGATGGACCGTAGTCTCACCAGTCTCAGGTGGCGTCTTTTCTTGATCCATGGCATTCCATTCCTTCAGGTGGTTTCCCTTCCGTGGATTGAAGATGGACCAGGAAGCGCAGCACGGGGTCGGAAAGCGGTTCGCCGCGTGCCAGCAGTCGCCGCGCCGCTGCTTCCTCCGCAATCACATCCCGGACCGAGTCATAGTTCCTGCGCAAGCAGTCTTGGACCTGCATCTGCAAAAACCAGTGGGCTTGACTGAACGAGCGGATTAGAAACCTCGCCGCCTCCTGCTGCTCTTCCAGAGACGACGCATTGACAGCAATCAGCGCCGCCGTGAGCGCGATTGGCTTGTCTTCGTCGTGAAGCAAACGCCGGAGTTCTTCCCATTCCTGCTTCGAGAGGCGCATCTCCGAGAGAATCCTCAGGACGCAACGACGTTTCTGTCGCTCGCGGCCGGATCAAGGTGAATCGCGACCTCCGATCCTGCTTTGTAGCCAGCCTTCTGGATCGCGCTTAGAAGCAGTTCCATTGCCTCCTCGTTCGACCGCAACTTGGATGCGAACCCACCTTCGTCTCCGACCGATGTCGAGTAGCCGGCCTTGTGCAGCAGACCTTTCAATGCGTGAAACGTCTCCGCACTTGCCCGCAATGCTTCCGAGAAGGAAGGCGCGCCGACTGGCGCGACCATGAATTCCTGAAAGTCGACGTTGTTGTCGGCGTGCTTCCCTCCGTTCAAAACGTTCATCTGAGGCAGCGGCAGGACGTACCGTTCGCGTTTCTCCAAATGCTGGTAAAGCGGGAGTCCTCTCTCATTCGCTCGTGCCCTCGCGAACGCAAGGGAAACACCCAGAATGGCGTTCGCCCCAAGCTTGGCCTTGTTGGGTGTGCCGTCGAGTTCGATCAGGGTAGTGTCCAAGGATTTCTGCTCTTTGAAATCGCGCTTCAGGATGGCGGGCGCAATGACATCGTGCACATTAGCGATCGCCTTCAGCACGCCCTTTCCGCCATAACGCTTCGGGTCGCCATCGCGAAGTTCCACGGCCTCCCGTTTGCCCGTGGATGCACCCGACGGAATCTTGGCGACGCCGACCGCACCGCCCTCAACTATGGCCACCACTTGAATTGTCGGGTTACCGCGAGAATCGAGAATTTCTATCGCATCAATTTTCACTATCTTAGACATGTGACCTCTCTTTGTTGGATTTCGGAGCGATTCCCGTTTCGAGCACATCAATCAGTAATTTCTGCTCGACAGTCCCAATGGGCATCGAGCGCATGCGTTCCACCGTTCTCTCAACGGGGTATTTGTAGCCGTGGAGCGTGACAGAACCGTTCTCCCAGATCGCGTAGGTCGGATCAGGTTTTCCCATCTTCGGTTGCCCAATGCTTCCTGGATTCACAACCAACTGCTCTCCTTCGCGAAGAGAAAACTGGACGTGCGTATGCCCAACGAACAAAAAATCTGTTCCTGCCACGGCCAGTTCCTTCCTCCACCTTGCCGCGTCTCCGCCGCAATATGTGTGTAACGGATCGGACGGCACCGCGTGGCAGAGATAGAAGGTCCATCGGCCTCGCCGCACCCAACGGTAGTGTGGGAGATCCGCAAGATACTCTTTGTGTTTGTTGGTCAGCACCGAGGCTGTGTATTTCCGGGTTTCCTCGGCTGCTCGTCGAAATGCCGGCGAACACCGCGGATCGCGGTCAAAAGCCACCGCATCGTCATGATTCCCGCGTACGACCAATGTCGCCTTCTTGCGGACAAATTCGATCACCTCGGCTGGCTGTGGTCCGTAATTCACGAGGTCTCCCAGCACCCACAGTTCGTCGTAGGCTTCGGGCAGCGCCTTCAGCGCCTCGTAATTCCCGTGGATGTCCGAAAGGATGACAATCTTCGGAGGTTCACCGGGCCGACGCCTTCTACCCTTCAACAGAACTTCGTTGCTGTTTCCCTTTGCTGGCCAATTCCCCATAGCCCCGTTCACTCCCGGATGTCCGCTCTGACCAGCAGTCTATTTCTGGAGGTTTGCCATAGGCATGCTCTTCGTGCGTTCCTCCGCCAGTGATCCAGTTCGCAAGAGCGCGACCAAATCTTCCTTGACGGTCTGCGGTACAGGCATGGCTCCCACTTTCGCGATCGTTGTGCCGACCTCATAGACCGTAGAACGCAGACTGATCCTTCCGTCTTCCCAGACCGCAAAGCACGCCAAATTGTTTCGATTCTTGGGCTGCCCGGGTTGACCAACAGGCAATCGCCGACCTTTTTCATGAACTGCATGTGCGAGTGGCCCACGAGAAGAATCTCAGCTGGCGTGCGGACGCACTCCTCCTTCCATCCCTCCGATTCCGGCGGCCCGTATCCATAGAGCGGATCGGACGGCATCGCGTGGCACAACCAGAATCGCGTGTGACCAACCTGCAGCTGCATCTGTAGCGGCAGTTCACGCAGGAAAGTGTTGTCCCGTTCCGTGAGTCGCGTACGTGTGAATTCTCCCGTCACCGTGGCAAGCTCCCGGAAAGGCCCCGGGCAACGTGGGTCATCCCCCCAGCCAAGAAACTCATCCTGATTCCCGCGAACCACATGCTTTGCGCGGGAACGGACGAACTCCACGACCTCTGCCGGGTTTGGCCCGTAGTTCACAAGATCGCCCAGAACCCATAACTCGTCGTACTCTCGCGGAAGGACCGCTAACGCTTCAACGTTTGCATGGAGGTCCGAAATGATGACGACTTTCATGGCCTTAGCCCACTCGTTCTGACTTTCCTCCGCAGAACCTCTTCTCCAACTCAGAAACGATTGGAGAAGCTGGCGCAGACATGCTATCGGACGATCATCACCGGACAGTGCGCGTGGCGGAGAACTTTGTCGGAAGTCGATCCAATCTTGAACACCTTGAATCCGGAGACGCCGCGGTGGCCGAGAATAACCAGATCCACCTTTCCCGTTTCCGCTCGATGAATAATTTGCTCCGTTGGATGACCCACTACGATCTCGGTCTCAATCTCCACTTCCGCTTCCAGAGCGCGCGCCCGGATCTGTTTGAATCCTTCCTCGAAGTGCTCGCGCGCGTCATCCAGCATCGCATCCACCTCAACGCGAGTTGCCGGCTCGGGAGGGCGGGCGACAGCGAAAACGAGAAGTTTCGCATCGGAACAATGCGCCAGATTCAATGCGACACTCACGGCGTGTTCCGAGTATTTCGAACCATCGTAACCCACGAGAATCTTCTTAAAGATTGAATCGCATCTTCGGTGAGGCATAACCCCTCCTTAGTCCGCCTGAGCGGTCCTGATTTCAGCTACGGGTGATCCCTTCTCTTCTTTCGGCAACAAATGTCTCGGCAAGAACCATGCATTGGCGATCACCGTGGGAACAACGGCGCTCCCGATCACGGTTGCAACCAGATAGGAGTATTGTGCTCCCGTGATGATTCCGTGGCTCAGTCCGAACAGAGCGGATATTGTCCCAAAGGTGAGGCCGGTCGACATCATCAAGGTGTAATACAGTCCCTCACTTTTCCTATATTTGAACGCTCTCACCGCAGGAAAAAGAGGAATGAATTTCGATCCCATCTTGGCCAAAAGCAGTACCACAAACGTCAACGGAGCAGCAATGAGTGACGGAACGGATACAAACGAGCCCGCCCTGATGAAATAGAAAGGCGTGAGCAAACCAAAGGTCAAAGTGCGAAGCCGGCGCACCAGGACGTGATCTTTCCCGACCGTCCCCGCCAGCACCATTCCAATGATATAGGCGGGCAGCACCGCCTCGCTTCCCGCCCAGACCGCGAGACCACCCAAGGCGAAAAGCAAGAAGAGCAGATACTTCGCCTCGAGTTCGGAAACACGCCCTCCGTAAAGACGGAAAAACCAAGGCGTCAGAAACGGCAGAATGATGAACGCGGCACCGCCCCCAACAACGAAAATCAACGTCTTGATCGTAAAGGGAGAAAAAATCAAGCCCAGCGCAATGACGGTCCCCAGGTCGTTCACAAAACACGCGGCTAGAATGGCCTTTCCGAATTCGGTTTTGTTGAAGCCGAGTTCCAACATCACCGCGTAAACGACGGCAACCGAGGTCGTCGAGAGGGCCACACCGGCTAACAGGCTGGGCTGACGGCTCCAGCCGAGCACGTAGTGGGCGACGGCCGCGCATCCGAAGAAAGGCCCGAAGAAACCAACCAGCCCCACGACAAGGGCTTCTTTCCATTTCGCGCGAAACACCGTCGGATCAAGTTCGGCTCCCGCGAGAAAGGTGAGGACAATCGCACCGGTTCCCGCGAGGAAGGTGATCCATCCGGTGCTCGAACCCATCCCACCCTTTATGAAAAACGCCCCGATGATGAGCTGGGCTACAGTTCCGACCACGATTTCCGATAGCGCCGTGGAGATCTTAAACCAGATGGCCAGCAGTGTTGCGAGAAGCGCCAGACCCACCCACACGGAAGCCAAGACCCAGACGTTCTCCATGAGTTACCTCACTCCAGATTTTCAGGATTCTTGCCAGGTGACATGCCTCCGTGACAAGAATCCTTGTCAGGAGTCATCATCTGCCCCGGCAAAAGGTGGGACAGCGGTTATCGGCGAACTCCCTCGCCATTTTTGATTCTAGCAGCAGACAATAGGATGGTCAATTGAGCCTGCGCAAAAGGGTAATCGAGGGCCTTGGGACCCATTCTTACTCCACTAAATATCGGCTCACTTTGGCCAGTTTCAACATCGAGATCCGAGCGCAAATGACACTTCTTTGCTTTTCATTTCCTTTTCTTTCGTGTGTGTGTACACTTGCCTTGCATAAAACGATCTGCAACGCGAGTCGCAGAAATGCCTCCACAAGGGAGGCCCCTCAAGGGAGGTAGTCTCCTCCATGTTTCGCGATAAAAACAAGCGCGGTGAGGATCGCAGGCCGATTCTTATCGGGGCATTGCTGCTGATTCTGGTCACCGTTGCCGGCCTCACTCTTGCCCTGAGCCAGGAGATCAAATACAGCCAAGACCCCGCCGCTGCCAAACGAATGACTTTGTTGCTCAAGGATTATGATCCAAAATCCATGCTCCACGTGCCGAGCCATGAAGTTCCTCGCGCGAAATTCCCCGTAATCGACGTGCACAACCATGTGAACGATGCTGGCGGGGTCCACGGCGAGGAGATTCCTCCAGCCGAGGTGATCCGCCGCATGGACGCCGCTAATGTGAAGAAGATCGTCATCCTTACCGGCATGTGGGGCGACAAGCTGCAAGGCCTCATCGACAAAATGGTGAAGCCTTATCCGGATCGCTTCATGGTGTTTGCTCAGATGGATTGGAGCAAAATCAACGACCCAAGCTTCAGTCAGGAAATGGTGCAACAACTCGATGACGCCGTGCGCCGCGGCGCCCGGGGGCTGAAGATTCTCAAGGACCTCGGCCTCGGCGTGCGCGACAGTTCCGGCAAGCTCATCCCCGTCGACGATCCCCGCCTGGATCCCGTTTGGGAGGAGTGCGGCCGCCTGGGTATTCCCGTGGCCATTCACACCTCCGATCCCGAAGCCTTCTTTACCCCGACGGACAAGAACAACGAGCGCTACGAAGAGTTGATGACCAATCCGAGCTGGAGTTTCCACGGCGCGAAATTCCCCAGCAAGCAAACTCTGCTCGACCAGGAACACCACGTCTTCGAGAAGCATCCGCATACCACATTCCTCGCACTGCACGTCGCCAACTGGCCCGAAAATCTCGACGCCGTTTCCTCCTGGCTCGACAAATACCCCAATATGTACGTGGAATTCGGTGCTCGCGAGGCCGAACTTGGCCGCCAGCCGCGCCGCGCACGCAAGTTCTTCCTCGATTATCAGGACCGCATCATGTTCGGCACCGACAGCGACCCCGAGGAAGCGATGTATGCCAATTATTTCCGCTGGCTGGAAACCCCGGATGAATACTTCGCATACGCGGGCTATCCGGGACAAGGCCGTTGGGAAATTTACGGAATGGAGCTCCCGGATAACGTCCTCGAAAAGGTTTACAACAAAAACGCAGAAAAAATCTTTGCCCAATTCAAGGGCGTAAACCAGTTGGGAGCCGCAAAGCCATGAATTTCCTTCACCAGGTCAGGATCAAGTCGCAACGTTTCGCCAAACCCGCCGGATTCAGCGCCCTCCTTCTGCTGTTGGGAATCGGCCTCGCACAACTTGGCGGCTGCGAGAAAAAGCCCGCTCCTTCGGCCAAGCCGGAGGCACCCGCGTCCGCGGTCCAAGCCTCAAGTATCCGTGTATCCTCCACGCCCGATGCGATCGACGTCCGCACGCCCCTCGCCGAGTTTGTGCTTTCTGCCAATGGCTATCTCAAAGGCGTACTCATCAACGGCGGAACATCCTTGACTCTCGATGAACCCGGTTCGCAGCCTGGACAATTGGTTACCATCACTCACAAGCAACTCCCGGATCTCACGCTCGATCTGGCCAAAGCAAAGGTCAGCGAAGCGCAGGGGAAGCTCGGCACACGCGGAAAACAGATCGAGGTGCGCGGCAGCAGCGCCAGCACAGGCTTGCAGGAAACGCTGGTCCTGGAAGTCTATGACGATTTCCCCGAACTCGCGCTTGTCTCTGCCACCTTCAAAAATGGCGGACAGAAGAACCTGGCTCTCGACAGCGTTTCGCTTCAGCAGCACCGCTTCAGTGCCACGCTCGTAGATCCCGCCGCGGCCCCGCACGAAATGTGGTCTTTCCATGGCTCCAGCTTGAAGTGGGGCAAGGACGAAATGTTCCCGGTGCCCGCCAAGTTCAATCAGGAAAATCCCTTCGGGGCGCCTGTGGCAGTTGGGGGCGACCTCGGCAGCGCCGGCGGTGGCATTCCCGTTGTGGCCTTCTGGACGAAAAGCGTTGGCGAGGCCATCGGCCATCTCGAAACACTTCCGCTCGTCCTCTCCATCCCGGTGCAAACCGCGGCAGATGGTCGCGTCGATGCCTCTGTGCATCTTCCCGCGAACGTCACCCTCAAGCCCGGCGAAACCTTCGCCACACCGCGCACATTCCTGGCCGTGTACGCCGGCGATTTCTACGAGCCCCTGAGCATGTGGTCCAACGCGGTTGAGCGCGAAGGCCTGGCCAAGCCCGCGAATAACCCCGAAAACTATGCGGTGAGCTGGTGCGGCTGGGGCTACGAGTTCGGGGTTACTCCCAAGCAAATGGTGGACACCATCCCCAAGCTGAAGGAACTGGGCATCCACTGGGCCACACTCGACGACGGTTGGTTCAATAACTATGGCGACTGGCAGCCAGCAGAAAAGGCTTTTCCGGGCGACTCCGTCCAGAAAATGGTGAACGACTTCCACGCGCAAGGCATCAAGGTTCAGCTATGGTGGTTGCCGCTCGCGGTCGAAGACGGCCGGTTTGGTTACGGCGGCCGCAAATTTGTCGTCTCCAACGTTGTGAAAGAACACCCGGACTGGCTGGTCCTGGACAAATCCGGAAAGCCGGCGCGCATGGCCAGAAACCTGGCGACGCTCTGCCCCGCCCTGCCGGAAGTGCAGGCCTACTACAAGCAACTCACCGAACGTTTCATCCGCGATTGGGGTTTCGATGGACACAAGCTCGACAATATCTACAGCGTGCCGCCGTGCTACAACCCCAAGCACCACCACAAATCACCAAACGATTCCATTTATGCCATGGGCGACGTCTATAAAGTCATCTTCGAGACCACTCGCGCCCTGAAGCCGGACAGCGTCACGCAGAGCTGCCCCTGCGGCACTCCGCCAAGCCTGGCCTGGCTCCGCTACATGGACCAGGCGGTCACCGCCGATCCCGTCGGCTCCGTTCAGGTGCGCCGCCGCATCAAGATGTACAAAGCGCTCCTGGGGCCGCGCGCCGCCGTCTATGGCGATCACGTCGAACTCACTCGCCTTACTGGCGCCAATACGGACAACGAGCAGGACATCGGCACCGACTTTGCCGCCACACTTGGCACCGGCGGCGTGCTCGGCACCAAGTTCACCTGGCCCGATTACGGACCGAAGTTCAAAAACGTCAACCTCGATGCCCAGAAAGAAGCTCATTGGAAGAAATGGATCGCTCTCTACAACGAAAAAATGCTTTCCAAGGGCAACTTCCGAAATCTCTACGTTTACGGCTACGATTTGCCGGAAGCTTATGCCATCGAAAAAGACGGCAGCATGTATTACGCCTTCTATGCTCCGGGGAAGTCCATGAAAGCGGCAAAGCAAACTGCCGATGCGGGAACCTGGTCAGGTGAAATCGAACTGCGGGGATTAAGCCCCAAGACCTACAAGGTCGTCGACTACGTCAACAACAAGGACTACGGCACCGTCACCGGGCCTTCCGCCAAACTGAAAGTGGGCATACGGGACAGCCTGCTGTTGGAAGTGACGCCCGTGCCGGCCCCACCAGCAAAATAGCCGGCAAGCTCTATAACAGATTTACATTTGATCGAGATGCCGTTCTTGTGGCATCTCTCAGCGAGGCCGTTTCCCGGCAGCCCGGACGAATCTCAGCCGTTCCGTCGCTCAAAGTTTGAATCAGATTCGCGCGCTGCGAGGCGCCGCCCCCGGTGCCGTGTGCCAATATTTGTTCAGGAAACTCTCCCGGTGTTTCGCGTCACGGAACGCTTCCGTCCCTCCCGCCCGCGTCACGGAAAGTGCCCCGATGATATTCGCGAATTTCAGGCAATCCTCAATTTTGGCACCGCGAATAAACTGGTGAATAAATCCGGCATCGAAGCTGTCTCCCGCTCCCACGGCGTCCACCATGTCCGTAATCGGCGGGAATCCTGAGAGCTTATTCTTACCTTCGCGCAAAACGGCCCCCTGCGAACCCCGCTTGATTACCACCAGAGGCACCTTTTGTGACAATGAATCCGCCGCTTGGTTCACGTCGCCCGTACGCGCGATTTTGCAAGCCTCATTTTCGTTTGGCAGGAGAATGTCCACATACTTCAACAGCAACAGAATGTCCGTGGACCAGCGGCCTTCCGGATCGTCGTTCGTGTCCAGTGAAGTCGTCAGGCCCGCCTCTTTCGCCCGGCGGAAGAGTTCGATCATGTCTGGGCGCAGCGCCTTGTGCAGGAAGTAGGACGAGACGTGCAGATGCTTGGCGCTGAAAACATAGCTCAAGTCCAGATCCTTCAGGCTCATCTCATGCATTGTTCCCGGATAGGTCAGGATGTACCGCTGCTTCCGTTGCGGCAGGATCACCGTCAGCCCCGTGGTCTTTCCTTTGAACTTTCGCACGTGGGAGAGGTCCACGCCGCATTCCCCCAGCCTCTGCAGGCAAATTTCACCGAACGGATCGCTACCGATGGAGGAGCTGAATCCGGCTTTGTTTCCCAGCAGCGTGAAATTGTGCGTAAAGATCGCCGAGGAACTCCCCAGCGTGATGCTGAGGTCATTTGCAAGATGTTCCCGCTCGAGTTCGAGTTTTTCCGGTAATCCGTAAAAGATAAGATCGAGATTCAACTCACCAACTACACTGACGTCAAAAGTGGCCACAGTTCTTTCTCCTTGCTTTGGCGCAGTCCAATATCACGACGCGCGAAAGATTTTTGGGATTGTCGTAGCATCATTAGTTCTTTACTTCAGGCGAGGTGTCCTGCTGTTCTGCGTACCCACAGACTCTTTACGTCTTGCGTCGCCCTGCCCGTTCCGAATTGTCAGCGCGGGTCGTGCGTTGTGGCCGGTGCTCCTACACCAGCGTGACTTCCACGTCCGCTTCCCGCAGCGCCTTCAAATCGCCACGCGATATGTTCTTGTCGGTGATGGTTTCATGCACCGCTTCCGTCGGAATGATGAGCGACAGGCTCCTCTTTCCGAATTTGCTCGAATCGCATACCACCACGGTTCGCCGCGCCGATTCCGTCATCACGCGGTTCACCCGCGCTTCCAGCAAATTCGGCGTCGTGACTCCGTAGTGCAGGTCAAATCCGTCCACGCCCAGGAAAAAGAGGTCCGCGCTCAGCATTCGCAGCGATTCCTCCGCCAGCGGCCCCACTAACGAATACGAATTGTTTCTCAGCACTCCGCCCGTCAGGATCACTTCCACCGGCGTGTCCGCCAGTTCCGCCGCGATGTTCGTCGCATTCGTGATGACGGTCAGGTTCTTGATATTGCGGCAGGCCCTCGCAATGGCCGTCGTCGTCGTTCCGGAATCCAGAATGATCGCTTGCCCCGGCCGGATCATGTGCGCCGCCGCCGCTCCAATCCGAATCTTCTCCTGCCGGTGCGAACGCTCCTTTTCCTGCAGCGAGCGGTCTTTCAGCGAGCCCGTGCGTACTGGCAGCGCGCCCCCGTGGGTTCTCTCCAGACTGCCTGCGTGATGCAGGAACTCCAAATCCTTCCGGATGGTAATTTGCGATGTCCGCAAGCGTTTCGCCAGGTCTCGCACGAGCACGCGCCCATCCGCCTGCAGCATCTCCAGAATCGCCCTGCTCCGCTCTTCCCTCAGCATGTCGTTTTCCTCCCGCCCGCGCGCCCCCGGGGCTTCTCCGTCAAGGACTGACCACATGCAAAAGAATAGACGCTTGTGACCTCGCAAATCTTGCTCCTTATCAGGTCGCGCGGCCGATTTGCCAACTCTCCCGCTCTTATCTTCGCTGCCTGGTTCGGCAAGAACTGACTCAGCAGCGACACAGGCGCGGTGTGTTCCTCGAGGTTCTGTGTCAACTTTTCCACCGCCGCGCGCACCTTTGCAACGCCCCAGTAATATCTCGACCGGTCGCTGTAGCTGTATTTCCGCGCGATTCGCAGCGCGGCTTCGTCGCCGTGATGGTAGTTTTTCCAATGGCTTGGGTTTTCCTGCATCGCCGCTTCCAACGCGTCAGTCACGCCGGAAAAGGAGGTGCCGCGTGCTGCACCCAGCCACTCCTTCTCCACCGCCTCCAGCGCAAACACGGCTTCCCGGTACGCAAACGTCAGCCACGGTCCCACCTTCAATATGGCAAAGTGGTCCCGCACCATCTCCTTCAGCGCTCCGGGTGTCTGGTAATCCGTCGAATGCGCCTCGTACACGCGGCCCCCTTGGGCGCTTGCGAACGCCGCCAATTTCTTTGCTCGCGACGCTTCATAGGGAAACACCGTCGCGTCCCCAAACTCCACTCCCGGCTGCACCACGACGGCAATTACGCGCTCCCATGCCTGATGTAATCCGCGCGCGGCAAACGCCCCCTTGGTGATCGCGATCGTCCGGGCCAGGTTGGTTATGCTGGTTGTCTCCGGAGCCAGTGCTTCGAGTTGCTCGCCACCGGGCAAGGGCACGTCCGTTCCGATCACGTAGAGTGGCGCCGTCGAGCCCCGCGGCATTTCCTTGTGGGCTTCTTCCGCCGCCGTGCATAATTCTGCTGCTCGCGCGCTGACGATCCGGTCTTCCAGCGGCTGCTGCCTGTCGCCGCCGTCGTCCGCGCACCTCATGCTGGCATCCAAGTGGATCTTCGTGTATCCGGCCCGCACGCAGCTTTTCACCAGTTCCCGCGCCTTCGCCACCGCCTCAATAGCTTTCTCCGAGCGCCACGCATGCGGCCCCAGGTGATCACCGCCCAGCACAATTCGCCAGGCAGGGAACTGCATTCCCCGTGCAACATCACCTACAAATGCCGCAAAATCCTTGGCTGTCTGCCCCGTGTATCCCCCGTACTGATTGACCTGATTGGAAGTGGACTCGATGCACAGTAGGCTATCATCCCGCAGCGCCTGAGCCATCGTCGCTTCCAGCACGGCCCGGTTCGCCGAGCACACCGAGTAAATCCCCGTGTGCTCGCCACGCTGGTTTGCCTCAAGGATGCGTTTCAGCTCCGTCGTGGCGCTTCCGCTGGAGCCCCGTGTTTGTTTCCTTGTTCTCATCTGGTTGCTTACGCCCGCTCCGCCTTATAGCTCTTCTGCCAGGCCGTGGCTGCCGCCAGCTTCTTGTTCACGGCTTCATCCACCCCCTCCCGAGAGGCCCTAGCCCAATTTTCGAAGAGACTTGCGCGGGTTACGATTGGTTTCGTTTTAGTTCTTATATGCTCTTTTTCTTTCTCCGTCAATATTCTTGTTCCTGCCCCCGCTTTCACCCCCGCCGGTTCGCCCCTTGACTCAAAGCGGTCCGCTTCGTTTCCACAGCGCCTCCGAGCCCCCATGAAACGGGAAATTCTCACTTTGCAGCGACAAGGCCATTTTTCGCTTGACAAACCAACAACCCTAGAATAGGGTTCGGCCTAATAGAAAGAAAACGAAGGAATTCAATACCAAACGAAAGAGCTAAGAAAGGCGATGGTATCGACACGAAAGATCAACTTTTCTCGATTCGGCACGCGAAGGAAGGGGCGAATGCCGTGATAGGTTTTCCTCACTTCAACAGGATTCTTGGTCTTAGTGAGCCGATCCCATGGCGGGATTTTCTGGCAGTGTGCTGAAAAATTGGTGGGAGAAGTGATTTGTCGGAGCGTGCAGTCATTCAATTCCTGGACCGGGTACTAGCCTAGCGAAAGGATGGAACATAGTCACCATGTTTAACGCTATTTCGTGTCGCAAATTCTCCTGTATTTTCGTGCTTCTCTTGCTGGGGCTGGTTTTGCCCTCGAGAGTATTTAGTCAGGTGGATACGGGTACCATTTCCGGTACAGTCAAAGACGCCAGCGGGGGTGTCATACCCGGTGCTACGGTGACGCTTACAAATGAAGGTACTGGACAATCAATAGCGACGACGAGCGGATCTGTTGGCGAATATACCTTCTCGCCGGTAAAGATCGGTCATTACTTCGTGTCGGCGGAAATCAAGGGATTTCAAAAGGTACGGCAAAATAACGTCACGGTAGATGTGCAACAGAGAGTGGTTGTGGACTTTGCCTTGCCGGTTGGCCAATCCATAGAGACGGTAACTGTCGATGCAGCACCGCCAGCGCTGCAAACACAAGAGGCTTCCGTGGGACAGGTGATTGAGGAGCAAGCGATCAACGCACTGCCTTTGAATGGGCGTAACTTTACGTTTCTCGCGCAACTATCGGTGGGGGTTACGCAGGGCCAACAGGACACGCGCGGCTTGGGCGCGAGCGGGAGTTTTTCCGCGAATGGTATGCGCCCCTCGCAGAATAACTATTTGCTCGACGGCATGGACAACAACACCAATCTGGTCGATTTCTTGAATGGGACAGCTTATGTCGTGCGTCCACCGGTGGATGCTATTCAGGAATTCAAGGTTGAAACCAACGACTATAGCGCTGAGACGGGACGTTCGGCCGGCGCTGTCCTTAATGCCACCATCAAGTCTGGAACCAACCAGTTCCACGGATCCGCGTGGGAGTTCGTCCGCAATGACATGTTTGACGCAGCAAACTTCTTTGAAAATGCGGGTGGCATTCCGAAAGGAGAATACCGGCTGAACCAGTTCGGAGTCACTATCGGGGGTCCGATTCGACGGGGCAAAACTTTCTTCTTCGCGGATTACGAGGGCACGCGCATCCGCCAGGCTCTTACCTCCACGAACACGGTTCCCACGGCGCTGGAGCGGAGCACTGGTTATCAGAATCTCTCGGAACTGCTCTCCCAAGGGGGTACCTACCTCCCCGACGCGCTGGGGCGAACCTATGCACTGGGGCAAGTGTTCGATCCTTCCACAACACGGCCCGTACTCTGCGGAACTACGGACACTTTAACTGGTCTGCCGGCTCCCTCCTGCGGCCCCGGTCAAACCACCGGAGTAACGCAGGTCGGATTTGTCCGCGAGCCCTTCCCGGGCAACATGATTCCGGCAAATCGCCTTGATAGCAATGCGATTAAGCTCCTCAACCTGTATCCTGCCCCAACCAACTCCAGCCTTTTCAATAATTATGCGGCCAACCCAATTTCGAGCAATAACTCCGACCAATTTGACGTGCGCGTGGACCACACCTTCAGCGAAAAAGACAACATTTTCGGCAGATTCAGTTATGTGGATAACCCTTCACTTATTCCCGGGCCCTTTGGAGGTATTGCGGATGGAGGGTCGTTTTCTGACGGTAGCCAGACTTCGAAAAGCCTGAACGCCGTGGCAAGTGAGACGCATGTGTTTTCACCATCTCTGGTGAATGAAGTGCGCGCAGGCTTCAGCCGCCTTGCGGCCACTCGTCTGCAACCCAATGCCAACACTCTTGGTATTCCCGATCAGTATGGGATTTCCGGAGTTCCTCAGATCCCTACGAACGGCGGTTTGGGATCCCTCTTCATTACCGGTCTGACGACGCTCGGCAGTAATGGGTTTCTCCCCTCCATTGAGCTCAGCACGAACACTCAAATCATAGACAATCTGACTAAAACTGCGGGACGCCAATCCATGAAAATGGGATTTACCTACCAGCGCCTGGGATTCTCCATCCTGCAACCTTATGCCGGTCGAGGAGAGTGGACCTTCAGCGGCGCTTACACCGAAGTGCCATCCCAATCGGGAGGCAACACCGGGCTGGCGCAAATGTTACTGACACCCATTGCGGGAACGGTTGCGGGTGCGGCTGACTTCGTTGGCGGTGCTGATGACATCTATGTCTCCAACTTTGCGAATACCTCCATGAAACATAATTACTATGGAGCATATTTTCAGGATGATATTAAGGTCACGCCAAAGCTGACAGTAAACCTGGGGCTGCGATGGGAATACTTCGGCGAACTCATTGAAAATTATGGGGCGCAGTCCAACTTTCTGCCGTTCGGGCCGAATGGCAGTTCCACGTTCATGCTGACGCAGAAGCGCTGCAATACCCCGCTGTCACCGGACTTTTACGCGGCGGCCCAGGCTGACAATATCAACGTCGTGTGTTCCAGTCAGCCGGGGCTCGGGGTACCGCAAAAATTCAATTTTTCGCCTCGCGTAGGGTTTGCGTATCAACTGACGCGGAAGTTTGTTGTTCGCGGCGGTTACGGTATTTTCTATGGCGGCTTTGAAAACTCTGTTGTTGAGACGTACAATGATTTTCCATTCCAATTCTATCTGGATTATCCCAATTTGACGCCCGATGCGCCCATCACCTTCAGCAATGGCGCGATCGGTACCCTTTCGACAGGTCTGACAGCCATCCCGCTCACGACTTCGGCAGTCGAGCCAGGCGGGGTAGTGTTTCTCGGTGAGGACTACAAAAACAAGACTCCCTATACCCAAGGGTATAACCTAACCGCGCAATATCAACTTACGCCGAGCGATACCATCCAGATAGGGTATGTAGGGAATACGGTTCGTCACCTCGGGGTCTACCTAAGTCTGAATACACCGAGAGAGATGCTACCTCCTGTGCTACCTCCTGGATTGAGTTCGTACGACTACTCTCCTTATCCCGATTTTCCTACCTACCAACAAGACACAAGTTTTGCGGGGGACAGCAACTACAACAGTCTGCAGGCGAATTATGAGCGTAGACTGGGCGGCGGCCTGAGCGTCCTGGGGAACTTCACCTGGTCGAAGTGTCTTACGAATGCAGTTGACGTTTTGAATAGCACTGCTTTGACAGGGTTCCGCGCGCCGTTCTTGCCCGGATTTGGCATCCATAAAGACTTCGGAGAATGTGATTTTGACGTTCAAAAAGTATTTCACCTTAGCGGCACTTATGATCTGCCAGTCGGCCGGGGAAGACACTTCCTGAAAGATAGCAACGGCGTTGTGGATGCCCTGATTGGAGGCTGGGGTACGAACTGGATTCTGACGATGCAGGACGGGCAGCCGGGAACAATTCCTTGCATTATTTCCACGACCTCGGGGTTCGGATGCAACGCTGATCGAGTTGCCGGGCAGAACATCTATGCCGGCCCTCACAATGTTGATGACTGGCTCAATGCGGCGGCATTTACGAGTCCTCCCGTGGCTACCACGATCGGCCAAACCGACTACAGCCCGCTGGGCGGAGGGCCTAGTCAGTTCCGGGGGCCGGGCTTCCATCGCCTCGATTTCTCCCTGTTCAAGGAGTTTCGCACGACGGAGCAAACACATCTTGAGTTCCGTGCCGAATTCTTCAACCTAACAAACCATCCCAACTTCTCGATCCCTGGCTTCTCGGGTAATGGCGTGGTGGCTGCTCCCGGCGCACTGGACTACACCAACCCAAGTACCTTCGGAATGATTTCTTCGACGCGAGACGGTTCAAATGATCAGCGCGAGATTCAATTTGCACTCAAATTCTACTTTTGAGAATAGCAGGCGAGATTGAATTCGAAGCGGAGGAGGCAGTTCCGCTTCGGCTAGCCCATTTGCAGAAAAAATAGCCTAGGAGAAAGGAATCGCATGGCGAACCTGGTTGACGCCTGCAGAGTAATCGCGCCCGCGGAGGGAAAGGCAAGCGAGATTGGGCAGCCGACGAAAATCAGAGTCTTTGTAATGAATGCTACTTGCAGAAAGGCATGATCTATGATGAGCAGGGGCCTTGGCCCGAGTTCCGAAACCCGTAATCTGCGAGGAGTACTGACTCTTACCGAGATTCGCCAGCAACCGGAACTTTGGCCAGCAACGCTCGAATGCGTTGCCGCTTGTGGCCTCAAGTCAGTGGTGCGAGAACGAGGGGCAATTATCTGCGGAGCCGGCACCTCTGCATATGCGGCGTCAGCGGTGGCAGCAGGCTGGGCAAATGCCTTGGCGATCCCAACCACCGATCTCCTTCTTTATTCAAAGCAGGAACTAGCGCGCGTGGCACCCGATTTTGCTGCCAATGGCATACTTGTTTCCTTGGCGCGTTCCGGTGACAGCCCTGAAAGCACTGGTGTAATCGCGCGTATACAAAAGATGTTTCCCGACGCGAGGCATCTTGCCATTACCTGCAATCAGAACGGCCATCTTGCCCGGTCGCCGCGCGTCAAATCCATTGTCCTCGACCCTCGCACCAATGACCGGAGTCTCGCGATGACGAGTTCCTTCTCGAACCTTGTTTTGGCGGGACTGGGAATTGCCAACGGCGAGGTTTTGACTGAACAACTGCCGCACATCGTAGACAGAGTCAAGAGCGCTCTTCCCGACTTTGAAATGGCGGCACAACACTTGGCGCCGCGAATGCCCACTCGGGTGATGGTCCTCACCTCTGCAGGTTTGACGCCCCTCGGGAGGGAGGCTTGCCTCAAAGTCATTGAGATGACGGCTGGACGCGTTACAGCTTTGCCCGAAACTTTCTTAGGTCTTCGTCACGGCCCGATGAGCTTTCTGCGACCCGATTCATTCGTGTTGTGCGTGCTGTCATCGGATATGGACCGGCGTCGTTACGAAGAGGATCTGCTGCGGGAACTGAGGCAGAAGAATCTCGGCCACTTGATCATCGTCGGACCACCCACTACCGCAAGCGATCTGGCCCACGACTTCATCCCTGCCGTGGCGCCGGACATCCCGGACCATTTGCGTATACCGTTCGAAATTGTCTTCCCTCAACTGCTGGCCTATTACCTGAGCCTCGCCTTGGATCTAGATCCGGATAACCCAAGTCCGGACGGTGTGATTACCAGAGTAGTGCAACGATTTCAGTTGCACGAAGGAAGCGATATTAGCTGATTTTCAACGCGGTTCCCGAAGGCACCGGAACCTTGCTGGAAAACGATATGCCGTCGCAATCCCCCATGCCACCGGCACCCATCGAAGTTCGTGTGATGGAGTTTTACTCAGGGGCAGATCGCAGCGACCTGGCGGGTGGCGAAAAGGATCCAAGCCAGACCGGTGCGTACCAGTTGCAATGGAGGTCCACGGAAACGCATGTTTTGATCGTCGAGGGCGGAAGGAACGTATGTCATGTGGGACTGGTGAAGCATAGCGTCGCAGTCGAGGGACATCCTGTTCCAATCGCCGGAATTGGAGGAGTGCTGACACGGCCTGAGTACAGGGGGTGTGGATATGGCCGAATTGCGATGAAGGCAGCGGAAGCTTTTGCGTTGAGCCAGATGGGTGTGGACTTCATGCTGCTTTTTTGCAGGCCTGCACTGCAAAGTTGGTACGAAGGCCTGGGTTGGGTGAAGGTTTCAAGTTCCGTGTGGGTTGAGCAGCAGCAAGGAACGATCGTTCAGCCGCTTGTTTCGATGGTGAGATGTCTTGGTCCGAAGCAATGGCCGCAGGGGGAAGTTCGGTTAGGGTGTCTTCCCTGGTGAGTCAAGGTTTTGCGTGTTTCGCGTGCGAGGTCAATAGGGAATCTGGCGAATTCAATGGCCATACCACGAAAGACAAAGTTAGATCGATTGAGAGGAGTCGAACGAGCATGTTCAAGCTCATCGTTTCGCTGTTGTTGTCGCTGTGTGCGGGCGTCCTCCCGTCTTCCGCTGCCCCGGACTCCCCAAAAAGCATCGAGTTGGCCGAAAACTGGAAGCTCACTTCCGCAAAAGATTTACAGAGTGGCGGAGCGGCCATCTCCCTCCCCGACTATAAGGACACGGGCTGGTATGCGATCCATCGAATGCCCGCAACCGTTCTGGAGACGCTGGAAGAGGACGGCGTGTATCCAAATCTCTACTTTGGCAAGAACTTGCTGGAGAGTGTTCCGCAAGAACTGTACAAGCAGGATTGGTGGTATCGCACCACCTTCAAAGCGCCGGACGGGCATGCGGTTTATTTGCTGGATTTTCCGGGAATCAACTATCGTGCAGAGATATGGCTGAACGGCCAGATGGTGGCCGACAATAAGCGTGTAGTGGGCATGTATAGCGCGCACGAGTTGAATGTAACGCAATGGATCAAGCGTGGAGAATTGAACACGCTTGCGGTCAAAGTGACGCCGGAACAGGCGCTTCAAGATGTTAATGGCGTGGAGTTGGCGGATAGCTGGTTCGACTGGATCAACTGGAAGTATCTAGGCTATCAAGGTCCCCGGAAGAACTCTGAGAACGGAATTTCTTTTGTTGCGGATCGCAATGCCGGGATCTGGAAGCCAGTCTACTTGAGGGTCTCGGGTGATGTCACACTCGATCATGCGTTAGTCAACTCTGATCTTCCGCTGCCAAAAACCACCACGGCGCGGCTGACAGTTTTCTCTGACCTCCGTAATTTTTCGAACCGGCAAGTGAGCGGGATTCTCCGGGGAACTATTTCGCGTGCGGGCAAACCCACCATACGGTTCGAACAATCGGTCAGTCTTTCACCAGACGAAGAGCGGCAAGTAAGCTTCGCGCCAGATAAATATCCCGAGTTAGTCGTACAGAATCCCGACCTTTGGTGGCCCTATACGATGGGAACGCCAAACCTCTACGATCTTCGCCTCGAGTTCCTGGAGAACCATGAACTTACCGACGTTACGCAAATCCGGTTCGGGATCCGTACCATCACCCAACATCGCGATCAGGATGAGCAGTTCCCCGGCCTCGGCAAGGGGGGCAACTTCTATCTACAGGTCAATGGCAGAGACTTCCTGGTGCGCGGAGCGGTCTACACGCCAGACCTCTTATACCGGTACGACCCGGACCGGGAGGCCGCGGTGCTCCGATACGTGAAGGACCTTGGACTCAACATGCTCCGGTGGGAATCGAAAATTTCGAGTGAGCACATTGTGGAGTTGGCGGACGAGCAGGGCATCCCGCTCATGTTCGGCTGGATGTGCTGCAACCAGTGGGAGAAGTGGGGCCAATGGGATGAAGAGGATCATCGCGTTGCGGCGGAGAGTCTTCAGTCACAGATTTTGATGCTCCGTCCCCACGCTTCGGTCTGGATATGGGCCAACGGAAGCGACGGTCTGCCGCCGAAATCCGTGCTCAATGTGTACCACGGAATCCTAACGGACTTGCACTGGCAGAACGCAACCGTTGACACCGTCTCGTCATTCGCCAAGGACGCTCGCGGCGAGCGCCTATGGGACGGCATCCATATGGCAGGACCCTACAGTTGGCGGCCACCCACATATTGGTTCAGCGGACAGTACGAAGCTTCGCGTGGCTCCTGCGCGGAGCAGGGCGACAATGAACATATCCCTCCCTACGAGAGCCTGAAGAAGTTCATTCCCGGCGACAAACTCTGGCCGATCAATGAAACGTGGTACTTCCATTCCGGCTCGAACCCGGGAAACAGCACGCTGATCAACATTCAGCGCGCCGTTGACCGCCGCTACGGGCCCTCAAACAGCGCGGAGGAATTTGCGCGGAAGGCCCAACTTGCCCATTACGAAAGTACCCGTGCGCAATTCGAGGCGTTCGCCGCCAACGGCTGGGCGAATCACAAAATGACCATTTATTGGATGCTGAACAGCCACTGGCCTTCTTTCTTTGGAAATATTTTCGACTATTACTTGCGCCCGGGCGGAGCCTATTACGGTGCCAAGAAGGGCTTGCGGCCCCTCTCCGTGGTCTTTGATTCCTACGCGAGCGGTGATCACAGTCAGGCAAAAGTCACAGTCGTCAACCAGATGCCGACCGGGCAGCAAGGCTTGCGTGTGCGCGTGCGCATCTTCGACATACAAGGCAAGGTGCTTGACGACCGCGACACGGCGAACATCCGGGTTGCTTCCGGCGGTGTGGTCCAGGCCATGACGCTGCCCAGGTTTCCGGATAGCTCCCCCGTCTACTTTGTGCGCTGTCAGTTGTTTGACAATTCTGGCAAGGTCCTTGCGGAAAACATCTACTGGCAGTCGCAGAAGGACGATGATTTAGGCGATCGCAAGAACGACGGTGCATTTTCATTACAGCAGGCGAGTTGGGCCGACATGACGGCCCTGAACTCCATGCCGCAAGTCCCGTTAGAGCTAAGTGCCAAACAAACCTCAGTCGCCGGTGCGAATCGTGTCGCTATTCGGCTGCACAACGCGACCGAACACGTCGCGTTCTTCGAACGTGCTGAGATCACGCCCGACCGGGATGGCGACGAGATCCTTCCGATCGAGTATGACGATAATTACGTCACAGTTTTTCCGGGCGAAACAGTCGTGATTCACGGTGTCATCCCGCAACCGGGCAAAACACCCGCGTGGGTCAGACTCGAGGGGTACAACACTCCGCGGATCGCGGTGGCCATAAAGTAAATCTGAAATGTTAAGGTGTGCTCCATTTGTAAGTCGCGTGGCCAGTCAACTGGTTTCAGTTTCCGGTGAACCCGTCAAATGCCCAGATGACTCTATCGCGGCTGAAATACGCGTCACCGCAAAAGTATGGGCATCTGTTGTGGGCAACCTGCTTGGAAGGGAGACTTACACCATGTCGAAAATGAGTTGCGGATTGCTCTGCAGTGTGGGAATCGCGGTTGTCGCTGTGGCGCTGATTGTCATCACGCCCTGTGCGGCTCAGCAATTGTCGAACGACAAGCTGTCCCTGACCGTCGACGCTAAAGATGGAGCGTACCAACTGGCGGTGCGCGGCGGGCAGCCCGTCTTCACGAGCGGTGTGGCAGCTCAGGTCAATCACCAGTGGCTGCGCTCGACCAAGTATCCGCGTCACCAAGTGTCCGAATCTACGTTCAGCGATGAACTCGGCTCTGGCCGGGCAATAACCGTTACGAACTCGGGACTCCAGGGGAAAGCTGACCTCATCTATGTTGTCCAGCTTTACGACCAAAGTCCTTACGGCACTCTCCGGGTGACAGTACGGAACAGTACTGAAAAGGAAGTGACGGTGCAGGCCATCCGAGGCATGGAGGCACTTGGGGAGCCCTTGCTTAATCTGGGTGGTCATGCCTTCGCCGATCGTATCCTTTCCGACAGCTTCAGCGAAGATTGGCCTCAGTTGCGGCTCTACGACCTGGGGAAAGCGCCAGGCGGGATGCATCGCGGTGTCGGGAGTCAACTCGTCTACAACCGGGAGAGTAAGCAAAGTCTCTTCATCGGCGCACTGACCGCGGATCGATTTCTGACTCTTCTGCATCTGCAGGCTGCGGCCGATGGGACCGGAACGAAGATTGCGTCCTATAGCGTTGACTTCACAGGAACCACGGAAATACAAAGGGATTTTGATCAGAAAAATGCTCCAGCGGAAAATCAGGTCGAACTAAGCCTGCCCCTCGCGTCCGGCTCAGACATGGTCTCGGAGCGCGTGATGCTGCAAGCTGGGCTGGGCTACCACAATCAGTTGTTGGCTTACGGGGATGCGATTCGACGGCTGCACCATGCTCGCGTCTCTATCGAGAATCCTATCGGTTGGTGGAGCTGGACAGCATATTACGGCGGCATCAACGAGGGCGAGACCTTGGCCAACGCGGACTGGCAGGCCGAACATTTGAAGGCACTCGGCTATAAGTACTTTCAAATTGACGAAGGCTACCAGTACGCCCGCGGAGAGTACGTAACAGCCAACGCCACTCAGTTCCCGGATGGCATGCGCGTTGTGGGGCACCACATAACCCGAGATGGCTTGACGTTTGGCGTTTGGACGGCTCCTTTTGAGGTGACCTCCCGGGCTTGGGTTTACGAGCATCACAAGGATTGGCTGGTGCACAACGCCAAGGGTGAACCTATCTCGGGTCGCGAGGTCTGGAATCAAAAAACGGATCTGCTCTTCATGCTGGACACCACGCATCCCGGCGCGCAGGACTATCTGCGCCAGACCTACAACACCCTGGTACGAGAATGGGGAGTCCGGTTCATCAAGCTCGACTTCATGGACACCACTGCCATCGAAGGCTACCGGTATCGACCCAACACGACCGCCCTGGAAGCGCAGCGCGTCGGCTTACAAATCATTCGCGATACTGTGGGTGACGAGGTGGTCCTGGACAAGGACGGAAGTCCCATGCTCACCCCGGTAGGGCTGGTCGATACTGGCCGAGTCTCCGCGGACACGGCACATTCTTTTCAAGCCACCAAAAATGCTGCCCCGGGGATTGCCGCCCGCTTTTACATGCACCGCAATTTTTTCCTGAACGATCCCGACGCCTTCAACACCACCGATCAACCCTTCGGCGAGTTTACAGAGAAGCCGCCCCTGCTTGGTCTGTCCGCGGCACAGGCTTCGATTGCTCTCTCGACAGTGTCCGGAGGCATGTATGAGATTGGCGACGACATGCTTGTCTTGGGCTCTCAGAAGGATCGCTTGGCGCTCGTCGAGAACAGAGACTTGCTGAATGTGGCCAAACTTGGACGCGCCGCCACGCCCTTCGATCTGATGACCTATGAGCCCGGCGATGAACAACCCAGCATCTTCTTTTTGCAGGAAAGTCCGCACCAGGCCATCTTGACCATCTTTAATTGGACAAAAACCTCGCGGTCGCACACGCTGAAACTCGCTGATCTCGGGTTGCCCGCGGAGCATGCCTTTACGGCATTGGACGTTCTCAACCAGAACGCGCCCGTCGCGGTGGCGGGCGGCACCGTGCAGATCGAGAATCAACCTCCCGAGTCCGTGAAAGTGATCAAGATTATCGATAGCAACGTCGCGCCGGGCGCACCGGGCGTTACCGCAAAAGTGCCCTCGGTTGCCAATGCTGGTGCGACCATCTCTTTCTCAGCTCAATCAGAAGCCACCGGTGTGCCCGCGGTCGAGTATCGCTGGGAGTTCGGCGATGGCACCAGCGCAAACGGTCCCCGGGTCTCTCACGCCTATACGAGGGCAGGGGATTTCACCATCCACCTCACGGTGGACGGGGTAGACGGCGTACCAACTGTTCAGAGCTTTTCGATCAAGGTGACTGGCAATTTGCGGGCCCTTCCAAACCTTCTCGATAATCGGCGCTTCCGGGACCCCGCCGACCGCTGATGGGTTTTGGAGGGAGTGCGGCTATTTTCCAAAGAGCAGGAGTCGCGGCCGTCGGAAAGGCTCTGCGCTCAAAAGCCCGCTGGAACATTGCATACTAACGGGGTCGGGTGCAGGTTATCGGTCAGCAGGGAAGTCAAAATGGAGATTACGGATAAGACCATGCAAACGCTCGGCGTCACCTGCAATCCGCGAAACCCGCTCGAAGGCCTCGGCGCGCACACCTTCAAGCTCGCATGGGCGGACGAAAAGAGCACATATAGCCCTCGGCCACTGATTGATTTCAAAAGCAGGCTTAAGAGGACCGCTGAAGGAGAAATGCTCTAGCGCTTGACCACGTCCACCAACGCGCTGTCCGGCCCGGTCCAGGCTTCCGCTCCTTCATGCGTAAACTTGCCTCCCGCGTCATCCCAGTGTAAATGCGTGATGCGGCTGCTCCCCTTCTCGTAGGCGTAGGTCTTCCCGTCGTCGTTGTAAAGCGAAAAATCGCCATCTGCTCCAGGATAGATGCGAATCTTCGCGAGATCTTGCTTCTGTCCAGTATTCTCAACCTGTTTGCCCAGCGGGATGATCGAACCTGCCCGTACGAAGAGCGGGATGGTGTCGATGGGCGCGGCCACGGTGATGGTCTGGCCGCCCTTTACCCGCTCGTTGGTCCAGTAGTTGTACCATTCGGCTCCGGCCGGGAAGTAGACCTGGCGGCTCGTCGCTCCCTGCTCCGTAACTGGAGCCACCAGAAATGCGGGACCGAACATGTATTCATCTCCAATCCCCGCGACATTCCCATCGTTGGGGAAATCCATGAAGAGTGCGCGCATGTAAGGCGCACCGGTTGTGTATGTGCGGTATCCAAGCGAATAGATATAGGGCATGAGCTGGTAGCGGAGCCTGAGATATTTCTCCAGGATCGGTTCTGCCTGGCTGCCGTAGGACCAGACCTCGTTGGTGGGGCGGCTGCCGTGGGCGCGGAAGATGGGCAGGAACGTGGCGTACTGAAACCACCGTGTGTAGAGCTCTGGGTAATCGTCGTAGCCGCCCACGTTGGCGCGGGCATCCGATGGGTCCAGCAGCGGCGTGTGGGCCGGGTGGTGCTCCTCGGGAAGATACTGCCATCCGCCAGTGTCATTGGACCAGTAAGCTAACCCCGAAGCGGTAAAATCCAGCCCGGTGGGAATCTGGCGCTTGAGCGTGTCCCAGGTGGGATAAATGTCGGAAGACCAGAAGATGACCCCGTTGCGCTGCGCGCCCAGGTAGGCGTCACGCGACAGGATCAGCGCCCGCCGCCCCGGCTCGTCCTTGCGGAAGCCGTCGTAGAGAGCCGCGGTGTGGAAGAGCGGATAGACGTTGAAGAACTGGGTGCCGGGGCCAATGTGGAAGTAGGAGCCGTTGGGGGGCAGGTCGGGTTCGGTCTCGTCGGCCCAGAGGGAGTCAAAGCCCTTGCTGAGGATATTGTCGCGGATGGTCTTCCAATACCATGCGGCGGCCTCGGGATTGGTGGTGTCGATGTCGGACCCCGCACGGTCATAAGGCAGCCCGTTGATCGGCGTGCCGTCAGCGAGATGAATCAGCCAGCCTTTCTGGCGCAGCTCGGCGTAGTAGCGGTCCCCGGGCACAAAGCGCGGCCAGACGCTGATCATGGTCTCAAAGCCCATGTCGTGGAGTTGCTTGTTCATCGCCGCCGGGTCGGGCCAGAACTTGGGGTCCAGGTCCATCTGCCCCATCTTGGTGTAGTAAAACCAGTCCACCACCATCACATCGGCCGGCAGATGGCGGTCGCGATAGCCCTGGGCAACGTCCAGCACCTCCTTCTGGCTCGCGTAGCGCTGCTTGCACTGGATGTAGCCGTAAGCGGCCTTGGGCAGCAAAGGCGTGGGGCCGGTGAGCAGCCGGTAGCCCGCGTAGATCTCGTCCGCCGTGGACCCGGCAATCACGAAGAACGAGACCCGGTCGCCCACTTGGGAGGTCCAGCGGGTCTGCTCGTTGAAGCCCGGCTCGATGGTGGTCTTCGAGGGGTTGTCCCACAGCAGCCCGTAGCCCTTGTTGGTCACCAGGAACGGCACGCAGAAGCTGGGGGCGGCCGGAGCCGTGTAATCTGCCCAGCAACGAACCGGATGGCCGCGATGATCCAGGAATCCCTCGTGATTCTGGCCCAGGCCGTAGTAGTGCTCGTCGTCCGGGGAGGCAAACGTCGCGCCCACCACATAGAACTCCGGGTCTGTGGGACGGCGGTCGCGGGCCACGTCTGCCGTGCCGTCCTTGTGGTTGGGCACGGACTGGGACCAGCCGATGAGTTCCAGAAGCATCCTGCCTTCGGGCGTGCGAAACGTGATGTGCGCGCCCGGAGTGGACCCGTTGAAATACTTCCTGATATCGATCTCCGTTTGGACCGGCGGTTTGCTGGGGGGAAGATCCCGGTCGACGGTGGCCACAATCCGGGCCGACCGGTAAACATCCGCCAGCGCAGTCTGGCTGGCGCTCCAGCCTGAGGCTGCGGGCGCGGCCACCAAGCCGTACCCTGGCGGGGCTAGGGCCGACTCGCGCTTCAGACTCAGCGTTACACGCAGAATGTTGGGAGCGTAAGGCTCAAGAACAATGGTCTGGCCGTTGCGTGCAAGAGTAATGTGAGCCTCTTGAGCATGCAGAACTGCACCCAAGAGCAGGCTAGCGGCCACATAGAGAAGCATGCTGCCCCGGCGAATGGATGACATCTTTGGACCCTCTTATGACAGTACTCAGGCCGCAGCCCAAGCCACAGCAAAGGCTGGAAGAGACGTAGCGGAAGCGAGCTTCCCGCTACCGATTCCTTTCAAGTTGCGGGGGATGAGGAGAAGTGATGGCGCGGAGTGGTCAAAAAAACGGCACGCCACTATCCACCCACCACTTCTCCCCGGGGTGAAACTAGCTTAGAACGTGGCGCGCAGGTGCAGTTGGAAACTGCGCGCAGGCAATTGATTCGTCGCCTGTCCAAACGTGCCCGAGGAAAGATCCCCATTCACGCTGGTAAGATTGGTGCGGTTGAACAAGTTAAACACCTCGCCTCTGGCCTCCAGTTTCAACCTTTCTCCAAAGAACCATGGAGCTGAGAAGCTTTTGCCAAAGGTGAAGTTGACGTTGTCGTACCCCTCATTGTCGTAGGTGTTGCGACCGAGGTTCCCTTCCATTCCCAGAGCCGGCACCGGAAATGCAGAGGCAGGAAACAGGCCGTTTAAGTATTTCTGCTTGCCTGGATTGCTCAGGTGGCTGCCGAAAGAGGGTACGTTGGGCACAGAGTAGTTGCTGCCGTCCGCGTTGTAGTCGCCTCCGGCATTGCTGGTGATTATGCTCCCGGGAATGAAAACGCTAGCGCCGTTGTAGCAATCACCCGCCGGCAGGGTTCCAACCGCTGGATTTGCGGCGCAGACCGGCGCAAAAGCCGCGCTCGTGTAGACGGAGAAGGGCAAGCCCGATTGCAGTATCCAGACGGCGCTGAACGTCCATCCACCCAGAAGATTTCTCTTCAAGGCAGAGTCGTAATGGCTTGGAGTTATCCAAGTGCCATCGGCCGTGAATTGTTGCCGTATGTCAAAGTCGGAGCGGCCACGCTGGAACGGTAAATTGCCATTCTCAATTATTGGACCATTTTGATTGGTTGATGTGATTGCTCCACCGCTCAATGAAGCCGAATTGCTCAGAGCATCCAGCGACTTCCCATAGGTGTAAATGGCACGAAACGTCACCCCGTGGGAGGTGCGGCGCGTTAGCGTGGCACTGCCATAGTTGCCTATGGAGTTGCCCTCGGAAGTGGCGTAGGGGATTGAGCCAAAGTTAGGATTGAGGCGCGTCAAGCTCCCATTGTTTTGGATCAAGTCTCCCGCAAAGCGGTTAAGGTCCTGATTGTACGTCGGCAAGTGATGGGCAGCCGTCGCGGAATAGTTCAGCTCAAGAATGAGGTTCTTTTGCAATTGCTGCTGCACGCTGAGGGTCCAGGCCTCGACTTGAGCCATTTTGTAGTTGGTAGCATATCCTCCAAGACCCGCACGCGAGAGAACACCATTGAGTAAGAGTGCGCCCGTCGTTGGGTCAATCGTGACATTGGGTGTGGGCAACACGGGGCAGGAGATAGTGAAACCCGCTGGAGGTTGGCAAAGCTGGAAATTAATGGTATTCCCCGACCGCACGTCCAGGCTCGGAAAATAAAAGTTTGGCAGGTTTTCTGCCACCAGGTCCGTGATGTGCAGGTACGGGGGTTGATCGGAGTACATGCCAAAGCCGCCTCGCACTGCTGTCTTGCCCTTGCCGAAAACATCCCAGGCAAATCCCAGGCGCGGCGTCACGCCCCATAAATTGTGATTCTGCACATCATGATTCGTGGTTAGCCCGACGATACCGCTCGCGATCTGATCATTAAAGGTCGAACCTTGTCCGAGCGTGAAATTCGTCAATGGCGGACTATACATGGAAAACATATTGGTCATTACGTCGTACCGGAGGCCGGCATTCAAGGTAAATCTCGGCATGACCTTCCAGTCCTCCTGGAGAAAGACGCCCGTATAAAGTTCACGGTATTGCCGCTCATAGGGCGCTTCCTGGTGCGTTATAAGGTCGACCGGGGTACCGCTTTCCGTTAGCGCCTCGTCCTGGACGAAGTCGAGTATACTGTCGAAGTTGAACGTTGGGCGATCGAACGCACCGCCTTGTGCATCGTTTTCGCGGATATTCAACTGCTCAAAGCCAAACTTGAGGGTGTGCGTTTTCACGGTGGCCGTCATGACATCGCGCCAGCCGACTGTCTGTTGGGTAAAGTTCCCCGGTCCCCAGTTTCCGAATCCCTGCAATCCGGTTACGTTGATATTCGGTATCTGAAACGCCGGGCTTGCCCCGTTCTGGCCATAGGGACGAATGATATTTGCGCCTGCTTCATTCAGGAGATGCGTGGAGAATGTGTGTGTCCAATCGATGTTGACAAAATCGGAATGGTTTGTGCTTGGGGCGGCAAACGCGGGCCGCGCATTTGTGCTTGCCGAGGTGTCGTAGGTCCGAATCGCATCCACGTACACGCGATCGTTTTTGACGGGATAGTAGTCCACCCGGAAATCCCACTGATATCCATTAAATGGAGAGACGTTAGTGTAATCTATAGTGCCAACCGCATCCAAAGTGGAGAGGATGCCCACCGGTATCGGGAAGTGACTGCCGGCTATCTGGCCTACTGTCAGCATGCCGGGACTGGAAGCGGTTGCATAGGCCAAGGGCGGAGCCAGCGTAAGGGCCTGATATGCCACTCTGTTAGGCTCATTGGCCTTAACCCAGTTATAGAAATCCTGCGTCTCGACCGTGGCCGAACCGGAGCTGGCGGAACTGGAGCGAAGCACGTCCACGGCGGCAAACCAAAACAACTTGTTCTTGATTGCCGGCCCGCCCATCGCGGCGCTTACCTCGTTGCGCTTATATGGCGGAAGCGTCGGCGAATTGAATTTCGTGCGCGCACTCAGATCGTTATTCGTGAACTCGTAATCGATGCTTCCATGGAACTGGTTGGAGCCTGAAACGGTAAAAACGTCGACCGTGGCGCCGCCATTTCTTCCTTTCTGGGCATCGAAGTCGTTCGTTCTGACCTCCATGGATTGCACGATGGCAGGCATGGGAGAGATGGAAGTGCCGCCCCCGCGGGACGGGGTATTGGTCTGCGCGCCATCTATATCGTATCCGTTTTGTTCCTGGCGCAGCCCGGCAGCATTGATGTTGATGGCATACTCATTGGTGAAATTGTTCCCGGAGGTCACTGCGCTTCCCGTCATTCCGGGCGTCAGAGCCGTCAGGCCATAGACGTTTTGACCTGTGAGCGGCGTCTCCGCCAAGGTATCTTCGAGAACGACTGCCCCGGTTATCGCCGATGACAGGTCGACTGCCACCTCCGAAGCGGAAACCGTGACCTCGGTAGACGCTGTTGCGACCTCCAGTACAGGGGCAATAGTTCGTAGTTCCCCAACTTCAAGGGTAAGGCCCTTCAGATCCAAGGTCTTGAAGCCGGTCATCTGGATCTGCACTGTGTAGGTGGACGCGGCTATGCTGTCGATACGGAAATAACCGGCATCGCTGGTTGTGAGAGTTTTTGCTATGCCAAGCCGGGTATCCGTAACGGTGACCGTGGCCCCCGCAACTAGACCGCCGGATTGGTCTCGTACCGACCCCTCAATTCCGCTTAAGAATTGGGCAAATGCCGGTAAACCTCCCAAGGTCAACAGGAGAACTATGAGAATTGATATTTTTGCTGCATATTTCATGCCAGTCATGGAGACTCCTTTGAATATCTCGCGAGCAGTCTTTCCGCGGCCACGATAAATCTGCCCCCACTCCCCGAAAAAACGATAGGCTTCTGCGAACCTATTTGGTCATGCATCAAAATTCTGGCGCGTAAGGATGAACCGCTCCCGATTGCGGAGGAGTTTAGGCTCGGCGGTGGGACACAGCAAGTAATGTACAGTGTCTTACAGTAACGGGCTGCTGAATTCCGCCTCTCTTGGCACCTTTGTCAGTGGTCCCGAAGAATCAAACACAGTCCCTATTTTTACAGTAAGAAAGTGAAGCAACCTATTCACTACAAACAACTTGGACCGAGCATAGGGCTTGCTTGGCGGGCCTCTTGACAGGCGTCCGCTCAATTTGCTTATAATGCGTCTCGCATCGGAGGGCGCGATTCAGTAAACGCTTTTGAACGCCCGCCGGCCACGGCGATCAAGCGGCCTTCCCACAACTCCTCTCTCTATTTGGGAAGGCGCATGAGGCGCCGTTCTTGGTTCCCCAAACGATCCGGCGGAGCGTGTCAGTATTGCCACGTTCGGTGCACGCAGTTATTCGAATCTTGCCAGTAGATGCCCCGTGTGATTGCGTCTATACTATGCGCAATAGGGGCAGTGGGGGATCGATGAAAGCATCTGGCGAATCAACAGACGATCAGGCTGCGTCTTCCCGCCCCCTGCACTTGCAGGCCGAGAAAAAGCAACAGGTTGTCCACGAGCTTGACAACATCCTGGAAAGTCGCTTCTTCCGGAACGCAGGGCGTTGCAAGCAATTCCTCAGGTACGTCGTCCAGCACAGGCTTGACGGGCATTCCGAGCCGCTGAAAGAGCGCACCATAGGAGTTGAAGTCTTCGAGCGCCGACACGACTACGCCACCGGAGACGATCCGGTGGTGCGAGTGCAGGCTGGAGAAGTGCGCCGAAGACTCGAGCAGTACTATCAGGCGACGCCCACTGATCCATTAGTCCACATCGAGCTTCCGCTCGGCTCATACTCCCCATTGTTTCGGGAGTCTTCGACTGTAGCACCTTCGCGCACCGCACCTTTTCATCCCCCTTCGCCGGAACCGGGAGGTCACCTCAAGAAGCACAGTAGAAGGTACTGGGCAATTGCGGCGATGTGTGCAGCTTTGGCGATAGGTACCGGAATTGCGCTTCTAGCTTTTCGCCACACAGCAGCCCAAAAGTCAGCCCTGGACCAATTTTGGAGTCCCGTCTTTGCAACGCCACAACCAGTGCTGATCTGCCTAGCCGCGCCTGTGGTTTACAGACCAACCGATGCCTTGTTTAAGAAGTACGCCCGTACCCATCCCGGCACATTCCAGACTGAAGTGGAGAAGACGAATAACCTGCTTCCTTTGGATCCGCAAGATACCATCTTATGGAGTGACTTGTGGAACTACACCAACTATTCAGTTGTACGTGGAGACGTATACGCTGCCGTGACGCTCTCTGCTCTTCTCGGCAAGATCGGCAAGCCCAGCCAGGTGCGAATCGGCTCGAATTGCTCATTCGAGGATCTCAGGAACTCCCCCGCGGTTGTGGTGGGCGCCTTCAATAACAGGTGGACGATGCACATCACATCGAGTTTGCGCTTCGTGTTTGTTGAGCAGGATGGGCGATACATGATCCAAGAGCAGGCCAATGGCGGCCAAGTCTGGGAAGAGCATGGCGACAAGCAGGGGAAACTGATCGACGATACTGCAATTGTCGCCCGATTGCTGGACTCGAAGACCGGGCAGTTCACCATCATCGTGGCGGGCATTGGAGAAAAAGGCACGCAAGCGGCGGGTGAGTTTGTCGCAAATCCAGAATTCCTGGAACAGGGTCTTCGAAGCGTTCCCGCGGGCTGGCAGACGAAGAATTTAGAATTTGTCCTACAGACTAGCGTGACGGATTCAGTTCCAGGCCCTCCCCGCGTCGTGGCAGCTTACTCCTGGTAGAGTACTTACCAAGGGAACCTCTGCACAGGTTCCTGATTTCGCAGCGACAGCACGCCGCGGCGGTACTGACGATTTTCGAGCAATATCTGGCGAAGTGAAGCGCAGGCACCGTGTTCATTTACCGGCGTCCGGAGTGAGCATCTACATCAGAGCCGGTTCGATAGAACGAATTCGTAGTCGGTAGTGTCCAGAGTTTTTCGCACATTTGTTGAGTCATAAGGCCTGGTGGCGCTCGGCTCCCCCGAGGGGGAGCCGAAAGTTTTTACGGGCGCGTTTATGCCGCTTCGCTCGCTTCGGCCAGGCGGTTCATGTCCTGATGGCGCCGCGTGCCCCACTTTATGCCGGCTACGTGGCGCAGTCTTGCCGCAGCCAGCATCAGCGCCGACTTGCCATCGGGAGTATCATGTTGCGAGCAATTCTCATGAGGTTTTGATCGGAACAATGCAAACAGGACGGCGCAAATTCCTTCATCTTTCTTTGGCAGCCCTTGCTGGAACGTTCTCGCGAAGATGCGCTGCCCAGGGCATGGGAGGCCGGACCACAACCGCTCAGAAGAAGCCCGCGGGATCCGGCCGCCCGTTTGACGCTTATTTTACCGACGTTGCGGCCCCGGCGGGACTGATTGCGCCGGTTATCTACGGAGAAGTAGACCACAAGGAGTACATCCTCGAAGCGAATGGATGCGGCTGCGCGTTCTTTGACTACGACAACGACGGATGGATCGATATTTTCCTCCTCAGCGGAACCAGGCTAGGTGGCGCTCCTCCCGGAACATCCAACCGTCTCTATAAGAACAATCGGGACGGAACATTTACCGACGGGACCAGGCAGGCGGGGCTTGAGGCAGTTGGCTGGGCTAACGGTGTGTGTATCGGGGACTACAACAACGATGGCTATGAGGATTTGTTTTGCACCTACTACGGCCAGAACAGGCTTTACCGCAACCTTGGAAACGGCACGTTTGAAGATGTCACCAAAGAAGCCGGCCTAGTGGATTCCGAAGTCAGATGGGGCACGGGCTGCTCGTTCCTTGATTACAACCGGGATGGTCACCTGGATCTGTTTGTCTCCAATTACCTGCAATTCGACTTCGAGCACGTTCCTAGGCCGGGATCTGGCGTCAACTGCAATTGGAAGGGCATTCCGGTCAACTGCGGTCCAAAGGGCCTTCCCTTCGGCCGGCATTCGCTTTACAGAAACAATGGCGATGGAACCTTTACCGAGGTCAGCGCAGAGGCTGGCATTGCGAAGCCATGGCCCAGCTATGGAATGACGGTGGTGTCGGCCGACTTCAACGAGGATGGCTGGCCTGACATCTATGTTGCCAGCGACTCGACCCCCAGCCTCCTGTTCATCAATCAGCACGACGGGACATTCAAAGAGGAGGGGATTGCGCGTGGTGTGGCTCTCAGCAATGACGGAGGGGAAGAAGCGGGAATGGGAGTGGGTATCGGCGACTTCGATCTGGACGGCCATCTGGATATTTTCAAGACCCACTTTATCGAGGACTCAGACGTGCTGTACCACAACGATGGCACGGGCACTTTTGACGACTGGACTCTGCGGACGAAACTCGGCGTTGAGACCCGCTTCGCCAGTTGGGGAACGGGGATTTTCGATCTCGACAACGATGGCTGGCCGGACATCTTTTTTGTAACGGGAAGCGTGTACCCCGAGGTCGAGAAACAACTCCCGCAAAATCCGAATAAGTCTCCTCGCATTCTCTTCAGAAACCTGGGTAACGGAACCTTTGAGGAGATTGGCAATGCCGGTCCGGGTGTTACGACACCGCACTCAGGCCGCGGCTGCGTATTCGGCGATTTCGACAACGACGGCGATCTGGATATTCTGATCCTGAATATGAACGAGCCTCCTTCTCTGCTGCGAAACGATTTGAAAGGAATACACCATTGGCTGAAACTGAAGCTTGTCGGCACAAAGTCAAACCGCAGCGCAATTGGCGCCCGTGTGTTGGCCCGGTACTCCGGCCGGACCCAGGCTCAGGCGGTCCTAAGCCAGTCGAGTTATTATTCGTGTAACGACTCTCGTCTTCATTTTGGCCTTGGACAAGCGACGACTGCGGATCTGGTGATTTACTGGCCGAGCGGCCTGACGGAAAAATACCCGGCTATCAAATGTGATCAGCTCATTACAATTCGGGAAGCCCACGGTATCATTCCGAATATGGGCTGGGCGCGCCAATAGAGGACCCTGTTTCTGTGGCGGCCTTGTGCCTGTTTACTCCTCGGAGCAGTTGACTGGATCCGACCGCCACCGAAAGACGGCTATATACGCAACGGCAAGGCTCGCGCTCAATGACGAATGTCTGGAGACAGCAAGGTCTGCCGGTTCACCGAAGCCCAGCCACGAAACCTACGGCTTGGTTGAGGCGCTTTCAGGAAACCGGATACCTAGGCTTTTGGTAAGAATCGGCCTCACTTTACCGGCCAGGTTCGTTGGGTCGTAGTGAAGCCTGTATTCCAGCGGCATGACGTAGGCTAGCGACGACCATCCCCAGAAGGGATTCATTCCATAGCCCTGGCCAGTTTGCGAATCGTAATACTCACGAGTCACCGCGTTCTTGTCCAGCGCCATCGCGTAGGTCTTATCTGCGAGCTCACGCGCTTCCTTATCGTAGCCATATCGCAACAGGCCATGGAAAATCATGTAATTGACTGGAATCCAGGAGTTTCCGCGCCAGTTGCACTCGCCCTTGGTGGTTCCCTCATAGAAGTCGCGCTCGGTCTTGGAGTAGGTGGCTACGGGATAGGGAAGCCAAAACTCATTTTGATTCAATAGATGCCCGCGCACCAGGCGGCGAGCTTGCTCTGGGGTTGCCACTCCGGCCCAGAGCGGGAAGAACCCGGCGATGGACTTGACGCGTATCCGCTTTCCCGTCTTCTCGTTCCTGTCGTAGTAAAACCCATCCTTCTCATCCCAGAACACATCATTGATGAGTTTCGCAAGTCTCTTGGCGTGATGCTCGTATTCGGCCTGCTCTTTTGCCTTCCCCAATTCACTTGAGATGATGGCCATTGCCTGAAGTTCACGAAGCAGGTAACACGCCAGGTCGACACCCTCATCAGAAAAGGAGTCGAGGTCTCCTGAGCGACTCAGTTGATTGTCCATGCCGCTAGCGTCGGAACTGTTCCAGGTGGGAAGACCGTTGTGGTCCGCGTCATAGGCAAACCAGCGATCCACGTATTTCTGTAGCTTGCCGTAGTCTTTCTCGCGCAGCCACTCATAAGAACCAGTTTGTTGCGATCCTAGGACGGCAAGCTGTGCGAGGAATGGCTTGAACATTTGGTTCGGCTTTGGATAGGTGATACCCAAGGTGCGGGAAATGAATCCGTCGGGCTCCTGGCGGCTGAGAAACACTCCTAAGTTTGAAAAGTCGAATTTGCTAACACCATAATAAGACAGATAGATATTCTCGAAGTATAGGTCCCAATCATAGAACTCTCCGTAAGCGTAACCGGTGAGCAGCTTTTCCTGGGACTGCGGGAAGTCGTGCAATCCCTTCATGCTGATATCGCGGTTAAGCTGCAGGAGACGGTCACGGAGAGATTGGGAATGCGTTCGGTCGGAAGCTTTCGAGAGTTGCGGGTTGCCGACGGGGGAGTTGGACTGCGCAGGAACTGCCGAGGACAACAGGAGCGATGCCAGAACAACTGCGCTAATCGGGAAGAGGAACAACATTTGGCAGGCAGGGGCCTTCGGCATTGCAGGTCTCATCAGGAATCTCCCTTCACAACACTGATTCGCTCGAATTGTACCGCTCATGGGCCGGTTTCGAAGCATCAGACCCGCATCTGCGGTCAAAAAGCGGCGCAATTCTGCGCCATGCCGGTTCCAGTTGCGCAATCGAGATCATTCCTGGTCAGCTTCTACGACACTACTCCCTCTCACTTCGTTCTCCGCGATTTGGCTTTCCTGCATTCGGCAAGTTGCTGGCTCGCCGGAGGCGGCAATGGCGCAATCTGACACAATACCGCCGCGAACCACCGCGCACGCGTCCGATGCACATCCGACAGCGTCTCCGCCCAGCAGCGAGCATATTTGGCCGAGGGTCCGCCGGTCTTCACCAGCCCCAGCTAATGAGGCGATTTCGCTGAGATCCAAAATGAACTTTTACTTCCTCCGGAGATATTTGACAACCCTTCTTTCAATCGATTTATACTTCGTTCTGGAGTTTTGGAACTCTCCAACGCTGGTGAAAGCGCATGGAACGCGGTTCCGCGCCGGGCTTTCGCTATTGCTACAGGTTGGGCGCTGCGCCAGTTGGCTGAGTTCGGGCAGCAAAGCGCGCAGCTAGGCTACGGGTATCATATGCCTGAGCATTGAAGGCGCCTGCTAGCGAACGCTTACACTGTTCTTCACGTTCACGCATGGAGATTGACGGTTCTATGTTTCATACCAGACGCGTGGTGCTTTTCATCTTGGGAGCAGCTTTCGTTGCTCAAGGGCAAGCAACCAAGGTGTCTATTGCGTCGATACAATCGTTGATTCGTTCTCAGGAGTACGACCAAGCTTTACAGCTTACTAGATCCGCCTTGCACGAGACACCCAACGACTTCCGGCTTTGGACATTGGAAGGGATTGTACTTTCGATCAAGGGCAGCAACCGTGATGCGTTAGACGCCTTTGACAGGGCACTGAGTCTCTCTCCGACCTACGCAGCAGCTCTGAAAGGCAAAGTGCAACTCCTCTATCAGACACAGGATAAGCGCGCAATCCCGCTACTCGGAAAGATATTGAAAGCTGATCCAAAAGATGAGACCGCGCACGAAATGCTCGCGATCCTTGAGGGAAGACAGGGAAATTGCCAGGCTGCGATTGGCCATTTTCTTCTCAGTGCGGAAGTGATCGCAAATCATCCGTACTCACTGGAAGTATATGGTTATTGTCTCGAGCATACGAAACAGCCTCAGAAAGCGATCTCCGTATTTGAACAGCTTGCTTTGCTGGTTCCGCAGCGCACTTATCCAAAATACGATCTCGCGGTCTTACTGGTCGAAACGAAGCAGAATGATGCCGCCCTCAAAGTACTTGAGCCTTTACTCGCCGCGGACCAGTCAGACGCGGATCTCTTGAGCCTGGCATCCGAGGCATATGAGGCTGCAGGCGATACTCCCAAAGCAGTGTCTCTTCTACGGCAGGCGATTGTTCTGAGCCCGGCGAATGCAAACTACTATAATGCTTTTGCTCTGCTCTGTCTCGATCACGAGTCCTTTCAAGTAGGGATCGATATGATCGTTGCGGGTCTGCAGCTCATTTCCGACGATCCGTCTTTATATATCTCCCGCGGCTTGCTTTATGCGCAACTTGCGCAGTACGAGAAGGCGGAAGCCGACTTCAAGACGGCTGAGCGCCTTGATTCAGCGCAGAGTCTAAGCTCATATGCCATGGACCTTGCAGAAGTGGAAAAGAATCATCCCGACAAAGCATTATTGGAGGTACGTTCGCAGTTGAGGGCTCATCCAGACAGCCCATTCCATCACTACCTGCTCGCCAAGTTGCTTGAAAAGGGTGGATCCGACAAGCCTAGTAACGCCTCTAGAGAAGCAATAAGCTCCGCACTGATTGCCGTGAAACTAAAGCCAGATTTTGTGGAAGCAAGGGACCTTCTTGCCAGCTTGTACTTCGCTTCCGGTCAGTACCGCCTTGCCATTGAACAATCCCAGCTTGCGCTGCAATATGCCCCCTCCGACCAGAGCGCGATGTACCATCTCATCATGGCGTTGCGGCACTCCGGACAGAGTGGAGAACGCGACAAAATCCAGGCACTGGTAAAGCGCCTCTCAGAATCACAGCAGGCGTCACGGCAGCAGGATACCGACAGGAAGCGATTCAAGCTGGTAGAGCAACAACCTGTGCCTCCGAAGTAAAGCGAGCGCTCTCGATGTTTGTATGAGCACCGCGGCCCAGCGGGCACACCGGAGGTCAGTTGGTTGTGGATGTCTTTTGCGCACCTCTGAGCAGCATATCGGCGCTGTTTGTCTTGTGGGCGATTCGAGGCAATCGGCTCGTCCCGGACCGGTACTTCCTGGCCTTCTGTGCAGCGATGGTGGTCATGCCTTATGTTGCTCCTGAGCCATTGGTGCCACCCATCAGGCTCTTATTGCCGCCTTTTGTCGCCTCGACAAATCGCTAAGTTGTTGTTGGAAAAAAGGATGGTTGGTAGGGGCGGTGGGGATCGAACTATTGGAGCTATTGAAGCGGCGCAAGTTGCTGATTCTTCGAAACGGCAAAAACGAAAAATACTGCACAAACGCTGAACCGAGGTACACGGCAGGTACACCGATACACAGGGGACACTCCTTGGCTGTTCCCTAAGTGGCCAGCCAGCAGGTTGGCTAATCATCGCTTCCACAGTTTCTGGTTCGCACGGAAACTCTTGCTCGACCACGCGCACCGCTACAGCTTCTTCATTAACCATAACCATCACGAGTTCAGGAGGCACTTGAGACAGCAGCAAAGCGAAACCAGTTTGGGTTCAGTGCTAGATTTGTGTAACGGAAAGGCCGGGAATGGCCTGGAAGTGTTTCACGTTCAGAGTGACGACGCCGAAGCTGAGATGCAAGGCCGTGGCTCCGATGATGAGATCGGGGAAATCAATGCCGATCCCCCGGCCCATCTGTTCACCGTGGATGCGCCCAGCCAGCCGCGCGATCTCTAGCGTGAGCGGATGCACGGCCACGGCCTGGTAGAGTTCCTCGCAAAAAGCCTGTCGGCGCTCGCGGTCTGCGTCACTTTTGGCGCGGTAGATGCCGTGCGTCAGTTCCACTGCGGTCACGGCGGAAAGGGCTGAGACGGTTTTTCCACACGCTGACTCGACGCGTTCTAAGATCTCCGAAACGCTGTCTCTACGCCTTTCGCCTGCAATCAGGATACTCGAGTCGAGGATTACTCCCATGCGGGCGGATTCCATGGCTTGCGGTTGCGGACAATCTCTTCCACGTCGGCGGCAAACTCTGGGTCCATGCGCGGTTCGTAGCCCAGTTCTTGCGCGTGCTTCTTAGCGAGAGTGATGGACTCGGAAAGCAGGCGGGGTCGGAACTCATCACCGACGGCCCGCACCACGGCGACAGGCTTAGCATCTCGCTCGATGATAACTTCGGCGCCTTCTCGTACGCGGGTCATCACCATAGCGAAATCGTTCGCTGCTTCCGCCTCCGAGATATGGATTACGTCCTTGGCCATGTAGAGATTATACACCGTTCCTACCATAAGCTCTCGCTGGTGCTTTTTTCATTCCGTGGGCTTCCTGCGATAATTCCCATCTAGATTCCTTGGGGGCACAATTTTACGCCGCAGCAACGCCTCCGCGCTGCCCTTCTTCTGAAGCTCAACCAGGTTCCATTCCGTGAGGATTGCCAATAGATTGGACACACTTCGTCGCTCGTTTGCTGCGTATCTCGCCAGCGTTGCGCAAATCTCTTCCCGGATTCGGTAGCTCACAGAGATTTTGGGCCTGTTGGATTCGATTTCTTTCCGATTCGGTTTTAATTGCTCGAAACCCGATTCCAGCAAAATCTTGCCCACATTGCCGAGATTCCGGAGCTTCCGCAATTTATCGGCCGATGTCGTAACTCTGTGTCCGTGTTCGGTCACGTTCCCGCTCTAGCTCCACCTCCGGTGACTCCCGCTTGGAAGGTCCGGCCGATTCGCGGTGCGGCTGCGTTGCAGTTCGGCGCGAAACATCGTGACCCAGCCCTTCGGCAAGCTGGGTTTTGTCGTTGGTGTAAATTTGCGCGTCGTATCGTCCACGCGACACCGCCACATACGCCAGACGGCGGTTAACCAGTTTTTCGCTGGCTTGCTCTGTGTCCACGTGAACTAGCACGCGGTCGGCGGTCTGTCCCTGGCTGCTATGACTTGTCACCGCATAACCGTAATCGAGATGCGGATTCTCCTTGATGTTGAACGCGACCGAGCGGCCCGAGTCCAGGCGAAGTTGGATGTTGCCCTTCCTGTCGATTTTCTCGACGCTCGCTAACTCGCGATTCGCAATGTGTTGCTCTCGATCTGGCGCGGTGAATTGGACACGGTCGCCTCGCGAAAACGCACGATCGGCTTCGCGATAGAGTGTCACCCCCTGCAACCGGCGCGGGTCGTACGTCACTTGCTTGCCAGTCCGCTTTTTAACAGAAACCAGATTCTCCTTCGCGTCGATTTTCTCCACTCGCGCATACTCTCCGGCTTTGATGCCGTGCGTTTTGCTGCCCTTCGTGTAGCGCACGATGTCCCCCGGCTGGTACTGCTCGACCCATTGCCGATCCACCCCAGTAATTTCCTGACGCGCCACCAGGACATTCAGTCTCTCCTCCCTGTGGTCCACCTGTCCTCTCGCTTGCATTTCTGTGTGGATGACCTGGTTGATTTCCATGCGCGACTGATTGTCAGGTGAGACAACCAGCGTTCCTTCGGGGTGTTTTCCATATTCGTTAGCGATTTCCCTGAACCTCTCATGACGGTCCACGATTTCGTGTAGGCGACCCTGGTTGTCGAGTTTTTCCATCGCTTCCCGTACGTGGCCCCGCGAGAGTTGCTCGACTACTTCTTTCAGGGCAGGGTCCTTCTGTCGCACGATTTCATCAAGATGAGCCACCTGAATTCCGGCTTCCTGAAGCTGCTGATAGGGCGCTCCTGCTTCCACGGCTTGATGCTGGCGCACATCGCCCACCAGCAACACGCGGTCATTTTCTTTCAGCCCGTGCAGAAATTGATTCATTTGTTTGGTGCTGGTCAGACTCGATTCGTCCAGAACGTAGAGACGCTTCTGCCCATTGTGTGGTTCGTTGCTCGCTAGATGCCTCTGTAGCGTGCTCGACTCAATGCCCGATTCAGCAAGTTTCTGCGCCGCGCGCGACGTGGGTGCAAACCCCACGACCCTATAGCCCTCTTGTTCGGCGACTTCGCGGACCGCTGTCAATGAGGTCGTCTTACCCCCTCCGGCAACTCCTTCAAGAGCTGTCACCTGATCGCGGGTCGATAGGATTTGTTCCACTGCTTTCCGCTGGCTCTCGCTGAGGTGGGGATGATTACCTCCAACTTGCCTGCGGGCATCATCACTGGCAAGCGGCTCATGTCGATTCTGTCCGTCACGCATCGCTTGCATGGTGTCGCGCTCGTAGTCGATCATTTCTTGCGTGGTGAATGCCCGATCCGGCGCACTTGTTCTTGTCGCAACGCCGATGAACTCGCCGGCGTTGACGCGGTTCTCGAACTCACTGCGCACCTCTCCGAGTGTGGCCTCTCCCATTGACCGCCGGAGAGCATCCCGCAACAACTCGCGTTCATCAACCACGGCTTGCCGCTCCAGATTCCGTTCCTTGGAAAAGGTGACGGCGGCTTGCAGAGATACGCGGTGCGCTTCTGGCTCCGCGTGCTGTGCGCGTCCTGTGGCGGCTTGGATTACTTGGCTGGGCTGATTCCCGAACGCTTCGGCCATTTGTCGATGGCGTTGTTGCGCCTCATCGTGGGTAAGGTCCAGCTTCGCTTGGCGTGTCTTGTGCGCAGCAATTTGCGCTGCGTCTGCTCCTCGCTGATTTTTCTTGGTGAGATGTTCCTCGATCTGCTGACGGCGGGGACTCGATGCGGCGAGATACTCCTCACTGTAGCCCTTGATTTCCGGCTGACTACTCTCGCCGCGCTCGATTTCATAACCTAACGCTTTGATCCGAGCCGCCAGTTCGGAGCGATAGACCGCCGTTGCGTACTGTTGTGTTTTGTACAGCTCTCGGGGTTGCAGCGCGTACGTGCGGCCGTCTTCCGTTTCCGTGAGGTTGAAGAACACCACATGCGTATGCAGTTGCGGGGCAGCGTAGCCGTCCACGGGCCTGGCACTGTCATGCTCAAACTTCGCCGCTACCCACTTGCCCGTTGTCTCTGCCGGCAGGTTCCCTCCAATGCGGGCCTGGACGAAACGCTCTAATTCATCCAGAGCGACAGCGACACTTTGTTGGTGCGCTTCGCGCAACCGTTCATCCCCACCTACCAGCGCAGTTAAGGAAACACTCTTCGGCGCGGAGAACGTGGCGTCCCATCCCGCACGATGTTCCATCGTGCGGGTCTTATGGCCGTTCTCGTCCACATATTCCCGCGCCGCCTTGTGCCGGACGAGCTGCGCGCCGGTCATCGGATGGTGACCCTCAGTGAGACGCTGGAAATGTTCCTCGCTAACCTCACCATGTAATCCCCATTGCTCGGCAAGCCTTCCATGCCATTCGCCATGAATCTGGTCAGCCTGTGTGTAATAGTTCTCGCGCGCATTGCCAAACTCTTCCGCGTGGTAGGCCTGGGCTTGGCTTGCGCTGAGGGGATTGGAGATGGTCAGCATGGTGGTGTTGGCCTACTGGAAATATCGCTCCTTCCTCGCCGGTCTTGGGCTCAATTTGTGTTCGCGGTCCTGCTCCTTTTCGTGCAGCGCAGTTTTTCGATCGACACCATTTTCAGTGGTCAGCGTGGTTGCCACTGCGTTTGGTATCTCCTCCGGTTTAGTCTCGATGCTTCCTTCAATGTGTGTGGGGTGCCTCTTCGGCAGGCCGACGACGGGGAGTATTCCTCCGCTCAACTCAAAGCTGGTACCATCGGAATGATTTCGGCGATTGAAACCCTGAGGCAAAACCAACCCCGGCCACTTCAAACGTCCGCCTTCCTGGCGTCCGCGGGCACGCGCTGCATCCTTTGGGAGCGTGAAAGCAAGCCAAAGCAACAACGCCGCCAAAGGGCCCCACAATGCGGGTCGCAGCAGACCTATGAGCGCTTGGTCCTGGTAAATCCCATGCCGCAAGAACTCATGCATTTTCGCGTCGTCTGATTGAACCGGAAGTAACACTAAGTGGAGAGCGCCAGTTTTCGATGCCTCCTGCGTGAGCCTAACGGTCGCTTCCCCGGACTCGGTCTTGGCCTCAGTCACTTCGCTATCGGAGGCCCAATGGCTGCTGTTCTTCGTGGTCACCGCAAGCAATTCATACTGCCCCGTCCTTGCTGAAGTAGTCGCACGGCGTAAGCCGCTGCGGATGTAGGTTGTGAAGTAGAATCGCTGCAAGGGAGTCCATACTGCGATGTAACGATACGTGCAGATCGCGAGCATACTCGCAAGCACCACGAACACCCACATCCAGGTCCATGCTGGATGGCGATTCGACCACTCACTTGCACTCCTACGCTGCCTCCACTCGTGGCTCACAACTTCTCCTCTTTCGCGGCCGCTGCAAGGCGTTGTTTTGCTCTGTGGAAACGCTCCATGTCGGCCCGCTCGATGAGCCGATCCAGGTCCTGGTCCGTGAGGTCTTCTTGTGGTGCCAATTTGTAGAGGGCGTTGAGCAGGATTGCCCGCAAGGCCACGACCTCCGCAAGGAGGGTTTGTTCTGCCGCAGTGGCCACTACTCCCTGGGCCGCATGGACTCGCGCTAAGAGCACCTCGCGGCACCACTCGCCAACGGTTACGCCCTCGCGCTCCGCGATAGCCGCAAGCTGCGCGTATTCCCTTTCAGTCATTTTTGAGCCGACCGTGCGATTGCGGAGTTGATCGTTAGGCACGACAAGAACCCCCAGAAGAGACTTCCTTGAAATCTGCGGCTCCAGGACACGCCAGCCAAATCAGTAAGTTAACGAAGAGCGCCGCAGATTTTCCGCAAGCACTTATGTTTCGCTAACTCGCTCCGCACGACCAAGTTAACCAGCGGCGCTCTGCAGCACCCATTTTGGGGTGGCGTGTCCGTCCAACTCCCGGTGCCGAAGGCACCGCTCTGCTGAAACGCGGCGCAAACCACCATCGATTTGTGCTATCAACCTTGCTCGCCATACTCAAGCCGAAGCTCCTGCAACCACCGCTGAACCTCGGGGATCGCCCACGCCTTCTGAAACAGTTCGCGGAGGGTGTCCCATTCCTTCTCGGAGAACTCGATGCCCACGTCGCTCTGGCGGAGCCAAAGCGTGAACTTGGCTGGCCCCTTCTCCTTGGCCCGCGTCATAAGAAAATGCCTGCCATTCCAAGAACGCTTGGCCGACCATCCGTCGAGCATGGCGTGGAACTCGGCCAGATTGGGATACCGGGCAATGAGATGGCTCACCCGGCGCACTGGGCCGAGGTCGATATGCACACCCAATTCCGGGCGCCCGATGCCCGTAAACGATAGCTCCAGATCACCCGACTTCAATGGCTCGGGCAGGATGATTCGGTTGCGAAAATCATCCTCGTTGGGGCCCGCCGGTCGCACTGGCTGGCGGTCATGCCGCACCCAATGGCCTCGGGCGGCAAGGCCCCAAAGAGTCGCCCAATAGGGGGCAAGGATTTGGTCGAGTCTGATACTCTCAACCCCTTCATCACGAATCGCGGTGAGGAAGCATCCGCCAACTGTGCCAGGGCTCTGCCATTTCTCAGACGGCTTCAGCAGTTCCTTGCGGGTCGAAATCTGCTTCAGAACTGCTTGGTGCCGCTGCTCGGCGTCCTCATCCGAGAGCCGAACATCCGTGGAATGGCCACCGAGGTTTCCGAAGTAATACCAGACATGCTTCGAAGCTGGTTTCTTCCGGTTTTGATAGACGGCCTCGAAGGCATCGAGCAGAGTGAGATAGGTCTCTCTGGATGGAATCGCAGGCCAAAGCAGCGGGGGCTCTTGGGTGTCTTCCTCTGTGCCGATCTGCACGTACTGGGCGAAAACATCCCACTCGGCAATGGACAGAGTGTGCTGCGATTCCCATTTCTTACGAATGTGGTAGAGCGAAGCGGTTGGCGTGCTCAACATTTCATGGCGCGCCGTCTCGCGGTCCATTCCGGCAACGCGCTCCTCAATGACAAGGAAAGCGGCCTCACCCAAAGACACCTCACGTCCCATTTGTTCGCTGAGGACCTTCTGGTACCGCTCCAAGAGTTTGAGCCGGTCTTCGTTCAGGCGGATAGAAATGACCTCGTGCCGGGGCTGCTTCTTTAGGATTGACACCATAGTTGACAAATACTCCTACATTACCGTACTATGTTTACGTAATCGTAGCTCGTTCGGTGGCGGAATGCAAGAAGAATCTTCTTCAACACTCCCCCGGAAGCCGAGGAGCTATTTTGACAAGGCAGTTGCGAATCTTTCCAAACCCGTAGGAGTCACTAACGCGCAATGGCCGTACCATCCCAAATCGAGACCTCGGTGCACATCGAACGGCACTATGCCGTTACGGAAATCGCCGAAATGTGGAGTCTAAGTGCGGATAAGGTTCGCGAGCTTTTCGAAAACGAGCCGGGTGTGCTTCTAATCGGAGAGAGAAGTCCACGCCACAAGAGGCGGTACGTCACGCTGCGCATTCCTCAAACTGTGCTCGAAAGGGTCCATTCTCGCTTATCATCGAAGTCAGGCGTCCGGTAGGAGTACAACTCAATGCTCACGATCTATCGCCGTCACCGCAAGAGTTGCAAGCAGCGCGCTAAGGGCAGAAAGTACCGCCATTGCCAGTGCCCTATTTGGGTTGACGGGGCACTTAGCGGGAAAGAAATGCGTGAGTCTTTGAAGCTCCGCGATTGGCAGCGTGCGCAAGACCTCATCCGCCAGTGGGAGGCAGAAGACCGACGCATTATCCAGCAGGAAAAAGAGGTCACTATCAAGGATGCGCATGGGAAGTTCATGGCCGATGCGCAAGCGCGGAAACTGAACGAAGCCACGTTGTATAAATACCGTCTGCTCTTTCGTCAGCTTGATGATTTTGCGGAAACACAGAAACTGCAGTTCCTCAAGCAATTGGATTTAGACATGCTCGCGATTTTTCGGGCGGCATGGAAGGACGGCCCGCGCTCCAGCCTCAAGAAGCTCGAAAGACTCCGTGCATTCCTGCGGTTCACCGAGAGAAGAAAATGGATTGACCATAACCCGGCAATTGAACTGAAAACCCCGAAAGTTCCCAACAAACCCACCATGCCTTTTACTCGCGAAGAGATGATCCGCATTCTCACTGCCCTAGAACCCTATGGCAAGAGTGCGGGCATTCGCAACGCTCAACGGCTACGGGCCTTTGTTTTGCTGCTTCGTTATTCGGGCTTACGGATTGGCGATGCAGTCCAGCTTGACGTAGACCTGGTTGCAGACAATAAACTGCTGCTGCACACAGAGAAGACGGGCGTAGCTGTCTATTGCGTCCTGCCGGACATGGTTGTCAAAGCCCTGGATGCTGCTCCCCATTCCAGCGCACGATATTTCTTCTGGACAGGCAAGTCAACCGTGCGCAGTGCCAAAGGGAAATGGCAACGCAGACTCCAGCGGCTCTTTGGATTGGCGAAAGTACCTACCGGCCATGCGCACAGATTCCGCGATACGTTCGCCGTGGAGTTGCTTCTCGCCGGTGTCCCACTAGACAGAGTCTCCGTACTTCTCGGGCACAGTAGCATCCGCATTACCGAGCGCCATTACGCGCCTTGGACGCGTTCACGCCAAGAACAAATCGAGGCTGATCTGAAGGCCGCATGGAGCAACGATCCAGTTGTGCTCACCGATGGCAAGGGGACTCCAGAACTGCAAGGGAAGACGGGCCGGATCAACTGATTGCGTTCCCGGGATTAGGCTCATTATAGCTTCACACGACACAATAAGAGTGTCGGCCAGACCAATCTCTCGATTGCGATAGAAAAATGTGTGAACAAAGGGTCACGTAGTGGTGTCTAATGGTCGTGTGCTGGTATTTCCCCCAGCAGAGAGCAACCGATGGCCCGCCTCACGTTCGTGCTCTGTTTGTTGGCGCTGGTTCCCTGGAATGCGGTTGGGCAGACCGCGCAACAACATGATTTAGTTCAGGAACTCCTGACATTTTCAGCTCCACCTCCCAAAAACGATGAATTTCGGACACATGCTGGGCCGGTTCGCTTAAGTTTGAACTCCCCGCCCCCAGACGACGCATCGTTGGAGATTTTGGGACTCTACTGGGGGCAGATGAACGGTTCCGTTCAAATGTCTGCGTCTGAGAAGACGCGTGAACGTCTTGTGGAAGCATGCGTTGCGAAACCCGAATTTACGGTTTCTCTCCTGAAACTCCTCCCGAAGACCCCTCAGGTCCAAGATGTGGTCAAGCGGCTCTATGACGAGAATAAAGAACGCCTCGGCGAGGGCTGGCGTGAGGAAGTCAAGAATTACCTCAAGCTAAACAGCAAGTACTTTCGCGAGCAACTTGTCGCCGACGCGACGGCTGCTCAGGACGACGACGAAGCGGGAAGCGTAAGCCATGAAGACGAGCTGACAACGTTGGCTCGTCTGGACTGGACCAAGGCGGAACCCATTCTCAGGAATTACGCGCAAGGAGCCATGCCACGTCGCGCCGTGCTAGCAAAGACAGTCCTGTACCTCCACTACGAGGGAAAAGAGATGCAGGCGGACGCATTGTTCGCCGAACTGAAGAAGACCGTTGAAGACCGCGAAGCCCTCGGCTACTCGCGAGACAAGGCTGCAGATGCTCTATTGTCGGTGGAGTGGACTGGTCGCGACCAATGGTTTCTCACCTTGTTCAGCGATCCAACGCTCCGCAACCTACATGACGGTATCTACTTGCGGATGCCCCTGGTCAGCAACGTTGGCGGCAATCCCGATCATTGGATTCCGATCATGACGAGACTCATTGGCAACTCGGATCGTGCAATCCATGACAATGCAGTCGAGTGCCTAATTCATTTCCAACTGGAAAACGCGCGGCGGGACGCACTCACGCCTCTTCTCCCTTGGCTTTTCGATCCCAAGTGGTCTTCGGCCAGCGACCGCCTTCGCTTGATTCAAAGCGTGGACAAGCTGGATATGCGGGAGAGCGTCACCGGGCTTATAGCCGTTTTGAACCAACAAGTCGATGAAGCCGAGCGGGCATATGCGGCGAATTCGCTTGTGCACTTCCGGGACCCTCGCGCGATACCGGCCCTTCGGCAGGGCATGCCGTCCATTGTGGACGCCCACTATCGACGGATGTTCATCGCTGCACTGATCGCTGCGGGCGGACTACCCGATGCGGAGGCGGCTTCCTCAGTAGAGGCATACGCCGCAATGAAGAGCACCAAGGAAGGGTCCGAGACCCTCAACCGTGCAGATTACGCGTGGCCGAAGGTCCCGCTGGATGTTCCGGTTAGCATTGGTCAATACCTGGCCGAACGGGATGCGCCAAGCGAAGGAGCAATGTCGTTGCTGCTTTCGCGGGCAGCGACTCTGGATTCTTCAGACCGCCAAACTGCGGACCTTCTCAGGGACATCGTTGGTCGGTGGCCCTCTTCTGTCGGCGATCGCGATATCGCCCAACATATCGAAAGCGAATCCGCGTCTGCCCGCAGTGTGGCATATGCGTTGCTCCGGAGAGATACCTTCAGGAAGAACTGCGGCGACAGCATTGCCGCATCTACCACGTTGTCCGGGACTCCCGTCGGGATATTCGCTGTTTTGTCGGGAGATCAGCACCGGGAAACCGAGGTTCTAAAAGGTTCAGACGACCCCGCCATTCAGTCGCTGCTTGCCAGTGCACGTCTCGTTCGCGAATCACTACCTTTGGATGCGGTGGAGCGCATCTACAATTCGGGCGACACGCGACTCGAACAAGTTGCTGGCGCTTATCTGATGGCTGAAGACAGTCCGCGGGCACGGCAAATATTCAGTTCCAAATCCAAAGCTCTAGTCATAGTGGGTGCCCGGCAGGCTGGAGGCGATCCAGGCCATCATTCCTACACGGATTTCGATAAGCTCGAAAGTGAACTCTTGTCGCTTATGTCCGGCAAGGACGCTTACGACGAGGCATTTGCTCTTCTAAGCGCTGGATATTGGGGTAACGCGGGCCAGATTGTCATTGGGCGGAGAGGAGACACCTCCACCATCATCCTCTATGACGATCCGGCCAGAAGATTCCGCCGCGCGCTTGGTGCCGAAGAACTGAGAACTCTGACTGATTTCACTAGTTCACAAAAGGTGGATGACTTAGGACCCTTGTCCCAAACGGTCTTGGACGGCATGCAATATGAGTACGTACATCTGACCAAGACCCAGGGAAGGCGCGTTTTCATGAACAATCCGGGGATGTCAGACTCCGGCGGTTCCGTTTATGACCAGCTTTGCGGCTCCTTTCACAAGTTGCTTCGCTATGCTCCGCTGACCATCGAATATCCGGAACTGGCAAACCTGCCGGGTTTTGAGGTTGTGATTGCAGACGGTCGCTTTTACGTCTTGAATTACTGGAAGAACGGAACTGACGAGCGTTTGCGAATCTATCCCGCACGCGACCGTGGCAGTGCGGCGCTAGTGGTCTCATCCCCTGGTTCGGCACAGGTGATTTCTCGTGTTCCCAAATCGGAGGGACCCACGTGGGTTTCGATAAAGGACGGCTCGATCGAGAAGGTTGATCCTCCAGCCGTTTTCCCATCCGAGGATCCGCATTCCGTCGTTCCCAAGAAGTTCCAGAAAGACAATGAGGATCGCCAACCACCGGGGCTCTGGGCCCTGACGCAAGGACCCGCAACTTATCGCGCTGGCGAATTCCAAGATAAGCAGGGATTCTGGAGGTTTGAAGCCAGCAAGGAGCCGACGTTACTCGCCGAAGACGTCTATTCGCCGGTGATCAGCAACGATGGAAAATGGGCGATCTTGGCAAAGCGCACCGGCTCATCCGACTATCTATGGGCCGTCGTTCGCGTGAACCTTATATCGGGTGCAATCCTGCCCGTCGACATACCGGAAGCCGATCGACTTTATGCACTCGCCTACATCGCCGAACAAAAACGGTTCTTGATAGTTCGGGCAAAAAACCCGGACACCGGCTCGCATAAACCCGTAGGTCCAGATAAGACAGAGTACTGGTTAGTGGATGCAGAAACAGGGCACGGCAACATTACAAACGAAGAGATTCGGCCATTCACAGATGTCGGACCGCGGCCACTCCAATCAACGGGAGAGCCTGGCCAGTATTGGGCCGCTATTCCAGAACAGACCGGAAACGGAACTGAGGTTGGTCGTTTTGACGCCCAGTCCTTCCGGTTCACATCTCTCCTGCACGTCCCTGCGCTTCAATTCGACAGCCAAGCGATCTGGGTGGATGCGCCCGCAAAGTCGTTCTACATCACCTACAGGTCGCATTTGTTACGAGCGTCACTGCCTTGACCCTCTGCTCGTCGTGTGTTCCTTGGAACAGCTACGCCCGTAAGAAGGGTACACGGGAGGTACGCGGAAAAATGAACCTAAGGAAGTCGTTCCCTTTCAGTCGGTTAGGTTGGTAGGGGCGGTGGGGATCGAACCCACGACCTTCGGCTTAAAAGGCCGCTGCTCTACCACTGAGCTACGCCCCTAAACTCTTTAATGCACAGCCAGTTGCAAGGCAGTCACCGGCACACCGTTTTGGTTCGTCTCGCTTGCGGTGTCACTTGCTCCAAGCTAAGGATACCACCGCCCGCAGTTTGATCAGACCGATGTGCGCGTACCGTCTTGCCAGCGTCAAACTCTTGTGCCCCAACAGATCTGCAACATCTGCCAGCGGAGCACCCTTCATCCGTAAACGGCTCGCGCACCTATGCCGCAAGCCATGTCAACGAAAGTTCATAGTCTCCGCTTCCATTACCGCTTCCTCGAACCAATGCCGCCCATTTTCAAGCGGTTCATCCGTCTTGGCCGGCTGGAACACACGCCCTCTGCTCTCGCCCCGGTCATGCTCAACCCTAAGGGCGGCCACCGCAGCTTCATTTGACGGGACGTATGGTTTCTTCGTTCTTCGTCCGCGGGACGTTTACCATCTTACCCTTTTAGTTTACCATGCCCCACCTCAGTCCGTAATGACGGCCCTTGCGCAGCCCCGTATTGCTCGCCATGTCGAACTCCGCGAGGTACAAAGGTCATTTAGCCCCTATTATCTCTCGGAGTTTCTTCCCTCCTTCGGGGAGAAACCAAACGCGGTTATTTCCTTCGCTGCGATGCGCCACCGAACGAGTGGCATTTGCGGACATCTTGAGGGCTCAACCGGCGGATTTCCTTTGATTGGACTTGCTCTTGGAAGTAGCATCAAGCACGAATGTGTCCGTGCCCTTCTCCATCACGCACCAAGATATTCGCTCCTGAATTCCGCAGAGCGCATGGAACAATGCTGTTTGTCGTTTGGCGTGAAACTGCCGTGAGCATGGCAGAAAGGAACCCGGAAAAATGAAATTCCCCACTCTCGCGCTGCGAGCAGCGGCGTTGTGTTGCGCCCTCGTTCTGAGTGCGTTGCCGGCAGTTTGCCAGGACAATTCTTCCGCACCGAAGCACGCGCAGGCAAACCAGATGCCGCCGAGAATCCAGCGTATCCAGAATGGCGTGCAGTTGGCGGCCGGCGATCTGAACGTGAAGGTGCAGTTCTATTCGGAAAGCACGGTTCGCGTCGTGAAATGGCCGGCTGGCGGCACATCCGAAAAAACCAGCCTCTCCGTTATTCAAAAGGATTTGCCGGATCTGGGCGTACGTTTTGAGGAGCGCGACGAGACAATTACGCTGAGTTGCGGGCAGATCAAACTTCTCTTGAGCAAAAGCGATGGAGCGATGCGGTATCTCGGCAACGACAACCGAATCATTCTGGAGGAGCAAGGCAAAGCCACTTTCGCTCCCTCTCAAATCGGGCAGGAAAAATCCGCGTTCAGCGTGCAGCAGAATTTCATGTTGACGCCGGATGAAGGGCTGTACGGACTTGGACAGCACCAGTCCGGTGCCATGAATTATCGCGGGCAGACGGTGAAGCTGGTGCAGTCCAACACGGAGGCCGTCACACCGGTCTTGGTTTCCACAAGAGGCTACGGGATCTTCTGGGACAACTATTCCAAGACGATTTTCACCGACAATCGCGAAACGACATCGTTCTGGTCCGATGTGGCCGACAACATCGACTACTACTTCCTGCTTGGCCCGACGATGGATCAAGTCATCGCCGGATACCGGAACCTCACGGGACAGGCTCCCATGTACGGCAAGTGGGCCTACGGCTATTGGCAGAGCAAGGAACATTACGCGACCCGCGATGAATTGCTGGGTATCGCCCAGGAATACCGCAAGCGCCGAATTCCCATCGACAACATCATCCAGGACTGGAATTACTGGGGTGGGAACGACATGTGGGGCGCAATGTTCTTCGACGAAACGAAGTACCCCCGTCCAAAGGAAATGATCGATCTGCTTCACCAGCAGAACTTCCACATCATGATTTCCATCTGGGCCGGGCTCGGACCCGCTTCGCCCATTTACCAGGACATGGATCGCCGAGGATATTTGTATTCCCCCGTAGGCTGGGCCGGTTTCAAGTACTACGATGCGTACAATCCGGCGGCCAACGATATGTATTGGCAATACGCCAACAAGGGGCTGTTCTCCAAAGGAATCGACGGATGGTGGATGGACTCGACCGAACCCGACATCGTCAACGCGCTCACGAAGGAGTCGGAAGAGTATGAGATGAAGAGGGTCGAGAACAATCATCTCGGCTCCTTCGCCAGGTACCTCAATCCTTACTCGCTGCTCATCACGGAAGCTGTTTATAAGAACCAACGGAAAGAGACGGACCGGAAACGCGTTTACATCCTCACCCGCTCCACCTTCGCCGGGCAGCAGCGGGCCGCCGCAACAACCTGGTCGGGGGATATCGGCGCGAATTGGGACGTTTACAGGAAACAGATACCCGCGGGGATCAATCACAGCATGGCCGGCATCCCTTATTGGACATTCGATATCGGCGGTTTTGTGATCGGGAGCTACGGAGGAGTGTTCTCCAACGGCGGCAAGGATCCGGCGTACCAGGAACTGTACACGCGGATGTTTCAGTTTGGGGCTTTCTGCCCCATTTTCCGGGCACACGGCTCGGAGACTCCACGGGAGATTTGGGAGTTTGGCGAGTACAGCGACACGCTCGTAAAATTCGACAACCTGCGGTACCGGCTGCTGCCGTACATCTATTCACTGGGCTGGCGAGTCACCCACGATGGATATTCCATCATGCGCGGCTTGCCGATGGATTTCGCGCGCGACCCGAAGACGTATTCCATCGACGATCAGTTCATGTTCGGCCCCGCGATCATGGTCTCTCCGGTAACGCAGTATATGTACCATCGGCCCCCGGAGGACAGCATTCTCATCACTCCCGAGCACTTCAAAACGAAAGACGGAAAGCCGGGGCTGACCGCCAAATACTATTGCGATGCGGAGTTCAAGAAGCTGTGTCACGAAGCAGTGGAGCCGAACATCAATGTGTATTGGTACACGGGTTGGCCCAGCTTTATCACCGGCCCCAAATTCTCGATGCGCTGGGAAGGCAAGCTGATTCCGGCGCAAACCGGAAAATATCGTTTCCACATGAAGAGCTTCGGGCCGCGAAGAGTGTATCTGGATGGCAAAGAACTGCCGCACAACTACGACTCGGTGGAGTCTTATACGATTCCCGTGGAGTTGCAGGCCGGAAAAGAATATGACTTCGCGTTTGAGACCTCGAACGCGGTTCTGGGCGCGTTCAGGGCTCAGATGTTCTGGAAGACTCCGGAAATTCACGCCAGGGAGACGACTTTCGAGCCCAGGAAGAAAACAAGAACCGTTTATCTGCCGGCCGGAAATCAGTGGTTCGATTTCTGGACGGGAGAGACCCTCCCCGGTGGCCAGAGCGTCGTCGAGGACGCGCCCATCGAAAAGATCCCGCTCATGGTTAGGTCGGGGTCCATCCTGCCGATGGGTCCATTCGTTCAATACGCCACGGAAAAACCGGCTGATCCCATTGAATTGCGAATCTACCCGGGCGCCGACGGGAGCTTCACGCTTTATGAGGACGAAAACGACAACTACAACTACGAAAAAGGCGTCTATTCAACGATTGATTTTCGCTGGGATGACGCAAAACACCAGCTCAAGATCGATACCAGGAAAGGAACTTTCCCGGGCATGCTGCAGGCGCGAACCTTTCATGTCGTCCTTGTGAGGAAAGGCGTTGGCGCAGGAGTGGAAGTTACCGACAAGCCGGACAAGGTAATTTCGTATCAGGGCGAACAACAGATCGTTCCATTGCCCCGCTGAGCCGCTGGCCTAATGGAATTGCTGCAAACTTTATGTCCATTCGGAATAGCTAGGTGCGCTTTCGACGCTTGCGCTTCCATTCGTGCTCGCGCCGCAGCAGCGCCTGGTGTCTCTTGATCTGCGATTCGATGTCGCTGAAGGCATTCTTGCAGCCCGCCAGCACATTTTTGCCACTGCCGGTGGCGTGCAGTGTGCCTGATGGAAGCGAAAGCGTCAGGGAACAGGACTGCTCTTCCGTTCTCTGATTCCTGGTGAATACCCCGTGCAACTGAATCAGATCCGGCTCGTAGCTTTTTAGGAGCCTTCCCAACTTGTCCAGACGGCGCATAAGTTCAGTCGCAACAGCTTGCTGCGCATCGACGTGCTTGTAGCTTATCGAAACGTTCATGGTTGCACCCATAGGAAACAACGCGGAATCTGGCAGGAGCGCGACGCAGTCAAGATTCTGCACCGCATCATGGCCTGAGCATAGCAGGCGGTTTCGCGTCGCGCAATCCTGCCGCGCGATGTGCGCGTTGACAGTTACCCCGGGAATTTCTAGGCTAACGAGGCCTGCACCTGCTGTTCGGCACGTGGGATGGGAGCAAGGCTCATGAAGAAGACAGATAGACCTGAGGCACAAGTACAAAAGCGAATCCGCGTCGGACCGGCAGGCTGGTCCTATGCCGACTGGTCGGGCTACGTCTATCCCGCGCGGCGCATCAAGGGATTTCATGAGGCGGCGTATCTTTCCGAATTCTTCGACACCATCGAGATCAATACTTCGTTCTACCAGCCCCTGCGCCCGGATCACGCCGCGCTCTGGGTCGAGCGCGTTTCCGCAAATCCTGGGTTTCTATTCACCGCGAAATTATGGCAAAAGTTCACCCACGATCCTTCCGCAACACCGGAAGATGAACGCGCCGTGCGCGCTGGTTTTGACGTCCTGCGCCAGGCAGAAAAGTTGGGCGCCGTTCTCCTGCAGTTCCCTTTTTCCTTTCACCGTACAAAGGAAACCGTCGGCTATCTAACCGCGGTGCTGAAGAGGTTTGCCGACTACCCTCTCGTCGTGGAATTGCGCCACGCCTCCTGGCAGACCGAGGAAACTCTCGCGTTCCTGCGAGAGCTCAATGCCGGCTTCTGCAATATCGACCAGCCCATCATCGGGCGGTCCCTGGAGCCTTCCGCCTCAAGCACTTCGCCCATCGGCTACGTGCGCCTGCACGGGCGGCGCTACGACACTTGGTTCAGCGACAATCCCGCCACGCCCGCCCACGAACGCTACAACTACCTTTATTCCGAAGAAGAGCTCGACCCGTGGGTAGCGCGCATCCGCACCGTGAATCAACACACCCGCAGCACCTTCGTGGTCACCAACAATCACTACCAGGGTAAAGCCGTGGTGAACGCTTTACAGCTCATCAGTATTTTGAAGGGCGGCAAGGTGAAGGTGCCAGAGCCGTTGCGACAGCACTATCCAGAACTGGAAAAAATTGCCAGCGAGATGCCCGCGGAGCCCACGCTATTTTCTCTCGGCGCGCCTGCGGCAAAAAAAGCGAAACGCTCTATTTCTTGAAGAGGTTCTCAAACGCCTGCCGTGCATCGGGCGGACGCCCAGAGGACGGAGCTTCGGCGGGCACTTGGGAAGGTTGCGCGTAAGACGTGGGCGCGGTGTCCTTCTCCACGGTCATGCGGAATTCGTAGAGCGCGCACTCGTTCTTGGCATCCTTGGGGGAAATGCGGGCCGGAATTGTCTGTGTGCATTCAAACTGGGCGCCCGAATCGAAGAAACGGCACTGTTTGCAGCAATGCAACTCGGAATTGCATTTGGGGCATTGGCCCTTGGCGTCGAAGCCCGCGACCAGCACCGCGCCGCAATTAGAACAGCGCGCCCGCGTTACCGTGCCTACCATCCGCGGCGTCCGGGGGCCTAGATGATCGGTTGCGCCGCGTGGGCCGCCCTGCGGCGGTTTGCGGTCATGCCGATCCTTCTTCTCGTGCTTTTCCTGCTTTTCCGCGTCGCGATAGCCGCGATGGCCATACTTGCGATCCACAAACGCCTCCGTCCGTCAGCCTCAACGGACTGCCACTTCCATTTTTTACACCAGTAGACTAAAACGGTGCTGATACCGACATGTATCCAATCGGATTGCTACCTAGCCCTGCACACCAGTCTTCCCCGTTGAAGTTGTCCTGGGATGCCACAAAGCGAGGGCAGAAGATGGGACATCTATGTTTGTAATCCTATGGGAGTTTGAAGTCAAGCCGGGAAGCGAGCCTGCGTTTGAAAGAGTCTACGGCTCCCAGGGTGACTGGGTTCGTCTCTTTCGCAGCGGCCCGCACTACGTGATGACTCACCTCCTGCGGGATACCTCCCGCCCGGGAATCTACTGCACAATGGACTTCTGGGACTCCGAACTCGCTTATGAAAAATTCAAGAGCACTCAGCGCCCGGCCTACCAGGCAGTGGATCGAGCTACGCAGGGTCTCACCCTCCGCGAGCGCCACCTAGGCTCGTTCCTGCAGAGCGAACCTGCAACTCCTTCGCCCTAGCCGAACATCCTGACCAATCCATCGGGCGGCAAGTCCGGCTGAAGAAACGTCCTCGGCGTCCCCGCCTTTCGCAGGACCGCTTCCGCGGCCAGATACCCGCTGCGCACCGCGCCTTCCATCGTTGCGGGCCAACCCGTCGCGGTCCAATCTCCCGCCAGAAACATTCCGCGGATCGAGGTCTCTTGCTTTGGACGCCAGCGGTCCACGCCAGGTTGCGGCGAAAATGTGGCCGCGGCTTCCTTGATGACCGTGGCTTTGGTCAGAACGGCCTCGCGCGCAGCGGGTAGCGCCTGCCGCACCTCCGCGAGACACAGATCAATGATCTCCTGCCGGGGCTTCTGCAGCAGATCGTAGGATGCGCTGATGACCAACTGGAGGTACTGCTCTTTTTCTCCCGGCGAGGCGTTGGCTTTCCCATAAAGAGCGGTCTTGTTAAAAATCCATTGGGTTGTCGTGTCGAGGAGCGTCAGAAACGGTTCGCGCATCACCTCTCTGTCGAACCAGAAATGGACCCCGGTGATGGGCGCAACTCGGATTTCGTCCAGGTTGGCGAGCGCTGGCTCGAGCCGCTTGAATTCCTCAGACAACAGGTCTGCAAGCGCTACATGCGGCAACGCAAACACATAGGCATCGGCGGTTTCCCGGCGTCCGCCATCGAATTCCACTTTGTTCACCGCCCCGCCAGCCAGTTGGATCGCGCGCAGCGGAGCGCGTAGATTCACTTCCCCGCCCCGGCGCTCGATTTCCCATTTGCAGCCGTCATACAACTGCGCCAGCGGCACCGCGGGAACCCCCATGCGATAGCCGGTGTGGTTGGAGAGGAATCCCTTCCAGAAAACATCCACGCCGTAGCGGGCATCGGTACGGTCAAGTTCCTCGTCCAGCGCGCTCACCAAAACAACCCTCCAGAAGCGCTCCATCGCGCCGCGCGTCTGTTTACGCCGCCGCAGCCATTCCAGCATCGAAATGCCGCCCGCTTCCTCTAGATCCTTCGGCTTCCCCTTGCTCCGCAGAATATCCATGATGGCGCGGCCAATGGAATATTTGTCCGCCAGCGTCAGCGGCGCGAATGTCACGAACGAGCCCAGCATGTGAAACGGTGCGGGCAACAACCCGGCCTGCATTTCACCCGTGCGCCCTTGGGGATCCTGGAACAACAGGCGATCGAAGAATTTGATCTTGTCCGCGGAACCCACGCGCCGGTAAAAATCCTCCAGATTCGTGCAGCATCCCAGCGTCACGTGCTGGCAATTGTCCACATGCTCGCCGTCGGGCAACACGTAGGACGTTGCCCGGCCGCCCAGAAATGGCCGCTGCTCGAACAGTCTTACGCGCCAGCCCGCTTCAGCCAGCGCGACGCCCGCCGACAGCCCCGCCAGTCCCCCGCCGATCACGATCACGCTTGGCAAGTATGTTCTCTTCCGTATGGCGCCCGAATCGCGCCTTGGCAATCAACTTCAGCTTTTCCGCCTTGGAGAGCCGCACACGCTCCCCGAAAACGGCAAAATCCACAGATTCAATCCGCGCCAGCAGCGCGCTGTAGGTGTGCACCAGCAGCCACAATGTGCCGCGGCTGTCCTCTTCAATCAAGCCCAACAGCTTCGAGCCTTCTTCGTACAGCCTCCACGCGCGTTCGGCCTCGAATCGTAGCAATTCATGCACGCCTAGCGTGGCTTCGCTTCGGCCAAAATCCGCCTTCGCCACGCCGTAGCGTGCTAAATCCTCCTCGGGCAAGTACACACGGCCAATCGCGCAATCTTCCCGAACATCCCGGATGATATTCGTCAGTTGAAACGCCAGCCCCAGTTTCTCGGCAAGCTCCAGCGCTTTCGCATCGTGGAATCCAAAAATGTGTGTGCACGTCAGCCCAACCGTCCCCGCCACGCGGTGGCAATATTCTTTCAAGCGCTCGAACGAGGGATACGCCTGGATCGTCAAATCCATTTCCGCGCCCGAGATCAGATCATGAAGGTAGCGCGTCGGCATGTTGTAGCGCCCGATCGTGTCCACCAGTGCCGGCAACACCTCGGCCGCTCCTTCTAACGCAGCCGCCGGTGATTCCATCGCGGCATTCCCGTCGAACACCTGCAACTGCCCGGTAATCGCCTGATCCAGAGCGGCTCTCCACCTCGCCAGCCCGCGCTGCTTTTCCGCCAGATTCGCGCCTTGGTCGGAAACATCGTCAATCAAGCGCATGAACGCATAGAGCGCCACAATCCCGTCGCGCTTCGCTTTCGGCAGCAGGAAAAACGCCGGGTAGAAGTTGCTGTGGGCCGCCCGGGCCACGCGGTGGCATTCCGCGTAAGAGGCCGCAACCTCCCGCGCATTTCCATCCGCAACGCGATATCCTCCACCCGCGCGGGGAAATCCGACGCTGCGATTCCCGTCTCTGCGGTCAAACACCTGCGCCACAATCGCCCGCCCCAGCAGCCGCACTTGTTTCCCCTTGCTCACCTTTGGCCGCCGGTTCAGCGTGTCATACCCCATCGCTTCAATCGCATCCAGCACGGCCAGCCCGCCACGGCTGAACATCTCCAGGTCCACACTCAACTTGCCTTGCACCTTCCTCGACAGCGGCAGCCCTTCTTCAAACAATTCCCGCGTCCGGGCAATCAATTCTTTCATCAGCGACACATATCGCTTGCTGAACTTCTTCCCGACAATGTCGCTTTCCGTGACGCCGTGCGCCGCGGCCCGCTCCAGCGGTATATAGATTCGCCCCTTCTCCAGATCCCGCGAAACGTCCTGCCAGAAATTGGCAAGCTGCAGCGCCGTGCACGTCGCATCGGAAAGCCTTTGCCGGTGGTCATCCCGGTAACCGCATAGGTACAGCACCAGCCGCCCAACGGGATTCGCCGAATACACGCAATAATCAAGCACGGCTTCCCAGGTCGCGTAGCGCTTCACCACCTGGTCCTGGCGAAACGCCTTCAGTAAATCCGCGAAGGGCTGCTTCGGGATATCCTTGGCCACCACCGTTTCGCGCAGCGCCACAAACACCGGATGCGCAGGCCGCCCCTCATAGCATGCATCAAGCTCCCGCTCCCACCAGTCCAACAACTCCAGTGCGCGCTCTTTCGATGGGATTTCGTCTCCGAGATCATCCGCCCACCGGCAATACGCGTAAGCATTATAGAAATGCTGGTGCAGTTCCTTCGGCAGCAGCCAGGAGACTACATTGAAATTTTCGTAGTGGTGCGTCGCCAGCCAGCGCGTGTAGGCCTGCGCCACATCGGCCGTGCACCCATTGGCCGGCAGTTTGGCAGCGATTTCAAGTTCGCCGGGACGCAGCATCAGGAATCCATCGGCTCAAAACACTTTCTAAATTGGGCTGGAACACTCGTGGATCTGCTTCTCACCCTTCACCCGTAACCCGCGCGGCTTACGGCCTCACGGCCAGCTTGATTTCGCCGCTACGCGCCTTCATGCGCTCAAACGCCTGCGGCAGATCGGCCAGGCCAATCTCCTCGGTGACAAAATCCTGGGCCGATATATCGCCACGGCGGATCGCTTCCATTGCTTCACGGATAAAACGCGGCGTGTGATGGAAAGGTGAAATGATCTTGATTTCCGAATAATGGATGGTTGCCGGCGCGATTTCTACGCGCGTGTCCTTGGGGAGCCCGCTGAAGAAGTTCACCACACCGCCGCGCCGCACCATCGCCAGCGCCTGCTGCCAGGTCGCGGGATTGCCGGCGGCTTCCACAACGCAATCCGGCCCGCGCTGCTCGTCGGTCAGCGCCTTCACCGCAGCGGCCACGTCGGCAACCTCGGTGACATTGATGGTCGCCACAGCACCCAGCTTGCGTGCAACCTCCAGCGGAGCTTCCCGCCGGGCCAGCGCAATCACGCGCACACCGCGGCGCGACAACATGCGCACAAATTTCAGCCCGATGGGACCGCAGCCAATCACCGCGGCCGTATCGCCCGTGCGCACTTCCATCTCATGAATCCCGCGCAGCACGCATGCCAGGGGTTCCACCAGCGCGGCGCTGTGGTCGTCTATTGAGTGCGGCACTTCCAGCATGTTCTCCCGGACGATGCGCCCGGGAATGCGCATGTATTCCGCGTAGGCCCCGTTATTAAACAGCAGATCCACGCAAAGATTTTCCTGGCCGCGACGGCATTGGTAGCAGCGGAAGCACGGCGCTGAGTTGGCGGCAATCACACGCATGCCCAGCCGCCATTTCGCGTCCACGCGCTTCCCCATGGCCACAATCTCACCGACCACTTCGTGGCCAAACACCGCCGGCGGCCGAATCATTTTCGCGTGGTAGCCGCGTTTCCAGACCTTCAGGTCGGTGCCATCGGTCAGCGCCAGGCGCACGCGCAGAAGCACTTCTTCGGCCGACAATGCGGGCACATCGATTTGCTCGATGCGCAGGTCTTCGCTTCCGTACAGCACCGCCGCCGTCATTCTTGACGGCACGAGGATCTTCGTTGGGGCCAGCACTTCTTCCAGCCCCAGTTCCGTCCTCTTTGTGGATGCTGCTCTCATTGGTGCGTGATCAGGACCTTAAGCGATGTTTCCGTGGGCCTTGCCGCCAGTTCCAAGCCCTCTTGGATTCTACCTAGCGGAAACCAGTGCGTCACAATCTCCATCACCGGCAGTTTCTTCTCCAGCACCAGCGCTGCCGCACTTTCTTGGATGTCCACGGCTGCGCTGTAGCTGCCCAAAATTTCTTTCTCGTCTATCCCTATCGCCGCGGCAGGAAACTCAATTTTCGTGACAGGGTCGTTTGCGGCAAACAGAAGCACCCTGCCACCTGGCCGCGCCGCCTCCAGAGCATCTACGACCACGGCCGGATGCGCTACAGCCACCAGAACCGCGTCTGCCCCCCGTCCTTCGGTGCGGGCATGCAATTCTTCCACAAGCTTATCATTTATGGGGTCAAAAGACTCCACCGCTCCCAATCTCAAACTTTTCTCGCGCCGCGTGGCCATGGGGTCACTCGTATAGATGCGCGCCCCCTCATGTTTGGCAACCATCAGAAGTTGCAGGCCAATGGGGCCGCACCCGGCGATGAGCACCGTTTCGCCAGCCGTGATGCGCGCTTTCTGCACCGCCTTCACGATGGTATTGATGGGTTCGATGAATGTGGCCTCTTCAAACGTCACATTGTCCGGCAGCCCCACGATCCCCCGCTCCGCCACCCACGGCATCGCCTTCACATACTCGCCAAAACCGCCGCCATTCGGCGTGAACCCCCCGGTCAGGCCGGTGGTTTTGTACTGCTTGCACTGCGAGAAAAGCCGGTTCTTGCAGTAAAAACACGCGCCGCAGGGAACGTGGTGGAAACTCATCACGCGGTCGCCCAGCTTCCACTTGGTCACACCTCGGCCCAGCGCAACGACGGTTCCTGCCAACTCATGGCCCAGGATCTGCGGCGGCTCCACATAGCGCTGAAATATCTTCTTGATGTCCGTGCCGCAGATGCCGCAAGCCGCCACCTTGATAAGCACCTCTCCGTCGCGCACCTCGGGCACAGGCACTTCCTCCACACGCACCACGCCCTTCTCCCGGAACACCCCCGCCCGCATCGTCCTCGGTATCGGCCCTAGCATCCTCATCTGTTCCACCGCCGTCCCCGCCCCACTCACCTCGCCGCCACCTCTTCTTCCCTTCCCAAACCCCAATGCAGAAAGCGCTGTCGAACGGCTGCGATATATTTGTCAAGAAAATCCGCGAGGTTCTGGGCAGCTTTCTCGCTTCGCTTCCCAAAACCGATCATGGCGGGAATTTTGTGGGGACGGCGTCCGACTTGCAGCAACAGTTTTCCGTAGTTGATTTGCCCATCTCGGCCCATCGACCACCCAAAATCCAAGGGAAGATCCTCTTCTACGGTGTCGCTGATCGCTCGAATGGCAAGGGCCGGCACTTGCTGTTCCCTTGCCCTCGTCAAAACATGAAAACTTTCCATTTCCACCACATCGCCAAACTTGGCCATGGATTGCTTCGACTGTGCCCGGCAAACCACTTGGGTATTTGTGAGGAACAAATTGACGGGAGTCGCACCCGTTTCTTCAGCCAGTTCGACGAGAAGAGGGCGACTCCTAAACTTCTTCCCTCCATTCACCAATAAGGCTTCACGAGCCACAACAATTTCCCCACTCTTGAGTTCAGGCTTTAATCCGCCCGCCAATCCCGAACTGATGCACAGGTCAGGCTTTTCTTTCAGTAAGGAAGAGAGAAACGTCCTTGCGCCTTTCCAACCAACACCGGTCAGGTACACGTCAAGCGTAAGATCGTCAATCCTGTTGCTGTACCAGACATCCGCGCCCCCACGGTGACTCCCATGAACATATTCCTTGCGCCTAAAAGCATGGCGTCGCCGCCATGGCGCAAACTCCGCTTCCACTGCAAATGTCACCAGCACCCGCATCATCACTCCCTTATTCCCTTTACTTCCTTTGCTTCATTCGCTTCCTTTCCTTCCTCACGCCGCCGCCAACCTCATCTTTTTCGCTCGCCCCGCTCTCACATACCCATTTGCCTGATACCACCGCACCGCGCGCTCCAGCGCCGCCGCCACCGGCCCCGGCTGAAATCCCAATTCCCGCCGCGCCCGTGAAGCATCCACAAACATTTTGTGCTGTGCAATCTTCACGCCTTCCACGGGAATTCCCGGCTCTTTTCCAATCAATCGCGATAACGCACTCTCCACGTAGGCTACACCCAACGCCACCCCGTACGGGATTTTCATCCGCGGCGCCGGCAAACCCGTGATCTTCGCCAGCGTATCCAGCAATTCCTTCAGCGTCAGATTCTCCGCACCCAGCAGATACCGCTCGCCAATCTTGCCCTTCTCCGAAACCAGCAGGTGTCCCGCCGCGCACTCCTCCACGCCCACGAAGTTCAACCCCGTCTCCACGTAACCCGGCATCTTGCCATTCAGAAAATCCAGAATGATCTTTCCCGTGGGCGTGGTCTTCCAATCCCACGGCCCGACCGGCGTGGTGGGCATCGCCACAATCACCGGCAATCCTTCCTTCGCCGCCTTCAACACTTCCTGCTCGGCCATCCATTTCGAGCGCTTGTAGTGCCCGATCATCTCCTCGAGCTTTGCCTCCGTGAATTCGTTGGGGAGTTCCGGCCGGTCCACCGCGATGGTCGCCACTGTGCTGGTGTAAATCAATTGGCCGACGCCGGCGCGCTTCGCCGCCTCCAGCAAATTCTTCGTCCCACCCACGTTCGAATCGTAAATGTCCTGCGGATGCTTCGCCCACAGCCGGTAATCCGCCGCCACGTGAAACACGCGCTGCACGCCGTTCATCGCGCGTTCCAGCGAAGCTGCATCTCGCAAATCCCCCGTCACGTACTCCAGCGACAAATCGCTGATCGCCCGATTGCTGCTGGAAGCACGTATCAGCACGCGAACCGCTTCGCCCCGCGCCACCAACTGCCGCGCCACATGGCTGCCCAGAAATCCCGCCGCGCCCGTCACAAGTGTAGTCATGGCTTCCGCACGCTTTCCCGCTTCTCGCCCAATCCGCCGCCGAATTGCCAAGCCAGCATCCTCCAGGCGTCGCCCGCTTTGCGATTCACTCCCAGCAGGGCCGCCGTCTCATAGCCGGCTTGGCACGAGCACGTCTCACACCGCGGGTTCATCCCACGCCCAAAATTCTCCCACAGCGTATTTTCCAGCAGCGCTTTGTAGCTCTTCTCGAGGTTGTAGTCCAGCAGGTAGCACGGCCCAGACCAGCCGCCCGGCCCGTATACCGGGCTGCCCCAAACGCTGCAATCCAGTTCGCATTCCCCGCGCAAATATTCCAGGTAAACCGGCGACACCAGCAAATTATAGTCATTCAGCGAATCGCTGATTTCCGCGAACCGGCGATGCATTTCTGCGTGGAACTTGGCGCTTCCGTCACGGCAAACTTTTCCAGGCAAGTACACCGGCGCAAGCATGTAACCGTCCACGTGCATTCCATGCAGTTTCGCATACAGCGCCGCCAGATCCCGCCCATCGCTGTCCGGATACACCGTCGAGCTCACCACCACAAAGAAGCCCGCATTCTTCGCGGCCTTCACGCCATCCAGCGCTTCCGCAAATTGTCCCGGCTTGCCCGCGCGGGAATCGTGGACGGCCTCCGTGCCATCGAGCTTCACGTTCCAGAAAAAATTGGTTTCCGGCGGGATCATGTGCAAGCGCCGCCGTATCAGCGTTCCGTCCGTGCAAAGGAAAAGATGCTTGCCGCGGTCCAGGATCGCGCGGGTTAGCTCCGCAATGCCCTCATACTCCAGCGGTTCGCCGCCGCAGATGGCCACCACGGGCGTGTCGCACTCCTCCATCGCCGCCAGGCATTGCTCCACGCTGAGCGGCGCCCGGCGCGGCGATGCCACCTGCCCATTTCCGCCATGCGATCCGCCGCAGTTGCCCATACAGCCGCCCAGAGGGTCCAGCGTGAGCATGACCGCAAATTTCCGCTCCCCGCGCAGTCTGTGCGTCGCGAGATGTTTGGCGGAATTGAAGATCAGCCGGAAGGGATACCGCATTGTTTTGTTTAGGAAGCGCTGCGCTCGCGCGCCGGATACAGCCCGCGGCGCACACGGAATTCGCTCGGCCGGAATTTAACGGCGCAATATTCCTGCGCGCGGCTGGCCTGATTGCGATAACGCGCCAGCGCATACACCGGGAACGAATTCTTGTAGAGGTGATATTTCAAGTAAAAAACGCCCGGGAAGCCCGTGCCCGTGAAATCCTCTTCGCTCCAGGATCCATTGGCATTCTGTTGCTTCACCAGGTACGCGGCAGCGCGTGCGATCGCTGGATCGTCGGGATCCGCGCCCGCGAGCAATCCAATCAATCCCCAGGCGGTCTGCGATGGCGTGCTATTCCCCTGCGCCTTGGTGGAAACGACCTCATAGCTGCGCAGCGACTCGCCAAAGCTCCCATCGGCTTTCTGCACCTGTCGCAGCCAGGCGACAGCGCGCACGCAATAATCCTGCGCCGTCAGCGACACCGTCTCCAGCGCTCGCAAAACGCCGCTTGTGCCGTATACGTAATTCACGCCCCAGCGCCCAAACCACGATCCGTCCTTGCTCTGGTCTTTCATCAGGAACTGCACGGCCTTCCGAATTACCGGGTGATCGCCCGGCCAGCCAAATCGTCCCAGGCATTCCACCACCCGCGCGGTCACGTCCGCCGTGGAAGGATCGATCATGGCGTTGTGGTCCGCGAACGGTATATTGCACAGGATCTTCCGGTTGTTGTCGCGATCAAAAGCTCCCCAGCCGCCATCGCGGTTCTGCATGCTGAGCAGCCACTGGATTCCCCGGCGCATCGCCGCTTCCATGCGCTTCTCGTCCAAGAATTTCACCCGCTGCAGCGCCATCAATACGAACGCGGTGTCATCCACGTCGGGATAAAAATCATTGCGGAATTCAAACGCCCAGCCGCCCGGCTCGGCATCCTTATTCTTGATCTGCCAATCGCCCTTGCCCAGCACCTGCTTCGTCAGGATCCAGTCCGCCGCCTTCACCAACGCCGGATGATCCGCCGGCAAGCCCGCTTCTTCAAGAGCTACCATCGCGATACACGTATCCCACACCGGGGAAATGCAAGGCTGCAGGCGAATGGTGTCGCCTTCCTCAATTTCAAACCGCGAAAACTCCTTAATCTCCCGCCACGTCAGGGGGTCTTCCGGTCCGTGCCCCAGCGCCATCAGCGCAAAAATCGAGTTCATCATCGAGGGATAGATGGCCGCGAGCCCCTCGGTCCGTTCCATGTGCTCCAGCATCCATTGCTTGGCTTCCCTGATGGCCTTTTGCCGCAGCGGCTTCCACGGCAGCTTCTCGTACAGCTTCAACCCGCGATCCACCGCGAGAAACAGGTTCTTCCAGGAGAGCAGTTGCTTGCTCCAGTTGAACGCCGCCGTTTTCTGTGTGGGATCCTTGAACAGCTCGTCCACCCGCGCGTGTTCCGGCAAGCGAAACTCCGGCCGCACCGATGACAAGATCGCCATCGGAATCACGATCCCCCGCGTCCACGAAGACATCTCGTAAATATTGAAATAGAACCAGTTCGGCAGCAGCATCAATTCCGGTGGAATCGCCGGCACCAACTCCCAGCCTACGGCTCCCACCAGCGCCAGATAAAAACGCACGTACGAATTCGTGTGTTCCAGTCCGCCCAGGCGGTGAACGGCCTCGCGCGCCTTGACCATGTGCGGCTCGTCAGGAGAGTCCCCCGCCAGCTTTAGCGCGAAATACGCCTTGGAGGTGGCATTGAGTTCCGAGGCGCCGCCAGGATAAATCGGCCAGCCGCCATCGTCCATTTGCTTACGCCGGACATAGTTGGCCAGCTTGGCGATGCGCGCCGGATCGGCCTTGTCAAGTACGTGCAGGTAGTAAATGTAATCGGATTCGAGGGTGGTATCGGCTTCCAGTTCGCCGTGCCAATACCCTTCCTCAGCTTGCATGGATAGGAGATACTCGGTGCCGCTCTCGACAGCCTTTTCAACCTGCTCCGCCCAAGTCTCTTGCCGCCATGGTGCTGGCGCGGGCGCGACCGGTAACTCCTCTCCTATACGTACGTACGACCCCATCTCGGCTCCCCCTCGAGCGAAATGCTGTATTCCCCCGAAAAAACTCTAATCGGCTGCTGAGAAAGCTCTTCTCTTTAGGAGGCCGGGGCTGCAGTTCACCCTGAGCCTCGAAGGACCCCGGCGTAAAGCCCCAAAAAAGAACGGGCTCTAGCCCCTGAAGGAACTCTTTCCGGCGTTTTCAGCAACTTTACAAGCCAAATTCCGTTACTCGCCTAACTACCCTATTGCCTTGCACTTCCAAACAACCACGCTTGAACAGAACTGCTCGGGGTACTTGCAGTACCCATTATCCCTGCCCCCGGAAAATCGGTCAACGAATAAGATGCCGGCGAGCAAACCCCGAGTTGTCGCAAACTGTCACAATTGCACCGCGGGAGCTCCCTCCATAATTCGATGTACCAGCGCCTCTAAAGGTTCCGGCAGACTTTCGCCCTACCTTTGCAGCACCGAGGGCTTTTCCTGCAGCGATTTGGCAGCCGCTTCCAGAGCGCTGCCGGAGAAGGAAGCCTTCCCGGCATTTTCAGCAACCCTCTTTGACTCTATTCACTCCGTTCCGCCTCTAACTTCTTTACGCGTTCCGCCAACTCCGGCAGCCGCGCAAACCACGCATACTGCTCTTTGAACTTCTCCAGGGGCCGGGCTGGCGTTCCCCAAACCGTCTCCCCGCTTCGAATGGTCTTGCCGTTGAGAATCCCCGCCTGGCCCCCGGCAATCACGTGATCCTCGAGCGTGCAGTGGTCCCCCATGCCCACCTGTCCGCCACAGACCACGTGATGCCCCAGCTTGCAGGAACCCGAAATGCCCGTCTGCGCCGCAACCACGGTGTGGACGCCGATCTGGACGTTGTGGCCCACGTGCACCAGATTGTCCAGCTTCACGCCTTCGCCAATCCGCGTGTCGTCCAGCGAGCCGCGGTCCACCGTCGTATTCGCCCCAATCTCCGCATCCTCGCCGATCTCCACAATCCCAGCCTGCGGAAATTTCCAGTATCGCTCGCCATCGAACGCATATCCGAATCCATCGGCGCCAATGACTGCCCCCGAGTGAATCTCTGCGCGGCTTCCCAGGCGCACGCCACCATACAGCGTTACATGCGGGTGCACGCGACAATTCTCGCCAATCCAGCATCCTGCGCCAATCACGCAGTGCGCCCCGATTTGCGTGCCCTCTCCCACATGTACATCCTCGCCGATCACCGCATACGGTCCGATGCTCACGTTCGCTGCCACCCGCGCAAGCGGCGCAACAATCGCCGTTGGGTGGATCCTGCTCGCAATCGGCCGCCGCTCCAAAAGAATCGCCGCCGCCTTCGCAAAAGCCACCTTGGGCTGTGCGCTGCGCAGCACCGTCTTCCCCGGCAGGTCAATTCCCTCCCCTGCCACCACGCAACCCGCCGCGGAAGCCACGGCCCGCTCCGCATGCTTTGCCGTCTCGACGTAAATCAAATCATGCGAGCCCGCGCGCTCCGGTGCGGCCACCCCGGTCAATTCCAACGAGCCGTCACCTTCCACCTTCGCCCCAATGGCTTGCGCCACATCCTTCGCTGTGCTTGTCATCGCCCGCTTCTCCTCTGCTTCTGCCTCACTCTTGCGGTTCTCTTCTTTTCACAAAAAATCATACAAGGGCGGTTCACCCCGCGGCCGGTTTTTCCATCTCGCGTGGACCCACACCCACTGTTCCGGATGCTTCCGGATAATCTCCTCGATCACTTTGGTAAAGCGCCTGGTGTTTTCCAGGACGTCGCGCTCGGCATCTCCCGTACGCACCAGTTCCACGGGCGGCTCGAAGCGCAAGCGGTACTTCCGAAGATTTTCATCCCAATAAGCGTAGCCGGGCACCACCGCGGCATCCGTATGCAGGGCCACCCGCGCAATTCCTGTCGTCGTGCAAGCCGGCGTGCCAAAAAAATCCACGAACGCCCCTTCTTCCGGCATGGTGTTCTGGTCCGCAAGGATTCCGATCGTTCCCGCCTCCTTCAGCACGTTTAGCATCACGCGCGCCGATTCGTTCTTGAAAATCGGCCGGTTCCCCGAAAGCCCGCGGTAGTGATTCACCAGGCGGTCCAGCGGCTCGTTGTCCAGCGGCCGCGCCATGTAATGCAGCGGGTATCCGTATAGCCCATGCGCAAAAGAGGAAAGTTCCCAGGCACCGATGTGGCCGGTGAGGTAGAGCACACCCTTGCCGCGGCTCTGCCCCGCAAGAAAATTCTCATGCCCATCCAGAATTACCACCTGCTCGATATTTTCACGAGTGTACTTCGGAAATCGCGCGAACTCCGCGGCCATCCACCCCAGATGGCGGGTCATCTTGCGCATCACCCCTCGGCGCTGCGCGTCTGTCCAATCGGGAAACGCGAGCCGCAAATTGAACTCGGCGGTCTTGCGCAGTTTGGGCCTCGCCAGAAGCAGCAGGCGTGTTCCCACTGCCGCGATGCTTCGCGCAATTGGTCGCGGCAGGAGGTCCAGCGTCTTCACCGCGCTCCACGCCACCGCATATTGCAGCCATTCCTTCATCAGGGCTGAGTGTCTTCCCGTCCTTTCGCGCCAGTATGACCGACTTCCGCCATTCCAAGATACACTTAGCAAGCTCCTGAAGAAGACTTTCTCTTTAGGAGGCCGGGGCTTCAGCTAATTCAGAACTCTCAAGGGCCCCGGCATACGGGCCTTATGGACTTCCCGCGCCCGGTCCCCGAGCACGATTGTCATCCCGACCGGAGGACCGCGTCGTGTGCGGTCCGGAGTGGAGGGATCTGCTTTCCCTCTTGAGCCGAATCGAAAAGCCCCTAGCGCGGAGGCGCTTTGGTTTATCCTTAGCTACGCAGGGACCTGAAGAAAGCGTTCTCCGGTTTCTTCAGCAACTTGATTGATCTTAGAGCCGGCGAACCGTGACACAAACTGACAACTCCAGCCGTGATGGCGATTCCCTCTCGATGGCGGCGCGCCTTTTTTGGCTTGTCCTCATTATCGCCACACTCTATCTCTGCTACTTCCACAATCTAGGCGCCATCGGCCTGGTGGGGCCGGACGAGCCGCGCTACGCCTGGATCGCCCGTGAAATGCACGAATCGGGCGACTGGGTCACGCCCCGCCTCTATGGCCAGCCCTGGTTTGAGAAGCCGGTCCTTTATTACTGGGGCGCGGCGCTCAGCTTCAAACTCTTCGGTGTGAGCGAAGCTGCGGCGCGTTTCCCCAGTGCCTTCGCTGCGCTGCTGGCGACCTTGGCCATGGCGTGGCTCGCCTGGCGTGTCTATGGCCCGTGGACAGCGCGCTGGTTGTTTCTTCTTCTGCCCACCACCGTGGGCATGATCGGCTTTTCGCACGCCGCCGCCACGGACATGCCCTTCGCCGCCACGCTTACCATCGCTATGGTTTTTGCCGCCAGAATCCTTGGGCTCGTTCCGCCAACTGGTCTCTCGCTTCATGCACCGAATTTTAGCTTGTACACAAACACACGCCCCAGGGGTCTAGTCAGTCTGCTCTTCTTCGGCTTATTCCTCGGTCTTGCCACGCTGGCGAAAGGCCCTGCCGCCGTCGCGCTATCCGGCGGCGGCGTATTGTTGTGGGCGGCATTTACCAGGCGCTGGCGCGACGCCTTCCGCTGCCTCCACCCCGTCGCCATTGCCAGCTTCTGTCTTACGGCGCTCCCCTGGTACATCATTTGTTCCCGGCGCAATCCCGATTTCTTCCGCATCTTCGTCATCGAGCACAATTTCAAGCGCTACCTCACCCCCGAATTCCAGCACATCCAGCCCTTCTGGTATTACGTTCCTATACTCCTCATCGCCTTTGCTCCTTGGACTCTGGCGCTAGTCTGGTCCGCCCTCTTCGGAGCTTTGCACACCTGGCCGCAGCGCCGCCCCTCCGACGCCACGCTTCTCGCGCTCTGTTGGGTCGTCTTCTGCCTTCTGTTTTTCTCCTTCTCCAAATCGAAACTCCCCGGCTACATCCTGCCCGCAGTCCCAGCCATCGGCCTGCTTCTTTCCAGAGTCTACGTGCGCCTCGTTCCGCAAGAGGGCTGGACATTCCGTTTGCTGCTACTCACCGGCGCTATCCCAATGGTCCTCCTGGCGCCCGTGCTTTGGTCCTTATATTTCGGCCGCCCTGGCCCCACCGCGAGCGCGGCCACAGGATCCGGCTGGGTTTGGCTACTCTTTGGAATCGCGAATTTCCTCCTGGCCGCAAGGAAGACCGCCGCCCGGCAACCTTTTGCCTTAGCCTCCCTCTCCGTAGTTCCGATCCTCGCGATTCTCCTGTTCTTCAACCACCTGGCACCGCTGTTTCTGCCATGGGATCCTTCCGGAAAAACGCTCGCGCAAGACCTGCGTACCGCGCAGATCCCGCCAGAGCAAACTTACGCAGCGGCGATGCCACGCGGCCAGCAATTCAGCCTCAGCTTTTATCTGCACCAGGAAATTCAGACGTGGGATCAAAACCAGCCTAAGGAAGGCTATCTATTGCTGCCGTTCAAGGCTCGTAGGTTTCCAGTGAAGTCGCAGTGGACATGCTCGACCGACCCGGTCGTATTGCCAGCAAGCGGTTGGTTCGCTTACAAAATCCAGCGCGAGGACTCAGTGAGCCGTCGGCACGATGGGAGTGGACCTGACGGGAGCAGCCCTGGGGGCAGCGGGCCTAACCGGAACGGGCTCGCCGTTCGTAGTCGGCAGCCGCGTTAAGAAAAATGTCACCACACGATTCTCGTACGTACGCTTCTCGTCATCCGGCAGGTTCACGAAATTCCCGTGCGCGACGATGGCCATTTCGCGAGGCTCGCCCGCCTTCAAAAACATCTCCCGCGTAATCGCGGCGAGTTCCGGATCATCCGCTGCGCCAATGAACAGGATCGGCACGCCGGACCCGGACAGGCTCTTCAGCTTTGCGGAAAGCGGCGGATTATTCTTGTAAGCGTAGTTCAGCCATTCAAAACTCGTCTGCGCGGACTTCACCATCATCGGGAATCCGCCCACGCCGGTCTTTTCCACGCCAATCTTCACCATCTGTTTCGGGTAGTCGTACACGGAATCGAGCACCAGCGCGCGCACGCGAGCGTCCTTCTCCGCCTCGCGCAGCGCGGCATAAGCGCCAAGATTGTAGCCCCACAAGCCGAACCGCGCGGCATCCACGTCATTTCGTGTCGCCAGTGTATCGATGGCGGCGCGCACCTCGTCCGACTCGCGATAGCCGAATGTGGTCAAGCCGTCATTCCCGCCGTGGGCCGCAAAATCAAACACGAACGAGTTGTACTGGTGGTCCTGCAGCGAGGAAACCAACGTGAGCAATTCGCCCCGGCTGGATAGATAGCCGTGGCAAAGAATAATCGTCGGCGCTCCCCGCAACCCGGGGAAGAACCAGCCTTTGCGGATGCCCAGGCCCGCTACCGTAAAGTCCACTTCATCGGGGCGGCCCGGGAAACTCTCCATATTGATCTCTGAGCTCGTTCGCTGCGGCTTCACAATCCAGTAGATCAGCACACCGGAAATAACCACCGTTGCAACCGCGGCAAAAAACACCAGCGCCAATATCACGGTCAGAAGTTTCATGTACCAACGTGTTGGGTACCGCAGTTCGTACAGGATCGACATGGGCTTTGGGCTTCAGGGCCGGTCCGTTGGACGGCCGCCTCACTTTTCTTTCTCAGCCGTTGCTCAGGCTATACAGGCTGCGGAGAATGTCTTTTTCTTTAGGAGGCCGGGGCTTCAGCCCCGGCGTAAAGGCCCTAAAACCAATGGGCTTTCGCGCCTTTTGCGTCCGCCGATTTTTGGCGGAAGCCCCTGAAGAAAGGCTTTCTCGAATTCTTCCGCAACCCCTACAGCCGCATCCTAGCATGCGCTTTCGCACCCCTCACTTTTCATCTCTTCCCGATGTGCCCGATTCGTATCGCCCCGCGGCTTCGCATTTGGCAGTCCACGCACCGAATCGGATATTATGGCTACTGGGCTGGGGGACGCCCTGCCGCTCTATCCATGAACATCGTTGACTTGCGCCAGACGACTGTCCGCCAAATCGAGCCGCTGCTGCTCGAAGAGGCTCGCCATTGGCGCGAAGACCTTCACTGGGACTACCGCAGCGCGACGGACCTCATCAAGCGCTTCCTGGAGGCGCACGCTCTTTCTGGCTGCGTGGCGTTTGAGCACGGCATCGCAGTAGGCTATGCCTTTTACGTGCTCGAGGATCACAAAGGGCTGATTGGCGACTTGTTTGTCTCCCCGAGTTACGACCAGGAACCCATCGGCCGGCGCCTTCTGGATGAGATGCTATTTTCTATGCGCGCGCTTCCCCAATTGCAGCGCATCGAAGCGCAGCTCATGCCCTTCGGCGGGCCCGTGGAAGACGCGCTGCGCGACCAGGGATTCCGGCTGCACACGCGGCAATTCATGCTCTTCGACCTTCTGAAGAAGGCCGAAGGCGCGCCAAGCATCAACTCCGGCATGCGCCTGGATCGCTGGAATGACCGCTACATGGAGTCGTGCGCCAAGCTGATCTACCTGGCCTATGCGAATCACGTTGATGGCGATATCAATGATCAGTACCGTTCGCGGCATGGCGCGCTGAAATTCCTGAAGAACATTATTCTGCTGCCCGGCTGCGGCCAGTTTGTGCCCAACGCCTCATTCGTGCTGCGCCATCCCGGCGGCGAAGACCTGGTGGGCGCTGTCCTCACCAGTGAAGTTTCCCCCGGTGTCGGCCACACTACGCAAATTTGCGTCATGCCGGGGTTTCAGGGACACGGCCTGGGGCGCCTTCTCATGCTCACGGCGGCGGAAGCCCTGCGCGCCCTGAAGTTCAAGGAACTCACGCTGACCGTCACCTCGGAAAATCGCACCGCCGTCCATCTCTACGAACGCCTCGGCTTCTCCACCGTCAAATCCTTCACCGCCGGCGTCTGGCCCCGCTGAAGATATCAGTTATCAGCGATCAGATATCAGCGATGAAGAACCTTCCATTTTGCTCCTCGCTGTGGCGCTATCTACTCCGCGCCCGTTTCTTTTGCCCTCTGTCATCCCGAGCGGAGCGACCCGAATTTCTCTTTCGCGCCGTAGTTTGGCGCGTCGGGTCGCGTAGTCGAGGGATCCCTCTGCCTCTTCTCTGTGTCCGGCGCTTACCCCAACCCGGTCGGGGAGTCGTTCCGCTCTTGGGTTTGTTTCTGTAGTGGCACAGTCACTCTTGACTGTGCTCTTGGGTTTGTTTGGTCTTCTCCGTCCGGGCAGGGGTCGAGCATCGCTCGACCCCATCTCGGCAAGGTGTAAACCCTTTTGTCATTCCGAGCGGAGCGAGGCACTCTTCTCCATCGCACGGCTTTTGTGCGATGAATCTGCTTTCCCCGGCGGTCCCTGGTTTTACCCTTGTAGCGCAAGGCGAGTCTTCGCGCTTCACCCACCCACCGTTTTCTGGCGGAAGCCGTGCAGCCATTCTCCTGCATCCCCCTGGTGAGAAATCGGGGCCAAGCTCTCTCTCATCGTGCTGTCGCAACTTCTCTTCCGCGCAGGCTTCGATAATTGATGCCAAAGGCGTGGTCAATAGCTGGCGGGCTGATCTGGCGGACTGGCCAAAATGCGAATGTGAAACGGCTCCACGACGGAGGAATTTTTTCGAGCAGGGCCGGTTGCATATTCGTTCAGAACAAAGTCGCAGGTCAGATCGAAGGTTCGCTCGCTTCCGGGATCAAACTTCCATTTCTTAATCGTCTCTTTCACACTTGGTTGGAGGATCGGGTAACCGCCCTTGGTTTGCACTGCGCCCACGCTCCCATCGCTGGCCACGAAAACATGTGCGACAACCGTTCCGCTGCTACGAGTTTGCCGGGCCAGCGGTGGATAACGGATGGCTTCAAAGTGGACCGGCTTGAGTTCGGGATGGCCCGCAAACAGCGCGTCGACGTCAAGGGCGCCGGATTGGGATCTAAACCACGCCTTCTCGAATTCGTCGCCGGGCAACCACCAGATGTCGTCCCATTGCGTAGCGGCTGCTTGACCCAGCGCGTAACCAAAACTCGCCATCTCCGCGAGCCCCGCAAAGTCCCAGTCCTCCCGGAAAACATCAGCGGGCTTGTGGTAATGGTTGTCCACGTAGTCCTTAGCCTGCGCCTCGCCCCAAGCCAGGTCCTGGTCCTTGAACTTCCTCCCCTGCCCAATGGAAAACGAAGGAATACCCACGCGGGACAGACTGAAATGATCAGAGCGGTAGTAATGCCCCGCCTCAGGATGCGCATCAGGACGAATCGTCAGCCCAAACTCCCCTGCGATTTTCTCAACGGTCGGATAGAACGTGGTGCGCTCGGCGCCGCTGACTTCAACTTCTTCGGGAATCCCGATAGGCGCAAGTGCGTCGTAATTCAAATCCAGGATGGGATCGACGGGCAATTCCACTGAGTGTTTCCCCAGAAACTCCGAGCCCAGCAATCCCTGCTCTTCGGCCGTAACGGCGGCGAAGAGAATCGAGCGAGGCGGAGCGGGCTTCGTGGCACCCCAGGCGCGCGCAATTTCCAGCAGGATGCCGCAGCCCGTCGCATTGTCAACCGCACCATGATAAATGTTGTCGCCGCTCTTCGTCCTATCAATGCCGAAGTGATCGTAATGCGCCGTGTAAAGAACCGCCTCAACTTTCCCGTAACAGCAGCCCTCCACCATGCCCAGCACATTCCTCGAACTGAACGGCCGCAGCGCGCTCACCACATGCGCCTTCAGGTGCACCGGCAACTCGATCGGCTTGAACTCCCGCGATTGCGCTTGCAGAAACAATTTGTCGAGATCGAGTCCCGCCATGGCCACCAACTTCCGCGCCACCTCCTCTTGAATCCACGAAGCCGCTTCCAGCTTCGGCGTGCCATCCAGTTTCAAGTATGACCTTTCACCCCCCCACGAGTTGCGCACCACTTCCCACCCGTAACTCGCCAGATCCGTGCGATGGATGATCAGCGTCGCCACAGCGCCCCGCCGCGCCGTTTCCTCATATTTATAAGTCCAGCGCCCGCTGTACGTCAGCGCCTTCCCCTTGAAAAAATTGGGGTCATCGGAATTGGGCTCGTTCACAAACAGCAGCGCCACTTTGCCTTTCAGGTCGTAGCCCTTGTAGTCGTCCCATTTTTCTTCCGGTGCCGTGATGCCGTAGCCCACAAAAACAATCGGCGCATCGATATTCGCAATTTCCGTCTGCGATTCGTTGCTGGTCACAAAGTCGTCAAGATTCCGAAGCACCAGCGGCTTCCCGCTTGCAGGCACCAGCGCAAAGCTCGTCTCCGGCAAAGTTTTCACACCAACCAGGGGCACGCTCTGGAAGTACGTGCCATTCTCTCCGGCAGGCTTCAACCCATAGCTCTTGAATTGCGTCGCGATGTAGTCGGCGGCAGCGTCCCCTCCCCTCTGCCCGGTGCCGCGGCCTTCCAAAGCGTCGCTCGCCAGATACTTCACGTGCTGCCGGATTTTCTCCGCCGCAATCTTCGGCGCGTGCGATTTCGCCGCCAGCAGCACGCCGCCGCCAAGAACCGCTGCCGCAGCAAACGCAAATAGTTTCTTCATCCGTATCTCCCGAGCAAAAAAGTGCACGAAAGGAAACTGTAGCAAAAAGCGCCCGGGATCGCGGGAAAAAGCGGACGCAGCCTCTGCCAATCCCAGAAAGTATGCGCCTCACGCCACGTCTCCAAGAATAAAAACGCAAACCACTCCCGGAGGACTATACTTGGCGGAACTGGGCCCGATGCACCGTTGACGCGAACTGTCGATTAGGGAGATCAGGCCATGAAATTAATCTTGTCTTTTCTTTTCCTGTTGCTGCTGCATGCCTCTCCCCAGGAACCCAGTAAGCCGGCCGACGATAAACCTGCTGCCGACTCAAAATCTTCTTCGGAAGCCGCGAAGCTGGTAAATCCGGTCAAGCCAACACCCAACTCCTTGGCCATAGGCAAAAAGGCCTACACTTCGGACTGCGCCATGTGCCACGGCAAAGACGGCGCCGGCGCTGGCGAACTGGCCGTGACCATGAATCTGAAGCTTCGCGATTACCGCGACCCCGCTTCCCTGAAAGATCTGACCGATGGGGAGATCTATTCCATCATCGCCGATGGCAAGGGCCAGATGACCGGCGAAGCGGGGCGCATGAAACCCGGTCAGATGTGGGACGTGGTGAACTACATCCGTTCTCTCTCCAAAAAGTAACACTCCGCTGACCGCGCTTACTCCTAACCCAGCATCATTCTCCCCCTGCAATCTCCGTCGCTCTGGCCTTCCTCTTGCTCCTCCCCCCTTTAGTTGCTTGCCGATTCCAGGTCCTGGAAAGGGCTGGTCGCACAAAACTGCTGCCCTCCATCCACTTAACGTATTGACTCGTCTAACGTTACGCGGAACACGCCAGCGGTGCTGCCTGGCCCGTTCCCTATGGCTTGGGCCCACCCTCTTGCCGGACCGGGCGAATCCCCACAACCGCTGAGTCTTCTCGCTCAGTGTTGGCCGAAGGAGTTCCTCCCATGAATCCCACCGCAAACCGCCGCGGCCCCCAGTTGGCCATTCCTGAATTGCAGGCCGCCGCCGCCGAAATGCGCGCCATGGACATCGTCAGTATCTACGCCGCAGGCTCCGGTCATCCGGGCGGCACCCTCTCCGTAATGGACATCGCCGCCGCTCTCTACTTGAACGTCCTCAATCATGATCCCACGAATCCCGCATGGCCGGAGCGCGATCGCGTTTTCTGGTCCGCCGGTCACAAAGCGCCCGCGCTCTACGTCGCGCTGGGCAGAGCCGGATATTTCCCTCTCGACGATGTGGTGCTCTTGCGCCAGCTCGGCTCCGGCTTCGAAGGTCATCCCAATTGGTTGAAAGTCCCCGGCGTGGAAATTTCCAGCGGTTCCCTGGGGCAAGGTCTCGGCGCAGCCGTGGGCAGCGCTCTTGCCGCAAAGCTCCGCGGCGCCGCCCACCGCGTTTACGTCATCATGGGCGACGGCGAACAGCAGGAAGGCAGCGTCTGGGAAGCCGCCATGGCCGCTGCGCACCACAACCTCGATAACCTCTGCGCCATTATTGATGTGAACCGCCTGCAGATTGATGGTTGGGTCAAGGACGTGATGAACGTTGAGCCGCTGGCGGAAAAATATGCCGCGTTCGGCTGGAACGTCATTTCGATTGATGGCCACGACTTCGCGCAGATCCTCGATGCCTTCTCGCGTGCCAGCCAAGCCACCGGGCGTCCCACCGTCATCCTCGCGCGCACAATCAAGGGCAAAGGCGTTTCCTTCATGGAGAACGAGGCCAGTTGGCACGGCACGCCGCCGAAAAAAGAACAATTTGAAAAGGCTCTCCCCGAACTCCTCACTCCTGATTTTCCGCGCTCCCGCGTGGATGCCCTGCTCCAGCGCGCTGCCGCAAACGCCGTCGAGGTCGCGCACAAGGCGAAAGACGGCATCCCCAAGTTCGTGCTCGAATATTGGTGGAACGCCCGCGATTCCATGAAAGTTGAGATGGACCCCACGCGCATGGGCTTTGGCCGCGGCCTGCAACGCGCCGGAGAAGATCCCCGCGTGGTCACCCTGCACGCAGACATTTCGGGCTCCATCCGCATCACCGATTTTGAGAGCAAGCATCCCGAACGCAACAACCGCGTCTTCAGCGTCGGCATCGCCGAGCAAAACATGATGAGCGTCGCCGCCGGCCTGGCCCGCGAAGGCTTCATCCCCGTCACCGGCACCTACGGCGTTTTCGCTTCCGGCCGCGCCTGGGATCAGATTCGCACCACCATCTGCTACTCCAATCTCAACGTGAAAATCGCCGGCGCTCACGGCGGCATTTCCGTCGGTGCTGATGGCGCCACGCACCAGGCTCTGGAAGAAATCGCGCTGACCAGTATTTTGCCGAACATGCACGTGGTCGTGCCGTGCGATTCCGTGGAGACGCAAAAGGCCACCGAGTATTCGCTTCTCAAGCTGCAAGGGCCCTGCTACCTGCGCTTCGCCCGCGAAGCCACGCCCATCGTCACCAAACCCGATACGCCGTATGAGTTCGGCGTTGCCAACGTGATTCGCTACCGCGGCGTACAGCCAAAATTCCTCGATGCCTTTGAGACTTTCCCGGGTCCTGCCTACAAGAACGAACACGAAAACGTCACCATCATTGCCTGCGGCCCCATGGTTCCCGAAGCGATGCGCGCCGCCTGGCTCCTGAAAGAGGAGTACGCCATCGAAACGCGCATCGTGAACGTTCATACCGTCAAGCCGCTGGATATCCCCACCCTGGTGCGCGCAGCGGAAGAAACTCGCGTCGTGGTCACCGCCGAAGAGCATCAGGTAGGCGGCTTCGGAAATATCGTGGCCGGAGCCATTCTCCAGCAGCGCAAGGATTTTCGCCTTCCGCTGCAACTCGCCATGGTCGGTGTGGCCGATCGCTTCGGCATTTCCGGCAATCCCTGGGAACTCGTCCAGCACTTCGGCCTCACCGCGGAACATCTTGCCAAGCGTGTTCTGGACCTTCTCGACAAAAAACTGGCTGCCTCGCCCGCTGCCTCCACCCCCGTTGCCTCCACCGAGGCCTCGACAGTTCACTGTGCCCGCTGCGGCGCCAAAATCTCACCCGCTGAATATGCCAAGGATTCGCCCTTGCCTTCCGACGAGATCTGCGCCGAGTGCGAATACCAATCCCTCGAGCTCTGCGCCGTCTGCCGCATCGAGTGGGCCAAGCTCAGCCACAACTCCACCTACATCTGCCCAGTCTGCCGCGCCAACCCAGTGCTCCGCTGACCACCTCCCGCGACCGCCCGTTTGCTATCGCGCGGTACTCGCCTGTGCGAACACCTCTGCCTTCATCGCCACACCTGTGAACTCCACTTCTCCGGTAAGCGTTTACCAGGTCAGATTTGTCTTCGTTGACTTGCTTCCTGCCCACAACCTAACATGTGCTGCACATGCCAGCCACCGACTCGCTCATCGGCCAAACGATTTCGCACTACCGAATCATCGAAAAGCTCGGCGGCGGGGGGATGGGTGTAGTCTACAAGGCCGCGGATGCAAGACTAGACCGTTTTGTTGCGATCAAGTTTCTTCCCGAAGACCTCGCCGGCGATCCCGCAACCATCGAACGGTTTCGCCGCGAAGCCAAAGCCGCTTCTGCTCTGAATCACCCCAACATCTGCACCATCTACGACATCGGAGAGCAGGACGGCCATTCCTTCATTGCAATGGAACACTTGGAGGGGCAAACGCTCCGGCACTTGATTGCCGGCCGAGCGATGGCGCTGGATACCCTCTTACCGATAGCAAGCCAAATTGCCGATGCTCTGGATGCGGCGCACGCTAAAGGCATTGTTCATCGCGACATAAAATCAGGAAATATTTTCGTTACAAATCGTGGAGACGCCAAGATTCTCGATTTCGGATTGGCGAAAATTTCCGAAAGCCTCGAAGCCGGGCATGGTTCGGTCACCATGGACATGGCCGAACAGCTCACCAGCCCCGGCTCGACTCTCGGAACTGTTGCCTACATGTCGCCGGAACAAGTGAGCGGCAAAGATCTCGATCACCGGACCGATCTCTTTTCCTTTGGCACGATGCTGTATGAGATGTGCACCGGACTCCTCCCTTTCCACGGAAATACGACAGGGCTTGTTTTTCACGCCATCCTGGAGAAAACGCCAACTCCCGTAACCCAACTGAATTCCAGCATTCCCGCCAAGCTCGATGAAATCATCCAAAAGGCTTTGGAAAAAGACCGGAACTTGCGCTATCAGAGCGCCGCGGAATTGCGCGCCGATCTGCAGAGGTTGAAGCGGGATCGAGAAACGGGAAGCGCTAAGCGCGTTACCAGCAATCAGAACAATTTATCCGGCAGAATGTGGATTCTTGGGCTGGTGGCAGTGCTGCTAGTGGCGGCGGGTCTATTTCTTTATTCCCATTTCGTCCTAGAAGCGAAGAAAGAATCCGGCAAGTGGGAACAGATTACCTTTTACACCGACTCAGCCGTTTACCCGGCACTATCTCCAGACGGGCGAATGCTCGCCTACATCCGCGGCGAGGATGCTTTTTTTGGCGCCGGGGACATTTACGTAAAGTTGCTCCCCAATGGCGAACCGCTTCAATTAACGCACAACCGCGACGTTCAAAAGATGAACCCTGTCTTTTCACCGGACGGTTCGCGCGTGGCCTTTGGCACGATCGATCCGTGGGATACATGGGAAGTCAGTATTCTCGGCGGTGAACCTCGTTTAATGATGAAGAACGCGTCTTCACTTACGTGGATTGACGGAGGGAAACGCCTGCTCTTCAGCGAACTAAAAACAGGGTTGCATATGGGTGTGATGACCACGGACGAAGCGCGGGGACAAAGCCGGGATGTATACCTGCCGGTTGGCGAACGAAGCATGGCACACCACTCGTATCTTTCGCCTGATGGCCGCTGGGTACTGGTGGTGTTGATGAACTCCCTTGGAAAATTAACGCAATGCCGCGTGGTTCCATTCGATGGAAGCGGCCAAGAGCGTTTGGTTGGACCCAAGGACGCAGTATGCATTAACGGCGCTTGGAGCCCCGATGGAAAGTGGCTGTACGTAAGCGCGGATGCGGGTGGTGCCTTCCACATCTGGCGCCAGCGGTTTCCGGATGGCGAGCCTGAGCAAGTCACGTCCGGCACAACGGAAGAAGAAGGGATCGCAATGGCCAGCGACGGCACATCCTTCATCACTTCGGTCGGCACCAAAGATGTAACCGTGTGGATTCATGACAAAACGGGAGATCACCAATTGTCTTCCGAAGGTAGCGCGTTCCAGACGACTTTTTCCGGCGACGGTACGCAGCTTTATTTCTTGAAACAAAGCGGTGGCATCGGCGCGGCTGAACTCTGGCGAACGAGCCTCGCCAGTGGACAGAGTGAGCAAGTGCTGCCCGGCTACGAAATCGAAGTCAACACACAAACGAATGACTATGCTCTTTCACCGAACGGCGAGCGCGTTGTGTTCGTCCAAAAAAATGAAAAAGGGATCTCGAATTTGTGGATTGCCCCGACGGATCGACACACGTCGCCCCGTCATCTGCAGTCGCAGGAGAACGAAGATTCACCCTCGTTCCTGCCGAATGGGGATCTGATTTACCGTGCCAGTCGCAACGGCAGTAATTATCTTTATAAGAAGAAGCAAGATGGCACCGGCGAGAAGAGAATTCTCGATCAGCCGATACTGGATTTTCTGGCGCTTTCCCCCACTGGCAAATGGGCAATGCTCGCACAAAAGGAGCCCAACGACGAGGAACATCCCTACCGATTGATGGCTTATCCCCTAGAGGGTGGACCCGGCACGCCACTGTGTCGTGCGATCTGCACTGGGGGCTGGGATTCCAGCGAAGGGCATCTGTTTCTAAGTTTCCTCGAAAAGGGAGAGAAGACTTATTTCCTGCCCACCGGGGATCGCGGTGAGCTGCCGAAACTGCCGTCAACGGGCCTGACCAACAGCGAAGAACTGAACGCAATCGCTGGAGTAAAAAACACGCCAGCTCGCGTGGAATCGGCGATCTCTCCCGATGTGTATTCTTTCACCCGCTTCACCAACCGCCGAAATTTGTATAGAATCCCCGTACCTTGAAATTGAACACTGGCACGCTGCCAGAAGGTCTGCATTGTGAGGCTTCCACTTGATTGCATGAGAATGCAGCGAGGTCACTCCATTCCAGGCGCCAAGTCCCGATAAGTCGTTTACCGGGCGTTACGCAGCTCCGTCGGCAATTTGGACGCTAACCTGCCTCTTACCGAATTTTTCCCGAACTCAACGAGGCCTGGCCGTTCCTCTGCTAAGAAAACGACCACGTGGCCGACACGCCTACGTCTTTTGTCCCCGCAACAAACGTGGCTGACGCAGTCGCAAAAAGTCAAAAAACATGTGACGAACTGCCGTGTCAACGAATCGGCTTCTTCAACGCCTCCGCGATTCCCGCCTCGGCCAGCGGCGCCATGATTTCGTATCCCGCTTGGTTCGGGTGTACGCCATCCGGACTCAGCTCAGCCTTCAAGCCCCCTTCACTGTTGGCCATCCTTGAATAGTAGTCCACATATACGAAACCATTTTTCGCGGCGTACTCCTTGATCCACGCGTTTAGCGCCCTGATCTTGGGCGCAGGCTCAAGCCCCTCGTGCCAATGAAATTCGCTCGCCGGCAACACCGAACTCAATACAACTCGAACCCCATTCGCTCGCGCAAGTTCGCTCATGGATGCGATATTGTTCCCGATCTCCCCCAGCGTCATCTTCCCCGTGTTCTCGGCGATGTCATTTGTGCCCGCAAGCAGGACGACTACTTTCGGTTTCAGCTCGATGACGTCCTGGCGAAAACGCACCAGCATCTGCGGCGTAGTCTGCCCCGAGATGCCGCGGTTGAAATACGGCTTGCCCGGAAAAAACTCGACGCGATCCGGAGACGTTGCACTTCCCTGCTGCCCCCAGCCTTCGGTGATGGAGTCTCCCATGAACACCACGCGCGCTTCGCCCCGCGCAGGAGCAGGCAGCTCCTTATTCGCATCGCGGTATTTCGCCATAAAGGCCCAGTCGTTGTAGACGCGTTCCAACTGGGACTTTTGGTAGGGTGTCAGCCGGTCCAGAGCCGCCGCCACGTCCGCGGGAAGTTGCTCTTGGATGGATGATGCGGATGCCGGCAGCATTTGAATTGTGCCCAGCCACGTCTCCACCAACTTCGGCCATCCTGTAACCGGCAGTGCGGTGCGCCGCAGACCATAGCCGTGTCCACCTTCCGCGTAGATGTGCAGTTCCGCCGGAACCTTGGCGTTCTTGAGCGCCTGGAAGTAAACGGTCGCGTTTTCCACGTGCACCGGATCGTCCTCGGCCTGCACGATGAACGAGGGCGGCGTTTTATCGCTGACGTGAATGTCCGCATTGGGCGCGAAGTTCTGCTCTTCCAGTGCCAGGTACCCGGGATAGACGATCACGGCAAAGTCCGGCCGGCAACTCACCTGATCAGCGGCGTCGACCGGATCATATAGGCGTTGCTCGAAGTGCGTGCTCAGGGCCGCAGCAAGGTGGGCTCCCGCGGAGAAGCCCAGTACGCCAATGCGGTGCGGGTCAATATGCCACTCCGCAGCGTGGGAACGCACGATACCCAGCGCGCGCTGGGCATCCTGGAGCGCCGCACTGGACTTGGGATAGGGGCCCGAATCCGGAACGCGGTATTTGAGCAACACGCACGTGATGCCAGCGGAGTTGAGCCACTCGCACACCTCAGTGCCTTCCAGGTCGATGGCCAGAATGCGGTAGCCGCCTCCGGGAAACACGACAACTGCGGCGCCGGTGTTGTTGACCGCCGGTGAGTAGAGCGTGAGCGTGGGTGAAGAGACGTTGCCGAGACGCATCAGCGGCTTGCCGGCGATCAGATTGTCCTTGGCAGTCGTGGTGTCGATTTCCGCGCCCGGATTCGGCGGAGCCCCGGGTGCCGCGTGCGGCCAAATGGAGAGGGTGGTGTGACCGGGTGCGGGCTGCCACGCGGGCGTCTGGGCATACAGGCTGGTAGAGATGCTGGCAACGGCAGCAAGAAGAAGCACACAGTAGCGCACGATGAAGGCCTCGGATTTGGAGTTAGCTCCAGTGATCGTAGCATGGGGCATGGATGACCGCATATCCTGTTGGAGTAGAGATTGCCTGCGTCGAGTTCGTCTCAGGGAATCCGCTTACCGGACTTTCTCACGAGATGCAAGTTCGCCCCGCTATTCAAACCGCGCGGCAACCTGTCATCCTGAGGGGCGCGCTTTCTGAGTCACGAAGGATCTCAACTGACACTCTGTGCACAATTCTGATTGGACTGAGCCCCTGTTTTGAGCGTGCGTCACACCAACGGCCGAGGTTTTCAGCTATTCGACGTGGCGCGCGCCGCTCCACCCCATCGGCTCAGGTACAGGTATCTACTTAGTGAGCGTCGCAACGTGTCGCCGGCGAACGACAGGGAAGGGGTTCAAGGCCAGTCCCTAACTGATAGATGATACACATCTTAGAGAATTAGAAGACGCTTAGGCCAGTATCGAACTTGCTCCTAGTACCAAATCTAAGGTACGCCGAAAATGGGCTTTTGCCATAGGACAGGGGTAACTCCTAAATTGAAGCCGATGCTCCATGGGGTTTTCTCCGGCCTCCTGCAAGAATGTGGTCACGCTGAAGAGCAATTCAAAGCGACGAAATTCTAAAAGAAGAGAAGCCAGAGGAGAACACGAAGATGCGTAAGAGCCAAAAGGGATTCTCGCTGATTGAACTCCTGATCGTGGTCGCAATCATCCTGATTATCTCTGCCATCGCCATTCCGAGCCTCATTCGCTCGAGGATGGCGGCCAACGAGGCTTCCGCAGTGGCTTCTCTCCGCACGATCAACACGGGCGAAGTGACCTATAACAATACGTATCCTGGCACGTTCGCCGCACTGTCGTCTCTGGGCCCTGACGGCGCCACTTGCACGACTCCTGCCGCGGCGAACGCCTGCTTGATCGACAACCTCCTGGCGAACGCGACATCCGCCGCCACCGCCAAGAGCGGGTACATGTTCAACATTACCGCGACCGCCTCAACCTATACTTCCGAGGCAGAACCGGCCAGTCAGAGTTCCACCGGCACACGTGGCTTCTGCTCCGACCAGGACATGGATCTGTTCTACGTGCTGGTTGGCGGTGGCTTTAGTACCTGCACGACAACCGCCGCTACGCCTCTCTAATACTGAAGTTCGCGGGATTCCCATCTCGCAGAAGTCTCGAAGGAGCGGGTCTCCAGGCCCGCTCCTTTTCTTTTTCGCAGCCGACCGTACATTGCGGCTACTGGCGTTTTGGAGTGCGTCGGCTCGCCGCCGCTTTTCCGCCCATCCCGTCCCCCCGCTGAACTCCATTTTCACCATAGTGCGTTTCTCACTCATCTTCTCCCGCTTTGCCTTCAGGCTCGAAGGCGCGAGTGTAGTAGCCTTGCGCAGAGGAGTGAGTGATGCCCTTACCCATTCGCGCCGCGCGTTTCTTCCTCGTTGTGTTGTGGCTGCTCGTGCCGCTGTGGGTCGGGGGTTCGGCACATGCCAGACGCTCGAATGTGGCGAGCAGGGGCCGTGGTTCCGGTGGTTTGTGCAATACCTCCGGGAGAACCAGTTGAGCTGGAGCTACTGGCCGCTCAACGGAACGCAATCGAGCGGCGAGAAACGCAAGTACGACGAGGTGGAAACGTATGGCCTGCTGACACCGGATTACCAGCGCATCGCGGCGCCGGAGATCGTCAGGCTCCTGCAAACCATCGAAGGCTCACCGCAACCACACAAACGTTGAAGCCGACCACGCAACTGAATTAGCTCGGCGACGCAACTTCTAACCCGCCTCGAAGTCCACCTCGATCGGCTCAATGAGTGGCATCAACCAGCTCAGCAATTTCTGATGCGCCGGATGAGCGCCGTAGCTCTCCAGGGAAGCTTTGTCGGCGAATTTCATCACGCCCCCAAGCTCATAGCCTTGTCCGCGTGGAGAAATATTCACACCGGCGGCCGTTTCCAGCAGGCCGGGTATTTGTCCTTGCAGCCCGCGAATTTCGGCAACGACGCGTTTTTTCTGCTCTACCGTCACGCCCGGTTTCCAACGAAAGGCGAACATATGAATGTACATAGCTGCTCCAAAACTCCCAACCCCATCGAGAAGGACTTGCCTCGATAACGGGTCTCGATCGAGCTTGTTATCTTCTCATAGCCGTCGTTGCACTGCGAATGGATTCCCTTTTTGCTCGCGGAACATTTCAATTCCATTTCACCGTAGAACAATGTCCGCTGGCTGGCGGCCACCGAAAGTCGACTCGCCCCGCTCGCTGCAGTTTGCCGCGCCACTCCTTTTCTAGTTTGCCCGCAGCAGCGCAGAGAAGTAACCTTGTCCCTGTCTGGAGCCCGACATAGCAAAATGAATTGGCAAAGCATTAGCGCGTTGAGAGCAACCGCCTCCGTATTCGGCGTTTATGCAGGATTGCTCGGCATGGAACATGGTTTCTTTGAAACGCTTCAAGGAAATGTTCCAACAAAAGGTGTAAGAATTCTGGCCGTGGGTCCGCCTGGACTGCCCTTCCCCTTCGGCCACGAACCCGCCATGACATTTGTTCCCAACTTCCTGGTGACGGGCATCCTGGCGATGATTTTCGGCCTGCTCATTATTATTTGGGCAGCCATGTTTGTTCAGAAGAAGCATGGCGCTGTGGTCCTGTTTCTGCTCTCCATCATTCTTCTTCTTGTGGGCGGAGGATTCGGACCTATAACGCTTTTGATTACGGCTTCTATCGCCGCGGTCAAGATTGATAAACCGCTCATCTGGTGGCGATCACATCTCCGAGCTAACGTAAGACGCTTGCTTGCAAAGTTATGGTCATGGTCTCTCATCGCCGCTCTGCTATGGGTGCCTTTTGAATTCACCCTCGGCTATATCTACGGTGTGAAGAACGACCCGAAGCCATCTCTCACTAGCATGAATCTTCTTCTGAGTTACCCTCTCCTCGTATTCTTCATATTGACGCTCGTCACTGCATTTGCACATGAGGTCCGCAGAAAGCTCGATCTAACTCTATCTGGATAACCCTCAGTGCACGATAAGCCGAAAGCGCCCTCTAACTCTCTCCATCCCCGCGCCACACGACTACTGGAGGCCCGCCTCCTTCAGCAATTCCAGGAATTGCCGCCTCGTTCTCATGTCCATCGCCTGGGCCACCAGCTTCCCTTCCCGGTCGTACACAAAACTCTTGGGAATCCCCTCCACAATGAACTCTTTATTCGCCGCCCTGTCCGGATCCAGCAGGATCGGATACTGGAATCCTCCCTGCTCGATGAACGGCCGCACCTTGCTCTCCGCTTCATCCGAAATCGCCAGCACCACGAATCCCTGCTTCTGGAATTCCTGGTACAACGCATTCAGGTCCGGCATCTCGCTCCGGCAGGGTGGACACCACGTCGCCCAGAAATTCACCAGCACCACCTGCCCTTTCAATTCCTTCAACGTCCAGCTCTTCCCCGTCAAATCCTTCAGGGTGAAGTTCGCCTCCTTGCGCTTTGCGTCCTCCTGGTCCACGCGCGCCACGGCCGCTGCGTATTGCGGATCATCCAGGCTCGCGCTCACGTGCTCATACTTCACCAGACTCGCCAATTCCACGTAGGCAAACGCCGCCTGCTCGTCTTTCCCCGTCGGCCGCTGCTCCTTCAACGCACCCGCCAGCGTCGTGGCCACTTCCTGCAGCGTGTCGTGCCCCGGATCGCCTTCCGTCGAGAGCCCCGCCAGCCCCAACGCCAGCCGTGCCTTGTGCGGATTGCTCGCTAACGGCAGCGCGCGAATCTCCACCGCCAGTTCTTTCGTCTTTTTCGCCCGCGCCTCTTCCGGCAATTTCCGCAGCGTCCCCAGCGCCGCCACAATCGGCTTCTCCTGCTCCGTCCACGCCGTCTTCTGCTCTTGCGCCCACACGCTCACCGCCCCAATCAGCAGCAGCACCGCCGCGCACACTGCCATTTGCCAACCGATCCATCGTCCGTTCCCCATCATTTTCGCCATGAATCCCTCGCCTTCCCCTGCGCCGAACTGATCATATCGCCTTTCTCTCCACTCGTAGGGGCACGATACATCGTGCCCGCCTTTCTCTTTCCTCTGTAGTGGCCGGTCTTCAGACCGGTTCTTGGGTTTGGCTTTTGTCGCCGACAGGAGAGGAAATGCCGGCGCGCCCGGTTGCGCAGCGCGATTTGTGCGCCCCGCTTCGCCCGGGTCGAGGGACCTGCTTTCCTCTTTCCTTTCTACCGGGTGCCTTTCCCCCGCCGTCATCCCGACTCCGCGGAGGGATCCCTCTTCCGCTTTCGTCAGGGCATGGCTTCAGCCGTGCCGCAAATCGCCGCCAAACCAAAACCTCCCCAAACTCCCTTCTTCCTCTTTCGTCAGGGCATGACTTCAGTCGTGCCGCAAAACGCCCTTTAAAACAAGAACTCCCCAAACTCTCTCTCCCCCCGCTTGTCCCGCCTGCCCGCCGCAGGAGGGAGCAGCGCGAGGGATCTGCTTTCCCCTTTCCTTTCTGCCGGGTGCCTTTCCCCCGCCGTCATCCCGACTCCGCGGAGGGCTCCCCCTTCCGCTTTCGTCAGGGCATGGCTTCAGCCGTGCCGCAAAACGCCGCCCCAATCCAAATCTCCCCAAACTCTTTCTCCCCCCGGCTTTTCCGCGCTTTTCCGAGGTTTCCCCGCCACTCGTCACTCGCCACTGCTCTTTCCAACCGGCCTGGCCGCCACTTCCCGCCGACCTCACCTAACGAGGCGCGTGAGCCCCGATGTGACACGGGTTGTAAACCTTGCCACGTTTCTGATAGATTGACAGTTAATGGCCTTTCGTGTTGCATGCGGTGGCGCTCCGGGTGACCGGGGAGCTTGGCTTGCAAGGCGGCGGCGAGGCGAAAGTCTCGTTTGAGCGGATAGGGACGAAAGTTACCTCCGCTGTGGAGTAACCTCTTTTGGACGGGTTGGGTGAACCAGCAGGAACCCAAGCCAGCTTAATGAAATCCTCGCTCTTGAGCCAACTCAGGACCACACCGACTCTCGGACGGGCGTGGCGCGTAATCTACGAAAATGGTAGGTCTTCTCAGTCGTCCGAGACTCGTCGCGAAATCGCTGCATTTGCGGAAACGGCCGAGGCAAATCTAAATAGAATTCAACGCCAATTGAACAGGGATGCCTTCGATTTCAAGCCCGCAGTGGGTGTGCCCATCCGGAAAAAGGGAAAAAGTTCCAAGAGGCCACTCGTAGTTGCACCGATCGAGTCGCGAATTGTTCAACGAGCGATCCACGATGTGCTGCTTTCAATCCCGGAAATTCAGCGGTACGCAGAAAACCCATACAGTTTCGGCGGTGTGAGAAAGAAACGCGGGAAGGATATTGCCGGAGTCCCAGCCGCGGTTGAGGCCGTCCTTAGAGCGATTGGGGCGGGCGCGAGATTTGTAATTCGCTCCGATATTTCCAGCTTCTTCACAAAGATTCCCAAACCTTTTGTTACGAAGATTGTAGCTGACGCGGCCCAGGACTCTAAATTTGTCGACATCTTTAAGAAAGGCATAGCTGTTGAGCTGGAGAATTTGGCGGACCTCGAGTCCGATGCTGATCTATTCCCTTTGTATGAGATAGGAGTGGCGCAGGGATGTTCTCTTTCTCCGCTAATGGGAAACTTGTTGCTATCTGAGTTTGACCAACAAATGAACGCAGGCGGGTGCAGTTGTTTGAGGTATGTAGATGATTTCATTATCCTAGCCCCCAACAACATTGAAGCCGAGAAGCAATTTTCTCTTGCTGTGGGACTCCTAAGAACGCATGGACTGACAACCTCCGGTGAAAAGACGTTCAAAGGGCAGGTTGCAAATGGATTCGAATTTCTTGGCATCGAGATAAACAATGGGGCCATCAGACCGAGCAAAGAGTCTCGCAAGCGCTTGCTCGGCAAAATCCAAAAGGCCATACAACTGAGCGTCGCAGGCTTCTATGCTCATGAGAAGACGGGACAGCTCCCTCCTCGGCTATCGCTGATTCGCACTCTCACCGAGGTTTCGGGAATCGTCCAAGGCTGGGGCAAACAGTACGTATTCTGCAACGACATGAACTTATTCGGCCAACTCGATAGTGAATTAGATTCCAGGATTCGACAGTACCTGGGCACCTACGCGAAAGTTTCCAAACCCAGCAGTCAAACACAGCGGCGGCGACTACTTGGCATTCCTCTACTTGAGGAATTGGTGTCCAAACCATTTGAGTGGCCGAAATCCGCGCACGATTAAGGATTGGGTGGGCGCATGGCGAATAAAGAGCATTTGGAGATTCTGAAGAAGGGCGTGGAGGGTTGGAATCGTTGGAGGGCGCTATATCCCAAGGTCCAGGCGGGTGGCCTGCGCGAAAGATGCGAAGATAGCCCTGGGTGCCCCATCCTCGGTTTGTGAGGGTGGGTCTTGGGTTTTCTTTGTCTCCCTCCACGTACCAGTTTCGAAACTGACAGCGTTTTTCTGTCATCCTGAGCCCCACGCTTTCTGCGGGTGAAGGATCTCAACGCACAGCCCACACAGGTCCTATAGCGCCAATTCGAATAACATACCCACTAAATAATAGTAGACAAACGGTAAATAATGTGCTATGCTTTGCCTGTTATGCTGAGGGGACGATGTTCTTGTGCCATTTCGGGCCGCCCCACCGCCTCGTCTTTTGTCTTTTCTTCGCTCTTGCGCCCGCTAACTCCTTTGGTTCCCCTTGATGCAAGCCATTCTCCCGCAAGTCCTTTGTTTCCCCTACTTACGCAAAAACAGGGGGTATACCCCCCCTCCAACATGATTAACCGTTCCATTTCGGAATTCTCCCTGGCGCTATCCTCTGCTTCCCCTCTCTTCTCCGTTTTTTCTCTGCGCTCTTCTGCGCACTCTGCGCCTCTGCGTTATCTTTTCTTCTGTCACTGCCTTCCTGTACTCCATGGCGCATCAACATTCCTCTCCGGGATTTCTGCTCCAAATTGCCAGTTCTCTGCCATAAACGACAAAAGCGCCAATATAACTTTACCATTATCTATAATATTAAGTAATATTGTCGGCGCGCCGACATTTTCGTTCCTGCACGCGATCGAGAGGTTGCAACCGCCGCCCGCTCCAGAAGGCGGTCCCTTCACGAGCTTTGAACTTTCAACTGGGCATCCGGCGAAGGATGCCCATCCTGAGCGAGCAGCGCGAGCCGAAGGATCTCTCCAGTCACTCGCCACTAACTCCAATCATTCCCGTACATACGCGAGGGTCGCCCGTAAGTCCAATCATTCCCGTACATACGCAAAAACAGGGGGGTGGGGGGTACATCTAGCAAAATGCGTTCTCCCATAACTCTTTTGTTTTCTTCTACCATGTTATCTATATGATTAACTATATGATTAACTATATTGTCGGCGCGCCGACATTTCTGTTCTTGTCGGCGACAAAAGACAAACCCAAGAACCGGTCTAAAGATCGGCCACTACATAAGAAAGAGAGCGGCCCGCCTCAGAAGGACAGGCCCTACATAAGAACGAGAAAAGCGCCCGCCTCAGAAGGCGGCCTCTACAAAAGAGCGCAAGAGGCCCTGTTCGGAGGGTCAACGTGGCGGATTGGGGGAGTACCGTCCTTCGGAGTGCTCGACGCCTGCTGCGCGGGAAGGCGTACTAAAGGATAGGCAATAGGCGCAAACGGCGCGTCCCGCAAATTCATTCGGGACACAAACTTCGTGCCTACAGGGAGCAGAGAATGAAAAAAGCATGGATGGTTGTGGCGATTGTGGCAATGAGTATGACTGCCGGAGCGGGGCGAGCGGCGGCGCAAGGACCCGCGGGCGTGGGTGCAACGGCGGCTGCGGAGCCTTCATTGCACGCACCGCATTCCTATAATCCAATCAAGTGGGTAGAGAAAAAGCCGCAGACGGGCAGCGATTGGCACGATGCCAACAGCGAACCGGACAAGAGGTTGACGGCGAAGCTGCAGGGAACGGGCGTGTTGGCGGCCAACACGAACATCGCGGAGGCATGCGCCACGTTCAAAGTGCTGAGCGATTGCCTGGCGGGTCTGCACGCCAGCCACAGCCTGGCTCTGGATTTCAACTGCGTAAAATCCGACATGACGGGAGTGCAGACCGGCGCGGATATGTCCGCCTGCAAAGAACCGAAAGGCGACAAGGGAGCGAGCCTGAGCAAAACGATCCGGTTGCTGAAGCCGGCTGCGGATGCCAAGGCCGAAACCAAGAATGCGGAGAGGCAAGCGAACGAGGATTTGAAGGAGGCAGGATCCTAGGCAACGCAGGGGACGGTTATCAGTTATCAGCGATCAGGAGGCAAGAGAAAAGCAGATCCCTCGCGTTGCTCGGGATGACGGAGGGAGAAGGCAAGAGAAACCCAAGAACCGGTCTGAAGACCGGCCACTACATAAGAAAGAGAGCGCCCCGCCTCCCTCCTACGGGCGGGCGGCTGATTCGCCCGTAGTTCTCATTTCCATTTTAAAAAGTTGCTTTGGATTGTAGTCACGAGCAACACGCTGGCTATACACTGGGAATTCGCCCGGTGGCTCGGCACGTACGAGTCAGGTATAGGGGAACTTCGCTGTGGCTTTCGGGGAAAATCACGGTATGAGGCGGGTATTCCGCAAGGCTGCGACGTCTCTGTTGCTGATTGTGCTGGTCGCACTCGGCGCCAGGCTGGCGTTCGCCTGGAATCAAACGCGCCAGATTCCCGCCGAAGTACTCCGCACGGTGCCCTTTCAGACGGAAACCGGGCATATCGCCTACTCGCTGGCGGCTGGAAAAAGGATACTCTTCGCCGTTTGAGCGGGATACCGGACCCACAGCCTGGCTGGCCCCGGTTTATCCTCTGCTTATTGCTGGATTGTTCAAACTATTTGGCATTTACACGCGCGCATCTTTCTTCGCCGCGGTTTTTCTGAATATTCTTTTCTCTTCGGCCGTGTGCGTGCCGATTTTTTATGCCGCCAAACGGGTCGCGGGCGTGGGGGTTGCGAGTCTCGCCGCTTGGCTGTGGGCTTTATTCACCAATGCGATCATGATGCCCTTCGAGTGGATCTGGGATACCTCCCTCTCGGCGCTGCTTGCGGCGACCATCCTGTGGGCCACTCTGGAGTTGGCGGAATCCCGCCGTTGGCGCGATTGGTGCGGCTACGGCCTGCTTTGGGGTGCTGCGCTGATGACCAACCCCGCGCTGGCTTCCCTTTTTCCGCTGCTGTTGGGATGGTTAATCTATCGCGCACGCCGCGAAGGGCGTTGGCATCTCGCGAGACCCGCGTTTGCGGCAGTTCTTGCGCTGCTGTGTTGCCTTCCCTGGACCGTGCGCAACTACGTCGTGTTCCACCGGTTCATTCCGTTGCGTTCCAACTTCGGCTTTGAGCTGTACGTCGGCAACAACGAAAACTACGACGAACGGCGCAGGACCTTGCCCGCGGCCATTACCTATGACCGCGAGGTCTTGCGATACCTGAGAATGGGAGAGACGGCCTTCATGGATGAAGAGAAACGGAAGGCCTTGCAGTTCATCGCGTCTCATCCGCGCGTGGAACTGGAGCTTTCTGCCAAGCGCTTTTTGGACTTCTGGATGGGCTCGCCGGAGCCGCTGAAAAAATTTCTGGAAACCGACTCGCTCTTGATTCGCGGCATCCTTTTGGGCAGTTTCCTGACTTCCGTGGGAGCCTTACTGGGCGTGGCCGTTCTCTTTTTCAGGCGCAATGCGTACGCCTTTCCGCTGGCGGCTTTTCCGGTTGCTTTTCCCTTGCTTTACTACCTGATGCACGCTTCGCTGCGCTACCGCCATCCGATTGACCCCATGGTGTTGCTGCTGACGGCGATTGCCGCCGCGGCGCTGTTCCGCAGGCTATTCCCGCAACGCGCTGCTGCCGTGGATCCCGTGGTCGCCCGGCCCGAGGGGTAGGGCGAAGATTCGGGGGCGGCTGGCAAGGGGCGCGAGCATCAGGAAGGAAGAGAGATCCCTCCACTCCGCGGCCCGACGCGCCATAATTCGGCGCGAAAGAAAAAATCGGGCCGCTCCGGTCGGGATGACAGATTTTGGGAGTTTTTGTTTTTTTGGGGGGGGGGAAGACTGGGTGTCGGAGCTGAAGCTCCGACACCCTGAGGAAGAAGAGAAAGTTTGGGGAGCTTTGAACCGCTAATCGGGAGATTGGCGTTCCCGGGTGCAGCAGCGATTTTTTCAGCTCTTCCAACGCGGCGGGCTTTTCTTGTAGATAGATTCAAGGCTACTTTTTGGGCAGCGCGCGGTCTTTGAGGAGGTTCTTTAGTTCGGACATGAATTCCTGGACGTCTTTGAAATCCATGTACACGCTGGCGAAACGCACGTAGGCAACTTTGTCCAGCTTCTTGAGGCGGTGCATGATCATTTCGCCGATTTCCGTCGTGGTCAGTTCCCTTTCAGTGGCTTCGTGGACCACGCCTTCGATTTCATCCACGATGGCTTCGAGTCTGGGAGTGGGCACGGGGCGCTTTTCGCAAGCCTTCAGCAACCCCTGCAGAATTTTCTGGCGCTCGAAGCGTTCGCGGCGGCCGTCCTTCTTGATCACCATGTAGGGAATTTCGTCGATGCGCTCGTAGGTGGTGAAGCGGCGGGAACATTTCAGGCATTCGCGGCGGCGGCGGATGGTGTCGCCGGTGCGTCCTTCGCGGGAATCGATTACCTTGTCGTCAATGTTTGCGCAGAAAGGACATTTCACTCGGGAGATTCTCCTCGTCTTCGGACAATCAAGCTTTCTTCAGGGGCTAAAGCCCATTCGTTCTTGGGCCTTTGCGCCGGGGCTGAAGCCCCGGCCTCCTAAAGAGAAAAACCAATTCGGCGGCAAAGGCGCCCGCTTCAGAAAGCGGCCGCTACACAAAGTCAAACCCAAGAACCGGTCTAAAGACCGGCCACTACAAGATCAACGAGCGGCGATTTCGGCGTCGAGCTGCTCGTCCTCGTGCTGGCTCATGCGGCGCAAATCGCCGAGCGACCATCCTTCGCGGAACAGGATGGGCACACCGGCAAGCGTGCACGAGGCAAACGTGACCAGCCAGAGCACCATCGCACAAGCAACTGCTGCTTCCTGTTCTACTCCATACAATCGCGTGAATGCAACGATGGAGAGCGCTTGCGCACCGCCCCCCACGCCGGGAAGTTGCACAGCGGAACCCACCATGGTGAAAACGAGAACCAGCATGGCATCGGTAAAGGTGAGCGTGCCGAGTTTTCCGCCGAAGCTTTTGATGACGAGAAAATAGATGAGCACGACGAGCCACCAGTGCAGCGCAGAGAGGAATACCGCCGACACGAGATCGCCCCAGGTGCGAACGGTCTGCACGCCGCGAGAAAAACCGAGAACGATGCGCGCGAAGACGGCGCGCCAACCGTGCGCCGCGAGCCAGCCTTGCATGCGGCGTTCGAGGACAGCGGTGCCATGGAGGCGAAGATAGACCAGCGCGGAGATGGCAAATAAGGCCAAGAGGGCAAACACCGTGCCAGCCGTGCGGGCGCCTTTCTCAAAGGCTTGGGCGGTGCCTTCGGCGGACGAGTGGCCGGAGGACTCGAAGACGAGAAGGCCAATGGCAGCGAGGACGGCGGTGCTGGCGGCGTCGAGAATGCGTTCCAAGGCGTAGATGCCAAAGGTATCGGCGAGGGGAACTTTGTCCTTGCGGGAAATGAGGATGGGGCGGAGAGGCTCGGCGGCCCGGCCCAGCAGGAAAAGGGCGCTGAAACCGGCGAGGTTCATGGCGTAAATATTCCAGAAGCGAGCCTGGCCAACGTGGGCTTGGAATTTCTGCCAACGCCAGGCACGAACGGCGTAGCACAGATAGATGGCCACAATCGAGACTAGAAGGTAGGTGTAATTTGCGCCGCGGATGACCTGCCAGAGCTTTGCGCCGCTGAACTCGCTAATGTTTAGAAGGTGGCGAGAATGGTAGAGGAGGTACCCGAGCACGAGTCCACCCAGGCCCAGCAGCCACCACTTCCTCGACGTAGCACCCATGAGGGTGAAGAGTACTGGGGGCAGGAGGGTGGCGTCAAGTGCGCATAACCACTTGAAATGCAAAGTCTTGTCAGGGATGGCGAGAGTGGTAAGATGCCCCTATCCGGTGGGTTTCAATGGCTGCCCTTAGGGGAACATTTCAGGGGCAATTTGCGTTCCATTATATGGCAGGCCGAGTGAGATCACCTGCGGTTTTCGTGAGTGCAGGAATCGGGAAAATGGGGCTAAGGGAAGCTTGGAGCAGGATGCCCAACTGGTCCAGCAATGCCTCCAGGGCGATGGCTCGGCCTGGGAGGAACTTGTGCGTCGGCATACGCGGCGCATCTACAATATCTGCTACCGATTCGTAGGGAACCGCACGGAAGCCGAGGACCTGTCGCAAGAGGTTTTCCTTCGAGTGTATCGGACATTGGTGAGTTACCGGTCGGCACACGGAGGCTTCGCAACCTGGATGACCAGCGTGACGCGCAACCTGCTGATTGACCATTACCGGCGCACGAAGCGCGACCGGATCATGGATTCACTGGACGACGCGATGCCGGTTGTGGAGAACAAGGAATCGTCGGCACGCCGGCCGGATGAGCAGGCGCTGCTGGGGGAGCTAAGAGGCCAGGTGCACAGTGCGCTGACGCGGCTTTCGCCGGAATTGCGCGAGGCGGTGATCTTGCGGGACCTGCAGCAACTGGAGTATGCCGAGATTCAGCGGGTGCTGGCGGTGCCCGAGGGCACGGTGAAGTCGCGGATCAACCGCGGAAGGATTGAGCTGGCGCGGATCCTGCAGCAGATGGGAGTACGGCCGGCATGAAGAGGGACATCACACAAGGATTTGCAGGGGATGTAACGGTGGGGGCAACTCCACCGCCGGGGGCCAAGCTATGACCTGGACATGTGAACAGATTGAAGCGCGATTGAGCGATTATCTCGACGGGCTGCTGGCGGGCCCGGAGCGGGCTGCGTTTGACGCGCACGTGGCGACATGCCCGGAGTGTGCGCCGCTGCTGGCGAGCGTGCGCGGCCTGGTAAGCGAACTGCATGCGATGGAAGAAGTGGAAGTGCCGCCGCGGCTGGTGTACGCGATCCTGGACAAGACACTGGGGCCGCGCGAAACAGTTTCCATGTGGCAGGCATTGCGCAATTTCCTGCGCGGATTGGCGTCGCCGAAGTTTGCCTATGGAGTGGCCAGCGTGTTTGCCTCGTGCATCGTTCTGGTTTACGCATCGGGATTTTCGCTGCGCAAGCCGAAGCTGGCGGATCTCCGTCCGGCGACGGTGTATCACAATGCGGACCGGCAGGTACATATGGTGTATGCGCGGAGCGTGAAGTATGTGAGCGACTTGCGCGTGGTGTACGAGATACAGTCCCGCCTCCGCGAGGGGCAGAACGAATTGCAGGCTACGCCGGATGAATCGTTGCCAAAGTCGAACCCGGAGAAAGAACCCGGGCGGACAGACGATCAGAAACCAGCGCAACCGCGGCAGCAAAATCGCGCGGATGAGCTGGCCCGCCGGGTGGAACTGCTGGCGGCAGAGTGTCCCGTGCTGTTTGAGAGGAGCTTTCGATGAAATGTGCCGTGCATCCGGAAGTGGATGCTTCAGGCTTTTGCCGGAATTGCGGGAAGCCGATGTGCGCGGCGTGCGTGCGGCCGGTGCGTGATGTTCTGTATTGCGAGGAGTGCCTGGCGCAGGTGATGGGGCTGCCGGCGCCGCAGACTGCGGAACCGGTTGTGACCCAAGGAGTGCCGGAGGCTCAAGGGGCAGCCCCACCGGCTCCCGTTGCGGGAAAACCCGGGTCGGTGAGTCCCGTGCTTGCATTCATACTTGGATTTATTCCGGGTCTCGGCGCGATCTACAACGGCGAGTACAACAAGGCGATTGTTCACATCGTCGTCTTCGGCGCCTTGATTCTTGGCATCACGGGAGCCTTTGGCGAAGGACCGGACGGCTTCTGGGTTTTCGGGCTGGTGGCATTCATCTTCTACATGGCCATCGATGCATTGCGTACTGCGAAGATGCGCCAGACGGGAGAGGCTCCGAAAGATCCCATCGAGGCATGGAGCGCGCGCCAACCCATGGGCCCGATCATTCTGATCGGCGTCGGAGTCCTGATCCTGCTGCGGAACTTTGGATTCTTTGAGCGCTTCCGGATTGGTGAGATCTTTTGGCCGCTGGTTCTGATTGGGGTGGGTTTCCTGATGCTGCGAAAGCGCATGGGCGGGCAGCGGTAAGGGGCAGGAACGGAGAGGAGTTAGGACAATGAGCAACCAGGTCCGGTGCAATTGCCAACGCTGCGCGATCCGCAGCCTGACGGGTCCTGCGGTCCTGATAACGGTTGGTGTGCTTTTCCTGCTGCACCAGTTGCACGGCGGCTACTTCGACTTTGGCAATACGTGGCCGGTGATCCTGGTGGTGATTGGGCTGTTGCACCTGGCCTCGGCACTCGCGCCGCGGGATGGCCACATCGAAGCGCAAACGAGTACAGCGGTGCCAGGGGTACCACCACCGCCAGCAGGCGCTCCCCCGCCGGTGTCTCCTGCGGAGAGGCAATAATCACTTATGGCTCGCACCCAGACGCGTGGCAGCGGATTATTTTCGGGGCTGGTTCTGATCTCCGTGGGAGTGATCCTTCTGCTTCACACTTACGGACATCTGGAACTGCGCAATTTCTTTGGGCACTGGTGGCCGCTGATCATTATTTTCTGGGGAGCGGTGAAACTGTACGAGCGGACCGCTGGGGCGCGGACAGGCGGCGCAACGGGCGGGGGAATCACGGGGAGCGAAGTGGTGCTGGTGGTGGGGATGCTGGCGCTGCTGGGGATCGTCGTGGGCGTGGAGTACGGAAAAAAGAAGATTGGTGACGCGATACTGGACGACGGTGGAGATAACTATACCTATAACGTGGAAGTTGCGCCGAAGACGGTTCCCGCGAATACGCACGTTTTCGTGCATAACGGCCGCGGAGACATCAGTGTGCGGTCATCGGATGATGCGCAGATTCGCGTGTCGGCAAAGAAGGGCGTCAAAACGTGGAGCGAGCAAGAAGCCGACCGGATCGCCAAACCGGTATCCGTCGAGGTCGTGAAGAATGGCGATACCTACGAAGTGCGCCCCAGCGGGTATGACTTGTCCGATTCGCGCATCGGTGTGGATTTGGAAGTGTCGGTGCCGAAGAAATCGCCACTGACGGTGAAGACGGACAAGGGCGACGTCACGGTTTCGGATATGACCGCGGACATTGGAGTGACGGACCAGAATGGCGATGTGGAGATCCGCAACATAGTGGGCGACGTGCTGATCGAGATGCGCAAGGGCGACGTCAAGGTAAACGACACCAAGGGCGACGTGAAGGTGTCCGGCAAGGGCGGCGAAATTGACGTGACCAATGCGGCAGGGAGCCTGACGGTTGACGGCGATTTCTACGGGCCGGTGCGCGCAGACAGGGTGACCAAGGGCGTGCGGATGATTTCCGCGAAAACGGATTTGACGCTGTCCGCGTTGGCCGGGCATCTGGAGGCGGGATCGGGCAATTTGGATGTGGTGGACGCGCCGGGCAACCTCAGTTTGCGCACGCGGGACAATGAGATTAGCGTGGAAAACCCCGGTGGCAAGGTAAATATCGATAACCGCAATGCGGCGATCAGCGTGCGATTCACGTCGGTACCCAAGGATGACGTGAGCATTACCAATTCGTCCGGAGAGATCTCGCTATCGCTGCCGGGCAGCTCGAGCTTTGAAGTGGCCGCGGATTGCCGGAATTGCGACATCAGCACGGAGTTTTCTGGGTTGGCGGTGACGAAATCGGAGTCGGGCGATTCGCATCTCGCCGGAAAGTACGGCAGCGGGCGCGGACCAAAGATCACGCTGAAGACCAGCTACGGGAATATCGCGTTGCGGCGAACGGCCGTGGCGATTCCGCCACCGGCGAGGCCTGCGGTGCCTGTCCCGCCCGCGACACCGATTCCACCGGCGACCGAGCAGTAGAGAGCGATCAGCGATCAGGATGTTGCGGATATCAGATATCAGCTATCAGATATCAGGAAACAAGGAGCCGCACGTACGTGGGTTCAGCGAGGGTCGTTGGCACGTGGCTTCCGGTGGGCGCTCTCCGAAACTCCGATATTGGTTGTCACTCTCTCGCGCATGCGAAACAGCATCCTGGCTAATTCATCGGTAGCGCGAAGAATCGGCCCCGACTTTGCCTCAGAAACGTACCCCAGGCGCTGAGTAATAATCACGTGAGTTTCCAATTCACGAAGGGAGCCGCACGAGATTGCCAGGAATCTCCCAAACTCGCGCGTATTCCATCGGCCGAAGCCCTCGGCTATGTTTGCTGGCACAGACGTAGCCGCCCTGCGAATCTGCGAAACCAGTCCGAACCGTTCGTCGGCAGGGAGTGTTGCGGAAAACTTGTAGCATGCCTCGACCAGGTCCATCGACTTCTGCCAGATCTTCAACTCGCGCACGGATTGCATGGAGGCACCCTCCAGTTAACGAACCACACATATTATATGAACATTAGATGGATATCGAGCGTTGGGAGGTCAAAACCTGATTCTGTTGTCAGTTCCTGATAGCTGATAACTGATATCTGATATCCGACTGCCGCGCTGGCACATCCAACAGTTACGCGCCGGCGAGGCGGCGCAATTCATCGAAGAATTGAGGATAGGAGACAGCGGCACAGTCAGCATCGTGGATCACGGTGTCGCCTTCGGCGGCCAGGCCGGCAACGGCGAAGGCCATGGCGATGCGATGATCGCCACGCGGCGCGATTTCCGCGCCATGCACTCTGCCGGAGTGGCGGCCTTCCACTCGCAAACCATCGGGGAGTTCTTCGACCTTGGCGCCCATTTTCCGAAGATTTTCGGCGAGAGCGGCGATGCGGTCGCTTTCCTTCAAGCGCAACTCGGCAGCGTCGCGAATCTCGATGCCTTCCTCGGTGAACGGTCCGAGAGCGGCGAGCATGGGCAACTCGTCAATCAGCAGGGGCACGAGTTCACCGAAAATGTGGCCGCCTTTGAGGGGCGCGCCTTTGACGCTCAAATCGCCGACCAGTTCGCCTTGAGCGCTTTGCAGATTGAGGACGGTGAGCGAAGCGCCCATGGCTTGGAAGAAATCGAGAATGGCAGAACGGGTGGGATTCAAGCCCACATTGGCGATGAACAGATTCGATTCGGGCAGCAGCGACGCGGCGGCGATGAAGAAGACGGCCGAGGAGATATCTCCCGGCACATCAAGGGACTTGGGTTGCAACGCGCCCTTGCCGGGGCCGTCCGCCATGCCTTGAATGGCGACAGTGCGGCCGCGCTTTTCGACGCGCGCGCCGAAGAGTTCTAGCGCCAGTTCGCTATGATCGCGCGTCTTCGCGGGCTCCGTAACCAGCGTTTCGCCGCTGGCGTAGAGGCCGGCGAGGAGCACGGCCGATTTCACCTGGGCGCTGGCCATGGGCATGTCGTAGTGGATGCCGTGCAGATGGCCGCCGCGAATCTCGAGCGGCGGGAAATTGCCATCGCGCGCTTGAATTTCCGCGCCCATCTGGAGGAGCGGGGTAACGACGCGCTTCATGGGGCGCTTCTGGAGCGAGGCATCGCCGGTAATCCTGGTGGTGAAGTCCTGCCCGCTGAGGATTCCGGAGAGCAGGCGGATGGTGGTGCCGGAGTTTTCCGCGTCGAGGGTGCGCCAAGAGCTTTTCAGGCCGCGGAGGCCGCGGCCCGTAATCTTGACGGTGCTACCGTCCACTTTCACATCCGCGCCGAGCGACTTCATGCAGCCGAGCGTGCTGTGGCAATCGCGAGCAGCAGCAAAGTGGCGGAGTTCGCTGGCGCCTTCGGCAAGAGCGGCGAGCATGGCGTAGCGATGGGAAATGGATTTGTCGCCGGGAAGTTCGAGGGTGCCGGTGAGGGCCTTGGCGGGATGAATGGTCTCTTTTTTCACGATGCAGTGTCCTGGATTCAGTTTAGCACGGGGAGATTTGTGGCCGTGGGGGCGCGGAGGTTCGCGCGGTGGGGCGGAAAGGCGAAGGCGTCCGCTTAAAAGGTCGGCCCTTGTGGAGAAAGATACTTTCGCGGGGCTCATTACGTCGTAAAGGCGGCGGCAAGCCGCCGCACTCCAAAAGGGTTGGCTGCAGGACCCTGGCAACAGCTCTAGCCGCACATGCCACTTGAATTTGAAGTGAGAATCTACGGGGCAAGACAACCCAAGAAAAAGCCTCAGGCCTGAAGGCCTGAGCTACAGGGAGTGGGGATTGCCTGTACGGGGGGACAGTCTTGTTGGGGAACGCGATGGGAAATGGGGCAAACAATTTGGTTGGGCGATTCGTATCATGGAATAGAACAAATTGCGCATCGCGCTTGAATTTGGAGAAGCCATGTTTAGCCGTCGTACGTTGCTGCAGTTGGTCACGAAACTCGCCATTGGCGTTGGTGCGCTGTTTCTGGTTGGTGTATTGCTGGCCGCGATTCCGAATCACCGTGCGCCGGTAGTCAACGGCACTTCCCCACAGGCGGGGCAAGAAACGCAGGGAACGAATTCTGCGATAGCGCCGGAAACGAAAGTAGACGAGACGAAGTCGCAGGAGAAAGAATCTGTGCAGGGTGTGGCGCACGGACAAGCGACGACGGCGAAGTCGATCGCTTCGACGCGATAATTGTCGGGAACATTCCCCTAAATCCGCTTCAGTTACGCATTGCTCTCAAATGAGACAGTGTCTGGTCCGCGCTCTTGATGATTGCCGGGTCACTCGTCTGGGCGCGTTTTGCGGAAACGTAACGAATGGCGCTGGGAACATCCAGAAGAAGCCAGGGCGCGCTTTCAGTTTGCCAACGAGGGGTGCCGCCGTCTGAAATATTGCCCTGCTCGCAGGGGACGGAATTCCGATCGTTCTGGACAAAATCCAGTTTGTATTCAAAACCGCTCTTATATTCCTTGGGATCGGGCGGAATGTAGCGCAGTGCAGGGTCAATGTTGCCAGCGTGATAGTTTCCTACGATCACCTCGGCCTTCCCATCGCGGAAAAACGGCGGCCAAACCGAATAATCGCTGATCATGACGTATACGTTCGGGCGAACAGGGGGCACATCCGGGTGAATGAAGCAAGCGCTGACACGCCGCCAGCCTTCGGGCGTGAATCGCTCGCCGGACATTTCGCGGGTGACAAAGTGTTCGACGACTTGCTGTGGAGAAGTTGCCACGGCTCGCGAGGGAATGGACGGACTAAAAGAAAAAAGCCCGTGAATTTGTAGGTCTGCCGCAATCCCCAACCGGACGTCGCGATTAGCCCTTTAAGAGGATCCATCACAACAAAGTCATCATCCCTGCGGTCCAAGATGGCGATGAAATGACCTGCACCGCCTGGTAGAAGGACTCCGGCAATCGATGAGCCCGGTGGGGAAATTGCATTGGGCGATTGAATCTCAATACGCGTAAGAAAACCGCGCTTCTGAAGAGCACGGGCGAGATTCCAGATTTCGCTTCCGCTGTTCGAGGTGAAGGAATCACGCGCCAGGTCCCGCTCAGAGGTCACCACACCATAGTTTATTAGCAGGGACGCAGCGCTGGAGGGGCCGCAAGTTGACGGGGTGCTCTGAATGCATGATTCGCCCTGACAATTTGTATGCAAGTGACGGAGGTCCACGGGATCCAAGAAGGATTTGAGATACGGGATGAAAACGGCGGCCAGGAGTATGCCAGGCATGACAAGTTTGGCCGTAAAGCTCCGAGGTTTGAAGAAAGATTGAATCACACCCGCCAAGAAACCCATGCCCGCAGCCAATAGCTCTGAATAGGGGGCGATACGCAGCGTGATGAACCAGGCAGCGGAGTCAAACCAATGCGCGTAGTAGAAGACATAAAGCAGACCCGGAATGGCAAGAACTACTCCGAACAAGGTCAGCAGTGTCCTAAATACAAGGGAGGATGATCTGCGGCCCAACCATAAACCAAACATGAACAGGCCTGCCGAAAGCGGAATCGTTGCAATCAGCATGGGATGGATACGAATCATGGGATGGCCGGCGCAGCAGCCGGCGACCTACTGATCCTTGAGCTTGAGGCGGTGCTTGTTTTCCTCGAGGAAGGCGTGGAGGTCCTTGGAGGCATCGAGTAGGCGGACCCACTGCTCGTAGTAGAGCGTGACGGGGAAACGGCCGAGGCCGTAGACGCTGACGCCGCCCTTTTCGCCGACACGGAATTCGAGCGCGCCCTTTTTGTGGCCTGCGGTCTGTTTTTCGAGTTCGGCGATGCGCGCCAGCAATTCTTCTTTGGTGGGTTCTGCCATGGTGCCTCCTCAGGTTTGACTCAACACAATATCGCGTTGAAGTGGGATACCGCAAGAAGGGCGAAGGCGAGTCCTAGGAAGGCTAAGCCTTTGCGGCTAGCCCGGCCACTCTGGCGGTTCAATTGCGTACCCCCTCCCCAGCCAGTATCATGCATCCTGCACCACGGGGGTCACGTCTATCTTTATTATGGTTAGATTTTTCCAGCGGTTAGCAGAGTTGCTTATGACGGCCCTCCTTTTCGGCGGCCTTGCCGCTGCGGCTGCTCCCCAAGAATCCACCGAAATCATGCCGTTATCCCAGGTCCGCGCGGGGATGCAGGGGTATGCCTACACGATTTTCGCGGGCGATCAGATCGAGAAGTTTGACCTGGAAGTGCTTGGGGTGCTGCCAAATTTTCTGGGGCCGAAGCAGTCAATGATTCTGGTGCAACTGAAGGGGCCGAAGGTGGAACATACCGGCGTGGTGGCCGGGATGAGCGGGAGTCCGGTCTATCTGGAGGGAAAGCTGGCAGGGGCGCTGTCGCAAAAGCTGGGGATTTTCACCAAGGAAGCGATCGCAGGCGTGACGCCGATAGAAGATGTGCTTCGGCCGCCGATCGAAAGCGCCGCGGCGCAAGCAAGCCCGCAGCAGTTTTCGCTTCCGAACGACGCGCTGGCGCGCAACACGCTGCCGAGCGGATCGTCGCTGGAACCCATCGAGACGCCGCTGGTGTTTTCTGGATTTCAGCCGGCGGCGCTGCAGCAGTTTGCGCCGCAACTGCAGAGTTATGGATTTGTGGCGGCACAGGGCGGCACGGCCGAGGCGCGGCCGGAGGATGCGCACCTGGCGCCGGGAGACATGGCGGGAATGGTGCTGGTGCAGGGCGATGCGTCCATCAATGCGGCGTGCACAGTGACCGCGGTGCAGGGCGACCGGGTGTTTCTCTGCGGGCACCCGTTCATGAACCTGGGCGAGGTTCAGATGCCGATGGCGCGGAGCCGCGTGGTGACGACCTTATCGTCGGATCTGGTGTCCACGAAGATTGTGAATGTGGGCGGGCCGATCGGGACGATTACGGGAGATCACCTGACGGCGGTGACGGGAAAGCTGGGCGCGACGCCGGCGATGATTCCGCTGGATTTGACGTTCGTGATGGGAAGCACCGAGAAGAAATTGCACTTTGAGCTGGTGAATCATCCGAAGCTGACGCCGCTGCTGGTGGCGCTGACGACGTTCAACGGAATCAGCCAGAATTCGCTGTATGGTGAGGGAACGACGCTGCGGCTGACGGGCGAAATCCGCTTGCAGGGGCACGTGCCGGTGCAGGTGGAGAATACGTTTGCGCCGGGCGATTCGCTGATGCCGGACAGCCTGCCGATCGCGCTGGTGGTGCAGAGCATGTTCGGGCGGCTCTTCAACAACAATTACGAGATTCCTTCGGTGGAGCACATTACGCTGCGCGTGGAAAGCCAGCCGGGGCGGAAGTCGTACACGATTGACAGCGCGTGGCTGGAAAAGGGCGAAGCGGCGCCGGGGGACAATCTGAAAGTTCGCGTGCTATTGCAGCCATATCGCGGGCCGGCACGCATCGAAGAAACCACCGTGCATGTGCCGGACCAGATTGCGCGGGGCACGACGCTGCGGGTGCTGGTGAGCGATGCGGACTGGATGAATCGCGCGTCGCGCGGATTTAATTTTCCCGGCATGTCCGGCGCGGCGGGGCCGGAAGGGCTCGATCAATTGATCACGCTGATGAATCGCGAACGGCGCAATGACCGACTGTATGTGGGGCTCTTTGTGCCGGCGCCGACGCTGGTGTGGGACGACAAGGAATTGCCGAATGTGCCGCTGTCGCAAATCAACATGATTGACGGGCGTCCCGCGCCGGGTACGGTACAGGTGCTTCGCGAATCCTTGTCCAGCGAGTCTACGATTGCGCTTGGCGGCCCTGTTTCCGGGCTGATCTCCTTGAATCTACAAATCCGGTGACCTTGTCCATGTCGAAACGAATGCAACGCCTGATCTTGCTGTCCTCGCTGGTTTGCCTGGTGGCGGCGTCCGCCGTGGCGGACCACACGCGCCGTTGGCACCAATCCACGTATGAAGAATTCCAGAAAGGCACGGCGAAGGGCGTGGCGGTGCGGAGCGACGGGCACCTGGAGCTTGCGCCGAAATTCACGCTGATTTCCGATGCGGACGCTTCCTATCTGTGGTCGCTGCGGACGGATCCCGCGGGTGTGTTGTACGCGGGCGGAGGATCTCCCGCGAAGGTATTCCGATTTGAGGGAAACGGGAAGCCGAAGACTGTGTTTGAGTCCACGGACCTGCTGGTGCAAGCGATCACGTTTGACGCGCAGGGCAGCTTGTATGTGGCGACGTCGCCGGACGGGAAGGTCTATCGGGTGATGCCGAGCGGGGAGAAGTTGGTCTTCTTTGATCCGAAGACGAAATACATTTGGGACCTGGCGTTCGGAGCGGATGGAACGCTGTATGTGGCAACGGGCGATAAAGGGCAGATTTTCGCGGTAACGCCGGAGGGCAAGGGAGAACTTTTCTACGCGAGCGACGAGGCGCACATCAAGGTGCTCGCGTTTGACGCGAAGAACAATCTGCTAGCCGGCACGGAGCCCAATGGGCGGGTGCTGCGGATTTCGCGAAGCGCGGAGAAAAACGTAAAGAAAAAGTCGGCGGACGAGGCCGTGGCGGAGGGTTTCGTGATTTATGAGACTTCGAAGCGCGAGGTGACTTCGCTGACGGTGGCGCCCGACGGAATCGTTTACGTGGCAGCGATTGGGGAGAAGCAGAAATCGGCCATGCAAGCTCCCTCGGCGGTGATCACGACGCCCCAGGGAACGACGATCATCACCAACACGGTTTCGCCGATGGGCGGCCAAGCTGGAGTTCCCTTCCTGGCGTTTCCCCAGGCCATTTCGAGCAGCATTTACAAGATCGCGACCGATGGAGCGCCGGAAGAGATCTGGAGTTCACGGGACGACGTGGTTTACGCGCTGGGGCTGAATTCGGACGGGCGATTGCTTGCGGGAACGGGTAACACCGGTTCGCTGCTGGTGATTGACGGGCGCGGGGTGTATGCACAACTGGCGAAATCGGGTTCGGCGCAGATCACGGGGATTTCGCGCTCGTCCAGCGGGAAGGTATTTCTGTGCACCGCGAATCCCGGCAAGGTGTTTTCGCTTGGCCCCGAGTACGAACCGGAAGGCACGTTTGAGTCGCAGTCGTTCGACGCGAAACTCTTTTCGCAGTGGGGCCGAATCGAGTGGTGGGGGCCACCGGCTAGCGCTGGCGTTGCGGCAAGCAAGAGTGGAAAGAACGCGGGTGAACCGCGGCTGGAATTTTTCGTGCGCAGCGGAAACACGGAAGACCCGGGGAAGGAATGGTCGCGGTGGTTTGGGCCGTACACGGCGTCCGCAACGCCCGTGGAAGCGCCCGCGGCGCGATTCCTACAATGGAAAGCAGTGATCCACGATGGCCGCCCCGGCGACGGGATCGATTGGGTGAGCGTGGCGTACCAGCCGAAAAACGTTGCGCCGGTGATCGACGGGATTGTGGTGCAGGACCCGGGGGTGCGCGTGCAAGCGCAACAGATTATTATGGGGCAACCCGGCAACGTCGTTCTGAGGCAGCCGCAAACGCCCAACCCCAGCGGCATGGTGATTACGACGACGAGCACAGCCAAGTTTGAGCAGCCTCTACAAGGGACGCAGCAGAAGGGGTACGAGTCTGTACTCTGGAGCGCCCACGACGACAATGACGACGATCTGCGCTACGCCGTCTATTTCCGTGGCGAGAGTGAGCACGACTGGAAACTCCTGAAGGACAATCTGGATCAAAAATTCTACTCCTGGGATACGACGACCATGCCGGATGGCGCGTACTACCTGAAAATCGCGGCGAGTGACGCACCGTCCAATCCGCCGGCCGCGGCACTGAAGACGGAGCGGGAGAGCGAGCGATTTGAAGTGGACAATGCGCCGCCCAGCATTGAGAAGCTGCAGGCGAGTCCCACAGGAATGAATGCCGACCGTTCGCAGGGCGTTTCTTATGAATTCCGGTTCACGGCCAGCGATGCGACGAGCAGCGTCGAAAAAGCGCAATACAGCGTGGATGGCGGCGATTGGGTATTGCTTGCGCCGGCAGCGGGCATCAGCGACAGCAAGACGGAAGCGTACGAGTTCACCGTGCGGGGCCTCTCGCCGGGAGAGCACACGATAGCGGTGCGGGCTTACGATAAGTTTGAAAATCTAGGAGCGGCAAAAACCACGATCACGGTCGCGAAGTAAAAATCAGCCGGAGTCTCTCACGAGATGCAATTCTGTCCGTAATTCAAGCAGCGCAGCACCTGTCATTCTGAGGAGCGCGTCGTTCGCGCCCCGAAGAATCTCACCGGACACACCATGCACGATTCCGAGGTTGAGGTCCTGAGGCGATCCTCATCGGATCGCCTCAGGATGACCACGTCTTTCTGAACTGGAACAACGGGAGAATTGTAGTTCGTGAGAAATCCAAATCAGGGCTTGGGTTTGGGGAGATCCGGGTTCGCGGGCCGGGGATTATCGGAATCCAGAAACATTTCAATTTCCGCGCCAAAGCCCATGCGGCCATCGCTATAGGCATCGGGACGCGCGTGCACCAGGCGAGCCCGGCAGTGGGTCTCATCGGTCTGGTTGCCGGTAATCTCAGCAGGCATTTTCAGTGTCGCTTCAATCGGCATGCCAACTTGCAAGGGCGCGGAAGTGACGAAGAAAAAACCGCCACGCGAAAGATTGATGGCTTCTGTAAAATGTTCGGTCTTGTCCGCGGCCAGGCCCAAGGCGCGGAAGCGCAAGGGGACACGAAAGGCAAAGCGCTCAAGTTGACGGCGTTCTGACGGGGCCATGATAACTCCGTGCCGGGCGAGTGTGGGCGGTTCGCGGCGGCACACTAACTGTAATGCTAAGGTTAGCAGAGAGGTAGGGCAGGTCAAGGGGGCGAGAGGTCCATTCGGGGGGGAACTCTCGCGCTAGGAGTACCAGCTAGACTAGACTGAGGCTATGGCTGCTTCTAACCTCAATGCGCAGAAGGGAGTGACCGCCATCACCTGGGAGACGATCGTCGAGGCCCACGAGCGCATCCGGCCGCTGGTCCATCGCACACCGGTGTTGACGAGCACTTCGCTGAATGAGATGGCGGGCGCATCGCTCTTTTTCAAGTGCGAGAATCTGCAAAAAACGGGGTCGTTTAAGATTCGCGGGGCTAGCAACGCCATTTTTTCGCTGAGCGCGGAAGAGGCGAAGCGGGGTGTGGTAACGCATTCCAGCGGCAACCATGCGGCGGCGGTGGCGCGGGCGGCGGGATGGCGCGGCGTGCCTGCGTGGATTGTGATGCCGAAGAATGCACCGGCGGTGAAGTGCCGGGCGGTTGAATCGTATGGCGGGAAGATCACCTATTGCGAGCCGAAGGTTTCGGCGCGGGCAGAAACGGCCGCGCGGATTCAGGCGGAGACGGGAGCGGTGCTGATCCATCCCTACGATGACGATCGAATCATCGCCGGGCAGGCCACGGCCGCAAAGGAATTGTTGGAAGAGGTGGCGGAGCTGGATGCCGTGCTGGCACCGGTCAGCGGCGGCGGGCTGCTGAGCGGAACATGTTTGGGAGCAAAAGGAGTGCGCGGCACGGTGCGGGTATTCGGGTGCGAGCCGGAACGCGCGGACGATGCGTACCGTTCGCTGAAAACAGGCGTTCTGCAGCCGCAGGAAACGACCGATACGATTGCGGATGGCCTGCGGGCGTCGCTGGCGCCACGCACGTTTGCGATCTTGCGAAAGTATGCCGATGGGATTCTGTTGGTAAGCGAAGAGGAGATTCGCGCAACGCTGCGGCTGGTATGGCAACGCATGAAAATCGTGATCGAACCATCGAGCGCCGTGGCGCTGGCGCCGCTACTGCGCGAAGGCGGGGTTGCGGCGCTGGGCTTGCCGCACGACAGAATGGCGCGAGTTGGCGTGATTCTTTCCGGCGGGAACGTGGAGATGGGTTGAGGGTGCGGTAAGGACGAGGGAAGAGAAAATCAAACGCAGAGGACACAGAGAGCACAGAGTTCGCAGAGAAGAGACGGGCGAAATATGAGGATGCCGCAAAGGCGCCCGCCTCCCTCGAGCGGCGGCCTGAGGATTGTCAGGCTTGGGGGCGATGTGTAAACTTGGGGGGTAAATTTCTCTCAGAGGAATAGTTCTCGGGATTGCAGCGCGATGACGCCGCAGGGGTCGCCCCCGCCGCCCGGGCAGAAGCGCGCTAGACTGATCCGTTAAGGTGGGTCAAGTTGTCCTTTCTCAGGCAGGGTCTTGCGCTCTCCGTTTTAATCCTCACAATCAACGTATTGGGCTCCCCGGCAAACGCGCAGATTCGCGAACAACCATTACAAGCCATTGATGACGGGGGCTACGTACGGATCGCGCACACCAAGCCGCTGCTGGCGACGCCGGCGAACGATGCGGGGAGGGTTGAGTTCAGCAGAGCGATGCAGCGCATGCTGCTGGTATTATCGCCGTCGCCGGAGCAGCAAAACCAACTAAAGCAATTGCTGGACGAGCAGCAGAATCGCAAGTCGCCGCAGTATCACCACTGGCTGAGCGCGAACGAGTTTGCCGCGAAGTTTGGCATGGCCGACGCGGACGTGGAGAAGGTAAAGCAATGGCTGCAAGGGCGCGGGTTCACGGTCGCGCAAACTGCGAAGAGCAAGAGGTGGGTGGAGTTCAGCGGCACATCGCAACAGGTGGAGCAAGCGTTTCACACGGAGCTGCACTATTACAAGGTGGGGGAGCAGCAGTATGTGGCGAATGCCACGGACATTGCAATTCCCAATGCACTGGCAGAGATTTCCGGCGGAGTGGTCTCGCTGAATAGTTTTGGGAAGCGGCTGCCACGGCGGAATGTTGACGGTACGACGGGCAGCGGCCCGGCAACGCTGCACGGAGGGCGGCGGCCACAACTCACTTTCGCCGGGCCGACGAATGCGTACTACGTTGCGCCGGGGGACTTTGCGGCCATTTACAACACGAAGCCGCTGTTGAGCAGCGGGCTTGACGGCACGGGCGTGGCGATTGCGGTGACCGCACAATCGCAGTTCGAGTTGACGGATGTGCAGACATTCCGGCAGATCTTCAAGCTGCGCGCAAACGATCCAAACATCGTGGTGGTGGGACCAGACCCGGGTTTCAGCGATCCGACGGACGCGGAAGAAGCGCTGTTGGACACGGAATGGGCCGGGGCCGTTGCGCCGGGCGCGACGATCAATGTGGTAATCGCGGGGAGCACGGATACGACCAGCGGCGTGGATTTGGCCGCGGCCTACGCGATTGACAATGAAGTTGCCCCGATCCTGACGTACACGTATGGAGGCTGCGAAGCGGCGCTCGGACCTACAGGCAATGCATTTTACGGCGCGCTGTGGCAGCAAGCCGCCGCCGAAGGAATCACCGTGCTGGTGGCCGCGGGCGATAATGGCGCGGCAGGCTGCGACAATCCAAATTCGGGACTACCCGCGACCCAGGGGCTTGCGGTGAATGGAGCGGCGGCGACGCCGTACAACGTCGCGGTGGGCGGCACGCAATTCGCGGATCAGGGAAGCGAAGCAACCTATTGGAATACGACTGACGCCGGCGATTTTTCCTCGGCGATCGGATACATCCCGGAAGCGGCGTGGAACGACAGTTGCGATCCCGGGCAGCCGGCCAGCGCAACGAACTGCCTGTATGGCATCGACAATTTCAGCCTGCTGGCGGGAGGCGGCGGGGCGAGTTCGGTGTACGCAAAACCGCCGTGGCAGACGGGCACGGGCGTGCCCGCGGATGGCGCGCGCGATGTGCCGGATGTGGCGCTGGCGGCGGGGTGGGGGCACGACAACATGGTGTATTGCACGAGCCACGTTGGGGCGGGACCCGCGTGCCAGATTGATGCGCAAAATAATCTGGTGGGATTGACGCTGGTGGGAGGCACATCGGCCGCGACGCCGGCAATGGCGGGGATCCTGGCGCTGGTGGAGCAGCAGAATGGAGTTTTGCAGGGGCAGGTGAACTACGTTCTGTACCAGTTGGCGCAGAAGCAAAGTTGCGACTCTTCGCAGCAAACCAATCCTACGGCGCAGAATTCCTGCGTGTTTTATGACGTGACGGCCGGAAACAACGCCGTGCCCTGCGCGGGCGGTTCGCCGGGATGTTCTTCGGCGCAGAATGGCGTGAATGGTTTCCTGACCGGGCAGGCAGCCGGAGCGGGCTACGACATGGCGACGGGGCTGGGTTCGGTGAATGCGGCGAACCTGGTGAGCAATTGGAAGAATGTGTCGTTCGCGGGATCGCAAACGAGCATGCAGGCATCGAGCGCCAGTTTCGTGCACGGTACAAGCGTGAATGTGAGCGGAACAGTGGCGCCCGCAAGCGGAAACGGTACGCCGACAGGAACGGTCTCGCTGAAGACGGACCTGCACGGCGACGCTGACGACTTGCCGCTGACGAATGGCGCGTTCACGGCTGCGGTTAGCGATCTGCCGGGAGGACAATACAAGCTCTCCGCGCATTACGCCGGCGATGCCACGTTTGCGGCAAGCGATTCGCCGGTGCTGCTGTTGAATGTGTCGTCGGAACCCAGCACTACAACGATCAGCATGAACGGTGTGCAGGGAGGAAGCGCGGGTTACGGTGCGGCGGTTACGGTGCGTGTGACAGTGGCGGGCGCCTCGGGCTTTGGCAAGGCGACGGGTACGGTTACTCTGCAGGACGGAGCGACGCTCATCGGCACGTATGCGCTTGCACCCGATGGCAGCGCCTACATTCCCACAGGAAATGGCGGCGGATATTCGTTTGGAGTGGGAACGCACACGTTGACGGCAACGTATGCGGGAGACAACAGCTTCGCGGGGAGCGCGTCTGCTCCAGCGAACTTCTCGATTGGGAAAGGAACGCCGTATGTGGTGCTGGGCGCGAGTTCCGCGAACGTGTACGTGGGGCAGTCCGTGGGGATTCACGCGGTTGTAGCGGGATCTGGGACGCAGGCGGCCACGGGGACAATTCAGTTTACGGACAATGGAGTGGCGATTGGCACCACCGTGCCGCTGCAAACGGGCGGATTTTTCGGGACACAGGCGCAAGCTTCGATGATCGTGAGCAACCTCGTGGTGGGGACGCACAAGTTTGGCGCCAGCTACGATGGAAGCAGCGACGCGAACTATGCGAGCGTGCCGAGCGGCAATCAGAACGAATCGCTGTTTGCCGTGAATGTGAGCACGAATGGTGGGACGAAGACGAGCGCGACGACGCTGACGGCCGTGACGCTGCCCATAACGCTGGGAAGCACGGGGAGCTTTCGCGTTGCGGTCACGCCTTCAGGCGCTAGTGGAGTGACGGGTGCCGTGACGTTGTGGGACGCGGTGGGGCCGCGCAGCACAGCGGTGGCGCTGGGAAACGACGGGACCGCGCAAATCACCATTGCGTGGCCACAGGCGGGGAACGTGACGCTTTATGCGGAGTATTCAGGGGACGCAAACTACGGGGCATCGGCGAGCGCGCCGCCGCTGGCTTTTAGCGTGAGCAAGGGCACGCCAACGGTGACATTGAGCGCGCCGAGTGCGGCGAATGCAAATCAGGAAGTCAGCGTCAACGTCAGCGTGGCGGGCATTCCGAGCAATGGTTGGCTGGCCTATCCCACGGGAGTGGTGGAGTTTTGGGATTCGTTGAATGGCGGGGCGGCGCAGCTCATCACCGCGCAGAACCTGACGGTGGGCGCGGGGAATATCAGTGTGTTCGCGATACGCAAGACATTCGCGCCCGGAGTGCACAGCCTGAAAGCGCATTATCGCGGGGACAACAACTGGCAGGCGGCGGACTCCGCGAGCCAACCGATGACGTCGGGGGACTTCAGCGTGAGTGTATCGCCGAACCCGGTGGCGTTTGTGGCGGGCAGCGCGGGTATGGCGACGGTGACGATCACGGCGTCGGGCGGCTTTACGGGAACGATCAATTTGACGTGCCCCACGGGGACGACAGTTTTGCCCGCGGGATATGCGTGCTCGTTTTCTTCGTCGAGCGTGACGGTTGCTGCGGGGCAAACCACAGCGACAACGCAACTGCAACTGACTCCCACCACGACGACGGCTGGGGCGGCTTTGCGGACCATGTCGGGCGCGGCGGGAACAGCGAACGGGTGGATGGCGTCTGGGCTGCTGGTGGGGATGGGCATGCTGGGCTTGGCGGTGTGGGACACGGGTGGAAGAAAGGGCGCCCGGCGGCTGGCCTTTGCCAGCGGCTGGACGGTTTGCGTAGTGAGCCTGATGCTGGGGTGCGGAGGAGGGAGCGGCGGCGGGGGAGGAGGGGGTGCGAAGGCGCCGACCACGACGACGCTTTCGAGTTCGAACTTGCGGGTCGTGTATCAGCAGCCATTGACGCTGATCGTGCAGGTCAATGCCAGCGCGAACCCCTTGGGCCAAGTGCAAGTCTATGATAACGGCCAGCCCTATAGCGCCCTGGTGGGAGTGATTGGGGGGAACGCGAAGTTTACCACGGATACGCTGGCGGTTGGGTCTCATCCCATGGCGGCGCACTATTTCGGCGACGCCAACACGCTGCCGTCAGTTTCCCCGACGATCAACCAGGAAGTGCTGGGAGTGGTCAATTTGGGGATTACGGCGGCCTCGAGCAGCGGAATTTCGCACCCGGCCGATTTTCAGGTACAACTAAATTAGCCGGAAAGGTGTTATATAAAGAGGGACTTACGGCGCCTAAGGGGAGCAAACCGTTTCCTGTCCTAGGGCATCTGAAAGAGACAGCATGAAGAGTGTCTGCGTAAGGGGCGGAGGCACACCATTCCTGCCAAAAGAGCCCGGGAAGATTGCGAAAAAGACGCTGGGGAGTTTAAGAAAATTATGAAGATTCTAAGAACGAAGAGCTGGATGATTTTGTGTGCCGTGACCCTGCTGCTGGCAGGACAGGCGGCGTGGGCCCAGCAAGTGACAGTGCCAGCGCGCGTGGTGGAAGCCGTGGACGACACGCGGACGGTGACGCTGCCGGGCAATGTGCACCCGCTGGCGCGACCGGAATTTGACCAAGGGGCGGTGAGCGATGCGCAGCCGGCGACGCGGATGTTGTTGCTGCTGAAGCGCAGCAACGCCCAGGAGGCGACGCTGCGGCAATTGCTCGACCAGCAGCAAGACAAGTCTTCCCCGAATTACCACGCTTGGCTCACGCCAACGCAATTCGCGAATCAGTTCGGTCCGGCGGATGCAGACATTCAGGCGGTGACGGGCTGGTTGCAGTCTCACGGATTTCAGAATGTGAAGGTGGGAGCGGGCCGCACCACCATCGAGTTTTCCGGAAATGTTGGCCAGGTGCGGAACGCATTTCACACCGACATTCACAATTTTCTAGTGCATGGCGAACAACATGTTGCGAACGTGAGCGACCCGCAGATTCCGGCAGCGCTGGCGCCGGTGCTGGCGGGTGTGAGAGGCCTCCATAACTTCCGGCCAAAGTCACTGATGCGCCGGGTGAAGAATTTCCAAAGCACGAACGTCACGGGGACCGGGCCGAAGCCGGCCGTCACTTTCACCTGCGGCAGTGGGCCGTGCTATGGGGTTGCGCCGGCAGATTTTGCCAAGATCTACAACGTGCCCGGCAACCTTTTTGGCTCGGGCGTTCCCATCGCTATTGTTCAGGATTCCAACATTAATGTCCTCGACGTGCAAGAATTCCGCAGCCTCTTCGACCTTGCGCAAAATTTCACCGCCAGCAACGTCATTCTGAACGGACCGGACCCGGGCATTCAGGGGCCCGATTCTGTGAGTGGCGACGAAGCCGAAGCAGATCTGGACGTCGAATGGGCGGGAGCGGTAGCGCAGGGAGCGACGATCGATCTGGTTGTCTCCCAAGACTCGGTTATCGGGTTAGGGGCTGCGGGCATCGATCTTTCGGCAAATTACATTATCGAAAATAATCTAGCGCCGATCCTGAGCGAGAGCTTCGGGGATTGCGAGGCTGATCTCGGTACTGCAGGAAATCAGTTTTACTACTATCTCTGGGAGCAGGCAGCGGCGCAAGGGATAACGGTGATTCTGGCCACCGGCGACACCGGCTCGGATTCATGCGACGCCGGCTCCAGCACCCCACTTGACTACAGCGTGAGTGGACTTAGTGTCAGCGGTTTGGCGTCAACCCCGTTCAACGTGGCCCTGGGTGGGACTGATTTCCAGAACGGAACACTGCCATCTGTTTACTGGAACACCACGAACGGGACGCCACCCTGGTCAGCACTATCTTATATTCCCGAATCCACATGGAACAGTGGGTGCGCGGCGACCGCAGTAGCGGGAAACATTGGCCTAAATACTTGCAGGGTGACGACCATTACCACAAACACAAACAACGGGAGTCTTGCGGACCTGGAGGGGGGCGGCGGCGGCCAGAGCAATTGCGCGACGCTGAATAGCGCTGGCACAGCATGCACGGCTGGTAATGCGAAACCGGCTTGGCAAAATGGTGTCTCGACCGACACTTATCGCGACATCCCCGATGTGTCTTTGTATTCCGCTGTCAATACGCCCAGCAACACCTTCTACCTGACGTGCGAGGCGGATTCGGCGCAGCAAGGCGGCAATGCATGCAGCCTGGTGGCAGGCCAGACCCCAGAGATCACCCCTGTGGGTGGGACTTCGGCGGCGGCGCCCGCTTTTGCAGGCATCATGGCCCTCATCGTCCAGCAGCAGGGCGGGGAGCCAGCGGGACGGCAGGGCAATGCGAACTATGTGTTGTATCAACTTTACAAGAAGAACACCGCGGGAACCATTTGCGCGTCAAACACTGCGAGTGTGAGCGCGAAGGGCTGCATTTTTTACGACACGGTCACGGGCAATAACTCGGTGGCTTGCGCAGGCAGCTCACCGAATTGCAGCAACACTTCATCGTCTGCGAACCAATACGGCGTGCTGGTTGATCCCAGCAACAAGAGCAATCCGGCCTTTTTGGCGGTAGCTGGGTACGACAAAGCAACAGGGTTGGGGTCGGTGAACGTGGCGAACCTGGCGACGGCTTGGCACACGGCGAGCTTTGATACCACGACAACGGCGCTCACCACTACTGCCACAGGCACGATTCCGCATGGCAACACAGTGAGCTTTACAGTGAATGTGACTTCGGCTTCGGGTGTGCCTACTGGCAGCGTCTCCCTTATCGCTTCGCCACCCGGAAGTTCGCCGGTCGGGATCGGGGTTTTTACGAACAGTACTTCGTCGAGTACTTTGCCAACATTCGTGCTGAGCAACGGATCGGCAGCCATCACGACGAATTTGCTGCCAGGCGGCACCAACTATCCCGTTGTGGCGCAGTACGCGGGCGATGGGACATTTGCTCCGGGAACGTCTACCCCGGTCAATGTTACGGTGAGCAAAGAAAGCAGCCTGACAACATTAAGTATGTGGACCTACGATACCGGTACCTTACTGTATGACATTGCAGCGCCGAACCCAGTGGTATACGGTACGACGCCCTACGTCATGAGAGTTGACGTCACCAACTTGGCGAATAAACCGTGCGATGCCAATGAGGTTCCCTGTCCTACAGGAACCATTACGGAAACGTATGACGGCCAGCCGCTGAATGATTTCCCGAATACGCAGACGGGCACGTCCTCGAATTCGGCCTCGCTCAACGGTCTCGGTTATCTTGAGGACCTGCCGATCAATCTTCCCGGCGGCAGCCACACGATTGCTGCCGCCTATGCTGGCGACAATAGCTATAACGCGAGTACGTCGGTCGCGTTCCCGCTGTCCGTCAGCGCGGCTCCAACGGCCACGTATGTCTCGGCGAACACGGCCACACCCACGACCACGACAACCGTGACGTTGACAGCGACGGTTGCCACGCCAAGCGGCGGAGTCGGTCCGACGGGGACAGTGACTTTCTACGCGAATAACACCATCAATTTGGGTGGGGTGACCGTTGTTCCCACGGCCGCTTCGGGCCTTAACACCACTACACCTGTTGATGCCTACGCCACAGCTACCCTGACCCATACATTCGCCACAGCGGGAACCTACACCGTGTCCGCAGTTTACACGAGCGGAGATACCAACTACGCGGGCTCAAACTCGACCGCATCCAGCGGCAACCTCTCACTGACCGTTACGCAATCGACGGGTACCGGGAGCTTTACGTTGGCTGGAACGACGGTGACACCGGTGACCGCAGGCGGCAGTGGCACTTCGACAATTACGTTGACGCCGACCGGAGGTTTCACGGGTAGCGTGGGGATTACCTGCGGAACGGCTTTGCCGGGAGTAACCTGCTTGCCCCTGAACGTCACAGTGCCCAGCAGCGGGAACGGAACGGGGACACTGACGGTCAACGTGGCCGCGCCATCTTCAACGATGACGGCCATGAATTTCCCCGAAACGCGGACCTTCCGCGCAGCCATTTTCCCCGCCGCACCTAGTCTGAGAAGCGGGTGGTGGACGCTAAGCGGGGGGACGGGCCTTGCGGCTATCCTCTTACTCTTTTTGCCCGGGCGGAAGCGGTATCGCGCCGCGCTGGGGCTGGCCCTGATGTGCGTGTTGAGTTTCACCCTGGGCTGCGGTGGCGGGGGCGGCGGCGGAGGAGGCGGCGGGACGACGCCGACGGTCACGCATCTCACGGTATCGTCCACGAAGCTGGTGGCAGCGCCGACCACAAGCATTACGGTGAGTGCGACCGTGACGGGAGGGACACCCACCGGAAACGTGGAGTTCCTGGTCGACGGGGCGATCCTGGGAACTGCGCCGGTGGCGAACGGCACGACGGGCAACATCACTGTGACAGGGGCGCAGGCACCCCCGTTCCTGGAACTTGTGGGGACGCACACGGTGAGCGCGAGTTACCTGGGTGACACCACTACAGGTGCGTCGTCATCGGGAACGTTGCACGTCACGGTAACGGGCACAGCACAGTTGCCCATTGCGGCCAACCCGGCATCGTCTAACGTTAGTCCGACTATCAGTCTGACGATCAACTGAGCATCGGCTGCGCTCGTAATGACAAGAGTGCGGGGATTCGAATTGCAGAGGCACTTACGTTTTGCTGCGATGGGGTCGAGTGGTGCTCAACCGCTACACGGACGGCCCGCCTCCCTCCTGCGGCGGGCAGGCAGAAGGCGGCCGCTTCAAAGGCAAACCCAAGAGCACAGTCAGGAGTGACTGTGCCACAAGCTAAAACGGACACGGCAGCTCGCCGTACCCCGACAGGGTTTTCTTTGGCGAGGCGGATTCTTGTGGGAAATTAGGGTTGGGGCTACGGGACTGCCTTGCGCGAATGTCGGAGGCGTCAGTTGTTGGGGTTGGGGGGGAAGAAGATATTCCAGAACTGCGGGGAAGGCGTGGTGAACTCGACGGGCACGAGGGAGCCTTCGGCGTTCATTACAGGCGGGCGGACCACGTGAGCTTCCACCTTTTTCTGGGTCTTGGGATTCTCGATGGAAATTTGGGTGCCGGTGGGAAAGCCTTGGGGCAGAATAATCATCGCCCCGCTGGCGCTGACGGAGTGCGTGGTGCCGTGAATGGGATTGGCTTTGCCCTCGAGGTACACGAGAACGGGCATCCTTAGGAACACACGTTGCGCGCGACGGCGCTCTTCATTGGTTTGCGGGCGAACCGTGTTGGCGTTGCGCTTGACGTTGGGGGAGGCAGCAGCGGCCGCGGGCGGCGTCGATTTTGGCAAATGCGTCACAGCTCCAACCCCCAGAAGTCCATGTCCGGCGCGACGAGCTCAATGCCGTATTCCCAGCCCTCGGGTTGCTGATTCCCTTTCCAGACAATCACGGCGGCGTTGCTGGCACCGGTGGCGAGGTTGGTAAGGGCCAGGCGATGATCCAGCGCAAGCGACTCCGAAATCATGACCATGCAACCGTAAGGATTCACAACCCGGGTGAAGGCCTCGACGCGCTGGCGATGGCCGGTGGAAGCATCCCACTCCAGGCGGATGGGGACGCGGGAGTTCATGCGGCGTCCGCGGCGTTTTTCGCCGTAGCGTACTCCTATCTGTTTCAATTCCTGCAACTTGACATGCATCGTGGCCTCGAGAGCCAGCGGAGAAACGGATGCGCTGGCATGCTGCGGCGAAAGCCGCATGGAACGTGCGCAGGTCGCGGCCGAGCAAAGCCGCAGCGCGACCGAGAGCAGCGCTGTTCCACAAACTGTCTTGTTGATCATGCTAGAGTTACAAGAAAGAAGGGTCAATGGTACGGAAGCGTAAGAGTAGCTGTCCGAAAGGACAGGCACTTTGACGTTTAGGACAGGCGAAAGGCAAAAGTGCGGAATCTGATTGTCAATGCGGATGACCTGGGATGGACGGAAGGGGTGAACCGGGGGATCGTGGAGGCTCACCGCAAGGGTCTGGTGACCAGTGCAACGTTGCTGGCCAACGGGCGGGCGTTCCAGTCTGGGATTGACGCGGCACGGCAGAATCCGGAACTGGGAATTGGCGTGCATCTGAACCTGAGCGATGGCCCGCCAGCCGCTCCTGCTGATCAAGTGCCGGGGCTTTTGAACAGCGCGGGCGAGCTCGATGCCGGGCCAGAAGGCTTGTTGCTGATAATTGCGCGCCGCGGCTTGCGATTGGATGAAATCGAGCGGGAATGGGACGCACAGATCCGGAAGATTCGAGAGGCCGGGATTTCTCCCACACACCTGGACGGGCACAAACACGTGCATATGCTGCCGGGGCTATTTGAACTGGCGTTGCGCCTGGCAAAGAAGCATGGGATCAGGGCAATTCGCGTGGCGCATGAGGAATCGAGCTTGCGCTCGGCGTTATCGGCAGGGGCGTCGCAGAACACAAGCGTGGTTTTGAAACAGGGGATACAGGCGCGCGGGCTGAAGTTGCTGGCGCGTGGTGCGCGGGAATTGGCGGACCGCGAAGGGATTGCCACCAGCGACTACTTCTGCGGGATCGCCCAGACCGGCGAATTGACACGCGAAGGGATCGAAGAGCTTTTGGAGAAGTTGCCGGAGGGCACAACGGAACTGATGTGCCACCCGGGCTATGTGGACGAGGAGCTGCGGAAAAGCGCCACCCGGCTGCAGGATTCGAGGAAGACCGAGCTGGACATTCTGACCGACGCACAAATCAGAAAAATTGTCGCCAGGCGAGGGATACGCCTGATAAACTACGGTTTTAGCGGTGCGCTGGGATAAAGCTGAGCCTGACGGAAGGCGGGGTTCCGGCCAGCCGGCGTGAGGGGCGCCGGGCAAGTCGTTTGAGAGGGGCAAAGAAACAGTCATATGGGAATGGAGTCGCCGATCCGGTACTCGATTGTGGTTCCGTTCTACAACGAACAGGAAAACATCCCGGATTTGTACATGAAGCTGACGGATGTGATGGATGCGCTCGGCGAGCCGTACGAGATGGTGTTTGTGGATGATGGAAGCAAAGATAACTCGTACAAGGTGCTATCGGAGATTTACGAGCACGACCACCGCGTGAACGTGGTCCGGCTGCGGCGCAATTTTGGACAGACGCCGGCGCTGAAGGCGGGGTTCGATTTTGCGCGTGGCGACATCGTGATCTCCATGGACGGAGACCAGCAACACGATCCCGCAGAGATTCCGCGATTCCTGGAGAAACTCGAGGAAGGCTACGACCTGGTCAGCGGCTGGAGGCGCTCCCGGAACGACCCCTGGCTGATGCGGCAAGTGCCAAGCCGCATCGCGAATTGGTTGATGGCCAAACTTTCCGGAATCGAGCTGCACGATTTCGGCACGACCTTCAAGGCCTACCGGCGCGAGATTTTGCAGGAAATCCAGCTCTACGGGGAACTCCACCGGTTTATACCTGCGCTGGCGAGTTCGTCGGGGGCGCGCATCACGGAAGTGCCGATTTCCAATCCGCAGCGCAAGAGCGGCCGCTCGAACTACGGGATTGGGCGGAGCATCCGCGTCTTTTTTGACTTGATCATGGTGAAATTCCTGCTGGATTATTCGACGCGGCCGCTGCAGTTTTTCGGGATGCTGGGGTTGGCTGGGACGGGCTCAGGATTCATCCTCGGATCGATCCTGGTGGCGAAAAAAGTTTTCTTCAACGAGAACATCATGACGCAGCACGGGCCGCTGCTGCTGCTGGCGATTGCCCTGTTTGTCAGCGGGATTCAGTTTATCTCCATGGGCCTGCTGGGAGAGATCAGTTCCCGCACCTATTACGAATCACAGAACAAAGCGATCTACTCGTTGCGCGAAGTGAAGAGCCACCGGAAAGAACAGGGCGATTCCGCGGAATCCGCGCGGCCCTTCGGAAGCACGGAACGCTAAGCCTGAAATCCGAAGTCGAAGAGGGATTTCTCCACTCCGGGCCGGCAAAAAGCGCCGTCCCTCCGGTCGAAATGACAGATTTTGGGTGGTGGATGGTGAGGGAGAAGCCAACTTCGGCGAAGCTGGGTCTTCACAGGATAATCGTTTGAAACAAAAGGAGATGCGCCCGCCTGCAATTGGTCGACTTCGGATTTCAGGCTAAGCGCACCCTCTCTCCGACAGACAAGCGGCTTAATTTCGGCCCCGAATCATCACGAGAGCAAGCGGTCAAATTGAGGTGGTCCTGCGTCAGGACTGCAGAGTGCGGTATTGGCCGCGGTAGAAGAGCAGAGGCTGGCCCTCGCCCAAATCCACGCTTTCGACTTCCCCCAGGAAGATCGTGTGGTCTCCCGCGGAATATTCTGCGACAACGTTGCAGGCGAGATGCGCCAAAGCATCCTCGAGGAGGGGGATGCGCGATTCCGTCCAACGATAGCGGATGCCGAGTCGCGCGTCGGCGTCCGGCCCTTGTTCGCCCGTCGCAAAATGCTCGGACAGCGCCTGCTGGGTATCGTTCAGAATGCTTACGCCGAAGCGCCGCTGGGTCTTGAGGAAGGAGAGCAGGCGGCTCTCCTCGTCCACACAGATGGAAACCAGCAGAGGCTGGAGGGAAACGGAAGCAAGGGAGTTGGCAGTCATGCCATGGACCTTGCCGGGCTCGCGCTCGACGGTGACCACGGTGATCCCGGTCGCAAAGTGCCCCATGACACGGCGAAAAAGTTCGGCTGTAACCGAAGCGGAAGACATAGCGGGCTCTTGTGAAGATATCACAGGGGCCGTGAGAATCGGCAAGAGGGAGCGCTGATCTGGCGCGGCGAAAGAGGTTGCTGAAAAACTGGGAAAAGACTTCCCTCAGGGGCTAAAGCCCAATTGCTTTATGAACAGAACGCCGGGGCTGAAGCCCGGGCCTCCTAAAGAGAAATACTCAAACAAAAGCATGTGAAGCCGCGCCCTGACGAACGCCAAGCATGAGATGCGTTGTAGCAACAAAACGGGGCGCAAATGAATGCGCCCCGGTAGAAGGATGGATTGGCGAAGAGAAGCTTCAGTGATGCGGCTTATCTTCGTTTTTGGGCTTCGATGACGACGCTGCCTTGGCATGCTCAGCCTGCTGCTTCTGATTCAGCTTTTGCTTCTCCTCATTGTGCTTCTGCGCCAACTGCTCAAGCTGCTGCTGGTGTTGCTGGTTTAGCTCCTGCTGTTTGCTGGCTTCGGCATTCTGCTGCTGGAGCTTCTGCTGCGCCTGGTACTGCTGCTGCTCGAGCTGCTGACGTTCCTGATCCTGCTTCTGATGAAGCTGCTCAAGTTCCTGCTGGTGCTTCTGTTCGAGTTCAGGATTCTCGACGGTAGTGGGCCGCGAGGCGGGCGGCCGATCGCTGTACGCACGAGTGTTGGCTGGCTTCCCGGCTGGATTGGCTTGCGCGCCTGCGGCATTGGACGGGCGGTTGGGATTGTTCTGTCCCTGAACCGCGTTCACGCGAGGCGTAGCCGGAGTAGACGGCGGAGCGATCTTGACGGGCGCCACGGTTGCGGCGGTACGCGCCGGCTGAATCTGCCGCGCTTGTGCCATCGAGATGGGCTGTCCGTGATTCGCTTGGATGGCGGCTTGCTGCTTTTCAAAAGACGGCGGAGGCGGCGGAGGCGCCGTCTTGGCCACAACAGGGCGGCTCGCGAGAGCAGCAGGTGGACGCACGTTCGTCGCTGTACCCGCACCCATCACGGCCTGCTTGGGTGGCCCCACGGAGGGAGCGGAAATGCCCACAGGGGCGGAAGCCACTTCCCTTTGGTCGACGGCGACGAGATTGCGCGAAACGGGCTGGGCCGAGGTGAACGCGCGTGGCGATGTGGCGGTGACGGCACCCGGAACACCCTGGTTCACGTATCTGACATTGTTGACGTTCACGTTTCTGTTGACGACGGTCGCGTTGTAGTAGTTGTTGACCGCCGTCTGATTCACAGTGGTGTTGGAGATGTTCACTCTGTTCACGTACGCGCGGCTGACCGCATAGGAGGGCACGAAGACTTCACGCGGTCCCAGCGGGAACCAGCCTACGTTGACACCAGCGGCAAAGCCGCCGACACCGATTCCAACGCCGACACCAAAGTGGGGTCCCCCGACCCAAGCAACAAGAGCGGGGGCGTACACCGGGCGGACATAAGCAACACCGACGACACGCGGCGGCGCGGGTACCCAACCCCAAGCACCTGCCACAAAAAGCCAACGGCCATAGTGGAAGGGAGCAAAGCCCCAGGACGCATCATCAACCCAAGTCCAGCCCCAAGGAGAGATGTAAGCCCAGTGGCCGTAGCGATAGGGGGCCCAGCCAACGATGGTCACATGTGGAAACCAAACGGTGCCGTAGTCGGGAACCGGGCGCCAGCCACCGTTCTCGTCCAGATCTTCGTAGCCGATGACATCGTCGGAGACGTAGCGGCGGGCAACGGCGTGATCTTCGTGGAGATCGCGCTCATTGCACCAGTTGTCGAAATCATCCGCATCGGCAAGACCCTCGATGTCTGCATCGAGAGTGTCCGTACCGGAAAAGGATCCTTGCTCGCCTGGGTGTACGGTGTAGGAGGAACCGCCACCGGTGACCTCGCCTTCCCCATCGCGAACGCTGACGATGGTGGTGTCGCCGGCTTCGTTGACATTGATGCGGTAGCGGCCAGGACGAAGAATGGAGAGGGCAAGATTGGGCGTGTCCACTTCGATGTTTTCGCCGTCCCCCAAGCGCCGCACGCGGATGCTGACGGTGCCCTCGGTAATGCGAACCTGAATGGTCTGGTCATTCAGATTGAGGAAAGAGAAGCCGGTTTCGCCGGCAAGGCGGAAGGCAGCGGAATCGACGTGCAACTCGGCGCGAGCGTCCTTATCGGTCCAGAGCTTGTCGCCGGTGGTGATGGGGCGATTCGCGACGGCGGAAACCCAATCATCGGTGCCGGCAGGACTAAAGGAGACCTGACCGTTCGTGACGCTAAGGCGCGCGACGCGGCCCGGCGGATCGTCATCGTCGGCTGCCGCGCGCTTCGGAGCAGCCAAGGCTACGGCGAGGATCAAAGTGAACAGTGTGAGCCAATAGAGTGAACGTGTTTTCATGGTGCTTTCTTCTCTCCTGGAGCGCTTGCCACCCTCAATAACCTGGAGCCAAAACCCTCCGCGTGAGGATGGACCGTGGATAAGCGACGGGCTGGTGCCGATTTCGTGAATGGATGCTTCGCGGCGTTCCTGGCTGCGAGCAGCGTCACGTCCCAGACTGCCTGACGCTACTAGGTGTAACACGGTCAGACCTCAGGGAGTTGCAGGAGCACGAAGTGGGGATGCGAAAAGTACAAGTGGGCGGAGGAGCGGAAAAAAGGAAGGCCTGTCCGGTATCCCGGCACGGGCCTTCCTTTGAGAAGAGTTAACGGAGCTTCGACAGATTAAGACAATCCCACTCAGCGATGGCCGCCGTGGGATCCGCCCCCGCCGCCACCATGTGAGCTGCCGCCACTGCCGTGAGAGCTGCTGCCACCGGAAGAATGAGGAGCGGAAGAGCTATGCGGCGCCGAAGAGCCGTGTGGAGGCGCGTTGCTTCGCGGAGATGAGTAGCCACGATTGCCGTTGTAAGACCGTGGCGTGTAGGAGCGGTTGCCGTTCATCGCGCTAGGCGGACGATTCGCGGAATTCCGGGTCGCCGAATTGGCGGCCGCGCCAGAGCCGGCCCAGGGCGGACGGTTGTTGGTATTCGTGCGCGCCGCCGCCGCGGAATTCGCGGGGCGATTCGTGCTGCCAAAACCTTGCGGGGCCCGGCCAGAGTCAGTGGAGTTGCCCTGCGCACTCCAAGCGCGCGAGGAAGTATTTGGGCGGGCCGATGAATTCAGCGAAGCGGACGGCCTGGAACCCTGCGAAGCGGCAGAGGACGGACGATTGGTGGAGAGCTGCGACTGGCGGTTGGCGCTCAATCCTGATGAAGTGCCAGCGGACCGCGCTGTGCTGGCCGCCGTGGAGTTGCCCGGCCTGAGAGCCGAATTATTCATGGTGCGCGCGGGCAGAAGAGAAGCGGAAGCCGCAGGAGCGGTACGCGCCATCACGCTGCGATTCTGAACACTGGCAGAAGGTGTGGCGACGCGGCCCTGGGAATTGGAAGCACCAAGGTAACTTGCGCGCGTCGGGGACGCATTGATGCGGTTGGTCACGCTGGCGCCACGCAGAGCAGATGCCGAGAGATGCGTTGCGCCGCGATTGATCGCCTGGCCATTCACAAAGGCGCTGTGAGAGGCGGCTGTAACCGCGTTGGCGTTGTGGGCATAGCGGTAATTGAAGTTGCCGTTGCCCCTCCCGCTGATGACGTTGGTGTTGCGGATGAACGTGTTGTGCACGTTTACGTTGTGCCAGTAGGCGCCGCCAGCGTGGTACCACGGATGGAACGGCTCACCCCAGCCGAGCGGGAACCAGGCGTGGCCGCCGCCAAAACCAAACCCAAAACCGAACCCGCCGCCGAGGAACCCGACGAAGCCCGGACCATAAAACGACCGAGCATAAATCGGGCCGGGACACCAACCCCAGCCACCGCCGAACCAATTCCAGCGGCCGTAATGGAACGGAGCGAAGCCCCAAGGCTCGTAGCCGACCCAAGTCCAGCCCCATGGGCCAACATAGTTCCAGTCGCCGTTGCTGTAAGGCGCCCAGCCGGGGTCGACTGTGTTGGGTGTCCAGACCGGGCCATAGTCAGGCTGTTCGCTCCAAGTGCCGTTATCGTCCAGGTCGCTGTAGCCTACCGTGTCGCGCGAAACATATTTGGCCGAAGGGGAGTTGTCTTCCTTCAGGTCACGATCCTGCGCCCAGCGATCCAGATCATCAGGGGCCGGCGCAGCAGCGGTCGAGAATTTTATGTTGTTATCCGTACCCGTGACGTCGGCGCGCTCACCGGCGTGGACGGGATAGGTCTGCCCGCCAGCAGCAATTTCACCCTGGCCGCGGATGGCGGTAACGCTGGTATAGTCGCCGTTCTCGTTGACCTCGATACGGAAGTCCCCCGCTTCGCGGACGGTAAAAGAAAGATTGGGCGTGTCCACTTCGTAGTTATCGTCCTGAAGGATTTCACGAACGCGGAAGTTGAGCTTCCCTTCGGCGAGGCGTATTTGGGTGATGTTCTGATCGAGATTCAGGAAAGAGATCGCGGTCATGCTGCCGAGATGGAGGGCGGCTTGTCCTGCCTGCAATTCCGCGCGGGAGTTTTGATCCACCCAGAGTTTGTCGCCAATGGTCATGGGGCGATTCTTGGTGGCAGTGCCCCAATCGCCGGTCCCGCCGGGCTGCAGCGAGACAGAGCCATCGGTGAAGCTGATGCGGGCAACGCGTGATGGTGGATCCTGAGTGTCATCGGCACTTGGACCGACATCGCCTGAGGCGACGGTGGCGTCGTTCACCGGGCCTTGCGCCTTGACGGCGGGGGACAGCAAAAACAAAGAAGCGGCCAGACACAGCAGCAATGCAATGGTGCTCTTCGCGGTAAGGTTGGCCTTCATAGCTTTTTCCCCTGATAAGGAACCCAGCATTGGCAGATGGGTCCCGGAAACCCGTACCTATTATTACCCTCATTGGGTTCCCATGGGGTAGAACCCTAAAGCCGGAAATAAGTTGCCACTGGGGGGCGTGGAGAAGAGTTAGTAGGCCCAGTTACGTCACATAGTCCTAGTACTATAAACATCTTGCCCGGAATCTGTACTTTAGGCCAGCATGCCTTTCCGTACTCCTTCCCTACACTTGCGACTTGTGGGCGCACCAGCGCTCTGGGAGAATCGCATGCAAATGAAACGTGTGCTTTTAGGGTTAGCCACGCTTATGTTGGTTTTCGCCGTTTCTGCGAAGGCGCAGACTTGGAGGCAAGTGGGGCCTCCAGGCGGAACGGTTATTTCTCTTGCTGCAGATCCAAATAACATCGAGAGCCTTTATCTGGGAACGGCGGACGGTCACGTGTTCACGTCGGGCGACGAAGGCGCGCACTGGCAACTGTTGAGCCGCATCGGGACCGGGCAAGATGACGTAATCACGCACATCATTGTGGACCCGCGCGATGCGAAGCGACTCTACGCGAGCACTTGGACGCTGTATTCGGGCGGCGGCGGTGTCTACCGCAGCGACGACGGCGGGCACACCTGGAACATTATTGGACTGGCGCACGAGACCGTGAGAGCGCTGGCGCAAGCACCCACGGACCCGAAGCTGCTACTGGCCGGTGCGCTCAGCGGCGTGTACCGCTCGAGCGACGAAGGCGCCACCTGGGAACGCATTACCCCTGCCCATCATTCGGACCTGCGGAATTTTGACTCGGTGGCCTTCGACCCGAAGGATACCAACGTCATCTATGCCGGAACCTATCACCTGCCCTGGAAGACCGCGAATGGCGGCAAAGACTGGTTTCCAGTGGTGAAGGGCATGATCGACGATTCCGATGTAATGAACATCATCGTCGATCCGGCGAATTCGGAAAACGTGCACGCCGTGGCGTGCTCCGGGATCTATCACAGCATGAATGGCGGGCAGCAGTGGGTGAAATATCAGGGCATCCCTGCGGTATTCCGCCGCACGCAACTGATCCGCATGGACCCCACGAATGCAAGCATTCTGTATGCGGGGACAACCACCGGCCTGTGGAAGACAGTGAATGACAAGGATTTCAAGCGTGTGACACCGGGCGACTGGATCATCAACGCGCTGATCATTGACCAGAAGAACCCGCAGAAAATCATCATTGGAACGGAGCGCGAAGGCGTCCAGATCAGCACGGACGGCGGGTCGTCTTTCACTTCGGCGAACAATGGCTTCCAGCACCAGCATATTTCGGATGTGGCGCTGGATCGCGATCATCCGGAACGCGCCTTGGTGGTACTGACGTTTGATAACGATGCTTTCCTGGCGACCAAGGACGGCGGCAACTCCTGGACAACACTGGGACCTGGCCTGAAGCGTACGGAACTGCGTCACGTCTATGCTGCGCCGACAGGCTGGTGGGCGGGGTTGACCAACGGTGGATGGATGAAGTACGACGATGCGGCGCACAAGTGGGTACGTGCGGGGCTGTACGTGCCGGATACGGCTTCTGCTGCTGCCGTAAAAACGACCAAGGGCAAGAAGGGCGTGCCTGCTAAGGCAGCGGCACCGAAGCAGGCGGGTCCCCAGTTGACGGCCTTTCTGGTGAATGGCATGGCGTTCGGCAGCGAGGCCTGGTACGCAGCGACGGTCGGCGGCGTACTCGTCTCCAAGGACCATGGCGCAACGTGGAAGCCAGCCAGCAAGGATCCTCTGACGCGCCAGCCGGCACAATCGGTGGAAGTTGCCGCCGATGGCAATCAGGTTTGGGCGATCGTCGAACGGAATCTGCTGTATTCGAGCGACAAGGGCGAGACTTGGGATGCCAAGGAACTCGCGTTTGCCGCGGCGGGTAACCTGAGGCTTCACCGCGTGGACGACAGCACGCTCTTCATCACTTCGAACATGGGCTTGTACGGCTCGCGCGATGCCGGGCGCACCTGGAACCGCTCGGATGTCCGCGAATTGTCCTTCCAGTCGGTAGCGGGGACAGAGAAAGCGTTGGTGGTGTCACTGCAGAAGCAGGGCCTGCTGACCTCATTCGACGGCGGAAAATCCTGGCAGCACATGGACGATCCGCTCTCGCAAGGGTTCTTCCCGGTGATTCGGACGCGGCGGGACGGCTCGTTGGTGGCAGTTTCGGCCACCGAGGGCATGCTGAGCCTGGATCCGAATGCGCGGTCCGCGAGCGCCGGCGACGGCCCGGGGATGCGCTAAGAAAACTGAGTTCCCTTCTGCTTCATTGGGCGTCCCGGCCATGCCGGGGCGCCCATTTTCTTTGGATGAGACTATTTGAGGGCGGTCTGTTTGGGCAGGTGATTCCCGCCGATTTGATAGCCAATGCCGCGAATGGTGCGAATGAGTGGGCGATCGGAGCCGGCGTCAATTTTCTTGCGCAGGTAATTGATGTAGACATCCACGACGTTCGTAATGGAATCGGAGCGCATGCACCAGACCTCTTCGATGATGGAATTGCGGGAGACGGGGCGGCCGGAATGGCGGAGGAGATATTCCAGGAGCGCGTATTCCTTGGGACTCAGCTCAATGGAACGGCCACTGCGGCTGACTTTGTGAGAGACACGATTCACCTCGAGATCCTCGAAGCGGAAAGTGTCCGTACCCGGACGATTGCGGCGCCGAAGCACGGCGTGCACGCGGGCGACAAGTTCCGCAACGGCGAACGGCTTAACGATGAAGTCGTCGGCGCCTGCGTTGAGGCCGCGAACGCGCTCTTCCACGGCAGCGGCCTGGGAAACAAGAATCACGGGCGTCTCCGGCCAGCGGCGGTGAAGGGTGTGAAGAAACTCCAGCCCCGGGATTCCAGGAAGATTCAGGTCCAGGATCACGAGATCAAGGGGAGTCTTCTCCGGTAATTCTGAAATCTGATTGCCTGCAGAAGCGACTTGCACGGTGAAGTCTTCCTGCTGAAACCGGGATTGAAGCAACTCCGCCAGAGACAAATCGGCCTCAGCGACAAGAAGGCGCATGATGGTTCACACAAACTAACTTTCTGGAAGGGGATACGTCGAGTTTGGGCGCTGGGAGCAAGGCTGTCAAGAAAGGCTCCGTGGCCAGCGCTCGAAAGATTACGGGCCAGGCGGCGCGCCCCAATTTGAATCACTTTTAGGAAGGGACACTGCGTTTCTCAGCTCACGCCGTGCAAATGTCGACTCCCCTAGCGTTACGCTCGTCGAGCCCACGCGCAGGGGCGCGCAACTCGCCTTACCGAGCAAGCGGCGTTCCAGCACACTTTGCTTCCGGCACTTTCTTCTATCGGCACTTTCTGCCTTTCTTAAGTCGTCATTCCTCTCTTTTTGTTCAGGCTCACGGCTCTGTCGGCCCAGTTTCCAGGGACACCGTTCCACGCTGTTGTGTTTTCCCAAATACTTCCAAGTGCAGATTCCGTTCAAGCCGGAAGTAACTCTCCAATTCGGCACATCCCCCTTCTCTTCTCTCATTAGGGATTCCTCAAACAGGCCTCTTGCTCTTGGGAGTGCACGGGATGTCTTGCCTCACTCCCGGCACGCTTGGGCCAAATCCCTGTGGCACGTTCAGCGCTATTGACCTGAACACTGGAGCGTATGTTTGAAAAATCCCGCTCGGCGAATATCCAGAACTTGCCGCGAAGGGCTAGAAGAGCCCCGGCGTATCGAATGGCAGGCCTACATAGTTTTCGGCCAGTGCGGTGGAAGCAGCCCGCGAAGTCGTCACGTAATCAAGTTCCGCGAGGTGCAAGTTGTGCGAAAAGGCGTCCTCATGCTCAAACCGGTGCAGCATCGCCGTCATCCACGCCGAGAATCGCTGCACCTTCCAGACACGCTTGAGGCAACACTCCGAGTAGTCCGCCAGGCCGTCTCGCTTCCCATGTTTATAGATGTCCACCAGCCCGCGCGTCATCACCCGCACGTCCGCGATCGCCAGGTTGAGCCCCTTGGCTCCCGTCGGCGGAACGATATGCGCAGCATCGCCCAGCAAGAACAGTCTTTCGTGCTGCATCGGCGCTGCCACGAAGCCCCGCATCGGTGTGATGCTCTTCTGAAAAATCGGCCCGTCCTGCAGCGCAAAACCCTCGCGCGTGGCCATGCGCATCCGCAGTTCCTCCCAAATCCGGTCATCCGGCCAGTTCTGGATGTCTTCTTCCGGAGCGCATTGCAGGTACAGCCGCGATACCTCGGGAGACCGCATGCTCATCAGCGCAAAGCCGCGCTCATGATAGGTATAAATCAATTCGTCGGAGGCGGGCGGCACTCTCGCCAGTATCCCCAACCACGCGAAAGGATATTGCCGCTCTTGAATCTGCAAGCGGTCCGCGGGGATCGCCGGGCGGCAGATTCCATGGAAGCCATCGCATCCCGCGATGAAATCGCATGCCACCACATGCTCGACGCCGTGTTGCCGGTAAAAGATCCTCGGCTGCGCATGCACGTCCACAACCCGCAGCGCTTCCGCCTCAAAACAAGTCGGCGCGCCATAGCCCAGCCGCGCGGCGATCAGGTCCTTGATCACTTCCTGTTGCGCGTAAATGGTGATGGATTTCCCGGTGAGTTCCTTGAAATCGAGGCGATGCCCCGCGCCGCCAAAGCGCAGCTCAATCCCGTTGTGCTGCAGCCCCTCGCGATCCATCCGCGCGCCCACGCCGGATTCGCGCAATAACTCCGCGGTTCCCTGTTCCAGCACCCCGGCCCGCACACGTCCCTCGATGTACTCGCGCCTGCGGCTCTCCAGGACAACCGATTCGATCCCCTGCAGATGCAGCAGATGCGCCAGCGTCAAGCCCGCCGGACCTGCGCCGATGATCCCGACTTGCGTGCGAATCGTTGCCATGAAGGGAACAGCCTCTTGTCAATCTACGAGAATTTATCGATGACTTCCGGGGGAATGGCCTGGCTCACTGCCTTGGATGGATCGCCCCCCGGCCGCACTGTCCACACGCGCTTTTCAAATCCTTCCACCGCCAGGGTCTGTCCGCGCAAGAGCCGGTGCTGCACGGAAAAGCTGCTCTTTCCCCACTGCGTCACGCAGGATTCCACGCTGACAACATCTCCGAACGAGGACGGCGCGAAAAAATTCGCGCTCGCCTGGACCAGTGGAATCCCCGCAATCTGGAACCGCCGCAACATTTCTGCCTTCGGCAAGCCCAGCGCTCGATGGAAGAGCGCATTGGTGCAAGCGTCGAAATATTCAAAATAGCGCGGGAAAAACACAATTCCGAAGGGGTCGCAGTGGCCCCATTCGATCTGGATTTCCTTGCGATTTATGAGCATGGCGTGGTTCCACCGTCAGCGGCTGATTTGGCTCCAGCCGAGTCTAACGCACGCCCCCGAAAGAAGCACCGGATTTGGTCAACCGGTGTGTGTTTACGGTAGACTGGGAACGCGGAAAGACCGCAAAAACCATGAGCTTCGCTTACATTTGTGACGCCATTCGCACGCCCATCGGAAGATACGGCGGCGCCCTCGCCACCGTCAGAACCGATGACCTTGCCGCCATTCCCATCAAATCCCTGCTCGAACGAAATCCCCAGGTCGATTGGAGCGCGCTGGATGACGTCGTCTATGGCTGCGCCAATCAAGCCGGGGAAGACAATCGCAACGTCGCGCGCATGGCTCTTCTTCTCGCCGGTCTTCCTAAGGAAATCTCCGGCACCACCGTGAATCGGCTTTGTGGCTCCAGCATGGACGCTGTCGCCGTAGCCTCTCGCGGCATCAAGAGCGGTGAAGTTGATCTTATTCTTGCGGGCGGCGTGGAAAGCATGTCCCGCGCCCCGTTCGTGATGGGCAAAGCCGATGGCGCCTTCTCTCGCAATATGAAAATCGAAGACACCACCATCGGCTGGCGCTTCGTGAATCCCGCCATGAAAGCCAGGTTCGGCACCGACGCTATGCCGGAAACCGCCGAAATTGTTGCCGAGGAATATCACGTTGCGCGTGTTGATCAGGATGCTTTTGCGTTTCGCAGCCAGCAGCGCACCAGCGCAGCGATGAAAGCTGGGCGCCTCGCGGAAGAAATCGTCGCCGTCCCCATTCCGCAGAAAAAGGGCGATCCCGTTCTCGTCAGCGTGGACGAGCATCCCCGCCCGGACACGACCCTCGAAGCCCTCGCGAAGCTGAAGGGTGTTGTGAAGCCCGACGGCACCGTCACCGCCGGAAACGCTTCCGGCGTGAACGATGGCGCCTGCGCTCTCCTCTTGGCCTCCGAAGACGCGATCAAGCGCCACAGCCTTGTGCCCAAAGCCCGCGTGATCGCCGCAGCCGCCGCTGGCGTGGCCCCGCGCATCATGGGTATGGGGCCCGTTCCTGCAACGCGCAAAGTCCTTGCCAAGGCGGGTCTCAATCTTTCACAGATGGACGTGATCGAACTGAACGAAGCTTTCGCCGCACAGGCGCTCGCTGTCCTTCGCGAACTGGGCCTCCCCGACGATGCCGCGAACGTCAATCCCAATGGCGGAGCCATCGCCATCGGCCATCCGCTCGGCGCCAGCGGTGGTCGCCTCGTGACGACTGCACTCTACCAATTGCTGCGCACCAAGGGCCGTTACGCCCTCTGCACCATGTGCATCGGCGTTGGCCAGGGCATCGCCGTGATTCTGGAACGCGTCTGAAGAAATTGGAGCGTGATGCCGATGTTGCGATATCGCAGGCCCGCCCCCGGCACTCAGCCGGAGCTTTTGCACCCGCCCTACGTTTCCTCGATCAAGCGCGCGCCCACGCAACCCTTGATCCAACTCCCTCACACGCTTTCTGAAACTACCGGCCCCTCCTTTTCCAAAGAAGTCGTTCCACCCAAAGGCTTCGATCTCACCCGGCAGCACAAAGGCGAGCCCCTCGGCGAGCGCATCGTCGTCAGCGGCCGCCTCGTTGATGAAGATGGCCGCCCGGTCGCTCATTCGCTGGTGGAGATTTGGCAAGCCAATGCCGCCGGACGTTATCTGCACAAAGTGGATCAGCACGATGCTCCGCTCGATCCCAATTTCACCGGCATGGGGCAAACCCTCACTGACGAAGAAGGCCGCTACCGTTTCGTCACCATTCGCCCCGGCGCTTATCCATGGCGCAATCATTACAATGCGTGGCGCCCTCGGCACATTCACTTCTCCGTTTTCGGCCCCGCGTTCGCCACACGCCTCGTCACGCAAATGTACTTCCCCGGTGATCCCCTTCTCGAATTCGACCCCATTTACAACAGTGTGCCGGTCGAATCCGCGCGCAAGCGCCTCATCTCGATCTTCGACTGGGCGACAACTACACCGGAGATTGCACTCGGCTTCCGCTTTGATATTGTGCTGCGTGGCCGCAACGCCACTCCCATGGAGCGATGATATGAGCGGAGAAACCACACCTTCGCAAACCGTCGGCCCGTATTTCAGCATTGGCCTCGGCTGGCTGAATCGCTGCGATCTCGCGCGCGGCGCATCCGGCGGCGAGCGTGTCACGATTCGCGGACGCATCCTCGATGGCGAGGGTCAACCCGTTCCTGACGCTTGCCTCGAAATTTGGCAGGCCGATGCTCACGGCAAATATGCCCAGCCTGAAAATTCTCAGGAGAAATCGCCTGCGCAGGGATTTTTCGGCTTCGGCCGCATGCCCACCAACGACCGCGGCGAGTTCTCCTTCACCACCATCAAGCCTGGCAGCGTTCCCGGCCCCGATGATCGTCCTCAGGCGCCACATCTCGAAATCTCCGTGTTCATGCGGGGTTTGCTCCGCCGCTTGGTTACGCGGCTCTACTTCCCGAATGATCCAGCGAACCCGGCAGATCATGTTTTGAATCTCGTTCCCGTTGGTCGCCGCGCTACTCTGATCGCGCGGCCTCTCGCGGAGGACCCGCACATTCTTGAGTGGGATATTCGCTTGCAAGGCGAACACGAAACCGTATTCTTTGAGTGCTGACCTACGGAGACACTGCCGCCGATGAGCCTTCTCGATGCCTTATTTCGCTACGACGCGCTGGATAAACTCTTCTCCGACGAAGCCCGCCTCCAGGGCATGCTCGATTTTGAAGCCGCTCTCGCCGGCGCGGAAGCCAGCTCCGGAATTATCCCGGAATCCCAGGCGCAAATCATCGCCGGCAAGTGCCGCGCGGAAAATTTCGGCCTCTCCGCCATCGCCAAGGACGCCGCTCTCGCCGGCAATCTGGCTATCCCCGTCGTCAAAAAACTCAGCGAACTTGTCGCTCACGAGGATAAAGACGCGGCGCGCTTCGTTCATTGGGGCGCCACTAGCCAGGACGTCATCGACACCGGCTGCATCTTGCAAGTGCGCGGTGCGTTCGATCTCATCGATCGGGACCTGGTTCGTCTCACTGGAACCCTCGTCACGCTTGCCGAAACACATCGCGCCACTCCCGTTGTCGCTCGCACGTGGATGCAGCAAGCCCTGCCCACCACCTTCGGCTTCATCGTGGCCGGCTGGCTCGATGCTGTTTCCCGCCACCGCGAGCGGCTCGCCGAAATCAAGCCGCGCGTGTTAACGCTGCAATTCGGCGGCGCCGTCGGCACCCTTGCCGCGCTCGGCGGCCGCGGTCCGGAAATTGCCAAAGTCCTGGCCGGCGAACTGCGCCTCTCTCTGCCATCCATTCCCTGGCACACGCATCGCGATCGCATCGCCGAAATCGCCACCACTTTGGGCCTCTGCACCGGCACTCTGGGCAAGATTGCGCGTGATATATCCCTCCACGCGCAAACCGAAATCGCCGAGCTCTCCGAACCCATTTTCGAGGGGCGTGGCGGCTCTTCGACCATGCCTCAAAAGCGCAATCCCGTCACTTGCGCCGTGGTTCTCCAGGCCGCGACGCGGATTCCCGGCCTCGTCAACACGCTTCTCTCTGCCATGCTTCAAGAAGGGCAGCGCGGGCTCGGCGGCTGGCACGCCGAATGGGAAACGCTGCCTGACATCATTTGCCTCTCCGGCGGCGCGCTTCATCATCTGGCGGAGATGTTGCCGGGCCTCGAAGTCGACGCCGGGCGCATGCGCCACAATCTGGAACTCACCAACGGCCTCATTTTCGCCGAGGCCGTCGCCATGGCTCTCGGCGATCGTATGGGCAAAATGCCTGCGCACCTTCTCGTCGAAGCCGCCTGCAAGAAAGCCCGCGAACAGAAACGCCACTTGAAAGATATTCTCCGAGAGGAATCGGGGCTGCGCGGGCATCTGACGCCTGCCGACCTCGAAAGCCTCTTCGACGCGCGAAATTATCTCGGCAGCGCCGATGAATTCGTCAGCCGCGTTGTTGCGGAGGCTCGCGAGATTTCTGCAACGCGTTAACCAAGGAGCGCCACGCTCATGCCCTTTGCCAAACTTGCCGATGCTCAACTCTATTACGAGCTGTCTGGCCCAGAGCACGCCCCGGTTCTTGTCCTCTCCAATTCTCTCGGCACCACCCACCGCATGTGGGATCCGCAAGTCGCCGCATTCACCAGGCATTTCCGCTTGCTGCGCTACGACACGCGCGGCCACGGCCAGTCCAGCGTCACTCCGGGTCCTTACACGATCGAGAAGTTGAGTTGGGATGTCGTGCATCTCCTCGATTTCCTGCAACTGGATCGCGTCCATTTCTGCGGGCTTTCCATGGGCGGCATGATTGGCATGTTTCTGGGCGCCAATGCCGCGGACCGGTTGCACAAAATCGTCCTCTGCAACACCGCGGCAAAAATCGGTACACCTGAAACTTGGAATGCGCGCATTGACGCCGTTCAGCGGGGTGGTATGCGCGCGGTGGCCGGGGCGGTCATTGAGCGCTGGCTGACCCCTGCCTATCGCGCTTCGCACCCTGCGGAAACCGCGGCGGTCTTGCGCATGCTTGAGGAAGCGAACTCCGACGGTTATGTCGCATGTTGCGCTGCGGTCCGCGATATGGACCAGCGCCAGACTCTGCAAAATGTCAAAGTCCCCGCACTCGTCCTTGCCGGAACTCACGACCCCGCGGCACTTCCAGCCGATGGCCAATTCCTGGCAAAATACATTCCCGGCGCCAGTTACGTCGAAGTGAACGCCGCACATCTTTCCAACATCGAAGCGCAGGACGATTTCAACACTCGCGTCGTAAATTTTCTTGCACGGTAAGGGAGTTCGACATGGATGAGCGCGATCGTCACAAAGAAGGCCTGAAAGTCCGCCGCGCGGTGCTGGGTGAAGCGCACGTCGAGCGCGCCCAGTCAGCCGAGAATGAATTCAATTCCGCCTTTCAGGATTTGATCACGCGCTATGCCTGGGGCGAGATCTGGACGCGCCCCGGCCTCCCGCGAAAGACGCGTAGCCTGATTACCATCGGCATGATGGTCGCCTTGAACCGCGGCGATGAACTGAAGATGCATCTCCGCGGCGCGCTGCAGAATGGCGTGACCCGCGAAGAGTTGCGCGAGGTCCTGCTGCAGACCGCGATTTATTGTGGTGTGCCCGCCGCGAATGTCGCTTTCCACCTCGCCGAACAAGTCCTCTCCGAAACTGAGGAATAAAAGAGTGCCCGCGGCGCAACTCCGTTAGCAGTAATTCTCCAGACCGTAGCGCGACGGAATCCTATTCACAAGAGGATGCTTTGGTCCTGCTGGAAGATTTCGTGAAAAAAGCGCGCTCTCTCGCCGACCAGGTCATGTCTCCTGCCCCGGCCACCTGAACGACTGCTCCAGCATGCAGCCCCTGGGCCTTTCCTCGCCTGGATCGCCCTCTAATCGTTAAATACGTTTGCCCGCAGCGTGTACGAGCTCAGCACCTTCATGTAATTCCCGCGCTCAAACGCCGTGGGATCCGGCACGGAGCCGTGGCTCATGCTCCCGCACATCTGCTGAATCGAGCTGTACTCGTGCTCATCGAGCCACCGGTTCGCTTCGGACAGCACGTGCGCGGCATGCTGCACGCCGTTCCGCAATAGCGCGGACGTCATGAACACCACCTTGGCTCCTGCCAGGATGCACTTCAGCAGGTCCCGCGAACTGTGCACGCCGCCGGTGATCCCCAGGTCCGCCCGCACATGTCCAAACAGAATGGCCGTCCAATGCAAGCGCAATAGCAATTCCTCCGGGCGGCTGAGGTTCAGCGACGGCGTCACTTCCAGTTGGTCGATGTCAAAGTCGGGCTGATAGAAGCGGTTGAACAGGACGATCCCGTCCGCGCGTGATTCATCCAGCCGGACTCCCATATTCGCAGGCGCGCTGAAAAACGGCGAAAGCTTCACCGCCAGTGGAATGCGCAAGGTGCGCTTCAACTGCCTCACCAGATCAATGTAGCCCTGCTCCACCTCAGCCCCGCTGACCGCCGCGTCCGTGGCAATCGAATAGATGTTCAGCTCAATCGCATCGGCGCCCGCTTCTTCCATCAATCGCGCGTATTCCAGCCAACCTCCGCTGGATACGCCATTGAGGCTGGCAATCACCGGAACCTTCACCGCTTCCTTGGCATGCCTGATCAACTCCAGGTACCCATCCGGGCCGAGGTTGTAGGTCTGCAAGTCCGGGAAGAAATTCGCGGATTCCGGAAAGCTCTCCGTCCCCCGCGCCAGATCGGAATCCACAGCCAGGCTCTCCAGGGCCAACTGCTCTTCAAACAACGACGGCAGGACCACACCAGCCAAGCCATGGTCCTCCAGTCGTTTGATGTTATCCACCGATTCCGATAACGGCGAAGCGGAAGCCAACAACGGTGATTTCAGGTTGAGTCCAAGATACTTCGTCGAGAGGTCGCTCATTCCTCTTCTCCTCCCTTCTTCACGGTTTCGGGCGTGGATTCGGTTTCTTGCGGCGCAATATGCGGCGATTCCGAGCGCCCCGCCATGGCCGCGCGGTTCGCATACACCCGCCACTGGCGTTCCACGTCGTCCTGGGCGAGCTTCAGCAATTCACGCGCCGCTTCCGGATCGCTGCGCACCAGCATAGTGTACCGCGCCTCCTGGTACGCATACTGCTTCAGCGGAATGCTGGGCGCCTTGGAATCCAGCAGGAAAGGATTCTTGCCTTCCAAACGCAGCGCCGGGTTGTAGCGCATCAGCGGCCAGTAACCCGATAGCACCGCCTTCTTCTGCTGGTCCAATCCCATGGACATGTCGTAACCGTGCGCAATGCAGTGGCTGTACGCGATGATGAGCGAGGGTCCGTCGTGCGCTTCCGCCTCCGTGAATGCTTTCACCGTGTGCGTGTCGCTCGATCCCAGCGCCACGCGCGCCACGTAAACATAACCGTAACTCACCGCTTCCATCGCCAGGTCTTTCTTCGCGGTGCGCTTTCCGCCCATGGCGAATTTCGCCACCGCTCCGCGCGGCGTTGCCTTGGACATCTGTCCCCCGGTGTTGGAATACACCTCCGTGTCCATGACCAACACATTGACGTTGCGCCCCGAGCCCAGCACGTGATCCAGTCCGCCAAATCCGATGTCGTAGGCCCACCCGTCGCCGCCCAGCAGCCACACGCTCCTCCGCACCAGACAATCGGCCACCGGCAGAAGCGCCTGCGCCTCTGGCGAATTCAGCGCCTGCAGCTTTTTCTTCAGCTCCACAACGCGCTTGCGCTGCTCCTGAATTCCCAGTTCTTTCGATTGGTCGGCCTCCAGCAGGCCCTTGACGAGCACATCGCCAAGCGGGCCGTTCAACCGCTTCAGCAATTCGCGCGCATACACGTTCTGCTGGTCCACCGCCAGGCGCATTCCCAGCCCGAACTCCGCATTATCCTCAAACAGTGAGTTCGACCACGTCGGTCCGCGTCCTTCCTTGTTCAAGGTATACGGCGTCGTCGGCAGGTTGCCGCCATAAATCGAGGAGCAGCCCGTCGCATTCGCGATCAGCAGCCGGTCTCCGAAAAGCTGAGTCAGCAGCTTGATATACGGCGTCTCTCCGCAGCCCGCGCAAGCGCCCGAAAATTCGAACAGCGGCTCGAGCAACTGCGAATCCTTCACCTGCGTGTGCGACAGTTTGTTCCGGTCGATTTCCGGCAGCGATAGGAAGAACTCCCAGTTCACGCTTTCCGGCTTCCGCAAAGGAGCCTGGTCTTCCATGTTGATCGCTTTGTGTTTCACTTCGCTCTTGCTCTTCGCTGGGCAGACTTCCACGCACAACTTGCAGCCCGTGCAATCCTCCGGGGCAACCTGCAGCGTGTACTTTAGCGTTTCAAATTCCCGCCAACGCGGCTTCGAGGACTTGAAGGTCTCCGGCGCATTCTTCAACAGCGAGGAGTCATACACCTTTGCGCGAATCACCGCGTGCGGGCATACCAGCACGCACTTGCCGCACTGGATGCACAAGGCCTCGTCCCAAACGGGAATTTCCTTGGCGATGTTGCGCTTCTCCCACATCGCCGTGCCCGTCGGAAACGTTCCGTCGATGGGCATCGCGCTGACCGGCAGGGAATCCCCATTCCCGGTTACGATTGTTCCCAAAACGTCGCGCACGAACTTCGGCGCTTGCGGCGATACTGCCGGCAGCATGTCGAAGAGCGCCGTTACCTTGGCCGGCACCTTGACCTCGTGCATGTGCGCCAGCGCCGCGTCCACGGCGGCGTAGTTCTTCTGCACCACCGCTTCGCCGCGCTTGCCATACGTATCCGAGATCGCTTTCTTGATCGCGGCAATCGCCTCTTCCCTCGGAAGCACGCCGCTGATCGCAAAAAAGCACGTCTGCATGATCGTGTTGATCCTGCTGCCCATCCCGGCTGTCCGCGCCACCGTGTAGCCGTCAATCACAAAGAACCGCAGCTTCTTCTTGATAATCGTTTCCTGCGCCTGCCGCGGGATGTGGTCCCAGATTTCGTCGGGTCCAAACGGCGTGTTCAGCAGGAACACCGCGCCGGGCTCTGCCGCCGCCAGCAGGTCAATGCGGTCCATGAATTGGAACTGGTGGCACGCCACAAAATTGGCCTTGGTGATCAAGTACGTTGACCGGATCGGATCCGGCCCGAACCGCAAGTGCGACACCGTCACCGCGCCCGCTTTCTTCGAGTCGTACACGAAGTAGCCCTGCGCGTAATTGTTGGTGCCCTTCCCGATGATCTTGATGGAGTTCTTGTTCGCCCCCACCGTTCCGTCCGATCCCAATCCATAAAACAGCGCACGCACCGTCCGCGGATCTTCCGTCGAATAATCCGGGTCGTAGTTCAAGCTGGTGTGCGTCACATCATCCTGAATGCCCACGGTGAAGTGATTCTTCGGCTCGGGCTTCTTCAACTCGTCAAACACTGCCTTCACCATCGAGGGTGTGAACTCCTTCGACGACAATCCATACCGCCCGCCGATGATTCGCGGGATTCCCGCGCCAGGATTCGTCGCATATCTCTCCGCGTATGTCGTCAGCACATCCTGGTAGAGCGGCTCGCCAAGGCTGCCTGGCTCTTTCGTGCGATCCAGCACCGCGATCGCTTTCGTGCTGGCAGGAATCGCGTTTAGGAACGCCGACGCCGCAAACGGCCGGTACAACCGCACTTTCAACAGCCCAACCTTTTCTCCCGACTTCCGCAGCACGTCCACGGTCTCTTCCGCCGCGCCCGCGCCAGAGCCCATCAGGATCACCACGCGCTCCGCGTCCGCCGGTCCGTAATAGTCAAACAGGCGATAGTTCCTCCCAATGCGCTTCCCGAAGCGATCCATCACATCCTGGACAATCGTAGGGCACGCCCGGTAATACGGGTTGCACGCTTCCCGCGCCTGGAAAAACACGTCCGGGTTCTGTGCCGTCCCGCGTAGTATCGGATGATCCGGCGACATGGCCCGTTCGCGGTGCTGGCGCACGAACTTGTCATCAACAATGGCCCGCAGATCGTCATCGCTCAGGGGCTCGATCATGTTCACTTCGTGGGAGGTCCGGAATCCATCGAAAAAGTGTAAGAAGGGAACGCGCGACTCCAGCGCGGCGGCCTGAGCGATACAGGCAAAATCACTCGCCTCCTGCACGGAATTCGACGCCAGCAAAGCGAAACCCGTGGTACGGGTGGCCATCACGTCGCTGTGGTCCCCAAAAATGGACAGGGCGTGCGTCGCCACCGTCCTCGCCGCCACATGAATCACCGCCGCGGTCAACTCCCCTGCAATCTTGAACATATTGGGGATCATCAACAGCAAGCCCTGCGACGCTGTAAACGTGGTCCCTAATGCGCCAGCCTGCAGTGCGCCATGTAACGCACCCGCCGCGCCTCCTTCGCTTTGCATTTCAATCACATCCGGGATGGCTCCCCAAATGTTGGGCTTCTTTTCAGAGTTCCACTGGTCGGACCACTCCCCCATCGGGGAGGACGGCGTGATCGGGTAGATCGCGATCACCTCATTGATGCGGTAGGCGACGGCGGCGGCGGCCTCGTTGCCGTCGACGATAGACATTTTGCGGGTCATTAGGTTTCTCCGGGGCAATCAAAAAAGGTGTCAAGAAAATGGTAGGCTGCGCGGCAGTCGAAATCAATCAAAACTACGATGAAATAAGGGCAAAGACGACTTGGGCAGTCTTACATCGCGTTTTGTGACGCACGTCACTGCATGCTGTCCAATTTCTCAGGCCGGTTCTTCCCATTCCGTGTCACTCAGCGGCAGCATGTCCGTGTCTCGCGCCACCCAGACGTACATCGTCGGCAACAAGTAGATGCTGATGAATAATGCAGCAAACAATCCGCCCACGATCACAATCGCAAACGGCCTCTGCGAATCCGAGCCGATCCCGCGCGAAAGTGCTGCCGGTAATAGTCCCAGCATCGCCACCAGCATCGTCATCATGATCGGCCGCAACCTCAGGATCGCCCCCTCCACTGCCGCGTCTTCAATCGAGTAGCCTTGCGCGCGCAGTTGATTGATGTACTCGATCATGATCACGCCCACCTCTACGGAAACTCCAAACAGCGCCAGGAACCCCACCCCGCTGGACACGCTGAAGTGCGTGCCCGTAACCAACAGCGCCAAAATCCCGCCCAGCGGCGCCATGGACACGTTCGCCAGCGTCAGCGCCGCCCACTTCGCCGACTTGAACATCGTGAACAGAATGATGTAAATAACCAGAATCGTGATCGGCAGCACAATTAGCAAACGCCGCTGCGAGCGCTTCTGGCTCTCATACTCGCCCGCCCAATCCAGATGATACCCCGTGGGCAGCTTCACCTGCTTCTCCACCTTGGCCATCGCCTCTTCCACGGCGCCGCCCAGGTCTCGCCCGCGAACGCTGTATTTAATCGCGATGTAGCGCGAATTCGACTCGCGGTAAATCTCCGAAGCCCCATCCTCCACCTTTGCGTTGGTCAACTGCGCGAGGCTGACGCGCTCCCCGGATGGGGCCACGATGCGGATGTTTTCGATGGCCTCACGGGTGTCCCGGTAGGGAGCCTGGTACCTCACCACCAGGTCGTACCGTTTTTCTCCTTCCAGCACCTGGCTCACGGCTTTGCCCCCGATGGCCGTCTCCACCGCATCCTGTACGTCCGTCACATTGAGTCCGTACCGCGACGCCTTCTGCCGGTCGACGCTGAGGTCCAAATTCGGCTGCCCCAGCACACGGAACAGCCCCAAATCCTCAACTCCGGCGACGCCGCGCATTATGCCCACTACCTCATCGCCCTTTTGCTCCAGCACTTTCAGATCATCACCATACATCTTTACGGCCAACTCACCCTTGACCCCGCTGACCGCTTCTTCCATGTTGTCTGAGATGGGCTGAGAGAAATTCCACAGGACCCCGGGTATCTGGCTTAGTTCCTTGTCCATCGCCGAAATGAGCGCGTCCTTGTCTTGCCGGAAGACAGGCCGCCACTGGTCCTTCCTCTTCAGATCCACAAAGTATTCCGTGTTAAAGAAGCCGGTTGTGTCCGTTCCGTCGTCCGGCCGCCCCACCTGGGACACCACCTGAGTCACTTCGGGAAAGGCCGCCAGGATCAGCCGCGCCTGATTCATGATGCGTGTGCCTTCGGTCGGTCCCGTGCTTGGCGCCAGCGTTCCGCGAGCCCAAATCGCTCCTTCGTCCAGGTGCGGAAGAAATTCCGACCCTACGATCCCGCTAAACAACAGAATAAACGTGGCCGCAATGCACGCGCTGGCTGCCGTCAAAGTGAGCCTGCTATGCGCCAGTGCCCATCGCACGCTCGACCGGTACTTCTTCCTCAGGAACTCCATCACCGGGTTGTGCCAGTCCGTAATTCCGTGCCGGAAAACCATCTTTGCAAGCACGGGCGCAATTACAATGGAAAATACCAGCGCGCCCAGCAGCGCGAACGAAACCGTCCATGCCATCGGACGGAACAGCCGCCCTTCCACGCTCTGCAAGGTGAAAATCGGCATGTACGCCGTGATGATGATCGCCCGCGCGAAGAACACCGGCCGCAGCACTTCATGCACGGCGCCCCGGATTCTCTCGGACGGCGTCTTCCCCGCGTTCGCGGCCAGGTTGTAGTGGCGCACGATGTTCTCAATCACCACCACCGAGCCGTCCACCACCATCCCGAAATCCAGTGCCCCAAGCGAAAGCAGGTTTGCGGGGATTTTGTTCAGGTCCAAGCAGATCGACGCGAAAAGGAGTGAGAACGGAATGGTCAGCGCCACAATCAGCGCGCCGCGCGCGTTTCCCAGGAAGAAAAACAGGATGATGGATACCAGCAGCACTCCCGCGGTCAGGTTGTGCAGCACAGTGTGCGTCGTGAAGTGCACCAGGTCGCTGCGATCCAGGAACGGAACGATCTGCACTCCCGGCGGCAAGATCCGCTCGTTCAGCTCCTTCACCTTGGCGTGAATATCCTCGATCGTGACATCCGCGTTCGCCCCTTTCCGCAGCAACACGATCCCTTCCACCACGTCTTCGTTATCGATGATCTTCCCGTCATCCCGCCGCAGCGCCTTCCCGATTTGCCCCAGGCGTATACGTGGCCCTTGCGTCACCGTTGCGATGTCCCTCACGTGCAACGCCACGCCATTCTGGGCTTTCAGGACCGTATCCTCGATGTCCTGCAAATTCGCGATCAACCCGACCGCGCGGACGTTAATCTGCTGCAATCCGGACTCGATGAAGCTGCCACCCGCATTGACGTTGTTGTTGGCAAGCTGCTGTTCCACCTGCCCGATAGTCAGCCCGTACGCCACCAGCTTGCTCGGGTCCACGCGCACCTGATACTCCCGCGTCGTCCCTCCAAAGCTCACCACATCCACCACGTCCGGCACGGACTTGAACTGCTTCTCCAGCGTCCAGTCCTCCAGCGACTTCAATTCCATCAGGTCATACTTGGGGTTCGTGCTCTTGAGCGTGTACCAGTAGATCTGTCCCACCGGACTGTAATCGGTCCCCATCTGCGGTTGCAGTCCCGCCGGCAGGGTGACCATGGACAGCCTCTCCAGCACTTTCTGCCGGTTCCAATCATTGTCCGAGGAGTCGTCGAAAATGAGCATGAGGCTGGAGAGCCCGAAAAGAGACACGGAGCGCAGGTGGGCCAGATGCGGCAAACCGTTCATCTGGATTTCGATGGGGATGGTGACCTGCTGTTCCACTTCTTCCGCCGCTCGCCCCGGCCATTGCGTGATCACCTGCACATAGTTGTTCGCGACGTCCGGGTATGCCTCCACCGGCAGATTGTGGAAAGACACCGCACCCCACACCAGCAGCAGCAGCGTCAACGCCAACACCATGAAGCGATTCGTCAGCGCGAAGTCCACCAGCCCTGAGATCAGCGAGCTTCTTTTCGAGTCCATAGGTTCCGCTCTATTGCTCCGCCGTGTTCTGCAACACCAGCGCGTTCGTCACTACTTGCTGTCCCGGCTCAATCCCCGTGCGAATTTCCTGCATTTTGTCGGGAAGGCTCACACCGGCCTTCACTTCCACGCGCCGGAATTTCTTCTCGCCCGCCGGAACATACACCCAGTCTCGGTCGTGCAAATGCAAAATGGCATCGGCGGGCACCGCCGCCCGCTTCTCCTTCTTCTGCCCGCGGAAGGTAGCGCTCACAAACATTCCCACCCGCATCAGCAGTTCCGGATTGGCCACCTCCACCCTCACCTTCGCCGTGCGTATGGTCGGATCCAGAATCGGCCCGATGTTGCTGATCTTGCCGGTCAGTGTTTTGTCGGGATACGCGTTCAGCCGGATCTCCGCGCGCTCTCCTATGTGGACGTTCGCCAGATCGTTCTCATACACGTCGCAAAGAATCCACACCCGCGACAAATCCGAGATCGTGAACGGATTGCTCCCCGCAAGCCCTTGCACTCCCGAAGCATTGGTTACTTGCTGGTCTGTGATCACCCCCGATGTCGGTGCCTTGATGTCCACCACACCGCTGGGGTGATCCTTGTCCACTCCCAGTACATGCAGGCGCTCCAGCGTGGTCTCCACGTCCACCTTGGCCTTCTCTTCCGCGTCCTGCGCCACCTGAAAGTCATTCAGCGAGATGGCCCCTTTGCCGTACAGGATCTGCGCACGTTCGAACTGTCTTCCGGCTAGCGATTCGTCCGTGACTGCTTTGCGGTAATCCGAAAAAGCTGCGGCAATGTCCGGGCTCTGTACCCGCAGCAGAGTCTGTCCCTTCTGCACGGTGTCGCCCAGATGCGCTCGTATTTCGACCACGCGTCCGGACGCCAGCGAGATCACCGGCACCGTCCGGCTCACGTCGGGAGTCACCACGCCCGTTACTGTCAGCGTCGGCGCCGCCTGATATTCCACCGCCTTGAACAAGGGGAACTGTTCCGGGCGCTCCACCTGCACAAGACTCGCATCCTGTTCTTTTTCCACTGTCGCCGGTGGCGGCGCCCCGCCACCCGTCTCTTTCTTATCGCCGCATCCCACCAGCATCATCAGCATACCGGCGGCGCATGTCAGCGGCACAGCAAACCTGCGCATCATTGGATGACCTCACGTCCCACGGCAAGATTCATCTGGCTCGCCGCCATCAGGTACGACCCGATCAGATTCAGGTAGCTGAGTTCCACCGTACGGTAGTCACTTTGCGCATTCAGGAAATCGAGCAACGACGCCCCGCCATGCTGATACGCAAAGAACACCGTCTCGCGGACTCGCACCGCTTGCTTCAAATACTTCGTTTTATACGGCTGCAGCAGAATCACATTGCTGTTCACCATGGCGTAGGCAGAATCGACATCGCTAAACACTTGCGCTCGCGCGGCCTCCAGCAATTTTTCGTTGCGGTCGATGTCCAACTGCGTGCGCAGCTTTTCCCCCTGGTTGCGGTCGAAGATGCGCAGGGGGATGGACACACTGGCACCGAGCGTATAACGGCCCCACACGTTGTTGAACGCGGGGTTGTAAGAATACCAGGTGCCGAAGGTCGGATCGGTCGAGCCGTTAGCGACCGCGAGATTGTGATCGGTTTGAGCTTTGTCCACGGCTTCGATCGCAGCTTTCAAGTCCGGCCGCGTATCCAGAGCAATCTTGCGGAACTCATCACGCGGCAAGAGTTGGTCATTGAGGTCGAACGGACCGGCAACGTCGAATTGTTCAATCGGAGTTCGGTCGTTCAGCAGGGTGAGCAACTGAATTTTCGCGGTGCGCAGATTGACCTCCGCGGTTTGCACGTCCGATTCATACTGCACGCGCTGCAGTTCTAATCGGTCGAGATCGATCTGCGCGATGTCGCCGGCCTGGAAGCGATCTCTACTGATATCGAGCACATGGTCGTAGTAGGCAATGTTGTCTTTTGCCAACTGGAGAACTGCTTTCGCCTGCAACGTGGAGACAAATGCGCTGCGCAAGTTGAACAGCAGAGTTCTGCCCAGATCGGCATGACTTGACTCGGCAATAAGAGTCCCGTTTTTCGCACTTTCGAGCCGCAATTCCCGCTTGTGCTGTCGTTCGTACAGATAGTTAATGCTTGGTACAAGCTGGGTGCCGGTGAGCGGCAGCCAGTGTCCCTTGTACGGAGCGACTTGAATTCCATCCGTCGACAGACCGACATTTGGATTGGGTCGCAGAAACGCTGTGATCTCTTGCGCCTTCGATTCATCGATATTCAGCTTGTCCGCCAGCAGCGTCGGATTGTCGCTTTCAAGACGCGCCTTCACTTCGTCCCATGTCAGCGCGCGCTGCGCCTTCGCGATACCACAGCTTCCCGCCGCCAATACCAGCATCAGGCAGACACAACGGATGAAACGCTGCATCGTTCTACCCTCACATCCTCAAACTGCACGGAAGACTTCGACCCCAGGATTCCAGTTTATTCTGTGGTTCTGCCAAACATTGCGCCTACGCTGTTTCCCTTTTGGCGAAGGATTAGCGGAACGATAGGGCCACACTCATTCCGAATTTGTTACCGCTGTGTGAAGAAAGTATTTAGGAATGAGAAACGGCAACGGGCGGCGAGCGCCCGGACTTCCCGCGCCAAACGTGCGGCAAATTCCCATTGCAATCGCCAACCAGGGGGAATTTTGATTTCTGCTCCAGCCCCGTCCCAGCGTCGCGGAGGGCTTCGATTCCAAACGTGCTCCGCGTGAATTGCAGCGCTGCACACTCGTCGGTCGGCTCCTGCGCCGCAACCAGTCGTACTCCTTCATCACTTTCGATGCTCGGGAATGCCCCCGGTTTGGCCAGCGTGAATTTCCCATGTCCGTCGTTGATCAGTACGGCAACAAAATGGGAGCCCATTACCGTGGTCACGACCAAGTCAATCACATCATCCCCATTGACGTCCCGCGCCACTAGCTCCAGCCCGCCCCGCGGTCCAGAGATAGCGATCGCCGATTCTTCACCCGCGCTCAGTTGCAGTCGAATGGAATAGAACGAGTCCAGCGCGGCTTCCCGCACAACTTGCACCGTTGCGACATCCGGCTTGCGATCGCCGTCAAAATCCGCAATGGCAAACCGAGGTGAGAATCCGCTCGTCCCGCCAGATGTCCCCTGCGCCGCCTCCGCCACATTTCGGCCAAACACCATGGCGCACACACAGAGGCAAAGCAGGCTCAGGCTTACCCGCGCCACTTTGGCAAACTTATCTTTTGTGCAAAACCTTCGACTCATCGGCAACCTATTGTAGCGCAAACTCTGGCCGACTCTTGCGTATAGACTACCCACGGTGTGCTGTCACCACGAACCCTGCGCGGCGTGATATATGTCACAATTGGATGTGATGCAGAATATGGCACCCAGTGCGTTCTACACCTTACCCTTTTCGTTCGGCGTACTTCGGCTTGGCCCTCTCTATGCTCCTCTGGGGCCGATTCCCGTGCGGCCTTTGATTACGCAGACAAGCTATTGAAAACATTATTGATAATCGGTAGCTTGGAGCGGAATGCCACAGCCGGACTGCGCTCGTTTTGCATTTACGCCCGGCTCGTCGCTCGATCCCTGACGGCCAAATCCAAGGCCCCGTCGGCCGCGAGTTGACTGAAGGAGCAATCGCATTATGGCAAGCAACTCGGAATCCTCGGCATCCTCTCCCGCTTCGGGCTGGACCCCGGGGCAGGTAAGTCTCCTCGCCGCTGTCTGCCTGGTCCTGGGATTGGTCGGGGGTTACTTTCTACCCGCTGGCAAGGCAGCGAATTCCGCACATCCCCCCGCCGTAGCCAGTGCTCCAAACGCTCCCCATCCCATGCCAACGATGGAGCAGATGAAAGCCCTGGCCGACGCCAAAGCCGCTCCACTCCTTGAGAAGCTGAAGACCACTCCTAACGACGCTGGACTGCTCGCCCAAGTCGGCGCCATTTACAACTCCATGCATCAGTTCAAGGAAGCCGCCCGGTATTACGACAAATCGCTCAAGCTTGATCCCAAGAACGTTCCCATTCGCACCGAACTTGCCTCGAGTCTCTACTACAGCGGCGACGTTGATGGCGCGCTTGCGCAACTGGATCAGGCCCTCAAGTACGATCCCCAAGACACCAATTCCCTTTTCAACATCGGCGTGATCCGCTGGAAGGGGAAGAAAGATGCCGCGGGAGCCATCGCCGCCTGGCAACAGCTACTCAAGGTGCATCCCGACCTCGATCGTCGCCCCATTGTTGAAAAAATGATTGCCGAAGCCAGGACGGGTGGCGCAGTAAAGAACTAGCCCGCACCAGCATCCTCAGCAGAAGGAGTCACACATCGTGCCCGAGATCAAAACAGCAAATGTGAGCGTAAACTGGACCTCCACCCAGGCCTTTGCCGTCGCTGTGATCTCCTTGTTGCTCGGCTTGGCCGGCGGCTGGTTTATCCGCAAGTCTTTCGTTCCTGCTCCCGCCGCAACCGCGGTGACATCTCCCGCGGCTCCGGCCGGCAATCCTCCTCCCGCTCCGCTCAGCCCTCTGGGCGCCATGCCCACTCCCGACCAATTAAAGAAGATGGCCGACATGCAGGCTGCCCCTCTTCTTGAGAGCCTGAAATCTGACCCCAACAACCCCGAACTTCTCACCCGCATCGGCAACATCTATTACGACGTCAAACAGTATCCGGTGGCCATCGACTACTACGAACGCTCCTTGAAGCTCCAGCCTGCGAACGCCGCCGTTCGCACGGACATGGCCACCGCTTATTGGTATAGCGGAAATGCGGACACGGCCCTCGCCGAGTTCAACAAGGCTCTCACTTATGAGCCCAACAAGGCCAACACTCTGTTCAACCTGGGGATCGTTAAGTGGCAGAGCAAAAACGACGCGGCTGGCGCCATCGCTGTCTGGCAGAAATTGCTCGACACCAACCCGAACTACGAAGCTCGCGACAAAGTGCAGCAGATGATCGCTCAGGCACAATCCGGCTCCCACGCTCCCATTTCAAAATAGCTTTGGAAGGTGGTAATGACAACTCACAAACTCCTGGCCGGCGCAATCCTTTCCCTTTGCTTCTTCCCCTGCGCCGCGCACGGCCAGGCTCCTCCCAAAGCGCAATTCATCTCTCTCGAAGAAGCTCAGCCCGTCCTCTCCGCAATGTCCGGCTCGCTTCCTGCCGAACTGAAGAGTACTGCGACACAGGATCCGGCCCAGTGGTCCGCGTGGGTCTTAAAACAGGATCGTCAAATCCGCGAGCGCCTCGATCGCGGCGAGGAAGACACCCTCACCAATCTTCTCCGCTTCGGCGTCACCTTCACCAAGGAATATCGCATTGACGATGAATATCTGCCAAAATATGGGAGCAGTTCCCTCGTCAACGCCTTCGCCGAAAACCGCGCCAATGACCTTATCCGTGCGATGGCCTCTCCCAATGCCAACGAAGGCATCGCCCATATGCGCGCGTTTCTCGAAAAGAAGGGTTATTCCTTCAAGACTCCCGAAGATCGCAGAAAAATTAAGAAATACCTGCTCGACAATCTGGCCCGTCTTCGCGATGAGTATCTCCACTATCTTGCGCAGGCCAAAGACGATTCACGCTTCCAACTTTTCCAGGAGCGCGGCATCTCTCTCGACACCAATCTTTGGCCCGATTTCCTGATCGACGAGCACCTTCGCCACATGGTGGAAAAAGGCCTGCTCAAGCCCGGCAGCATTCATCGCGTTGCGGTTGTCGGCCCCGGCCTGGATTTCGCGAACAAGGAAAAGGGCAACGATTTTTATCCCCTGCAGACCATCCAGCCCTTTGCTGTGCTCGATTCCCTCTTCCGCCTGGGCCTTGCCGATCCGGCAACCGTTGAGCTCTACACTTTCGACATCAGTTCCGACGTGAATTTTCATATTAGCCGCGCCCGGAAAAATGCCGCCGCGGGGCGTCCCTATACGGTCCAGCTTCCCTGGGACACTTCGGCCCGCCACACTCCCGAATACCGCAAGGATTTCGTCAACTATTGGCAAGAACTCGGCGATCGCATCGGCGCGCCCGTCGCACCCATCGCCGTCCCCCCGGGCGCAGCCGCCGAAACGCAAACGCGCGCCGTCAAGATCCGGCCTGAAATTGTCCGCCGCGTCACTCCCCTGGACATGAACATCGTCTTCCAGCACCTTCCGCCATCACCCCAGCAAGGCTTCGATCTCATCATCGGCACCAACATCTTCGTCTACTTCAATTCCTTCGAGCAGTCCCTGGCCCGCGTCAACATGTCGCTGATGCTGAATCCCGGCGGCTTCGTTCTCTCCAACGACAAGCTCCCCGGCAGCGTCTCCGCGGGTCTCTCCGATTCGCTCCTCACCACGCAAATCGTCGCCCGCGACCCGGACATGACCGAAATGATGTTTTGCTATGAAAAGAAGAAGTAGCGGCTCTCCTCGCCTCAAGAACCCGCTTCTCTCTCCCAGTCAGCGTACGGGGAAATACAGGCGATTGTCATTCCGAGCCCCATTCGCTTTTTGAACGGGGTGAGGAATCTGCTTTTCTCTTGGTTTTTTGCGGAAAGCAGATCCCTCGCTCCGCTCGGGATGACAAGGCATGAGCGTTTTTTCGCATCCTGTACAGCCAAATCCGCTCAGCCCGGCACGAGCTGCGTGACCCGCTTTGAATTTTTCCCGCTGTCTTAAGGATGCGGCTTCGCGGCCGCCGCGGGGCCCGCGCCTACCGCTGTGTGTGGATGTTGATGGCAGGTCAGATTGCAGGAGTTTGTCCCCCTGCTATACATGATCGGCGTTGCGCCGTTGGGGGCCACCACGTTCACGTCAAAATTCACCAGCCGCTCGCCGGAAATGCTCCCGTTCACGGAGCCCATGCCATGCGCCGTATGGCACGCCGAGCAGGAGAATCCGTCGTTGATATGCCGCGCGTGCGCGCTGAAGCTCGAATTCGCCAGGATCACGCTCAAGCTGTGGCACTTGCCGCACAGCGCGTAAGGCCCGTTGATCGATAGGTCCGGTGTCGGCATCAGGTTCGTGATCAACTGCCCCGGCGCTGTCGTCTGCGAAAACTCGTAACGCCGTTCCAGGATGTGCGTCCACTTCGATCCGTGCGGGCCATTCGGTCCCAATCCCCCGAATTCGCGATTGTCGTCGCTATTGTGGCAATCCGTGCAAAGAATCTGCACGCCCATGCTCCGACCCTGCGTCGCCCCATCCAGGTTCAGCATGTTCGCCAGCAAACTGGGCTGCGGCAGCGCGCTCATTCGCACGTGTGTAACCGGATGGCTCGAACTGCTGGCCATCGCAAATTGCGGTATCACGTTGAACATGTCTCCCGAAGTGACCGCGCGCAGCGGCAAGTAACCGAATATTGGATTGGCCACTTTCCCTACGCTCGTTCCATGGCAACGCAAACAATTCTCATACTGATTGACCGTGGGATTCACCTCTGTGATACCGTCCGTCGCGCTCACACCCGTAACTCCGTTCTGGGAAGCTCGCGTCATCGGCGGCACTGGAAACGACGCCACTTGGCCTGACGCATGTCCATTGTGGCAATCGGCACAAGTGGCATGCCGATTGTTGTTCAACAAGTTGCTCTCCGCCGCGTCGTGCACACTTGTTCCCGACATAAACGGATGGCCAACCTTCGGATTCGCATATTCCGCGAACACATTCAAAGCGGCGGGCGCCAAGTTCGTGCCTCCGCCGTGGCACGCGATGCAATCCTGTTCATTTGGCTGGCGCAGCAACCGCGTGCCTCCCAGCGCATCGTGTGGCGCATGGCAGGAAATGCATGCATTCTGCGCTACCGAAGAATAACTTCCCGCATTTGCCTGCGAAGATATCTTGTTCGTGGCCATGGCATGGATACTTGTTGTCCAGCCCGCCAAGGGGTTCTGTTTCCCCGTCATCACGCGATTTGGATCGTGGCACGCCAGGCACAAATGACCGTTCGAACTGTCGATCAGCAAAAAGTTCGGTGAAAGCAGATCCGTTGATTGCACATGCGGATTGTGGCATGTGGTGCACTCGATGTTTCCCTTGATCAGCTTGATCGTGCCCGTTGGATCCGCCGTCTTCCCCTGCGAAACCAGGGACGCCACAAGGTCCGGCGCATCCACCAGTGGCAACACCAGGCTGAAGGGATGCGATCCCTGCAGATTTGTCGAGAATTTGTCGGCTGAATTCATCTGCCCGGTCATTGGGATTGTCTTGTAGGCCACCGTTTGGCCTGGCGCTACGGTTCCGTCGTGGCAGCTCAAGCACAAGCTGCTTGACCCACCCAGCAGGGGCTGTGTTTCTTTCTCTGCCGCTGTCGTGCTGGTGTACGTCGTGTACACGCTGGTCGAGAGCTGCTGGTTCCAGAGCGGCGTGTTTCCCCCAACGCCCGAGTGCGGTGCATGGCAATACAGGCAGGAAGCGGACAGCCCGCCCTTGACCGGCGAGATCCCGCTGGGCGTCAAATCATGCGCACCCAGTACGTCTCCGGTAACCTGCTGGCCTCGAATCATCGTGCTCGCCAACAGCACGGCGGCGCAGATCCACATTGTCTTTCTCACTGCGCTCCCCCTGCGCCTTGCTTCGGCAATCCCCAATAGCGATAAACCTGCACGCGCCGGTTCAGCGAGTCCGCCACATAAATCCGGTCGTTCCGATCAATAAAGAGTCCTGCCGGCAATTGAAATTGTCCGGCAGCCGTCCCCCGCTGGCCGAAGTAATAAAGCAGCTCGCCCTGGCGGTTGAAAACCTGGATCGCGCCCCACAGCCCGTCCACCACGTACAGGTCCCCTTCCGAATCCACGGCAATTCCCTTCGGCCGGAACATCGCCCCCGAGGTGTCGCCGATTTTCCCGATGGCGTACTGGAATGTCCCCGACTTGTCCAGCACTTGCACCCTGAAGTTCATGGCGTCCACAACAATCAAATTATTGCCGTCCAGCCGCAATTCTGTCGGAAAGTTAAACTCGCCCTCGCCGCCGCCCGGCTTGCCGATCGTCTGCACGACGCTGCCCAGCATGTCCATCACGTAAATCTTGTTGCGCATGGTGTCCGACACATAAATGCGCCCGGCCGCTGAGTCGATCGCAATGCCTGTCGGCCGCTTGAATATTCCCTCTCCATATTTCAGGGCGCCGATCATGCGGTCATACTTGCCATTCGCATCGAACACGAAGATCTTGCCCGATTCCGAATCCGTCACGTAAATGTTGTCTTTCGCGTCCACCGCCACGCATTGCGGCGCAAACAGCGAGTTTTTCCCCTTATCGTGGCGCGAAATAAACTTGTATTTCTGCTGCGCAAAATCAAAAATGTGGATCCCAAACGCATCTGGGTCCGTCACGATAATCCGCCCGCGCGAATCGGTCACCACACTGTAGGGTCTCACCAACGTGTGGTACTCCGGCGGTCCGGCCACCACGTCCACCACCCGCGCCCAGAATCCTTTCTTCGGCTTCACGTCGCGTTCCCAGCCGAAGTTCCTCTCGTACACAAGTTTGCGCCCGCCATCCAGCAACAAATCTGGAACGCTCACTTGCACCGACGCCTTCTTATCCGCATTTTTATTTTTCTGCGCGGCCCAAGCCGGGGTGACCAGGAGGAGAATAGCCGCGGCCACTTCCAGAATCGGACAACGCCTTTTCCCCTTTGCCCGGTCTAGAAGAAGTTGAACCATCGTTGCACACCGACGTAGAACGAGTTTAGCTGAGCAGGAGCAGTACCGGAAGCACTGAATCCCTGGACGAACCTGCTGTATCCCCCCGTGAAGAACATCTGCCGGAACTGATATTGTACGCGGCCGTACACATTCTCGGAATTGTTCTGCGAACCGACGTTGTTGCTGACCGTATCGCTGAATGCCCTGGCGTAACTGAAGGTAATTGTCAGCCGCTTGTAAGGGTTGATTCCGATTCCTCCCCCGTACGCATGGCCTCCGTAGAGGATCAGGTCCGTGGGCAGGGGCGACGTCCCACCCGCCAGCGGTGTTCCACCCAAAAGCGGTGTGGTGACCACCCCACTCACTCCAAGCAACCCTGTTCCACTCGATTTCGTGTACGTGCCGCTGAATCCAAACCACCTCACGTTAAATCCCGTGCCGTAATTCTGCGAATTGTAGCCATACCCCGGGGACGTATTCAATAAGCTTCGTGATCCCCCGGCATTGGCACTCCAATGCAAGGCCCCGAATTTACGGCCCAACTGCCCGGAGTAGCCCCATCCGGAAGTGGTGTACCCCACCAACAAGGTCTGCGTGTTTTGAAAGTAATTCCCCGAGGCGTTCACATCCCAAAGTTCTATCCTGCGCGAGTAGTTCACCACCGAAAGCAACCCCACCGCGCTCAGGTTGGCAGTCTCCTCCGTTGTTCGCGTGACGCTCAACACCGTGCTGAACGACCCGCCCAGCAGCCGGTTCCAATAGTTCACCGAGCCCGTCAGCGCATTCGACCCGTACGCGCTTCCGAAATAGCTTTGATCGCGGTGCTCAAACGTCCCATAGAGGATCCAATGTTTTGTCAGGTTGTAACTCGTCAATGCACTCGCATCCCACGAATTGGACGATTGACCCGGCGTGCTCTGCTGCAGGATGCCGCCGGCCGAAATGATGTTTTGGTACAGCGTCCCCAGCAAATTGTCCGTGTAGTTGAAATTGGCGCCGAGTGTCCATTGCGCTTCGGGATGGAAATTCACGCTCGAACTCACCGTGTCCACCGTGCCACTATAGCGGCCATCCGAAAAATCTGAGGTGAAATCCGACCGATTGAAGTTCGCGCTAAAACTTCCGTGAAGTGGCAGATCGCGGCTCGCCCCTAGTGAATATGAGTTCCCATCGTTGCTCAGGTTCTCGAGTTGTTGAGTTTGTAGGACCAGTGGATATTCGGCATGGGTCTGATTGTAGACATATCCGCCGTTCAGGTTGAATCCGTCTTTCTGATACATCACATGGGCATTAAGGTTATGGTAGTCCGACGACCCGTTCGCATCGGTCCCGTAGATCGAATAATCATTCGTGCCTTGCGCGTAGTTAAGCGAAAGACTCGGCCAATCCTTCACGTTCACTCCCCAGCCAACGTTGAACCCATCCGAGTTTCCGTGTGTCGTGTAATTCGGCAAGCCGGGCACGCCGAACGTGCCCAAACTATCGTAGGTTTTCGAGTAACTTATCGAACCCGGGTAATTGCTCCCGCTGAAAAGCGAAGCGCTGGCCAGCACTCCGCTGCTATCGGAAATCGACGATGACGTCGAATTGTCTCGCGATTGGTTGAAATAAGGGCTTACCTGGAACGATAGAAAACTCGGGGTGTAATAAGACCCGTTTAGCGTGGCGTTCCCTCCAGCCGTCAGGCCATGGTCCGAAGCTATTTGGTTTCCGTAGTCCCCTGTATACCCGGCGGAAATCTGCCCGTTCATATTCATGCTCACATCGTTTCCCACCGTAACCTGGGCGGGCACGCGCGCTGCCGCCGCCAGCACGATGAAGCATCCGATCCACGTTGCGCGCCACTTCAAAGCCCCGCCGCCCTTTCCCCTACAGCACTTCCACCTTGGCCGTCGCCCGGAGTTTTTTGTCCAGCCCAGACCGCAGTTGCTCGGTCTTCAACTTCTGCAATTGCTTGCTCAGCGAATCTTTTACGTCCTCGAACTTCTGCATGCCCGCCGGGTTGTGGGCGATGAGGCGCACGATCGTAAGGGCTTGATCCACCTGGATCAAGTCGCTCACCTGCCCGGGTTGCAGGGCCAGCGCCGCGGTCACCACCTGCGGCGGCAATTTATCGCGATCCACGGACTTGTGCTCGCCCATCATCACTCGGTAGTCGTCTTCCGAAATCTTTTCCGCCAGCAAGCCGAACTCTTCGTAATTCTTGGTTGCCTTGGCCTGCTTCAGCGCATCCTCCGCCCTTTTGCGGGCGTCCTTTAGTTGCTCGACGGTGGCTTTTTCCGGGGGCAGGATCGAAATCGTCTGGAAGGAAAAAGACTCCGGCAACCGGAACGTCGCGGCATTCTTTTCGTAGTAAGCCTTCGCTTCGGCCAGGGAAACGCTGGACTTGTCTTTCACTTCGATGGCCAGCAGTTGGTCAATCAGCAGCGAACGGCGGACTTTCTGCCGCAGCACTTGTTCCGAGCCCTGGCATTCCCAGGTCATGAACCCTTTGTAGTCGTCGGGGCTTTTGAATTGTTTCCGGAACTCCACCACGGCGTGGTCCAGTTTCGCGGCTGTCACCGTCATTCCCCGCCGCTTGGCCGCTTGGTACACAAGCTCCTCAAACACGATCATTTGCAACGCGCCCTTGCGAATGTCCTCTTCCATCGCTTTGGGGAATCCGCCGTTGTGTTGCCGCGCATACGGAAAGATCGTGAACATCTCGCGCAGTAAATCGCGATCCGTCAGCACCGTTCCATTTACTCGGGCCACCGGCTTCTCCGGGGGAACTGTCGCTACTTCTGCACTCGGCGCCGCGGGAGTGGCCGTCGGATCATGAGAAACCGCCATCTGCCCATTCGCAGACGACCCCAGGCCCGCCAGCACCACCAGCCCCATTGCTACCAGCGCCTTCTTCATATTTCCTTGTGCTCTCTTCACTTCTTTCCCTCTACTTTACGAACTGCCGCTTGCTGATCACTCAAAAAGTGGGGGGAGAAACTTCCTCCCCCCAATTCATGAACAACCCGTCTTAGGTCGTCGGGAGGTTCGTGTTGTGCATTTCGTTCGATTCGCCACCATGGCACTGACGGCAGAACTGCGCCACCGAGTTGCTGGTCGCGCTGCCTGGGTTGTAGTAGCCGCGGACGAAGAACATCGTCTGGAACACACCCTTGACGTTGCCGATCGTGCCGGCATAGGCCGTCATGCTGTGCTGGTCGTGGCAGGTGGTGCAGTTCACCGCGGGGTTGACACCGTCAAAGGAGACGGTGCTCACGGTGAAGCCATAGTCGAGTTGGAACTGCGCGAAGTGGCTGCCTGCTGGGGCTACCAGCTTCCCGCCCGCAATCGTGCAATCCCAGTTGTAGGATCCGCCGCAGCCGATTAGGGCTAACGGCCCCACTGGGTGATCGTTCTTGTAGTCGCCTGCGGTACCGCCCGGCTCGTTGCCGAGCCACGTCGGAGCGTGACCGCCGTAAGCATTCGGGATCACTTCGACGGTCTGGCCCGACATCATTGCGTTCTTTGCTATATTGCCGTCATGGCAGCTCAGGCAAAGCATGATGCCGACCGTCGGGTCATGCACTCCGGCAGCCATATTCGCCGGGGTCGTAACGGGGTAAGCGCCCGCATCGCCAAACGCAAACGTCTGGCTGTAGTAAGGCACAACATTCGCACCCCACAACGCCGCATCCCCGCTGGTGGTATCCGTTGTCGCGATGCCATTGCCCCGTGCGCCGCTGTGCGGTGCGTGGCAGGCTACACAACCCCGGCCATAAACGAGGTGCGCTCCTAACACGTCCGTTGGCGACGACCAAGTCGAGGTCACCTGGGCGGAAGCAAACGTCGCCGCCGCCAGAACCCCTATTAGTACCAACATGATTCTTTTCATTGAAAGAACCTCCTGATTTGTGTTGCAACACTCCACTCCTACTTCGTTCGAACGATTACTTCTCCGAATCGAAAAGGGACAAGCCGGCCGGACCCGCCCCTCCCCGTTTTGGTTGTCCGGAGACAGCCAGAGCTCTGGGTGCCTCATGGAGCCACCAATCCTTGCGCCTTCGCTGACGCGCCATTATTCTGTGGCGCGTCTTCCGGCGGCTTTTGTGCCGGCGCCTCTGCCGGCTTGGTTGTTGTGCTATCCGGCTGCGTTTCCCGGCTAGCCTTCTCTGATGCTGCTTCCGCGTCGGTCACGTAGCGGAACATCTGCACGCGCCCCGGAAACTGCTCCGACGTCACCACGCGATTGTTCTTCGGATCGATCGCGATGTCATACGGCGCGGAAAACTGCCCCGGCCAGTTGCCCGGCTGGCCGAAGTAGATCAGCAGTTGTCCTTCGGTATCAAAAACCTGCACCCGCTGTTGCACCGCATCTACCACCCAAATGTGCCCGTCCCTGTCGATCGCAATCCCTTTGGGCCGTGCGAAGTGCCCCGGGCCATCGCCGCTCCTGCCAAACGCGCTGATGAATTTTCCGTCCGCATCGAAAATCTCCACCCGATTGTTCAGCGTGTCCGTTACATAAACGTTGCCCTCTTTATCCACGGCAACGTTCGTGGGCAGCGAAAAATTGCCCGCGTCGCTCAACAGGTGTTTCTTCCCCGGTGTCCCGATCTTCCGCAACAGTTTGTAACTGTCCGCATCGAACACATCCACAACGTCGCTGCCCGTATCCACGACGTACAGGAAGCGGTTCTCCTCATCGATGGCCATGCCACCGGGACGCACCAGCACATCGGCGCCAAAGGCGGCTTCCTCCTGGTGCTGCGGGGTGATGACGTGCACCTTGTGGTATTGGTCGTCACTTACGAAAAGCCGGTCCGTGTCGTCGATCGCCAGCCCGTTGATCAACCCAAAATGCGCTTCCTTGCCGTTGCGGATCAACTTCACATCGAATTTCTTGTCAGCGTCTGGGTTGAAGATGAAGATCGCTCCCACCGCCTGGTCAGCCGCGTATATATACCCTTTCGAGTCAAAGGCCAGCCCGTACGTCCGAACCAGTTGGAAGGGAAGATCTTGCACCGTGTCCACCTGCGGCTTCGTACCTGCCAACCGGTCCATCCAGGTCTGCTTGGGCTTTTGCGGTTTGTTGACCGGCCTGTTGAAATCGATCTTTTCGCCCGTGAGCTGTTCCACAAACTTGACCCGCGCGATCTCTGGCGGGGATGGCCACACGATCTTGCTGATATCAAAGTTCACGCGCTTCGGAAGGTTCGCGTTCGGGTCCGCCGCATTCTTCTTCTTTTTCTGGGCCGCACCCGCAACGCCGGGGAAGATCAACGCAAGCGCCAGCGAAGCAGCCAGGGCTGCCATGACTTTCGAGCCGCTAGCCGTATTTGAGCGATGCGCGAACATACCTATGTCTCTCCCGTTCCTAATTCAGCCTGCCCTTATGACAGGTATTGCAGAAATCCATTCCTGGCTTCTGATCCTTCACCAACATCCCCACCTGATTGCCGGCGTGCGCCTGGTGGCAGGTCAGGCAGTTCATCTGTCCGGCAGCCGGATTCTTTGCATCGATCGGCCCCGCGATTGGATGGAAGTCCACGGGGTGCCCCGTGTTGTACTTCAACGTCAGGATCGGCACGTGATACTTCTCCGGCAGCTTCACTTTCCCGTCGAAAATCGCGATCAAATGCTGGCTTTCCAGCCTCTCCGGCACGGTGTCCGGCCCATGGCATTCCAGGCAAAGCGTGTTGACGTCCTTCACACGCAACAAATGCTCGTTATCGTTCCCATGCGCGTCATGGCAGGTCCCGCAACCCTCCTGGAACGCCGGACGATGCAAAATCTTTTTGGTCTTCAGCATCTCCGCCTGCTCCGTATGGCACGTCAGACAAATCTCCACGCCGTTTGTCTTCGGCAGCCCGGGAGTCTTGCTCGCATGGGGCGAATGGCAGTCGGTGCAATCACCCGCTGCCCCCGGATGCTGCACCTTCGCCGTCTCGATTTGTTTGGCCTGCTCGCCGTGGCACGTCACGCACAATGATTTCGCGTCCGCCTGCGTCAGCACCACTTTCCCGTCCTTCGCCGGTGCGTGGCATACCTCGCACTGTTTGTCGGCAAACGGCGGGTGCATGAACTGCGCCATCAACTTCGGCGCCGCCGACTGGTGCGGATCGTGGCACTGCAGGCAATTCGCACTGCCGAAGGGCTGGTTCTGGTGCGCCTTCTGCAGGCTGGTGTCCTTCGGATCGTGGCAATCCACGCAAAGCGCCGGCGCTGATTTGGTCAAGTGGTTCAGATTCTCGGGGGTCGGGTCCGCGCCAACTTTGTGCGTCACGTGGCACGTCTCGCATCCCATGTCCAGCGCCGCGTGCCGGCTGCCCTTCTCCGGCGCATTCAAGCCTGTCGTGTGGCAGCTCAGGCAAAGGTTTTCTTTTACCCCGCCCGACGTTGGCTTCAGCAATTGATATTTGTTATCCCAACTGTGCGGGTCGTGGCACTTCAGGCAATCCCGCACCGCTGGCTTGTGCACCAATCCCTTGATCTCCGCCGCGTTCTTGTCCGCGTGGCAGGTGAAGCACAGCGCTTGTGGCGTCGTGGTGGTCAGCTTGACCCGCGTTACGTCCTTGTTCACTCGAATTTCGTGACACGTGGTGCACCCCATCGAAATCGCCGTGTGCACCGCCTTACCTTTCGCTTTCTCCGCGTGACATTCCAGGCACTTCGCCGAATCCGTGTTCTTCTCCAGCGGTACCGGATGGATGTCCGCCTTCACCGGTGCGACTCCCACCAGCAGAAGCACAACCGCACTCCCCAGCATGATTGCCAGGTGCCGTGCGGTCGTGGCTAGACGCATCGCCATCCCGTCAACTCCGCCTTCGCGTCTATGGTTTGTGCGCTTGCAGGAATCCGCTCGGAAGCTTCTTTCTTTTCGCTGCCCCAGCTCCGCTCCCCCGCCAGAACCAGTGCCGAGGTCAAGGCCACGGCCACTAACAACAGCAGTAGCATGTACGCGACGCGGTGGGAGCGATTTGTCGTTGTCACCGTCATACTCTTCTCCCTGTCAACCACCACAGGGATCAACGAATTTCATCCAATCCTCATCCCCCGGGAATTGCGCTTGTCTTTTCTCTTGAAGGCTTGTGGAGCGAGCTGGAAGAACTGCACTCTGCGGATGCCCCAACTGCATCAAGAAAGCCTGAACGAGGGAAGCGCTCATTCATTGACCCCAATGTCGGTGTTCCTATGTGCACCCCCTGTGCCGAACCGACCCAATACGACATACTGGGCCTAACCCATTCTGTTACTGCTACTTACCTTCTCCCGCCTGGGGATGAGAAGGAGCCTTGCTCATCATTTTTGAGTGTTTTCCCCCATTTTGTGATGCGAAATCACTCAGAGGACTGTTGAAAAATTAAGCTGCTGCGCTAAGTCCACAGATTTCCTCCACTTATCTCTGACCCCGCTTCTCACTCACGGCCCCCGGAACTCAATTCTTGCTCTAGTTCACTGCCCGCTTCCGCACCTCCTGTTTCACCAACAGGCATCGCCGACGACCCCCGCGGCAAATTCCCGTATGTCTCCGCTGTGAAGTAGATTCTCCGAGGTAACTGTTGGTAGGAACTTCTCTCCATTGGCTCCTGCATTACGCCTGCAAAAGCAACTTCGCCAGGTACTTATGCTGTCCGTGGAGGCGGCCTATGTGCTCACCCGCAGCACGGCCGCTCCAGGTATCGCGTCATTTTTCAGCGCATTCAGTGCGCGGTTCGCCTCCGCCAACGCAAACACCTGCACGTGCGTCCGCACCGGAATCTCCGCTGCCAGCCGCAAGAAATTTTCGCCGTCTTTGCGCGTGTTGTTCGCCACGCTGCGGATCACCCGTTCCTGGTACAGCAGTTCATACGCAATCGAGGGAATCGCGCTCATATGAATGCCGCCCAGAATTAACCGCCCGCCCTTCCGCAAGGCTCGCAACGCCGCCGGTACGATCTCTCCCGCCGGCGCAAATATGATCGCCGCATCCAGCTTCACCGGGGGCTGCTCGAGCATTCCCCCCGTCCACTTCGCTCCCAACTCCCGCGCCAGCGCCTGGTGCCGCGCATCACGCGTCGCTGCGTACACCTCCACTCCCCAGTGACGCGCCACCTGAATCGCCACGTGCGCGGCCGCACCAAATCCGTAAAATCCCAACCGCTCTCCGCCATGAATCTCGCTCAGTTTCAGGCACCGGTAGCCAATGATGCCCGCGCACAGAAGCGGCGCCGCTTGCTCGTCTGGAAATCCTTCCGGGATCGCATAGACGAAATCCTCCGGCGCCACAATGTATTCCGCGTACCCGCCGTTCACGCTGTACCCGGTGAAGAGCGGCGCATCGCACAAATTCTCTTCGCCGCGCCGGCAGTATTCGCACGTACCGTCCGTCTTGTGCAGCCACGCGATTCCCACGCGCGTCCCCGCCGGGAACCTCTCCGCCCCTGCGCCCCTCGCCGCAATCCGCCCCACCACTTGGTGCCCCGGAATCAGCGGTGACCTTTTCGGAGGCAGCTCCCCCTCGATGACATACAGGTCCGTGCGGCACACGCCGCACACCTGCACCCGCACGAGCACTTCGCCTCCTGCCGGCTCCGGCTTCGCAAATTCTCCGTATTGTAGGGGATTTGTCTCAACTGCCGCGGGTGTGCTAAGGAAACACGCCTTCATCGTGAAGCCTCAACCTGTTTTCCTCAGCACACCAGAATTAGGCGGCCAACACACTGATTGTCTCAAACATACCGCAAACCGCCGTCCGTGCATAGTCCCTTGCAGCGTTTCCGGCTCACCCTGCGATTCCGTGTGTTCTCTGCGCCATGTGCGCTACATCCAGCCGCGGAAGGGCAACTCTGCCCATCCAGCCTGGCCTGAAGCTGCTCCCTCCTCTTGTGCACTTCTTTCCTTGTCTGGCCCTTCCTTCCTTGCATTCGGCCACCTGAAACCCTAACCTAACTCTTTATGCCAGACCTCTCTCCCGAAACACTTGTTCTCGGCTTTATCTGGTATGTTGCTTTTCTTTTCTCCACCACCTGCCACGAAGCAGCCCACGCCTACGTCGCCAAACTCGGAGGAGACACCACCGCTGCCCTCGGAGGCCAGGTCTCCCTCAATCCCATCCCTCACATCCGCCGGGCGCCCTTTGGCATGGTCGTTTTCCCGATCCTCAGCTTTCTTCTCTCCGGCGGCATGATTGGTTGGGCCAGTGCTCCTTATGATCCTCTCTGGGAACGCCGTCATCCTCGCCGCTCTGCCTGGATGGCCCTGGCTGGCCCCGCCGCCAACTTCACGCTGATGATCATTGCCGCGCTGGCCCTCCGCATCGGCCGTTCCTACCATCTCTTGTCGTACGATCCGCTCACCGGCAAACCCGGTCTTGTCCTCCTGACCCTTTTCATCGTCTTTTCCCTGAATCTTCTCCTCGGCACCTTCAATCTCCTTCCTGTTCCGCCACTGGATGGCAGCACCGGCATCATGGTCTTCATGACCGAGGATCGCGCCCAGCGGTATCTCGATTGGTTGCGCGGCAACAGTTTCGCCATGGCCGGTTTGCTCGTAGGCCTGGTCGTTTTCCAGCGGGTTTTCCCCATCGTCCAAAGAGTGGCATTCCGCATTTTTTTCTAATCCCCGCCGAATCCTCTTCGCGGCTCTGCTTCACTTTGAACCAGCGGTGCGCCACGCTGTTTCTCTCCCGCACATTTGTTCCTCCTAATCCAATCTAAGCGCTTTCCCTTCATTCTGTTGCCTTCTGTCCCCCTGGCAGAATAACTGCTCTTCCCTCCTCGGGAGGAACACCGGTGCTCTCGGAAACGCTTCCTATTCTCGGCAGTTGCCGCGTTGAAGTCTCCGGCTGGGACGAGGATGAAATCTTCTTCGTCGAAAAGTCCGAACTCTCCTGGGACGACTTCGCCGGCAAACACATTGCCCTGAAACACATGCTCGGCGACGGCGACCTCGTCTTCATACGCATGCTCCAGCCGACTTCTCTTCAGCGTTCCTTTCCCATCGCTTATGAAACCGAATTCATCGCCTGCGACGCTCACGGCTCTCACGAATTTCGCCTGAATGCCGTCCAGCCTCGCCACGGCCGCAATTGCTTCCCCGTAAATTAGTTTTTTCTTCCCTTCCGTTTCGGAACGATGGCCCGATTTGGGAGACGTTCCCTTCCTTTTTCTAATCCTTTCTCCCGCCTCCTCAGGTTCGTTTTCTCATGATTGTCGCGTTGCGGGTCACTAGTTCATTCATTGCACACTACTTATATTCGCTAACCCTTCTTCCTCTCCTTCACGAAACACTCCGCGTCCCCTTTGGCACACTTGTTGCCTCTTCCTTTGTCATGGCTTACGCAACTTATAAATCCGTTGAAGTCGCAACCCTTCGCACCTCGCTCACGCCGTGCATTTTTGACGACGAACCCCTCGAGCGCGATTCGCTTTCCGCACTGATCTCCGATATGGGCTATGAGCCGCTCCCCACGGGCGACCCCGAGGAAGCTCTGCGTCTCATCCGGTCTGGACGCTCCCGCCTCGTCCTGGCCAGCATTCATATGCAGAATTCGGTTCCCTTTGAGTTTCTTGACCGCGCGCTCCGCTGCGATCCCGGCGTCCACATTATTGTCATGACCGCCGATTACACCCTCGACAACGCTCTCGAAGCCATCCGCCGCGGCGCCACCGATTTCCTCCCCAAACCTGTCGATCATGCCCGCCTGAAGCGCACCCTGGACGAGGTTGCCGCCCTCTACGATCAGCGCCGCCGCGTTCGCGCGTTGGAGGAGCAGCTCCTCAAAGACCTCGAATTCCACGGTATTGTCGGCAAGAGCCCCGCCATGCTTGAAGTCTTCGACTTCGCTCGCAAGGTTGCCCGCCACTACACCAATGTCCTCCTGGTAGGTGCCACCGGCACGGGTAAAGAGCTCGTTGCCCGCGCCATTCACCAGATCAGCCCGGTCAGCCAGCAACGCTTGGCTGTCTGCAACTGCTCCGCCCTGGTGGACACGCTCCTGGAGAGCCAGTTGTTCGGCCATGTTCGCGGCGCTTTCACCGGCGCCACGGATACTCGCCCGGGCCTGTTCGAGTACGCCAATGGCGGCACGGTGTTCCTGGATGAAGTCGGTGAGACTTCCCTGCTCATGCAGGCCAAGCTGCTGCGCGTCATCCAAAACCGCGAAATTCAGCGCGTCGGCTCCCCCGAAGTCAAACAGGTCAATGTCCGCCTGATCGCTGCCACCAACCGCGACCTCCGCGCTGAAGTCCTCACCGGCCGTTTCCGTGAAGATCTCTTCTATCGCCTCAGTTCCATCCAGATCCGCATCCCTTCACTCTCGGAGCGCCTGGAAGACATTCCCCTGCTAGTCCAGTTTTTCCTGAAGAAATACAACGATGCCTATGGCAAGAGCATCGCCGGTCTCACCCGCCGCACGCAAACCTTGCTCCTCCAGCATCCCTGGCCCGGCAACGTCCGCGAACTGGAAAACGTCATCTCCACCGCGTGTATCACCGCCACCGGCGATTTCATTGACATCAGCGATCTGCCCGAGCATCTCCAGCATCGCAGCCCCCGGCTCGCCAATGACGAGGACTGGCATCCGCTTTCGCTCGACGAAGTCCGCAAGCACCATATTCAGAAAGTTCTCCAGATGTGCAATGGCAACCGCCTCCGCGCCGCGCAAATTCTCGGCATCGGCCGCACCAGCTTGTACCGCTATCTCAAGCGCGACGGCCTGGACATCCGTCCGCACACGCATTCCACCGGCGCCGCCGCTTAAGCGCCACCCAGACATTCCGCGCGCCTGGGCCACGCCTTTCCCCCCGCGGCTCGCGCGCCGCTCACTTTTTCTCTGCCGCTCTTCACGTCTCCTCGTGCGCGCGTTCCGGCGGACTTGCACCCTGATTCACCCCGCCGGGACGCGCCATTCTCTCTTCGCTTCTCTCCCTGCTTACTCTCACCGCACCACCTCCCTGCTCCTCCCTCTTTCCTCGCTATACTCACGCTAGGAGCCGGCCTGCCTTGCAGGCCGCTGGCTTTCTAACAAAGGTCTTCCAAACCGGACCAAAGAGGTGTCTTTCGATGAAAACGTTCTCCATCCTGATTCTGCTGGGTGCGTCATGTTTGTTGCTCTCCCCATCCGCACGTGCACAATGCAGTCTCGAAGAACGCAAGCAAATGGCTGCCGATGCGGAGATGCACCGCGAGGAGCTTGACAATCTCGTGCGGGATACCGTCCGGGCTGTGCAACTTAAGAACCCCTCATTCTTCCGCCGCGTGTATGGCGAGGACTTCGTCGGCACCGCCCCCAATGGCACGGTGATGGACAAAGCTGCTCTGATTGCCTCCATACAGAATTCTCCGGCCGCGTACGCCACATTTATCGTCACCAACGTGCGCATACGCATCTTTCAGGACACCGCCGTCGTCACGTCGGTCTGGTCCGCGCGCGGCACGCAGGATGGCCGCACCTTCAGCCGCCAGTCGCGTGTAATTCAAATCTATGTCTACGGCCAGCGCGGCTGGCAAGCCGTCGCCAGCCAGGAAACGCTGCTCCCCGGCTAAAGTCGAACTGCGCCACTCCTCTTTTTCTCCTTCTTCGTCCCTCTGAGCGAATGGGACTCTTCCACCTTATTCGCTGCACTGGCCTGCTCCATCGCCGTGTTCACGGTGCTTTTCACGCCACACACGCTTGAAATCTTCGGGCGCGCCTTTCGCCGTCGGCTACCATGGAAGCAGCAAAACTCTTGGCCCCTTCCCCAGGTTGCCAAGATGACCTACCAGAAGGTCCGTCGCAGTGGACGTATCTCCAAACAAGTTCCCATCCTTTTACTCGGCAGCGATTCCGCTGGCCGCGTCTTCTCCGAAGTCACCAAGACCGTGGTCATCAGCTTTCATGGTGCCGGCATCGTCTCCGCGAACAAGCTCATCGCCGAGCAGGAGCTCCATATCCGTTCCATGGTCACCAATCGGGAAGCCACAGCCCGCGTCGTTGGCGAAATCGCCGAGAACGAAGGTGTCTACACCTATGGCGTCGCCTTCCTGGATGGGTCGCTCGATTTCTGGCAAGTCGAGTTCCCGCCTCCCCCGCCGCCCGAGGAGCGCCCGCTGGTCCTCGCTCTTGAATGCAGTAGCTGCGGCGCGCCCATCACCGTCGAGAACGGCGACTTTGAATTTGATGTCTGCGCCATTCACGGAGGACTGGTGCGCTATTGCGACAATTGCGGTATGGCCACTATCTGGAAACAGACCACGCACCTGCCGTCGTTGCGCCCGGTCGTCGCCGCGCTTTCGCGTTCGCCAAAGCCGCAGCCTTCCGCGGCTGCCGTCGCTCTTCTCGATCCGCCGCCGGCACGCTCCGTCCCGCAGCCCCTTCCGGCGGCCCGCCCCGTCGCACCTCCTGCTCCCGCGCCACTTCTCGAGCGCCGCCAGCGTGTACGCGCCAAGGTCAATTACTTCGCGTGCGTGCGCAGCGACGCTTTTGGCGATGACATCGTTGTGTGCATTGACATGTCGCGCGGAGGCCTCTGCTTCAAGACCAAAAACTTCTATCTCGTGACGACCACCGTACGCATTGCCGTCCCCTTTTCGCCGGAATCGCCGCAGGCCCCGGCCATCTTTGTTCCCGCGCGCATCGCCAACATCTCCGGCTTCCCTGACGGCAAGCTCTACCGCTGCGGCGCCGAATTCCTCCCCATGCTGTCCTCCACTTCGGGCTTGTAGCGCCGCCCGCGCTCTGGGCGCAGCCGCTGGAATCGACAATGCAAAACGCCCGCCATCCGAAGTTGGCGGGCGTTTCAGGGACCCTGGCGAACGCCAAGGGTCTGCACAAATTGGAAATACGCCGGAGTCTAGAACATGTTCCAAAGGAACTGGTTATAGACCTCGTGGTGAAACTGCACCTCGGGGGCTTTGACGATGGTGCCGAGCGAGCGCGCGCAGCGATCCGCGGACGCCCTCTTCAAGTCGGCATAGCGGCCCTTGACGTCGCCGCCGAATAGTTTCGTCATCCACTCGGCTTTCTCGAAGTTTTCGATGGCCGTGTAAATGTTGTCAGGAAGGTAGCGCTCGGCAGAGCGCAGGTTCTTGATTTTCGCGGTCTCTCCTTCCAGGCCGGTCTTGAAGATTGAGTACATCACCAGATAGGGATTGGCGTCAGGCGCGACGGCGCGAAATTCCACGCGCATGCTGCGCTCGTTGCCGATCGGCACGCGAATCATGGCGCCACGGTCCACCGGCGAAGCTTTGAGCTGATTGGGCGCTTCGAAGTGCGGATCGAGCCGGCGATAGGCGTTCACGCTGGAGTTCATCAGCAAGCACAGATCGTTGCCGTGGGTGAGCACGCGATCGACAAAGGCCCAGCCGAATTTGCTGAGCTGTTCCTCGCCCTTGGGATCCCAAAAGAGGTTCTTGCCGTCCTTGCTGACGGAAACGTTCGTATGCATGCCGCTGCCGTTGACGCCCACGACGGGCTTGGGCAGGAAGCTGGCCGTGAGCCCCATTTTGTTGGCCACCTGGCGGCAGATCAATTTGTAGAGCTGGATCTGGTCGGCCGCGCCAACCACGTCGGTGTAGCTATAGTTGATCTCAAACTGCGAGGGCGCGACTTCGGGGTGGTCCTTCTCGTTCTGGAAGCCCATGGCGCGCTGCACTTCGGCGGTGGTGTCAATGAAAGTGCGCAGGGGATCTCCCGGCAGCGAGTGGTAGTAGCCGCCCGTGTTCACATACTCGAACTTCTGGTTCTCGTGGTATTGGCGCTCCGCGTCCGGGCCCTTGAACAGGAAGCCCTCGATTTCGTTGGCGGCGTTGAGCGTGTAGTCTTCCTTCTTGTAAAGCGAGTCAGCGTAACCCTTGAGAACTCCGCGGATATCGGCATTGTAGGGAGTGCCATCCTTGTCGATGACATCGCCGAAGACGAGCACCTTTCCGCCGCCGAAAATGTCCGCGGGACCCCAGTAGAACGAGGCCCAGTCCATGCCCAGCCGAAGATCGCTCTCGCGCTGCGCCGTGAACCCGCGAATCGAGGAGCCGTCGAAGGTGAGGTTGTCGTAGCTCTTGATCAGGAATTTCTTGTCGTAATCCAGCATGTGCAGACGGCCTTCAAGGTCCGAGAAGAGGACCGTGACCGCTTTAATGCGCTTTTCGTCGGTAAGGTACTTCAGGCGTTCTTCCTGGATTTTGCCGAAGGGCGTACGTTTCTTGCGTTGCTCTTTCGCTTTCAAATTCAATTCTTCCAGCTCCTCATAACTGAGGGCTAGAAAATTACGCAGTTCGTTGGACATGAATCTCCTTGAGATGGAGCGATATGGAATTTTTTGAATCGCTTTGTACTGACCATGTGGTCCCTTGATGGATAAAAGGTATCGCGGCCTTCCACGGAGCGTCAATTGGAAAAAGGCCGGGCGAGAAAAGGAAAAAACAAATCGCGTGCATCGAAAAAAGCGAATCGAGGAGCGGCAAGGAACTCCCGGAGGAATCGTGGCTCGGCTAAGTGCCCATTAGAATTTCCACAGGGAATGTCCCGTAACGGAACGCCTTCCCGCGCTGATGCAACTTCGTTCCTCGGGCTCCCACGTAAGCGCATAGTTTGCAGCAAGTTGGGAATTCTTCGCAGTGGCCACTTTCCTGCATCTTGCTGGCTCAGAAGTACTGTTGGACGACCGGAAAGCTACGTGGACTGGCATTTGCCAGCCTGCGTTGTTTCTCCGCGTCACTCATCACCCCAAGGAAAGTCCACGAATTGCCCAGCCAGAACCCCCACGGGCGCCGTGCTTCCACCCTGATGGAATCTCGGCGCCCGATCCTCCCCAGACCAAGCCGTAGCTCCGCTGCGTAGTTTTCCGTCTCGCAAGAAAACGCCCGCCCGTGTTGCCACGAGCGGGCGCGAGAGAGGAGGATTCTTTCTTGTTCTATCGGGAATTCGATGTGCCGCCGGCGGTGTCGTTGCTCGCCGCGACGTACGGCATTATGACCGTACTGTCCAGGCGCGCCAGCATGCCGGTCTGCGCGGGCATTTCCACTTCCTTACCCTTCCGCGCAACCACGTAGATGGCCCCGGCCGCAAAGCCGATGCCAAAGCCCCGGGCCACGTTGCTGAACACCAGTCCGACCGCGGAACCTCCGCCGCCGCCAATAGCCATGCCCAAAGCGTCGCCCTTGTAGTCGTGCTTCTCCTGGACCACTTCGCCTTCGACGATCTTGACGTCGCGGCGGCGCTTGCTGTCTGAATTGACGCGCGGCTGCCCGATAGCCAGCAAGCTCATCTGTACCGGAACGAGCCGGCTATCCATCTCGATGCTCTTGAACGTGAGGTTCATGTACGCCTGGCCGCGAAACATCGCAAACTGTTTGGGCCGCTGAATCGTGCCGATGACGCCGTGCACGCGCGTCCCCGCGGGAAGAATGATGCGGCTATCGAGCGTGACGGGTTGCGCCAGAACCGCGATGAAGGGATCGCCTTCCCTAGCGCTGGCCGTGTTGATGCCATTGACGAGCGTGAGATGGATTTCGGTGCCCTGCAGGACCTGGCGCGGCTCGGCGTAGGTGGGTGGCGCCGCGGAGCACACAAGGGCAAACACCAATAGAAAAGATACCACTGCTTTCATGCAATTCCTCCTGCCTGCACGGTGCGTGCAGGTGTGATGTCCCCGTAACGTGGGGAGGTCCCGCGAACGGGACGCTGCGCTGGCGCGCGGACCCCGCGGCTCCGATGCGGTCGGGACCACAAGGCGGTTGGGGAGGAACTCCAACCGAGATGTAGTGTAAATCACGCGATGGGGAGTGCGCCACGATGTTTTGCCCATGTGCTCTGTCTGCCAAGGCGAGTTCTTGGGTTTGTAGGGGCGGCCGTCTGCGGCCGTCCGCTCCTCGCCGGGTGCCCCATCCTCGTTTTGTGAGGGTGGGTCTTGGGTTTCTCTTGCCTTTGTGGCACAGACATTCTTGTCTGTGCTCTTGGGTCTGTGGCGCCCTCCGCTCTTGTAGGGGCACGATACATCGTGCCCGCTCTGTCATGCCCCGTCCATCCTGCCCTCTCCTCTCTATCTTTTGTAGGGGCGGCCGTCTGCGGCCGTCCGCTCGTCTCGTAACTGTAATCCCGCCCGCCCCGAGCGGAGCCGAAGGGAGCGGAGCGGCCCGATTTTCTCTTTCGCGCCGATTTATGGCGCGTCGGGCTGCGGAGCGGAGGGATCCCTCTGCCTTCCTCGTCAGGGCATGACTTCAGTCGTGCCGCAAAACGCGCCCCAAAAACAAAACCCCCCAATCTTTCTCTTTCATCGCCGCGCGCAGAAAGCGCGCACCCTTCAACAAAAACTTGAAGTGCGGCACCCAAAGCCGTATTCGGAAGTTACGCCTGTGCCACCGGCGCAAGCAGGACACGCATCCTCATCCGATGCTCGGTTAACAGAATAGCCTCCACCGGCGATCAGTGACCAGGAAGCGAAGAGTTGCCGACGTTCTCGGACTGCGAAGTGCTCTTTTAGCAGAGCACCTCGTTAAGGGAGATTCGTGTTACATTGATCGCATGGAAGTAACCGTCAAGATTCCCGATCAGATCGCTGTGCGGGCCAAAGCGCGCGGGCTGCGGCTGGAGGCCTACATTGAGGAGATCTTGGCGCAGTTGTTCGGAGCGACAAGGCCGGGTGTTGGGAAGCCACGCACCCCGGAAGAGATTCAAGCCTGGCTGGATTCGCTGGCGCAGTTTTCCGAGAAAATTCCTCCCTTGCCTGAAACCATTTCCCGCGAATGGATTTATCAGGAACACAATTAAATGGCAATTGCTTCGTGTTTGGTGGATACGAACATTCTGCTGCGCCTCACACGACGCTCTGATCCCCAACACAAGATCGTAGCTACTGCTCTGGCTCACCTGCTGGGGCAGGGTGCAATTCTGTACTACACGCACCAGAACATCGCCGAACTTTGGAACGCGATGACACGGCCCGTTGACCGCAATGGTCTTGGGTTGACCGTTCTCGAAGCAGAGCGAGAGGTGCGCGCAATCGAGGACGGCATGATCTTGCTGCCCGATGGCGAGGCTGTTTACCGGGAATGGAGAAGGATCGTTGTGCAGCACAACGTGTCGGGCGTTCAAGTCCACGATGCGCGATTAGCCGCGGCGATGGTTGTTCATGGCGTTGGCCACATCCTGACGCTGAACGCGGCCGACTTCAGCCGTTTCTCCGGTCTCACGGCAGTGCATCCAGGAAGCGTAAAGGCCTGATGGGGACACCGCTTTCCGAAGCTAAGCCTGCGCCACCTGCTAGGACACGTATCCTCATCGAACGCTCGGTTAACAGTATAGCCCCCACGGGCGATCAGAAATTAGGAAACCCGTGAATCTGTCGGCCAGCCGCGGTGTACTGGAGTAGAATTGGCGACGGTATGTCTCAGCTCCTGTGGGGGCCGGAGGTACAATGAATTCCTTTTGTTTTCTGGGATACCACTTGGACTGGCCGAATCTTATCGCGGGGCTCATTCTGGGCCTGTTTGGTGGGTACCTCATTCACGTCGTTTATCACTGGAGGCAGGGAGCAGCAAAAGCGCGTAACTTGTGCAGTAAATATGGGAAGCTTGCCAGAACTTACTCGAATTTCAGGGCCGATGGCGTGCCGACGGGCGGCTCGGTGAGGCTGGTCCAAAACCAAGACGGGTCTTTTGAAGTCGTCGGCTTCCATGCGAATGGTTCCGTTGACTGGAAGAGTCTCCTTTGGATGGATGAAAAATACGACAACCGAGGAATCACATATTATCTTCACGAGGCTGGTCAAGGCTACGGGGTCCAGATAATACGCTACCTTCCGGAGCAGGACATATTACAGGTCAAGGGAGTGAGAGAAAGCCCCGGCCCGCCACTCGAGTTTTTCCACACTTGGCGTCCCAAGACCTAGCATGCCGGCGCCAGCCTCTCGGCTTCGCGGGCTTCGCCTGTGCTGGCCGGTGATGGATTCTCCGATCGTTGAAGGGAACCGGGTACCGCACCCACATCCCTTGCACGCAAAGCTGAGCACCAGAATGCTAAAATGGCGGCATGTTCAACGAGAAAGCCTTTTGCTCGGATACTCCGGCCGCCGCCGACGGTTTGAAGAAATGCTCTTTGACTGCGGGAACGATATCCCATCGCTAGGCCGTAACCGCTGCACTATACTCAGAGTTACCACTCTGTCTCAATAAACATGCCGACGCGTGTCTCACTTGCGACAACCCTGTTGAACCGGATAATCGGCTTCTATCTGAATTCGTCGGACTTTAACGGAATCAGAGCGAACGTCATACTCGGAGACTCAGGACCTGATGCACCGGAGGCCCTCAAGAAGTTGGTTGAGCGAGGGCTTGTGGAAGTGTATTCGAGCGAATATGACAACCCACACATAAAGCGTCTTCCGGCTCTCTCGATTCCCCAACAACTAGGATTCCTCGGTGAAGCAAACGGTGAAGAGCATGTCTGGCTGTTTCCGTCTGTCAAAACCATGCGACGGAGATTGCCGAGCAACCAGTATCGCACCAAGCCGTTCTCGCGATTTCTCGCGTTGGGACACCCACAACTTGAAACAGTCTATTTCCAATTAGGAGTGTTAGAACGCTATCAGTCCGACCCGAGGTACATCTTCCGCTTCGGCGGTTTGGATGGGTACATCTCGGTAAAGACAGCGGCTTACAAAGGACGAGAAATGGCTGAGGCGGATAAGGTCGGTCTCGAAACATTTGGATTGGGCACAAGCCCGAAAGGTCATCGCGTGATCGCCACGTTCCCAAGATACCTGGCTTCGATGTCGTCAAGACACCAGCAGCATTGGGACAGCTATAGGGTGCGAGGCAAGTCCAAAATGGAAAAGAACTACGCCCTCCGATGTATATGGGGGCAGTGGACAGATGGTGTGTCGGTCTACGACGCACTGTTCGCAGAAATTTTTCATATCAATCACATGTGCCAGTTGATTGGCCTGCCCAAACTCTTTCGCCGGGAGTACGCAAGAGAAACTCGCGGAGACGAAGACGACTCTCCTTTGGACGAGCCAAAAGGATTTGGCTTGCTAATGGTGCCGACTAAGAAGCATTTCCTAGAATTCGCCCTGATTCTCGACAAAATCATCTCTGAAAATCTCAACACAAACTTCTTCGCCGCCCAACACCTCGAATTGGAAGAAAAGATCACAAAGGAAAATGGCGAGGTAGTCGTAGTCCAGAAGGGGACCTTGCGTCTATTAGAGGAATGGTTGACGAAATACATCCGCATCAAAGGTGAGAACGGTCCTGCCATTGTCATCGCGCCTCTCAAAGAAGTGCGAAAGCTGCGCCAAAGCCCTGCGCACAAATTCGTTGACGACGAATTCTCGATAAAGTATCAGGACAAGAAAGAGGAGCTTATTGCAGAAGTGTATCGGTCGGTCTCGAACATCAGGATGTTTTTCCAAACTCATCCCAAAGCACAGAGCTATCAATTTCCCGATCATCTCAAGCCGGAACATCTGGTTTTGTTCTGACATGACGACTTACGCCTACACATCGCAAGCGTTCGAACGGCGGGTGGCCAAGAGGCTGAGGTTGCAAAGGATCTGGGTGCCGCATCCTTTGGTTTGTAAGGGTGCGGTTCTTGACTTTCCACTTTCCGCGCACCAGTCCTCCTCGTACCAGTTTCGAAACTAGTACCCACTAAATAATAGTAGACATACGGTAAATAATGTGCTATGCTTGGCCTGGTATGCTGAGGGGAAAGAGCAGTGGCTAGTGGTCAGTGGCCAGTAGTGTCCGGTTAAAAGGTGAACATTTGCAATTGTTTAGCGACATCGGGTGCCTCGGGTTTCAGAGCGGTTTGCGTAAGCACTTGAATCAAGGGGATTTTCTCGAACAGGGAGACGCTCAGAATTTGCAGCATGGCATGGAGTTCCAAGTCCAGT
>DLMH01000178.1 GCA_002478115.1 Candidatus Acidiferrum typicum | reverse complement strand
CGGCCTTCTCATGGAAGGACTTGTGGCTGCTTGGACCAATCTGCATTGCGCGCTAGTCTTCGCTTTTTCCGTTGAGGAATTCAGGCGGCTCTTGGATCAGAACAACCACAGCCTAGACCTGCTGAGGGAGGTTCGGACGCAATGTGAGCGAGCCGTCATCGTTCAGCTTCTGGTGACAAGCCCACCGCACGGGGTAGCGCACTCCCTTTACCTCAATCTCAGCTCTGAGTTTCAATCCTTTCCAATCTGGGACGTTCGGAACCACGAATTGCGCCTGCCGAATCTTGCCCGGTAACGGGTAACCGGCGTCCAAGCAACCACTCTTGAGCACCCTTCCGTCCTGGCTCTCCACGGTCACCCTCAATATGCCCGGCACACCCGCGATGCCGTCATTTGCGAAGCCGACAATTAGCCCCAGGTAACCATCGTCCTTGTAGCTCCAGATGAAAGACGGCCTCACCCGATAGCCAATTCGGCGACTGATCCGGTCGAACGCTGCCGGATAAGACTGGTAGTAGCTCATCAGATTCTTTGCGCTGATCTGGTGAAAGTTCCAGAGCGACCAGTAATTCGCCCCGACATCAATCACATGAGCAATCATGTTCTCTGCCGGGGATATCCCTTCATATGCGACGCGTGGATCGGGAGGTTTACCCGGAAGCCCTTGCTCGAGCAATGCCGCGATCCAGGGCGGGCGATTGCTGAGCGCTTCAATCTGCTCGTTCTCAATAAAGATGGTATCGCTCCGAATCCAATTGTTGCTGCGGACCGTCCGGTCTACTAGTTCTGAATTACCAACCCGGCTAAAGTCCGGTTGCGTATTGGTCAGTAGAGGAGTCTTCGAAAAGTACTCGAGCTGGACTTCGAGCATGCTGGTCCAGGTGCGCTCTGCTGTCTGGTAATCAGGGAAAGGATTGTTGCCAAATGGCCATGTGTGCCCTTCACCCCAAAAGCCGTACATGAAGGTATCGATAAACTCGATGAGGGGATTGCCATTGAATTCCGCTGCCAGTAGGCCAACTAGTTCTTTGAATGCCTGCTGAAAAAAAGGATGGTCAAACCGGGGCTGATAACGCGAATGCGGGTTCTGCAAGTATCTTTGCGCCGAGGCCCTGTTTTGCTGATCGCTAAGCACCAGATCAACCTTCGGCACTTTGTCGAGGACAAAATCCGGGAGGGCCGCTTCATGTGTATAGTCTGGAGCGCACATCTGAACTCGCAATCCCACCCGCTTGTTGTTCTTCTTCGCCAATTCAAAGACAAGCTTCAGATAGTCGGGCATCTCCAGGCGTCCAGGCCGCGGCTGTACTTCCCTCCAGGTCGGACGGACATAAAGCTGCTGGCCCAAAGGGAATCGAACCAGGTCTTCGATCGCCTGAGGAATATTGTCTGACTTGATTTCCTCCGTGCCACTGTCTGCCGTGATATAGGTGACCAGTCCCATGCCATAGTTCGGCACGGCGACTTCCGAAGAAGTAGTGGTCATCACCACATCGTCAGTGGGAATGACGGCATCAGGTGGGTATTGAGGGAACGGACCCTGATTGAGGCGATCGCTCACGTGGGGACCGGAGCCGAAGTCGTAGTTTCCCCAGTTGTGGGCGGGAACCTTCGCCTGCACTTTACCCATTCCAAGTTCGGTGGCTACGGCAACGGCAGCAGTACTTTTTATAAAATCTCTACGCTGCATCGGAATTATCTCCTCCTTACCACTCAGGACAATATCATTCTCGACCCAGTAAGCCACATTTGAGAAATCGACAACCCGTTCCGCTGTCCAACTCCTGGTTACTCAGTTTTACTGGACATCTTCGTACTGGGACCGACTTCAGCGAACTATGCGTATCGTTAAAAGGCGGTCAGGGGTAAACTCGCGAAATGATGAAAAAGCTCAGATTTCTGGTATCGCTGCACACCCGCGAGAACGATTTTCAAGTGGCACAAGGCCAATCTGCAGAAGATGCGGCGCGCAAACTGGGGAGCGATGCGGAAATCGTCTTTGCTGATAACGACGCGGTGAATCAAAGCACGCAACTTCTGAAGGCAATCCAAAGCCCGATAGAGTCTCGACCCGATGCGATTGTGGTGGAACCGGTTGGGAGCACGGCCATGCCGCAGGTGGCTCGGGCCGCCAGCGCCGCAGGAATAGGCTGGGCGGTCCTGAACAAGAGGCCGGATTACTTGTCGGACCTCCGCAGGACGGCAACTGCACCCATTTTTGCTGTCAGTTCCGATCACTTCGAGATTGGACGGATTCAAGGAAGACAATTCGCAGCGTTGCTGCCCAGAGGCGGTTCTGTTCTCTACATCAAAGGACCTTCGCAGAGTCCCTCGGCGCGGGAGCGTGAGTTGGGGATGCTGGAGACGAAGCCGCCCAACATTCAATTGGCGATGCTGAAGGCCGAGTGGACAGAGGAAAGTGCCGGGCGGTCGGTGCGGTCCTGGCTGAAACTGGCTACTTCACAAAGCGCGTCAATTAAGCTCATCGGCGCGCAGGATGACTCGATGGCCATGGGCGCTCGCAGAGCTTTTCAGGAGATCACCAACGAAGCAGAGCGTTCGCGATGGCTGAGCTTGCCATTCACCGGGTGTGATGGTCAGCCGGCGACGGGTCAAGTCTGGGTACGCGAAAAATGGCTCGCGGCGACGATTCACATTCCGCCGCTTGCGGGACAGGCGATGGAGGTTCTCGCAAAGGCAATTCAGGACGGAACCCAACCGCCTGAACATTTCTTGACTACGTCATTCTCAATTCCTCCCCTCGAATCATTGGTTCTGAAAATTCGCGAAGGTGAGGAACACCGTTGGGAGTGACGAATGGTCGGCAAACCGGTAACTTGGGTACCGGGACCCACTTGTACGATAAGCGCGTTAATCAGGAGTTGACCATTCGGGCGGCAAGAATCCCTGCCCCAGCAGCTAATTACCGCTGCCCAGCGATCCGAGACGTAATCTCCACGGCACCAGCTGGGTGATTCGCAAGAGACCGTTGCGGCTCCAGGAATCACCGGACAGTCGAGACCTGATCTCTTCTCTATGACTACCCCGAACAATAAGCAGGACATCCGGCGTTCCTTCGAGGGGCCCTCCTAGCAGCACAAAACCATCATCGTGAAGAGCATTCATGAAAGCAGCGTGGGACTCCCAGTCCTCTTGCTCCTCCATAGGGCGCGAATTGTTCCAACGCTCGCCTCGCGTGCGGATGACGGCGAAGAGTTGCTCCATACACTTCTCCTCCGGACGTTTTCGTTGACGCGAGCCCAGTTCCATCCTTGCGCCAGGGAACGCCTCAGCAGATATTCTAGTCCGATTCGAAGTGCCTGACTGATCGCAAAACCAGACATCTGACCGGGGGCGATTTCACTTCTCCGGTAAATGCGTTTGAACGTAGCCGCCCTG
>DLMH01000176.1 GCA_002478115.1 Candidatus Acidiferrum typicum | reverse complement strand
AGGAATCCACCCGACCGCACACCACAAAGTGGCTTCGCCTATAACTCTTTTGTTTTCTTTGGGCATGTTAACCATGTTATCAATTACCATTGTCGGCCCGCCGACATTCTCGTTTTTGCATCCCAGAAGAAGGAGGAACCCAGGAGCACAGTCAGGAGTGACTGTGCCACAGGCAAAGGCGCCCGCTTCGGAAAGCGGCCGCTACAAGGCGAACGAACAGGTTGCTGCTTCCGCAACGTGGGGCTTACTCGTTTGCCCCTTTTGGGGCGTTTGCATTTATAACTGATAGCGAGTCCAATCAACCGCTACCCCTGCCCAGCGGAATAGGAACGACCTGTGAGCCCCGAAAAAAAACGACTGCGCGTTGGCGTGCTCTTCGGAGGGCGCTCCGGCGAACATGAGGTTTCGCTGGCCTCCGCCGCCAGCGTGATCCGCGGACTCGACCTGGACAAATACGAGCCCGTGCCCATTGGCATTACCAAGGACGGCCACTGGTTGGTCGGCGAAGGCGCCGCCAAAATGCTGCCGGACATCCTGAAGGGCGGGCGGCGCGTGATGCTCACCGCGGATCCGACAGAGGCCGCGCTGGTGCCGCTGGACCGCGGTGCTGGCGCACAGCGCTTCGACGTGATGTTCCCCGTGATGCACGGCACGTTTGGCGAAGACGGCACGATTCAGGGCATGCTGGAACTGGCCGGGCTGCCTTATGTGGGTGCGGGCGTACTCGGCTCCGCCATCGCCATGGATAAGGACGTGGCCAAGCGCCTTTGCCACAACGCCGGAATCCCCGTGGTGCCCTGGGTGGCCGTGCAGCGCTGGCAGTGGGAAAAAGAGCCGGCAGCGGTGAAAGCCGTGATTGAGGGAAAGTTCGCGTACCCCGTGTTCGTGAAGCCCGCCACGCTGGGCTCATCGGTGGGGATGAACAAGGTGCACTCCGCCGAGGAGCTGGCGCCAGCGCTGAATTTTGCCGCCGGATACAGCATGAAGATTCTGGTGGAAAAGGCCGTCACCGCGCGGGAGATCGAAGTCTCGGTTCTGGGCAATCACGATCCGCAGGCATCCGTGCCGGGCGAAATCGTGCCGCACCGCGAGTTCTACGACTACACCGCGAAGTATCTGGAGGATGGCACGCGGCTGCTGATTCCCGCGGACTTGAAGCCCGCGCAAGTGAAGAAAGTTCAGAGCATGGCGATTGAGGCGTTCCGCACGCTGGAACTTTGCGGCATGGCCCGCGTGGATTTCTTCCTGGAGAAAACGGGCGGCAAGATTCTTTTGAACGAGGCCAACACGATTCCCGGCTTCACCTCGATCAGCATGTACCCCAAACTCTGGGAAGCCAGCGGCATCGGTTTCCGCGAGCTGATTGACAAGCTGATCGAGCTGGCGCTCGAGATGCACCGCGAAAAGTCCCGCACCAAATACGCCATCGAACTCCCGGAGGGTTCTGGCGGCGCGCTGATTGCCTGAATTGAACTTGCTGATTCAGCGATTTTATTGGGGAATGAAAATGAGGGTATCGCGACTTTCTGACAAACCCCGCGGCAGCCGAAGCGCATCTGACAGAAAGAAGAGATTTGCGGCGAGGCGCTTCTCTTGTTAAAGTTCTCTTGCCGGGACTTTAGTGCAACGGCCCGGCTAGTCTGACGCTCGCAGGCGGGAGACCTCCCGATGTCACTACTTGAACCACCTGCTGAAAAACCGAAAAAACACCATGTGTTGACGATTACGATTGCCGCCGTTGCGTTGGTCGTGGTCATCGCGCTTTGGTTTAGCTTCCGCTACTACCCCGAGAAGAAAGCGGCCAGCCAATTCTTTGCCGCGCTCACTGCCGGCGATACGGCCAAGGCCTATGCGCTTTGGAAGCCTTCTTCCAGCTACACCATGAATGATTTTCTTGCCGACTGGGGAACCAACGGGTATTACGGGCCGGTGAGAAGTTACAGGATCATGGGCGCGAAGGCGGTGAGAAACAGCGCGTCCATCTCGGTGAATGTCGCCATCAGTCCGTATGCACCCATGCCCAGCCCTGGTGACGCTGAAAAAAGCATGAAGACCAAGGTGGTCACGATTTGGGTGACTCCCGCGGATAAGTCCTTCAGCTTTCCTGTGCCCTATTAGCTTTTCCAGCGGCTATTGAAGGGCGGAGAAGTAATGTCCTAATTCGCGCAAGGGAAAAGCAGATTCCTCGCTCCGCTCGGAATGACAAGCTAGGACGGACCATGTGCAGGGACCAATAGCCCAAAAACTACAAACTATTCTTGAATCTGAAATCCGAAGTTGGAGAGAGATTCCTCCACTCCGGGACGGCCAGAAATGCCGTCCCTCCGGTCGGAATGACAAATTTTGGGTGGTGGATATACTGAGAAAATCAGACTCCGGCGAACTTGGATTTTCCCACGGCAATCGATTGAAACAAAAGAAGACGCGCTTGCGCGCACGCGGTCAACTTCGCATTTCAGGTTGAATCTCTCCGAGGGCGGCAGCAAGTTCCTTGGGGCTGACACTGGCGGTGCCGAGTTTGCCGACCACGACGCCCGCCGCGGTGTTTGCCAGAAACGCCGCATCGGCCAGCGAAGCGCCCGCCGCAACCGCCAGAGCCAAAACACTGAGCACGGTGTCTCCCGCACCGGTCACGTCAAACACCTGGCGGCCGGTGGCGCCGCGTGCGATGCCCGGCTGGCCGACGCGCGCGTAGGTCACCTCAAAGCTCGTTGCGGGGATGTGCAAGTGGCGCGGCGAATCCTCCTCAAAGATGCTCATGCCTTCCACCCCGCGCGTGATCACCACCGCGGCGCAGCCGAAATGCGGCAACAAGGCGCGGCCCGCTTCCTCGACGGATTTCTCGTCAGTGAGTTCTCGCGTAACGTAGAAGCCGGCGTCCTTCGTGTTACAGACGATTACGCGCGCACCCCGATAGGCATACAGTTTCGAGGTCTTCGGCCTCACAAATACCGGAACATTGCCTTGATGGCAAGCATGCAGGACGCGCTCCGCAAAGCCATCATTGATGAGGCCTTTGTCGTAATCAGAGAGAACCAGCGCGTCAAGCTGCTTCAGGGACGGTAGCAACAACCGAAAGAGCTTCTCTTCCGTCTCCGGCGCGAGCGCATCGCGGCGCTCACGGTCAATGCGCACGATCTGCCGGTGCAAGGCGATAACCCGCGTTTTCACGGTGGTTACGCGTTGCGCATCGGCCAGCACACCGCGTCCGCCGATCTTCGCCTTGCGCAAACAAGCACGCAGCGCGCTGCCCGCTTCGTCATCCCGCAACTTTTGACGGCCCTGTTTCGCCGCGCTTTTAGTGCCGCCCACAACTCCGAATATCTCGACGCGCGCGCCGAGAGACGCAAGATTGGCGGCGACGTTGCTCGCGCCTCCCAGACAATCCGACTGCGATACAAAATCCACCACGGGAACCGCCGCTTCCGGCGATAGCCGGCTGGCCGTGCCCCAAAGATAGCGATCCAGCATGAGGTCGCCGAGCACGCCGATGTGCATTTTGCGGAAGCGCGGCAGCAGGCGTCTAAGGCGAGGAATGGAGTTGGTAAAATCGGTGGACATTCGTCTCTTTTCTGTGGCGAAGATTATTCCGCCGCGACCGTGGCTTCTTCCGGCAGCATCACTGGAATGTCGTCGCGCACCGGATAGACGCGCTTGCACACATCGCACTTGAGACCGGATTCATCGGGCAGAAGATGGACCGGCTGCTTGCAGACAGGGCATACCAGAATGTCCAGCAGTTCTTTGGAGATGGTCATGATTCGCTCCGAGCCGTGAATCCAAACTGTAACAAAGCACCCCATGCACCAGCAAGGCGCCGGCCCTCTGATGAACAGAGCACAACTCGAATCCGGTTTGCATCGGGCGGGGCAGCTCAAGGAGAGGAACGGGTACTCCCCAATGCTAGAAAATCGTTTAGGAGGGCTCGCACGGGGGCGCGATCACGAAGTTTTCCGACGCCGCTGTCACCGTGGGAAACAGGGAGATGACCTGGTCCACCTTGGTGAGCTTCAGCGAGCCCTCCAGCATTCCAGTGGCTCCCGCCAACCGCAGATCTCCGTGCGACCGCTTGAGGCTGGTCAAGCAGCGAATGATGCTGCCGATCGCGGCGCTGTCGATATGCGTGAGGCCCGAAACGTCAAAGATCACCCGCTTGTGTCCTTCACGGATGAGCTCGTCCACCTCGTGCTCCAGACGCCGGCAGTCCGGTCCGGTATTAATGCTCCCCTTCATATGGAGCGATGTCACGCCGGGCTTAACCTGATGCTTTGTGACTTCGAGGATCATTTTTCTTCTCCCCATCTACTGGAAGCAAGCTACCCTGAATTTGCGAATCTTGCATGTTCCCGCTGCCACCCACGCCAGTCGGATTCTCACGGCCCAGGAGGCGGCAATTCCCCTTCATAAGGAAACTGGCGGATCAGCCGCAGGCAATCACCCAGCGCGGAATAGAGCGAATTGCCCCACCCGCAAGGCACGAACGACGCGGTCTTTTGATTGACCGCCTTGTCCGCCTCCGCAAAAAAACGCAGGTGCTGACCCGGCGGCGGCGCCGCAAATTCCCTCACGGTAATGTGAAATGGAATGGCCGCGTCCTGCTGCTGCTTGATGAACGAAAAATAGTGCAACTGCGCCAACTGCTCGGAAGGCTTTTCCTGCATGTACATCCAGTCGGTCATCAGCGCGCTCCTGCCTGGCCTCCCGTGCAGCACGGGAGGTCCGTCGAGGTAGGCGCATGTTAGGCTACCTGTGCGGCTAAGTCAACGCGCCTGGCAAGTGCCGCAGTAAGTGCGGTCCGCGGCGAAGAATGCCCAGAAGTCTGCCTCATTTTGCCGGCTGTTTCTTAAGCCCGCGGGTTGTGTAATGCCGGGTCAGGGAGGCCGAGCAATGCCTGGTTGCTTTGCGTTAGACGGCCGCCCAAGAGGGCAATGGCCACCAGCAACGCGATTATCGGATCGCAGGGGTGACGGTGCCGGAGCGAAGTATGCGCGATGTAGAAGGTGATGGGAAACACCAACGGAAACACCGCCGCAGGAAAAAAGAATGGGTTACGGGCCGCCAAGAGACGCAGGAGACCGCCGAATGTGCCAAGCAGCGTGATCGCGTTCCACAGGAGTATGCCGCGCACGAGAAGGGAGTCCGACTGGGAAAAAAGCTGCCAGGGCGATTCCGCGCCCAGCCACGTGGCCACGATGCGCCGGCCGAAAAGCTGCGCATACAACGCCGGATGCGTGCGTATGAACTCCGTGGCCTTTTGCCATTTTTCGTCCAGAAAAGCGTTCTCGCCGAGCTGCGCATACCGGCGCGTCTGCTCGTACCGCGTGATGCGATTCACGGCGCGCGAATGCTCGTCGAAGATTTCATTGTTCCCGGACCACAATTCGTAAGGAAAATTGGCACGCACGGGAATGAGCCGATGAAATTGCACGGCATTGCGGATCGTCCAGGGAAGGCAACAGGCGAAAAGCACGGCAAAAATGATCACCAGAGGCGTCAGCCGAAGGCTTCCGCCGCGGACTTGACGGTAGGCCATCCAACCCAGGAGAAAAGGCAAGAGGGCTCCCAGGCCGGGATTCGTCAACAGCGACACTCCCCATAGCAGCCCATAGAGCGCAGAATCACGCGCGCGCCCGCTATCCACAACATACAGCGTGGCCCAAAGCAGCGCCGCCGCCAGCAGCGCGGAGAGCGAAGGATCCCAGATCCATTCGAATGGCATCATGACGCCGCTGGGAAAGATGGCCCAGACCCAACAGGCGGCCGCGGCAACTCCCACGCCTGCGATGCGCTTGCCCGCATAGAAGAGCGGGATGCAGGCAAGAGCGGAAAACACGCTGTTCATCAAGGCAGCCGCATAAAAAGAAGCAACGGTGAAGCTCCCGAACAGCTTGAAGACCGCCGCAATCAGGAGCGGATAAACCGGAGCGAGCCACGCTGTCGGCCCGGTGGGCTGGCGGAACAAGCAGCAGAAACCCTGGCCGTGTGCCAGCGAATCCGCAACGTTGCCGACCTCATTCTGAAAGGGCACCGAGGCAAGGGCTGCCGCAGGAATTAGCCGGGCCTGCTGGAAAAGGAAGGCGCACCTCACGCAAAGCGCAACTACAAAAATGAGCAGGACGGATCGGCCGAGTTGGAAGAGCCAGCGCCTCACGAACCTATCCCATGAATGCTTCGATATTCCATCCTGCCTACCTCAGCGGTTGAAACCGCTAACTTTTCGGGCTGTTTCGGCACGGCTGAACAGGCTGCGGAAAACACCGAAAAGCCTTTATTCAGGGGCTAAAGCCCGTTGGTTTTAGGGGCTTTACGCCGGGGCTGAAGCCCCGGCCTCCTAAAGAAAACGACTCTTTCCGCAAGCGGTGCCCTTCGCTGCGCTCTGGGTAAAAAGCCGTGCCCTCCCAGGAGCCATTTATGTATGCGCCGGCCTCACGATATAAGAGAATACTCCGCCGCAGCTCCTTTTCGGTACTCCAACTCGGTGATCGACACAGTATGGGTTTCGTCACCGGCAGAGCGCCCGCCGCAGCCCTTCGCTACGCTCTGGGTAAAAAGGCGGCCGCTTGTATCTACATTCTTTAGAGAAAGACACTCTTGCGAAGCTGCTTACGGCGTAAAAGCGGCGGCAAGCCGCCGCACTCCAAAATGGCCGGTCCGGTATACCAACTGGTGTCCCTGCGTAAACTTGGCGAGCACCTCTCACAGAACAGGAATTCGATTGAATTGGAAGAGAGAATCTACACGGGATGGCAATTCCTAAGTAGTTAGCGGTCAGAAATGCGGGCTAGAGGGATTCCACGCGCCAGAGCAGGCGCGCGGAAAACAAAGTTTGCACCGTAAAATTCGGCCGCCACACCGCAAGAATCTGCGAACCCTGATAAACGCGCTCGAAGCCACCCTCGGATTCGGAGACGGTCTCGATCGGCGCCACCCAGAAACTTTCGGCATTCGGAGCATGAAGGTTGACTCGTACGCGCTGCCAGCCGTCCTTGATCTGGAGATGCGGTGCAGGCAACACTCCCGAGAACCTTAGATTCTGGGGGCCCGCCGGTGTGACGAAAAACCGGTCTGCGTCCGCCGGGGCAAGAAAATTGATCACCGATTCCAAGCCGATAAGAAGGGCTCTGCCCAAAGGCGCGGTGAGCGACAACGTGACTTCGCAACTCACTTCGCAGCCCTGCGGCGCCGGGCCAAAGAGAAAATTCTTGGTCACCTTCAGAACCGGCGGATCGGCGGGATTGGCCGCGAATTCCGCCAACTCCCGCTCGAACACGAGGTTGGCGTGATTGGCCGAAGAATTGCGCACCTGGAACGCGCCCGCGGCGATTCTGGCCACTTCGTTCAATTGCAGTGTCTCGTAATCCGCAGGTGTGCGCCAAGGATCGAACAGCAAAAGGCGGAAAGAATGGCGAGCGAAGCGGTCGTAGCGCAGGAATCGCTCGAGGTTCGGCTCCTTCACGTGAACCTGGTCATGGATGGAAACGGCCCCATCCTGCGATGGTGTGCTGGCGGCGGCTTCACGGAGCCGCGTGTGATAAGCCTCGCGGCGCCGCATGATGGAATTGATGAGCGTCGCGGAAGCCGGGCGGAAATCGAACGCGGCCAGTGTGGCGCCATCGGACGGCTTCAGCAGCGCCTGGTATTCGGGCGCCGTGAAAAGAAGTTCCGGCGCGCCATCGGCGTCGTAATCGAGCATTTCCACGCGCGGCAGAACACTTCCGGGCGTGAGCTGGTCGGCCAGCGATTCCGCGCGAATGAGCTTGCGCCACAGCTCTGTCCGGAGATGAGGCGCGTAGAGGCCGCCGAACACGCCATGCCAGTAAGCGTCATTTCCCTGCCCGCGCAACAGAAAGTCGCGGGCTTCCTGCAACTGCGAAGCATGTTCAGTGCTGGAACGCCGCGAAGGCACAGAGGCTACACAAGCGGAAACCCGCAGCATTTTCTTGTGGAGCAGATTCGATTCCGAGTATTTGCGGAAGAATCCGCGCCACGAGCCGCCGCGAACGAACGAGAGCACGTCCGGACGCCCCGCGAATTCCTTATGAAGAGCGAAATAGCGCAAGCGCGTTTCGGTAGGCAGCACCCACTCCATCATCTCCGCGTAGCAGGCCGAAGGGAGATCGGCGCGCCCGAGCGGAACATGGGAGGCGATGTATTCGCTGGGCGTGGATATCTTCAGCCACGATGCGTTTTCGTCCAACGCCTGAAAGAATTTCTCCAGCCAGCCGTCCTGATAGCAATGCGCGAACGTTCCCGGCCACACGCCGAACTTTTCCATGTCGTCGCCAAAAGCGGCTGCGCCGCCGGGACGGGCTTGGGCCGCCTTTTTGAAATAGGCGATGGATTCCTCGACCCCACGGAATGGTATGAGGTAACGCAACTCCTTCAACCCCGGGAATAACCAGACGGACTTGCCGCAATCCTCGGCAATATAGGGGCCGTATAGCTCTTCGGGTTCGAAGCCCGCGGCGAGAAAGGGCAAATCATCCACAAGCGTGTAACCGACATTGGCTGCAGCCAGCGCCGATGGCAATTGCGGCTCCCACACGCGCTCCGCAAGCCATGCACCCGTGGGCCGTTTGCCAAAATGGCGTTCCAGGTAATCGGCCAGGCGCGTGAGCTGCTCCAGTTGATCCGCCGCGGGGATGGAGATCAGGATCGGTTCGTAGAATCCTCCGCCGATCAATTCAATCTGGCCGGAAGCAACCATGCGGCGCAGGCTCTCGAAGTATTCGGGATGGTTCTTCTCAATCCACAATAGCAGGGGACCGGAATAATGCAGGCCCGCGCGAATGTGTGGATGCTTTTCCAGAAGCGAGAGGAACGCCAGGTAGGAGTGTTCGTAGCACTCCTCGAAAACGTGCTCGAAATTCCCGGCCGGCTGGTGCGCGTGGATGATCAGGATGAGGTGAAACGGCGGATTGGTGGCGGCCATGGTCGTTCGTTATCTATGATACCCTGACATTCCACTTTCGGAGGAATGCAGAGGCGAGAAAGTGCTCCACACATAAGGGGCGAGTGTTGTGTCCCGAAACTCTCGTGAGGAACTTCGGAGTCTTCAGGGGCTAAAGCCCAAATCATTCTACGGGCTTTACGCCGGGGCTGAAGCCCCGGCCTCCTGAAGAGAAATGCAAGAAATATCCGGAACAGCACGCTAAGGCGCCGCAGCAGGTTCTGGAATGCGCTCAATCCGCCCAAGCAGCAACGCGTAGCTCACGATTCCCAAAAGCAAAACCAGCGTTGCGATGGCGAAAGCGGCAGCAAACGAATGCGTCGCGGAAACGATGTAGCCGGTGACGATGGGGGCCGAAATGGCGGAAAGCTGCCCGCAGAAGTTGGCCAGGCCGCCCACTGTTCCCACGGCTCCTTGCGGCGCAATCAGCGATGGCACGGTCCACGCCACCGGAGCAGCCGCGGCTAAGCCTCCCAGCGCGATGCTGATCCAAATGAGCGCAGCGGCGGGAGATTGCGCGTGACCGGCTCCCCAGATCGCCAGCCCCAGGCTGGTGCCAATCAGCAGGACCGTTTGGCGCACCCGCGTGGCGTTCCAGCCCCGCTGGATCAGGTAGTCCACCAGCCATCCGCCCACGACAAAATCCGTGATGGCCGCAAACAGCCACGGCACGCTGGTGTAGAACACGGAGTGCAGCAGATCCACGTGCAGTGAATAAGAAAGATATTTGGGCAGCCAAGTCAGCAGCAGAAAAAAGCTGTAGTTGTAAGCCCCCCAACCGATTGCCAGGCCGTACACCTTTCGCTGCCGCAGCAAATAGCCCAAACGCGAATTTTGCGCCGCGTTCGCCGGAATATATTGTCGCTCGTTTCCTTGGGCATGGGATGGGAGCTGTTCAGCCGGTGGCCTCTGTCCTTCCACCGGATCGCGATAGACCCGGCAAAACAGCACAAAATAAATCAGGCTGATGAAGCCGGTAGCGGCGAAACTCCATCGCCAGCCAAAATGCAGGAGCAGTATGCCGATGAGCGGCACGCCGATCGCCGAGGAAAGCTTCGCCGCTGCGTCGGTGACGGCGATGGCCAGGCTTCTCTCCCGCTCCTGAAACCACAGGCCGATCGCTTTGGCGTTTGCCGGGAAGGTTGGCGATTCCGCGACACCCAGAAGCAGCCTGGCAGCAAACAGCCCCACCAGCCCGGTCGAGAGCGCCGCGCAAAACGACGCCACGCTCCACAAAAATGTGGTGATCCTCCCGACGCGGCGCACCCCCAGCCGGTCCAGCAGCAATCCCGCGGGCACCTGCATCGCCGCATAACTCCAACTGAAGGCGCTGGACAAATAGCCAAACGAAATCAGCGTGAGGCCGAACGAGGCATGCAGCGCCTCCTGGGAGACCGCCAGATTGATGCGGTCGAAAAAATTAACGATAACGCCAAACGCCAGCAAGAATACGATGGGCCATCTTCCCTGCTGCGAAGTGGATTCCCCGGCGCTGGTAGGAGATGTGCTCATCATCTCCAGGATCTACGAGCAATCCCTTTCAAACTTGCGCATAATGGTCCAGAGTTTCCCACAACTCACGGAGGTCCGGCAATGTACGTTTTGGAGGCAGTGTTGCTGTGAGCGGGTAATGGGCAAGCTTTGTCTGGCCAGAATTGGGGCTAGTTGTTGCAGTGGTGCAGCAGCCAGCCGGAAATCATCTGCAGCGCTTCCAGCGAAAAAGTCTCTTCAATGGCGGCGTATTCGGTGGGCGTGCCCGAATAGGCGTGCTGGAAAAGGTGGTTCAACTCCGGAAGCTCGCGTATGTCCGCATCTTTATTGCCGCCATCCTGTAAAGCCTTCTTCAGTAGTGCCAGATTCGGTTTCACGGGCACTTGCAGGTCCTTTTGCCCGTACAGCGCGAGCACGGGCACTTGCAGCGCCTTCAGATTCGGCAGCGGGTCGTAATCCAGAAAGAAGCGAAACCACGGGGATTCCATCATGCGCAACTGCGGCTCCAAAACCGCTGGTGGCATGGCTGCGTCCAGGCCGCTGCCCTTCACCAGGCCATTCAACTTCTCGTTCAGCGCCGCACCGTCTTTCTCTGTGCGCACCAGATCGTACGCGGCGTGGTCGAAGTCCAGGCTGGCCTCGAGTTGCTCATCCGTCAGCCCTCCGGCTCTTCCGATCAGCTCCGACTGGATGAGCAGCGTGTCTTCGCCTATCGTGGCCGGCGCGGCCAGCAGCACCACCCAGGCCACATCCTTGGTTTGCGAAGCGAGCAGCGGCGCGATCATCGCGCCTTCACTATGGCCGATCAACGCGATCTTCGCCGGGTCAATCTCCTTGCGCGTTTTCAGGTAGGCGATGGCCGTTTGCGCATCCGCCGCCAGGTCGAGCGTCGTCGCTTTGTCCGCGGAGCCCGTGGACTTGCCAATTCCGCGTTTGTCATAACGCAGCACGGCGATTCCCTTTCGCGTCAGGTGGTCGGAAAGCACAAGAAATGGCCGGTGGTTGGCCAGAGCCTCATCGCGGTCGTGCGGCCCCGAACCCGCAATGAGCAATGCCGCTGGAAAAGGGCCCGCGCCTTTGGGAAGCGTGAGCGTGCCGGCCAGCGAAACTCCCGCTGCCGCATTGGAAAACGAAACTTCTTCCTCGCGATAGGGATATGGCTTCGCAGGATTTTGCGGACGCCGCAATTCCAACGGCTGATCGGAGCGCACAAACTCGAGCTTCTCTTCCGCGCCCGTTTGCGACCAGTTCCCACTCAGCTTGTTTTTGGCGGGATTCAGCGTGCCCTCAAATACGCCCGCCACCGCCGGAATCTCAAAATGAAAGGCGGCTTCCTTGAGTTGCACATTGATGGCCGGCAGGCCGCTAACTTCCTGGTCCAGGCTGTCCAGCGCCCCGACAAGTTGGTCTTCCGTATCATGCGACACGTGCAATTGAAAGCGCAGCCGCATCCCGTGTGCTTCCAGCGCGCTTTGCCAAAGGCCTTCGACCGGGAAAACGGCATCCGTCGGCTTGCGCGCAGCGGCGCCGGCCTTCTGGCGGTGAAACACGAGCGGCAGTGTCGCGCTTCCTTGCGACCACGCGCCATCGATCGTCTGATGATCGGCGGATATTTTCCCCTCGAAATGCGCGCCCACCGAAGCGACTTCGAGCTTCAGGGTGGTGGCGGCAATGCTTGTGGAACTGGCCTCAATCGCATAGACGCCCTGGTCCAGGCTATCGAGCGAAGCGTGGTACGCGCCGTCCGCGGATTTCGTCACGTGCAGCACCAGGTGCAATTGCGCTTCCCCGGCCTGTAGCGTCCCTGTGTAACTGCCTGCGAGTGGAACGGGTGTCTGCGCGGAAAGGAAGCACGGCAGAGAGGCAACAATCGCAATGCCTCTTAAGATGTGGCGGATTTTAAAGGCGCGCAAAGAGAGCTCCCGGAAAGGCTTAATACTTTCACACCGTTGGATGTCAACGCTGGGGAAAAAGCAGCTTCTCCAGCAAGTGAAGAGAGAGGCTGCGGAAAAAGACCGGAAAGACTTTCTTCAGGGGCTAAAGCCCATTGGTTGTAAGGGCTTTACGCCGGGGCTGAAGCCCCGGCCTCCTAAAGAAGCGACCTTTTCCGCGAGCTGTCGAGTCAAAAAAGCAGCGCGCCCCGAAGGATTCGGGGCGCGTCGAGAGTCAGTAGGCCAAGCCACGCGGCGCAAATGTATGATTACTTCTTTTCGAACCACTGGGCGTTTATCGCTGTAAATTTCTGCCACTTCTCGGGCAGATCTTCGAGCGCGAAGATGGCGGTAACGGGGCACACAGGCACGCAAGCGCCGCAATCGATGCATTCGACCGGATGGATGTACAACATCGTCTCCGACTGGAACGCCGCCTCGTCTTTTCGCGGATGGATACAATCCACCGGGCAGACGTCGACACAAGCGGTGTCCTTCGTGTTGATACAGGGTTCGGCAATCACGTAGGCCATGCAAGATCTCCTTTGATGAAGGCAGCGGGCCGGACCTGCTCAGCGCAACCGGCGGAAGACAACTCGAATTAGGCACTGCCAGGTCACAAGTACCTGCATTCAATTCTACGGGGGTTGTCCAAGATTCTCAACCCGCTCAAACGCGCTAAAATAGGGGCCTGAGGAGTGGGCATGAAAATCAGGGCTGTGTTTATTGCGCTCGTGGTATCGGCGGGAATCGCGCTGGCTGCCGCGCAGACCCACGTCGCGAAGGATCCCGAGCTCATTGACGTCCAGGGGTACGAGAAGATTTTGCAGCAATACAAAGGCAGGCCGCTGCTGGTGACTTTCTGGGCCACCTGGTGCGAACCCTGTCGCGACGAGTACCCCATGCTCAACGAACTCGCCAAGCAGTACGCGCCGAAAGGCTTGCAGGTCGTGGGCGTTAATTTCGACCAGGATGGCGACCTTATCCTGATGCGGCGGTTCCTGGCTCGCAATAAACCCATCTTCCCGAACTTCCGCAAGAAGAAGGGGGATGAGGATGCCTTTTCCCAGGCCGTGATGCCGGGCTATAACGGCTCGCTCCCTGCTACTTTTTTTTATGCGAAGGATGGCAAGCAGGTTGGGCATGTCTTCGGCGCCGGAGATCACGACACCTTCGATGCCGCGATCCGTAGCCTGTTATCCAAGTAAGCGAAAAGTGGGGGCGGGAAAAGATATGGAAAACAGTTTCATCGTCGTTTCGTGGCGCAATAAAAAGATTAGAAGGAGACGGACATGCTCGATCTGAAAGGCAGCAAGATTACTTATTTCGGCCACAGCACTTTCGGGATTACGACGCCGGGCGGCCAGATGGCGCTCATCGATCCCTGGGTCACTACCAACCCCAAATGCCCGGAATCCCTCAAGAAGCTCCCACGTTTGGATGCCATCTTTCTTACCCATGCGCACAGCGATCACATGGGTGATCTCCTGGCGCTGGGCAAACAATTCAAGCCCAAGATTATCGTTAACTTTGAAACCTATCTCTATCTCGATTCCAAAGGACTGGGCGGTCAATGCCTCCCGGGCAACAAAGGGGGCACCCAGCAGGTTGGCGATTTCAAGGTGACCATGACCCACGCTTTCCACTCCAATTCGATTGATGAAAAGGGGCAGAGACTCTATGCCGGGGAACCCGCCGGCTTCATCGTGAATTTGCCCGGCGGAGTTACTCTCTATCACGCGGGAGATACCGCGGTCTTCGGAGACATGAAGCTGATCGCCGAAATCTATAAGCCGGACCTGGCTTTTCTGCCCATCGGCGACATTTTTACAATGGGGCCTGGCGAGGCTGCCTGCGCCATTCGCTTGCTCGGCGTCAAACACGTCATTCCCATGCACTACGCGACTTTCGCAATGCTGACCGGCACGCCGGAAGCTCTGCGCGCTGAAACGAAGGACATCGCGGGCCTGGAAATCCACGATATCAAGCCGGGGGAAAGCCTGAGCTGAAGCGCGCTGCGCCGGGGCTAGTGAAGTGCGGAGAAGTAATGTCCTATTCGCACAAGGGAAAAGCAGATTCATCGCACAAAAGGCGTGCGATGGAGAAGAGTGCCTCGCTCCGCTCGGAATGACAAACCAGGACATTACGCGTGCAGCGACCATTAAGGCCGCGGCCTCCTAAAGAGGGGCGGAGAGGAACTGCAGTTTGTCGGCGGGGCTTGCAGTTGTAAAAGCGGCGGCAAGCCGCCGCACTCCAAATTAGGCAAGGATGTACGGCAGGGCGGTCCTGGCGCGCAAGTGTTCTCAGGAGCGGAAGAAAATCCGGAGGAAGAATCCTAGATTGGCAGGGCGCTCCGCCAGCCGGCGCATGAAATACGGAAACCACTCGGTCCCGAACGGCACGTAGACTCGCAGACGGTAGCCATCCCGCACCAACTGGCGCTGCAGGTCCGTGCGCACCCCGTACAGCATCTGAAACTCAAAATCGTCCTTCGAGATCCTTTCCCCCGCAGCCCACCGGATGGTCTCCGCGATCATGCGCGGATCGTGCGTGGCAATGCCGTGATAGAAACCGCTGGAAAGCAGTTGGCGCATCAGGTGGAGGTAATTTGCGTCCACGTCAGCTTTCCGCGGATAGGCCACGTCGATGGACTCCTTGTACGCGCCTTTGCACAGGCGAATCCGGCAGCCATAAGACATCAGGTCGTGAATGTCGCTCTCACCTCGGTACAGATAAGACTGGATCACCGCGCCCACCGCGGGCGATTGCACGCGCACGCGTTTCACCAGCTCCACGGTCCGCTGGGTGTACACCGAACTTTCCATATCAATGCGCAGAAAGCTTTCATACGCCGCGGCGCGCTCCGCAATCGAGAGCACCAGCCCTTCACAGAATTCCACGCTGAGGTCCAGGCCGAGTTGCGTCAATTTGCACGAAACATTGGCGTTCAACTTCTCCTCGGCGATGCGGTCATAAATCTTTAAGTAGGTGTCGCGGGCCTTTTGGGCATCCGCCGGGGTCGCCACGTTTTCCCCCAGGCAATCCAGCGTCACGGCGATTCCCGCGTGGTTGCACGCGCGCGCCGCTGCAATCGCCTCATCCAGCGTTTCGCCCGCAACAAATCGGAGCGCCATGCGTCGCAGTGTCGAGTTGGAAGTGACCCAGTGCGCGAAGGCCTTACTTTCGGAGAGTTTGAGAAGAATCGTGCGGAGCATGGACAGTCTGATTATGCCCGTTGTTACCGGGCGAGGCCAGTGGCGAGCTAGTCTTTGTGCTCTTCCAGGAACTTTTCCGCGTCGATCGCCGCCATGCAGCCGGAGCCCGCCGCGGTGACTGCCTGGCGGTAGCGGTGGTCCTGCACATCGCCAGCGATAAACACTCCTGGAACGCCGGTCAGGCTGCCGTGACGCGCGATCAGGTAGCCGTTCTCGTCCATCTCCAGCTTGCCGCGGAAGGCCATCGAATTGGGATCATGGCCGATGGCCACGAACACGCCATCCAGCGCGATTTCCCGCTTCTGTCCGGTTTGCGATTGATGCAAGAGCACGCCGTTCACCAGCCCCTCGGAAGAGAGAATTTCGTCCACTACATACGGAGTCACAAATTCGATCTTCCCGTTCGCCTTGGCGCGATCAATCATGATCTTCGAGGCGCGAAATTCATTCCGCCGGTGGATCAGGTACAGCTTGCTGGCATAGCGAGACAGAAAATTCGCCTCTTCCATGGCGGAATCCCCGCCGCCGACCACCGCAATGGGTTTGCCACGGAAGAAATAACCGTCACAGGTGGCGCAGGTGGAAAGCCCCCGGCCGATCAGCTCCTTCTCGCCTTTTAGCCCGAGAAGACGCGCCGAGGCGCCCGCGGCCACAATCAGTGATTTCGCTTCATAGACCTCATTGCCCACCTTGATTTTGAACGGCCGCTTGGTGAGATCCACTTCGCTGACCGAGCCCGCCTTGAACTCCGCCCCGAACTTCTGCGCCTGTTTACGCATATTCTCGATCAATTCCGGGCCCAGAATGCCCTCGGGAAATCCGGGGAAATTCTCGACGTGGGTGGTCAGGGAGAGTTGCCCGCCTGGTTCGTGCCCTTCCAGAACGAGCGGGCTCAGATTGGCGCGCGCGGCGTAGATGGCCGCCGTCAACCCCGCACAGCCACTTCCGATAATCACGACCTTGTGCATGCGCATGGCTCCGCTAATTGGATTCTCAACCGGGGCCCGGAGGTACAGAGCGAACGATGATTGTAGCATTCTCAGGCAAACTGGAAAGTGCAGGTCTGGAAAGCGCGCAATCCCGGAGCGTTGACACTGCCTGGGGCTGGGCGCAGGATTCAAGCAAGGTCACGTCCATCCGGAAATATTCGCTTTTCAGGGGGCATGCGATGGAGAAACAGATCGCCGTGGTCAGCTATTGGCTGGGTATGGTGTGCGCTCTGCTCACGATTGTCTTTCGCGCGCTGGCGGCCATTGGCATTTGGCCAAACCTCGTGCCCGCCGAGGGTGCGCCCATTACCTATTACACATTTTTGCGTGGCGGCGTTCTGCTATTCCTCGTATCGATCGCCTCTCGCCAGGTCAGCGAGTGGCGTGCCGGCAAGCCCTGACACAAAGGAGCCGCACAAATTCCCGACGGCATTCCCGCCTGCTGTGGCACATAGCGGCCAATTTGGCGAAGCTTCCCCACATATACCGATAGACACCTTACGGGGCATCTATCTACAGTAGAAGGCCGAATCCCCCATTTTGCGAGGAGGTTGCTTCATGGATCCGCGCTATCCCATCGGAAAATTTGAGCTACCCAAGGACGTGACGCCGGAACTGCGCCAGGCGGCGATCGACGAGATTGCCGGCACTCCCGCCAAAGTCCGGGCCGCGGTTGCCGGACTCAGCGACGCGCAACTTGATACTCCTTATCGAGAAGGCGGCTGGACCGTGCGCCAGGTTGTTCACCATCTCGCGGACAGCCATATCAACGCCTATGTACGGTGCCGCCTCGCGCTCACAGAGACCCAGCCAACCATGAAGCCCTACGAAGAAAGCGCATGGGCCAATCTTGAGGATGCCCGGAGCGCTCCGGCGGAAGTCTCCCTGAAGCTCATCGAACCTCTTCACGAACGCTGGGTGCGGCTGCTGCGCTCCATGAAGACGGAACAATATGCCCGCACCTTGCTCCATCCCGATCACGGCGTCAAAAATCTGGACTGGCTGTTGTTTCTGTATTCCTGGCACGGGAAACATCACACCGCGCACATCACGCAACTCCGCAAGCAGAAGGGCTGGTAAATCGCCGGCAGAGTAGCCGAAGCGGGAGCGCGTCGTGTACGATGGGTCCATAGGCTTAGGCAAAGGAGAACAGATGGCGCGAGCGGCAGGAACCTATGCAGTTTTCGAGACATCGCTGGGCAATATCGTTTGCCGACTATTTGACAAGGAAGCTCCCAAGACGATCGAGAATTTCATCGGGTTGGCCGAGGGCACGAAGGAATTTGTCAACGCCAGCTCCGGCAAAAAAGAAAAACGCAATTACTATGACGGTCTGGTCTTCCACCGCGTGATTCCGCAGTTCATGATTCAGGGAGGATGCCCGCGGGGAGACGGCCGCGGCGGCCCCGGCTACAACTTTGCGGACGAGTTCCATCCATCGCTGCGCCATTCCAAGCCGGGCAAACTCTCCATGGCCAATTCCGGCCCCGGCACCAATGGCAGCCAGTTCTTCATCACCGTTGCCGCCACGCCGCACTTGGATAATCGGCACACCATCTTCGGTGAGGTCGTCGAAGGCCAGGATATCGCGGACAAAATTTCCAATGTGCCGCGCGATTCCATGGATCGCCCGCGCACGCCCGTGGTCATCCAGAAGCTGCGCATCGAACGCGTGCCGTAGGACGCCTATGCTCTCTCCCGCGCGCCTCACCGAACTCATGGTGGAACTCGTGTTCCTGCTCCTGGGGACTCTCGTCGTGTGGTTGGGAGTCAGCGGGCGGATCTATTTCGATCGCTGGAGCGTTTCCTGGCTCGTCCTCAGCGTCGCTTTACTGGCGTGGGGCCTGCTGGCGCTCGCCAGGCCCGGGCAATGGTCGGCCCGCTGGCAGAAATGGAATCGCGGACTCTCGCTGCTGCTTTTGGGTGCGATCATGCTCGCGGCAACGCGTGTCCCCTTTCTGTGGGTCGGAAAATTACTGGCGCTTGCGGGTTTGGTGCTGATCCTGCGCGGTCTTTTTGGCTCCATCTTGATTTTCCGTCACTCCTAGCTTCGCTTCCGCTATAATGCGGGGCCAGTGGTAGTCTTTCCCAAACCAGGGAATCCGCCCGAGGTACCAATTTGCGGTTTTTATCACTTCGATAAGGAGAATGTTTGTGTTCAAAGAGTTTAAAGAATTTGCCATGCGCGGCAGTGTTTTGGACCTAGCTGTCGGCGTGATTATCGGCGCGGCGTTCGGAAAGATCGTGGCCTCGCTGGTGGATGATATCCTCATGCCCCCGCTGGGGCGCCTGCTGGGCCATGTCGATTTTTCCAGTCTATATTTGAATCTCAGCGATAAGCACTTTGACACGCTCGCGGCCGCCAAGGCAGCGGGCGCTCCCACGTTCAACTACGGCAACTTCATCAATACGATCATCAATTTTCTGATCGTCGCCTTCGCCATCTTCCTGGTGGTGCGCGCGGTCAACAAGTGGATGCCTAAGCCCGTGCCGCCCCCACCGCCGGTCACGACGAAGGATTGCCCACAGTGCGCCATGCCCATTCCTGTGGCGGCGAAAAAGTGCGGGCATTGCACCAGCGCGGTGTAGGGCAGATTTCTAACGCGAATCTGGACGGCCGAGAGGGCTTCGCAGGGACGAGGCGTCTTGGATGTTCTATTGGGTCCGGTTATACACGTTGCCAAGATGGGATCCCGCGATGCTGGACTCCTGCTGAGGCAGACCCAAGAGAAAAGCCGCATGGCTCGCAGGCTCGCCCTGCGCTGCAGAAAGAAAGCCCAAGAGCACAGACAAGAGTGTCTGTGCCACAAGCCAAAGGCGCCCGCTTCGGAAGGCGGCCGCTACAAAGGATTTCCCTTCGTCGGCATTTAGCGGGCAAAACTGCATCTCTCGGGAAAGTCCGGCTAGTTCTTCGGCGGGGGCTTCTTCAGGTTGGATTCCAGGTGGGCGCGCAGGCGCGTCAGGATCTCTTCTTCATGCCCTTCCTCCAGCTCTTTCTGTACTTCTTCGAGGGCGAAGTGGACCACATCATGGTGGTGGAATTCCAGCGGGGCGATGGACTCGCTGAATCGCAGCCATAGGCGGTGCAGCAGATTCACTTCATTCGCGGTCAGGTTCGGCGCGTGCGGGCCCAACACCTTGTACACCTTGTCGCCATTGGCAAGATGAATTTCCAGGTTGAACTGCGGCTTGGGATCGCCCAGTTGCTCCCAGGCATCCCCAATCAGACGGGCCTGCTCTTCCGTTGATTCCTTCGGCGAATGGCCGAGCACGATGGTGCTGGATTGCAGCGAAGACGCCGCGCGCAGGATACCGTCCCACAAGTTGCTGGCCGCCACCACCGCGAGACGCACCGTCTTGCCCCGTTTTTCCGCGATGGAAAGAGCCTGCGAGAACAACTGCTGCTCGATGCTTCCAAAAAGCTGCTCGGCTTCCAGATCGTATTCGCCGGAGGCGGACCGTCGTAACAATCGAACGTGCAACACCACAACATCGCGCCGCCCGGGTTTCAAACGTTCCAGCACGTTGCCCAGATGGTAGAGCGCGTGGATATTGCTGACCGGCACCAGAATATTCCCCGCCCGCGCGCCCACCGATTCCGGGGTAAGCTCGCTTTCCATCGCCAAGTGAAACTGGTCCATCTCCACATGCTGTGCGTTGCCTCGGGAATGACGCGTGTATTTTTCCGACGCCGTGAACACGATGAACAGGAATATGGAGAACGTCACACCGGCAACCGTGGCTTCGGGCTTCGTGAACAGATTCACGACCGCGATGCCCAGCAGCGTGAGGGTGATCAAGCTCAGCCCCACAGGAATCTCGAGCCCGAATAGCCGGAAGTTCAAGGGCACGCGATATTCGCGATCGCCCGGGTGCGTGTAGCGCAACACCAGCACCGCCAGCCCCTTCATGGCAAAGCTCCAGATCACGCCAAAGGCGTAAAGGTTGGCCAAGAAGGTGACTCGGCCCCGGCTGATGATGATCGTCAGGATCTGCAGCGCCGCGATGATGTTGATGATGCGGTGGGAGGTGCCGAATTTCCGGTGCGGCTGCCGGAACCAGTCCGCGAGCACGCCATCTTCGGAGACGCGATTCAGCACTCCGTTGGAGCCCACGATCGCCGTATTCACCGCTCCCGCCAAGATCAGCGTTCCGACCACAACGACAAAGCCGTGGAAGACCAGCCGTAACAGGAACGGGCCTTCCAGATTCATGGCCAGCCCGCCGATCAGGTTTTCCAGAAAATGCTGGCGCTGTGCATCCGGGATGATCATCACCGCGAAGAACGAGACCAGCGACGTGAACACCAGGCTGTAAATGAAGATCACCAGCCCCGTCTTCTTCAGGTTTGGCAATTTCGGATGCTCAATTTCCCGGTACACTTGCGCCAGCGATTCTTCCCCGCTCATTGCCAGCACCGAATGCCCCAACCCGACGAAAATCGCAATCATCGCGGCCATGTGGGCAAATTTCATGCCATAGAGCCAGCCCATGGCGTTGGGACCCAGCTTGATGTTTTGAGGAGACGGGATCGGCGGCAAAGCCGGGTGCCGTATAAGCACGGTGTACACGCACCAACTGATCAGGATCACGACCATCACGGTCGTGATCTGCATGATGCGCATGGCCTTCTGGCTGGATTCGTGTACGCCCTTGATGTTGTACCACCAGAAATAGACGGTACACATGATGGCGAAGCACGCCGCGCCTATACCCGGGGCGATGTGCAACCCGATGCGGAGATAATCGGAGGTTTCGTTGATTAGCCCGACGATGTACTGCCCCGCAGAGACGCCGCTGATCGGGCCCGTCAGGATGTAGTCGAACATCAGGGCGGAGACGCTGAACTTTGCCAGCGTGCCTCCCATGGCCTCTTTGACCACGCGGTACACGCCGCCGCGCACGAACATGCTGCAGCTTTCGACGTAGATGGCGCGCACGCAATAGGAAAACAGCATGATGCCGAGGATGAACCACGGCGCGGCCTTGCCGATGTAGCCCTCGGCTTCGCCACCAGCGTAGTAGGCCGAGGAAGCGAGGTCGTTCAACACGATGGCTGCCGCGCGCCAGAAGGAGATGAAGCTCAGCAGCGCAGTTGTGGCAACCAGAACACGCGGGATTCCCTTACCCAGGCGGCTCTGGGCAGCCGGGTTTTGGGGAGAGCTGCTCATTCGTTAGAAGGGCGTTTGACCTGCGATTTCTATGCTCGCACCTTTTCTAAATCAAGTCTAGTTGGCGAGGCTCAGGGTGGTGGGTGAGTTTGCGGTTTCCGCGTTATCAGGGGCTTCAGCCGGCCTGGACAACCGGGGAACCTTTCCGTGGTCTCCTGGGAATACTTATTGGGCCGAACGGCGGTATTCTATATGGGTGCCGTACGCGGGAAATGCCTCGCGTATCGCGCTGTCAATTGCGAAAAAACTGGAACGCGAGTCGTCGCAGTGGCGGAAGAACGGCACGGACCAATTCAGACTTCAGGGGAGACTCCATGCGCGGTGGTTACCGTTGTGCCTTTATTCTTGCTGTGCTGTTCGCCTGCATCCAAACAACGGGTTGCCACAGCAGCGCTTCCACTCGCCTCGCGGTCACGACCACTTCTCTCCCGAACGGCATCATCGGAACGCCCTATGTAGCATCACTCACGGCAACGGGAGGAACCCCGGGCTACACCTGGTCGCAAACTTCCGGCGGCACCATGCCGGGTGGCGTGTCGCTGGGAAGCTCCGGCATTTTCAACGGAACGCCGAATGCCACAGGCACGTTTGGTCCTTATGTTTTCGAGGCGACGGATTCCGCCGCGGCGACCGCATCATCAAGAAGCCTCAGCATTACGATCACGAACGGCGCGCCTGCCGTCGCCACCAGCGCGTTGCCGCAAGGAATTGTCAACTCAGCCTACTCGGTCACACTCGCGGCCAGCGGCGGCACTCCTCCTTATACCTGGACAGAAACTTCCGGTGCCGTGCTACCGCCGGGCCTCGCGAACCTCACCAGCGCCGGAGTAATTGCGGGAACGCCGACGACGGCCGGCATCTACGGCCCTTACGTCTTCACCGTCACCGACTCCACCCACGCGACGGCCATCCCTGCAAAGCTGACCTTGACGATCAGCTCGCCGGTGGTCGCGTCGTGCACACCGCTCGGCAACGAGGCCGCACTGACGCCCGCGACCCCTTACGCGTTCCTGGTCAAGGGCACCGACGGAAGCGGCAACCCGATCGACATTGCCGGCAGCTTCACGCCGAATGGCAGCGGCGGCATCACAAATGCCACCGTGGACTACAACGGATTCACCAACGGCCCCGAACAGTTGCAAGTAAACCTGGCCGCAAGTTCGTATGCGTTCGGTTCGTCCACGCTGGGCTGTTTGTCGCTGACTTTCTCCGGTCCTATCGCGGATGCCGTCAGCGCAAAGCATGCGGGAGTGACGCCCGACTTTGCGCATGGCGCAGGGGTTCGAGCCAAGAACGGCAAAGCACGCGCCGCTGCGGCCTCCGCGGCTTCCAGCGTCCAGTTCACCTTCAGTCTGAGCGGATTTGATGGAACGCTGTATCACACGGGAAGAATCATCGAATCCGACAACACAGGCGGCGGCACAAACGCCTCGGGTTTCATTCACGCGCAGGTTCCTAGCGCCTTTTCGCTTACTTCCCTGCAGCCCAATTATGCGTTTGGTGTGGATGGCTGGGCCGCAGAGTCTGCCGGCTATTTCCGCGCGGTCATTGCGGGCACCTTCACGAATTCTTCCGGCGCGCTTTCCGCGGGATATGCGGACCTGAATGCAGGGGGAACGCCATCGGGCGAGCTGACCGGAGGGAAAGGAACGCTGAACTCCGCGATCGACGCAACCACGGGCCGCGGGACGGGCACCTTTACCATTCCGACTAGCGGCGGGAATCTCACGTTCGACTTTGCGTTCTACATCCTGAACGGATCGGATTTCATTTTACTTTCGACCGATCCGCCTATCACGGCAGGCTCTGCCCCGTTGCTTTCCGGGCGCGCGCTGGCTTCGAGCAGGAGGTATGCGGCAGGTGCGCTGAACGGCTACTACCTGCTGGCGTCGCAAGGACTTGAAGTGAGCGGGAGCAACATTGGAAATCTTGCGGAAATCGGCACGTTGAAGGCCACCAGCGCTGGAGCGATTCCCACGGCGATCCTTTACGTAAACGATGCGGGAACCTACTCCAACACACCGTACTCGAATGGCAGCTACGCGGTGGAGGCCGCTTCGGGACGCGTCTCCCTTGCCGGGCTCACAGCAACGCCGCCGGTGGTCTATCTCACCGCTGCCAGCACCGACGATGAAATTGCCGGTTTCCTGGTTGGTTCGGACAGCGAGGCGAGTTCCGGGGTTGTCGTTAGTCAATCCACCAGTGCGCCTGCCTATGTCCCCTCTGATATTCCCGGTAATTACGCCGCGAGTACGCAAGAAGATATGGACGGGCTCAACGGAGCATCCCTCGGCGCGTTTTCGTTCACCGTCACAGGTCAATATATCGCCACGCAGAAAACTACCGGCCCGGTTCCCAACCTGCCGAGTCTTGGAATGATCGCCACCAGTTCGGACGGATCGGGCAGACTGAATGGAGGAAACTTTCCGCTTGTGACCAACGGAGCGGTGATTTTCGCCATTCCCGACTCGGGCGATCCCCTGATCTACGCCTTCACGGTAGGCAAGCTCTCCAACTGACAGGCGGCAATTTTCAGAGCCATGGCAGCGGCAGCGAGTCGCGTAATCGGAAACTGACTCGTTACTCGGCCTGCGGGAAGTTACGCAGGCAACGCGCCGGCACGGGCTTCTGGATTTCTGCGCGCGTGTGAGTCATGATTTGGCGGAGTAGCAATCTTCACAGACGGCGAATCATGAGCGCACCAATATCCAGGTCTTGGGCGGCTGGCGTCGCGTTTCTCCTGCTCGCGTGTGGCACGGCGAGAGGGCAGGCGAACGCCTCTTCCGTGCTTGCGAAAGACACCGACGCGATTGTCGCCAACTACCGGAAAATTATCGTTTTGATGAACGGTGCGGGCGCGCTGGACCCGGGCGTGAAGGAGCGCGCCTCCACGGCCGGAAAAATCCTCTTCCAACAAAATCAGGAGCGCCTGGCTGCGTTGGAAGAGCAAATCACCCAAGCCCTCGCCGATGGGCGCACTGCTCCCGCCGAGGAATTCCTGGAGCGCGTGGAAAACCATCCGGACTATCGGGACGCCGACAAGCTGGTCTTCCGGGATTTGCTTGACGGACTGGCGGCGGCAAAGGAAACCGCGGCGAATGCCAAGCTGCAGGGCAGAATTCGCGATGACCTGGCGGCGCTGGAGCAGATTCAGGCACTCTACCAGAAGGAAATCGGCGAAATTCTGGGGAATCTGCAAACCCGCGGGATGGTGGTCCACCGGGAAGCCTGGGAACGCTACGTCAGTTTTCTGCAACAGAAATATACGCGCGAGAAAATATTGAAAGATCTCGAAGGGGCACTTCCGCCGGCCGAGACGCGTGGCGGCGGAAAGAAAAAACTGGCCAGCGGCGAGGTGTTTGGAACGGACTTGCCGCCGAAAACGCTGGTGCTGACCTTCGATGACGGGCCGCACCCTCGCTACACCGACCAAATCCTGGAGATCCCCAAGAAGTATGGACTGAAGGCCGTTTTCTTCCAGGTGGGCCGCAACCTTGGCCCGGAAACCACGGATGCCAACGCCAAGCTCACCGCGACGGCCGCGGTCAGCACGCGCATCCTCGCGCAGGGATCGACGCTGGGAAATCACAGCTACAGCCACCCGGTGCTGCCGAAAATGGATGAGGCGGGTTACACGAAAGAGATCGAAACCACCAGCGCGCTGCTGACAGCAATTTTGAAGGAACCGCCGGTGCTGTTTCGGCCGCCCTACGGCGCGATCAACGCGGGCATTCTTTCCAAGGTACAAAGCGACAAAATGAAGGCGATCTTGTGGAACGTGGATTCAGAGGATTGGGCCGATCCCATGCCCAACTCGATCGCCCAGCGCGTGCTGCAAGAAGTGGAAAAACAGGGACACGGGATCATCTTGTTCCACGACATTCACAAAGTGACGCTGGAAGTGCTGCCGCAATTGATTGAGACGCTGCAGAAGGATGGATTTCAGTTTGCCTCCTGGAACGGCAGCGCCTTCGCCGTGGAGGGAACGCGCGGGCTGGAGACGGCGCAGGCCCAGGTGGCTCCGGCATCGATCTACCGGGAAAGCTGGGCCGCGGTGATCGGCATCGACGCTTACGAGACCTGGCCGAAACTGAGTTACGCGGCGAACGACGCGCAAAGCGTGCACGATCTGCTCATCAAGAAATATAATTTCAAGCCAGATCACACTTTTCTGCTGCTGGACAAGGAAGCGACACGGCAAAGCATTTTGTCGCTCTTGGGAGATAAACTCGGCAATCCCGATCTGGTGAAGCGCGAGGATCGCGTGTTCGTATTTTTCGCGGGGCATGGAGCCACGCGGCATTTGGCCTCCGGACGCGACCTGGGCTACATCATTCCCGTGGACGCGGACTTGACGAATTACGAAGGCCAGGCCATTTCGATGACGAATTTTCAGGATATTGCGGAGGCCATTCCCGCGAAACACGTCCTGTTCGTGATGGACTCCTGCTACAGCGGCCTGGCGCTGACGCGCGGCGGGGGAACGCTGGGCCTGGGCAATTATCTGCTGGAAATTTCCCGGCGGACGGCGCGGCAAATGTTCACCGCGGGCGGCATGGACCAGCAAGTGGCGGACAACGGTCCGAACGGCCACTCGATTTTTACGTGGACGCTGCTGCAAGGGCTCGACGGGCGCGCGGATTTGAATGGCGATGGCGTGGTCACCGCAACGGAACTGGCGGCCTACGTTACCCCAGCCGTGTCAGCGCTGTCTCACCAGACACCGGCGTTTGGGAACCTCCCCGGAAGCGAGGGCGGCGATTTTATTTTCGAGCTGAATCACGAGACGGAATTTTTGAATGAGAATTCGGCGCAACTCGGCGATGAGGGAATCAAGCTGAACACGCAACTGGAACAATTGCGCGAGCAAATCCGCAAAGAGGCCGCGCAGAACGCCGAACTGAAGAAGCAGTTGGCGGCGGCGCAAGCGCAACTTCAAGAGGGGCAGCAGGCTGGCAAGACTGGCGCGACGCCCGCGGCAGGCGCGGAGGCCGGCGTGGCTGGCGTCAAGGACGTCCCCGCGGCTACAAACGATGAGGGCATGCGGCTGTACAAAGAGAAAAAGTACAGCGAGGCTGCGGAGAAATTCAAGCAAGCCGCGCAAATGAAGCCGGACAGCGCGTTGTTCGCGAATAATTCGGGCTTCGCGCTGTTCAGGCTGGGTCTGTATGTCGAGGCCATTGAGTGGTTCCAAAAAACAATCGCCCTGGACCCCAATCGCGCCATCGCGTACTTGAATCTGGGAGATGCGTATTTACAATTGGGGAAGAAGAGCGAGGCCCGGCAGGCCTATGAGAAATATTTGCAATTGCAGCCGAATTCAAAGGCCGCAGCGGGCGTGCAGGAAAAATTGAAGAGCTTGGAGCCGCCGGTTAATTAAGCCGCAAATCCGAAGTTGAAGAGGGATTCATCGCACAAAAAACGTGCGATGGAGAACCGTACCTCCACTCCGGGACGGCCACCCTTCGAGGCTCCCCTCGAAGACCGGGGCAAGCAGGAGTGATTGTGATACGGGTCGGCGGGCGGAGGAAATATGGTTTGTCGACGGGGCGGGCGGCCGTAAAAGCGGCGGCGAGCCGCCGCACTCCAAATGGGGCGGGGAGCCAAGACCCCGAGCGATTGCGGACATGGGGCGCAGCCCTTCGCAACTCAGGGTAAAGAGTCCCGCGCCCCTACGAAGGCAAGAGGCGGCGGCGCTCAGGATGACAGGGTGCCATGTTGTTTGCAGAGCGGGCAGAATTGCATGTCGCGAGAAAGTCCGGTTAGGTGGTGGCGCTGCGAAATTCCCTGGCGCAATCCGCGCAGGGGCACATCGAGCGGAGATAGTCGTAGCTGAAAATGCCGGTGGAGTGGCCGTCATTGAAGTTGATCTGGATGGCGTAATTGCCCACTTGCGTGGCCGATTGCGCGCGCGGCTTGGGCTTGAACATCGGCAACACGGCCGAGGGCGCGGGATTGCTCCCCGCAAAGGTCTGTTTCTTTCCGCGCTCGTCGTTGCACGTGGCGCACGGGCAATTGTCCCGGAGATAGGGAAAATCGAAGTGGCTCTCGTGGCCGTCGGCCCACGTGATGTCCACACCCGCGCCGGTCTTCACGTGAACTTTCACGGCCGTGGGTTTTTTGCGCTGGTCGATTGGTATAGGCATGGCGGAAGAGTTTTCAGTTCTCAGTACTAAGTTTTTCGTTAACAGTTTACCGCCGGAACGAATAATCCTGAAATCCGAAACCCGTTTACCAGTCTAAAGACCGACCGCTCCTTGAGAAAAGCACTTTCGCGGAGTTGCGTACAGCGTAAAAGCGGCAGCAAGCCGCCGCACTCCAAAGTCTACAGCAGCGGGATCAGTGGGCGTCTTCCTTAGGTTTGTGATTGCAGCAATCGCCAGGAGGAATGGGGTTGCCGTGCGGGCACGTGGTGGGATGGCCCAGGAAAGAGCAGATGCGTTGGTCGAGTTCCGGGCTGATGATGTGCTCGAACTTGCAGGCCTGGGTGTGCGCCTCGTGATCGTCAATCCGGAACGTATCCTTGAACAATCTTTCGGCCAGGCGGTGACGCCTGACCACGTCGCGCGCGCGGCTCTCGCCTCGTTCGGTCAGTTGCACCTCATGATCCTGCACGCGCACCAGTTGCAGATCTTCCATTCGCGCCAGCGTGCGCACGGGATCCACTCCACCGGGCGTGCGGATGTGCTCGACGTCCGCCTTGTTCCCTTCCTCGCCGCACACCCAGATTTGCTCGAGCAAGTGATCGAAGTGGATGCCATCGTCCATGGACACGCGCTGGTCCACGGCCAGGTGCCCGTGCGCCAGCTCGATGCGCCGGTCCGCCTGCTGCGCGATATCGGGATCGTGCGTCACCATCAGGATCGTGTGCCCCGCACTGTGCAGCTCGCGGAACAACGCAAGCACGATCTCCTCGTTCGCTTCATCCAGGTTTCCCGTCGGCTCATCCGCAAGGATCAGCTTCGGCTGGTTAATCAGCGCCCGCGCGATGGCCACGCGCTGCTGCTCGCCACCGGAGAGTTGCGAAGGCAGGTGGGTCATGCGGTGGCTGAGCCCCACGCGTTTCAGCGCTTCGGCGGCCTGCGCTTCGTCCGTGACGCTGTGAAAGTATTGCGCTAGCATCACGTTTTCAAGCGCGGTTAGGTATTGCACCAGATGAAACTGCTGGAACACAAACCCGATCTTCTCCGCGCGGTAGCGCACCAGCTCGCTTTCGCCGAGGTTCGCCAGATCCACTCCATCCACGACGACGTGGCCCGAAGTCAGCGCATCCAGTCCGCCAAGAATATTGATCAACGTGGTTTTGCCGGAGCCCGACGGGCCCATCAGCGCCACCCACTCGCCCGCCTGGATTTTTACGGAGATGCCGTCCAGCGCGCGGAGCGTCCCGTATTCCTTCACCAGCGATTCGATCACCACCTGGGTGCTCACGCTTCACCTCGGAATACCGACGCGGGACGTATGCTGGCCAGCCGCCGCAACGGAAACGCGCTGGCAATGGAAACAATCACGGTGATGGCCACAGAAAAAGGATACACAATCCAGCGCGGCTGTGCAGCCACACCAAACACCGCTTTTCCCAGCCAGATGGATACGAGCAATCCGATCGCCGATCCCACCAAGCCTCCGACAATCCCCATGAGAATGGCTTCGGCGAGGAACAGCCGCACCACGCGCCGCACTGACCCGCCAATGGCTTTCATCAGGCCGACGTCGTTTTTGCGCTCGATGGCTACGTTGCTCATGCCCGCCATCACGCACAGCGAGGTCAAAATGAGCACGAGAATCACCGTCGCGGAAAGCAGGCCGCTGATGCGGTTGTAGATGCGGCCTTCCGCTTCGGCGAGTTGCTTGATGCCGCGTACATCTACTCCCGGAAGGCTCTGCCCGAGATGGGCGATGAAATGGTTCAACGAATCGGGGGTGCCCGTCACGCTGAGTTGGATCAAGCTGATGCGACCGGGCAGATTCGCAAGTGACTGCGCGGTGCCGAGGCGCGTGAAAAGCTGCGTGTCTTCGGCCCCGCCCGTGGCTACCACTGCAAACACCTTGCAGGCCGCAGTGCGTCCCTCATTCCGAAGCTGCAGCGAATCTTCCGCGTGCACCGCAAATTGCGTGGCGGCTTTGGCGCCGATTTCGCATGCCTCCGGATCGCTCTCCAATGCCGCGACGTATTCGCTCCTGCGGCCCGGGCGAATTTCGGTCAAGCCGTGGCCTTGCGTGCCTGCGATCACCGCAGGCTCGAAGTGAATCTCTCCTGCCTTGGCGATTTCCCCGATCACATAGAGAAAAGCTACCGCCGGTACCGGCTTGCCTTCGTGATGCGCGGGTAGCTGCCCCAGCACTGCCTCGTCCAGCGTCGCGCCATTTCCGTCCGTGCCCGCGTCGCGCGGGGCAACGATCACATTCGCTCCCAGCGCGCGAAATTCCGTGGTCAACCGCCGCTTGGCGTCAATTTGCAGATTCAGCAGCGCCGAAGTCACCGCCGCGCCCGCTCCCAGCGCCAGCAGTATCACGAACAGCCGGGCATAATTCGCGGTCAGCAGCCGCCGCACAATCCGCCAGAACATTGCGGTGGTTGGCATCATTCGCCTCGCAGAATTGGCGCCGGATCGTAGCGCGAAGCCCGGCGCAGCGGAAACGCGCTGCCCAATAGAGTAATCAGTGCCGCGAGCCCAAGAATAATCAGGAGCACAAAGAGCTTGGGCGCCGGGGCAAACCCGAAAATCCGTTCGCCGAGCAAACGCGCCAATACAATGCCCACCGCGTATCCGATTCCGCCTCCCACAAACGCCAGCAGCAACTGTTCCGCGGCCAGCAACACACCCACAAGTCCCGAGCTTGCACCCAGCGCCTTCATCAGGCCAATCTCCGTGCGCCGTTCGATCACCGATGCGGCGGCCGATGCTCCCACCGCCAACGCCGAGGCCAGCAGCGCCGCGAACGTCACCAGCCACAGGAGCGTGCGCACGCGCGTCAGAATGTTGCCTTCGCCTTCGGCCACGCGGCGGATCACGCGCACGTCCGTTCCCTTCAGCTCTTCGCTGATTTGCAGCGCAATCGCGCTGATATACGGCGTGCAGTACCACGTGTCGAACTCCGCCGGCGTCATGGTCTTGGGATCTTTTCGCGCGAACGCATCTTCCGGCTTCGTCAGCGCGCTCACATATAGCCGCCGGTATTGTCCCGGTTTGTTGGCCAGTTGTTGTGCCGTGGCAAGCGAAGCGACGATGGCATCGTCCTCCGGCCCGCCTGTCGTCAAGATGCCAACCACGTCCATCACCATCCCGATCGCCTTGTCGGTCGAGGTCACATGCAGGGCGTCGCCCGCCTTCACGCCAAATTTCTTTGCAAATCCCGCCCCAACGACACACTCCGTGGAGTTGTCCTTGAACCACTTCCCTTCCACATGCCACCAGGGGTTCGTCTTTTCGATCCCTGTTTCGTAAGTCGTGCCGTCGGGTATGGGAACGGCGCGATCAAACCACGTCCCAATGAGCGTAGCTTTGTCCGCCACTCCAGGACTCGACCAATTCTTTGACGCAGGGGACCACGCCTCCACGGGCACGTCCAGGATTGGCGCGAACGACATGATGTTGAATCGCCAGAAAATCGTTTTGAGTTTGCCGAGGTCGGCTTCCGGCAGGTACGCCCCCGCGTTTGCTGGGCGGTAATCCACGCCGCCAATCTCGAGCGGCAACGAATCCGCCTGCGGTGTCACCAGCAGATTCGCTCCCAGGCTGCGGAATTCCTGGGCCAGACGGTCGCCCACGTCCAGGGACACGCTCAGCGCCGCCGTGGCCACGGCCATGCCCAGCGCGAGCGCGGCCATGGTCAGCAACTTACGGCGTGGCCGGCGTGTAAAAGAATCCGCTACAAGTCGAAGGAACATTTCACCTGGTCAGAAATTCTGTGTCCGTTCAGAACCAACAATCGCTTCTCATTCCCTGGAGCGTCGAGAGGAGAAACCTTCTCTTGCAGCTTTGCAACGGCAGGCGTTTTTCTCTGCTGCAGAAGACTTCCGGAGCCGCATCTGCGCAACAAGGTGCTGTAAGACGCCGGAACAGCTTTCTTCAGGGGCTAAAGCCCATTGGTTGTAAGGGCTTTACGCCGGGGCTGAAGCCCCGGCCTCCTAAAGAAACGACCTTTTCCGCAAGCTGCGAGGTCGTGCCCTCCCGAAAAACGCGGGTAATCACACAGACTCTGAAGCCCCGGCCTCCTAGAGAAAAAGAGTTTTTCAGCAACCTGCCAAAAACGACTGCTGCTTGCCTACCGCGGAATCTCCTCCGCGGCTTTGCTCAGCGCCGAAACATCAATCACGATTGTGTCGCCATCAACATGTGATGCGAAACCGATGGGATTGCACCCGCCTTTTTGCCCGATCGAAGGAATGTAGATGGCCGACGCGCAATGCCGGCAAATGACGTTCTGCCCCTCTTGCCGGTAGCCGTCCGCGCCGCAGATCAGGCAGGCATCCAGCGCCGTGCCGTAGCCCCCCGGCTTCTTGATCACCAGGAAACGGATGGCCTGCCCATTCACGTTGATCGAAAACAGGTGCAGATTGCCATCCTGCACTCCCGCCATCGGAATGCGCACAAGATTGTTCACCGCTTCCACGGGCTGTGCCTGCACCGGAGCCGCATTCACGCGCGCGTAAATAAAATCGGCCGTCAACGCCAGGATCACGCTCAGGCTCATCGCGGCAGCCGCAATCATCCAGCGGCGCTGCCGCCGATTCTGCGCTTCCAGGAGGCGCCGCTCCGCGTCATTCATTGGCGCGATCGCCGCCTTAGCATGCGAGGCCGATTGCCACTCGCGGAAAATCATCAACGCCGCAGCGCCAAAGACAAAAACAAAGAAAAACAACTCATTGGCCACGATCGGCCCCAGCACCGCCATCTCCGCCTTGCTCGAAGGCAGCCAGCGCGCTTCGCTCAATTCGTGCAAACCCGTTACCGCCAGTTGAATCGCCACGAGCACCAGGATCGCGCTGGTCACCGCGAAAAACCGGTGCAGCGGCACCTTCAGCGTCCCCTTGAAAAAGAACACTCCCAACGCTACCGCCGCGCCAATTCCCACGGCGGTGCCAATCCACGTTTGCAGCCCTTCGGTGGACATCTCCACCGCGCGCAGGATCAGCGCGAGTTCCGCTCCTTCGCGCAACACCATCAGGAAAACGAATAGCGCGATACCCCACCCCGCAGCCTTGCCCGCCCGCTCGGCGTAACTCTCCACCTTTTGCTCAATTTCCTTCTTCAGGTGCCGCGCCACGCGATTCATCCAGAAGATCATGGTGACCACAAAGACAGCAGCCACCAGCAAGAGCAACCCTTCAAAGCCGTCTTCGCTGATCTGGAATCGCTCCAAAGCAATTGCAGCCGCAAGACTTAGCGCCACAGCACTGGCCACCCCGCCCCAAACATAGCGCGCCAGGTGGGCGCGCCCGGTGCGCGACAGATAGACCAGGATGATGCCGACGACCAGAGCCGCTTCGACGCCTTCACGAAGGGCGATGAGAAAAGCGGAGAGCACGGGTTCTCCAGTTGAAAATCACTTGCAACAACATTTTAGTTTACCCCTCCCCCTTTCCCTCGTCAAGCTCACCCTTCCTTCCCTTTCCTCACGGTAGAATGGTTGTTTACGTCTAACCATGAGAATGCTCGCTGCCACCTTGCGCCCTGCTCTTTCGCTTTTGCTCTCCGGGCTGCTCCTGTGTGCGCAACTGCCCGCGCAAACCGGCGCCTCTGGCGGCAAACTCGCGCAAGATCCGTTCGCCATTGTGAAACCCGACCCAAAACTCGCAAAAAAACTCGCCGAGCTCGCTGCCAAAGCCGAAGCCGCCGGCAATGACGAAGGGGCCCTGCGGGCGTACGAAGAGGCGGCACGCTACGCCCCGTTTGATGTCACCATCGTGAGTAAGGCCGCGGCCTTGCGCTCCAAGCTGGTTCGCGCCCACGTGGACAACGCTGAACGCCTGGGCCTCGACGGAAACTTCCAGGCCGCCACACTGGAACTCGGTGCGGCTTTGAGCATTGATCCGAGCAATACCATTGTTGAAGAACGCTTGCGGCAACTTCAGGCGCGTGGCGACGAAAAAGAGGAACTTCAGCGCGAAGAACCTCCCGCGGGTTTGCCCGTCCTCCAGCCGCAAAAAGTCACCCGCAGCTTCAACCTGCGCGGCGATCTCCGCAGCGCCTACGAGCAGATCGCCTCCGCCTACGGCATCAAGGCCAGCTTCGACACCGAGCTACCCGCGCGCAATGCGCGCCTGCACCTTGAAAACGTCGATTTCGATACCGCGATGAAGGTGCTCACACTGGAATCGGGCACCTCCTGGCGCACAGTCAATCCGAAGCTCATGTTCGTGTTCGCCGATACCGCCGAAAAGCGCAAGCAGTACGAACCCGAAATCGAAGAGACCTTCCGCTTCCCCGTCTCGCTGGAAGCCTCCGAAATGACCGAGCTCTACCGCATCGTTCGCGAAATTACCGGCTCGCAACACATCCAGCAGTCCGTTGAATCCCGCTCCTTGACCATCCGTGACACGGTGCCACGCGTGCGCCTGGCCGGAGAGATCATCCGGCAGTTGGAGCACGCTCATGGCGAAGTTCTTCTGGAAATCGATCTTCTTGAAGTGGACCGCACCCTCGGTTCAAACCTCGGGATCACGCCGCCTTCCAGTGTCACCATGACTGCAATTCCGCCAACCCTCATTCAGCAGGTAAGGAGCGCGCCCAGTCTCACCGCTTTGCTGACCCTGCTGGCAACCATCTTCGGCGGCCCAGCCGGCGCCGCCTCCGCGACTGGCATTACCAGTTTGGCCTCGGCTATTCCGGCTCTGGTCGCACTTGGCGGTGGAAAATCCACTTTCCTGCTGACGCTGCCCACGGCTTCCGCCCAGTTCTCTCAAGCCCTTTCGCTGGTACACAGCGGGCGGCAGGTTCTGCTCCGCGCGCAAGACGGCAAGCCGGCCACCTTCTTCGTGGGTGACCGCTACCCCATCACACTCTCCTTACTCTCCGGCAGCCTGGGCAGCACCGGTTTCACTGGCAATCCCGGCGGAACGGGCGTCACAATCCCAACGCAGCAGTTCACTGTCGGCCAATCTCCCGTCGCTCTCGTCACCGCCGATTTTCGCGACGCCGGCACACAGGATCTCGCGGTCCTCAACCAAGCGGACAATTCCATCACCATTCTTCTGAATCAGGGACCCAACTCCGTTTCCCAATTTGCCCAGGCAACTGGCTCACCCTTTCTCTTGGCAGGAGGAGCCCCGGGTTCCTCCCTGGGCATTACGAGTCCTGCCGCGAATCTCACCGTGACCGCGGCCACTTTGGCCTCTATTACCGTCACACCCGCCAACTCTTCCATTGCCAAGGGAGCCACCCTGCAACTCACGGCCACAGGCACTTTCAGCGACGGCACCACTGAGGACATCACGCACGCTGTCTCCTGGTCTTCCTCCAACACTTCGATCACGGCGATCAACCCGGTCACGGGAATCGCTCTTGGGCAACAGGCGGGTACGGCAAACATCACGGCTTCGCTAGGGAGTATCAGCAGCCCAGCCGTGCCGCTGAACATAACGTCTGCCACTTTGCAATCCATCAGCGTGTCCCCGGCAACGCCTTCGATTGCCCTGGGCACCACGCAGCAATTTACGGCCATAGGAACCTATAGCGACCTCAGCGCGGAAAATATCACCACTAGCGTGACCTGGGCTTCTTCCGTGCCCGCCACGGCTTCGATCAGCGCAGGCACCGGGTTGGCCAGCGGCCTCACGGCCGGCACCACGCAAATCACGGCGAAGCTTGGCACCGTCTCCAGCGCCTTGATACCGCTCAAGGTCACGACGGCAACCCTCAAATCCATTGCCGTCGCTCCCGCAGCCCCAACCATCGGGCTGAGCGCGACGCAACAGTTTTCCGCCACCGGCACCTACAGCGACGGCACCACCCAGGACATCTCCGGCATTGTCCTCTGGGCTTCTTCCAACACTTCCGCCGCAACTATCAATGCAAGCAGCGGCGTCGCCACCGGCGTCAGCGCCGGCACCGCGCAGATCACCGCCACGCAAGGGGGCGCAGGGATCCCTGCGGCCCTGGCGGTTGGTAGCTTCAACACAACAACCGATTCGTATCCCGATTTGCTCGTCGCGTCGCAGATCACCAATGCGGTCACCGTTCTCCTCGGCCATGGGGATGGCACGTTCACCAACCCCGCTAGTTCCACCTCCTACATCGTCGGCAGAAAGCCCACGGCTATTGCCGTTGGCCAGATCAACACGAATACCGACACCAACCTCGGCTTTGTGGTCACCAATTCTGCCGACAACTCCTACTCCGTGTTTACCGGCAACGGGGACGGCACATTCACCCAAGTGAAGGGTTCGCCGTTCGCACTTCCCAATGTTGTGGCTAATTCCGAACAAGGCCCCGTAGCAGTTACCATCACTGATTTCAATGGCGACGGCATTCAGGACCTCGCCATCGTCAACCAGGCCAGCAATACGGTGACCGTACTCAAAGGCAATGGCAACGGCACATTCACCGAATTTCCGAAATCGCCCATCACCGTTGGCACTACTCCCGTGGCCATTGCTTCGGGAACTTTGAGCGCCAGCACCGGCCCGGCCCTGGTCGTCGCGAATCAGGCCGATGGCACCATCTCCGTCCTACTCGGCAATGGCGACGGCACCTTCAGTTTTTCGACACAAACGCCCATCACTGTGGGCACTACACCCAACGCGGTCGCGATCGGCAGCTTCCTGGAAGGTTCCAGCGGAGTTGCCATCGCCGATTCCGGCGCGGACGCCGTCTCCATTTTTGTGGATGCGGGCAGCGGGCTTCTGGTCAGCGCTCTCGAGCCCGCTGCAGGTACAAATCCCGTCGCACTCCTCGCGGGCGATTTCACCAGCAGCACTTTTCCGGACATCGTGGTGGCCAACGATATCCCGCTGGTCTCCGGGCAAGTCACGGATGGCCTGGTAACCTTGCTCACCAGCCCCACCAGCCTGATCTCCAATCCGGCCCTCACCCAACAACCCTACCCGGGTTCGGAATACCAGGACATCGGATTGAAAGTGAAGGCCACTCCCACGCTTCATCCCAACAAGGAAGTCACCCTGCAACTCGATTTCGACATCAAGGCCCTTGCGGGGTCGAGCGTCAACGGCATTCCGGTCATCTCCAGCCGCACGCTCACGCAGGTGGTCCGCCTCAAGGAAGACGAAACTTCCATCCTTACCGGCTTGCTGGACCTGGAAGAGACCCGCACCATCACCGGGCTTCCCGGCTTTGCTCAAATCCCCGGCGCCGGCTACGCCTTTGGTGTGCACACCAACTCCTTCACGAATTCTGAACTGCTTATCCTGATTACTCCCCGCCGCGTGCGTTTGCCCTTCCGCGAAAGTCACGATATTTACGCGGGTCGCGGCGATACCAGTGGCCGCGGTTCCAGCGGCGCCAACGTGCCCCTGGCGCCTCCTCGGGAGCCGCCTCAACCCACGCCGGAGCCCGCCCAACCAACGGGCGAGTTACCCGCTCCTCCGCCGGGCCAGCCTCCGGTGCCCGTACCGAATCCTCAAGAGGCGCCGGATCAATCCAATCCGCGCGAGCGGCCCGATATCCCTCAGCCGCCGCCCACGCGTCCGGAGATGTAAGCCTGGTCCAGCGGCAACGGCGAGAACGGGTGTTGCAGGAGAAGTTGGGGATCAGAGGCGCACGCGGCCTTAGGGCGCGAGGCAATGCTAGGGGAGCGGGTCGAACACCACGATCAGCTGGTACGTCCGGGGCACCACTGCTTCCGCGATCGCGATCAACTTATTCTCCTGGCTCAACACCCGCAGCCTCGGCGCGCCCAGCCCAGCGGCATCGAGTTCCGACGTCGCTCCGGGCGGAAGCTCCGTCCGGCCTGGCTGGAGCTGTGACAGCAGCACGTTGAACTTCCCACCGTGGCGCACGCGTTTTTCGAGCACCGGCAGGACATGCGTACTCGGAAAATTCGGCAACAGCCCTTCCAGCGGAATCAGCCTGCTCTCCAGTCTCCCTGCGCGGGCGTCCTCCGCAAGCTCCTCAAGGGGAATGGCCTGTTCCAGCGAAAACTCGCCCACCGCCGTGCGCGTAATCTCCGCGAGATGGGCGCCGCAGCCCAGTTTTTGCCCCATGTCGTGGGCCAGCGAGCGGATATACGTCCCCGACGAGCACTCCATCGAGAAGCGCGCGATGCTGCCTTCGATTCCCGTCAAGCGGTACTCAAACAACTCCACGGAAGCAGGCTTGAGTACCACCACCTGATTTTTTCGCGCAAGTTCATACGCCGGCCGCCCATGGACTTTTTTGGCGGAAAATATCGGGGGCATCTGCTCAAAGCGTCCCAGCGATTCCGTTGCCAGGCGTTCCAGAACTTCGCGCTCGAGCACTGGCGCGCAATCGGGGCTTTGCGCCACTCCCTCCGAATCATAGGTGTTCGTGGCAAAGCCAAAGCGGAATCCCGCTTCATATCGTTTGCGGCGGCCCGCATAAAACCGCACCAGCCGGGTCGCTTTGCCCAGCAGGAGAACAAGCACACCTGTCGCCAAAGGATCCAGCGTCCCCAGATGCCCGATTTGCCGGAACCCCGCCATGTGCCGCACCGCATCGACAATGTCGTGCGAAGTCTTGCCCTGGGGCTTGTTGATGACGAGCGCTCCATCGAAAGGAGCCGGTTTGGGTTGGCGTGGCATGACGGAATCGGAGTTGGCTTTAGATTTCGGTGTTTCGTTTCCAGGCGATTTGGATTGATTCTAGTGCGATCTTCCGCGGCTCTCTCGCTCTTCCATTGTGGAAGTCAGGCTCCTGCCCCGGCTGCCCTCACGCATCTACAAGTTGGTTTCAGGCTTGTTGGGCGGCTTTTCGCTCTTCGCTTCTTTCAGCAGCCGCTCGATGCGCTCCACATGCTCCTGCGAAAGATCCAGCGTGAAGTGGAGCTCCGGAACGCGCCGCAACTGCAGCCGCTCCACCAGCTCATGCCGGATGTATCCCATCGCATGCTCCAGCGCCTTGATGGCGTCTGTCTGCTCCCTGGCGTTCTCGCTCCCCACGCTCACGAACACCCGCGCGTGTTTCATGTCCGGCTGCACGCGCACATAGCTGACGGACACGCTCCCCTCCAGCCGCGGGTCCTTCAACTCGCCGGCGAGCATAGCATTGACCTCGTGCGTGATTTCCTCGCCCACGCGTTCGTGACGATGATGGTCAGGGCTCATCTTTGTAACTTGCCTGGTTCAGAGTTTCCCGCTTCGGAGTTCCTGTTATCTAATCAGCATTCCCCGACAACGCATTCCCGAGGCGCGCATTTCGATGCACCGAGTCACAATATCTCCACCGCATGCCCGACCACCAGCGGCCCCAACAGCCGGTCCGCCTCCGCCAAAACCTTCTGCAGCGCTTCTTCGACGTGCTGCTCTTCATTCGATACCGTGACCACTCCTACCACCGAGCGCTGCCAGGTATCCATGAAATCCAGCTCCGCCACCGCCACATTAAACTGCGCCCGCAAGCGATCCTTCAAACTGCGCAGCACCTGCCGCTTGTCTTTCAAGGATTGAGCTTCGGCGATGTGCAGTTCCAACGTCAGCAATCCAACCGGCATACGCGGCTCCGAGTCTGCTTCTTTCAGAATCTCTTTTGTATTTGGAGGGGCGGCTTCCCCTCTTGCGCGCTCATCCTTGTCAGGTAATTCTCTGGGTGCGGGGTGTGCCCCAGGAATCCCTGTTTCCCGATCTGCCAGCCCTACTTGCGGCCGGAGGGCCCGCTGCCCTGGCCTGCGGCTTCGGCAGCACTGATCTTTTGGACGTTGAAACACTCCAGAACGTCGCCCACCTTCACGTCGTTGAAATTGGCGATACCCAGGCCGCACTCGAACCCGGCGCGCACTTCGCTGGCGTCATCCTTGAAGCGCTTCAAGGAGCTCAGTTTCGACGTATAGATCACCGTTCCATCTCTCACCACGCGCACCTGCGCGTCCCGCTTCATAATCCCATCGAGCACGTAGCAGCCCGCCACCGTTCCCGATCCCTTGATCCGGAAGGTATTGCGCACATCCGCCCGGCCCAGGTAGGACTCCTGAATGACCGGTTCCAGCAACCCTTCCATGGCCTTTTTAATCTCGTCAGAAACCTCGTAGATGATGTTGTGCGTGCGGATATCGACTTTCTCTTGCTGCGCCAGATCCGCTGCCTTGCGGTCTGGACGCACACCGAAGGCAATGATGATGGCGCCTGACGCGGAAGCCAGAAGCACATCGTTTTCCGTTACGGCTCCCACGCCCTCGCTGATGATCTTCAGCTTCACGCGATCATCGGAGAGCTTCGGCAGCATCTCGCCCAGCACTTCCGCGGAACCTTGCACGTCCGCCTTGATGACGATGGGGAGTTCCTTGACCTCGCCGGCTTTCAACTGCTCGTGCAACTGGTCCAGCGTGATTCTTCCGCCGGCACTTGCGCGCAGCGCCGCATCGCGCTGCTTGGACTGGCGGTATTCGACAACGTGGCGCGCCTTGGCCTCCTCCGTCACCTGGAAGTGGTCTCCGGCCTCCGGAACACCCTGCAAGCCCAGCACCTCCACCGGCGTCGAAGGTGGCGCCGTCTTGACGGGTCTGCCTCGTTCATCAAACATCGCGCGCACTTTGCCGAACACGGAACCCGCGATAAAGAAGTCGCTGGTGTTCAGCGTGCCGTTCTGCACGAGGACCGTGGCCACCGGGCCGCGGCCCTTGTCCATACGCGATTCCAACACCGTACCGCTCGCCGGCGCGTCCGGATTCGCCTTCAACTCGCGCAGGTCCGCCACCAGCAGAATAATCTCCAGCAGCTTCTCGAGGTTCTGGCGCTTTTTCGCCGAGACCTCCACGACTTCCGTGTCGCCGCCCCATTCCGAAGGCATCAGCCCCAGCTCCGTTAGCTGCCGCTTCACCCGCTCCGGCTGCGCTTCCGGTTTATCAATCTTGTTCACCGCCACGATAATCGGCACATTTGCGGCCTTCGCGTGGTCAATGGCTTCGCGCGTCTGCGGCATGACGCCGTCATCCGCGGCCACCACCAGCACCACGATGTCCGTCACCTTCGCGCCGCGCGCCCGCATGCGCGTAAACGCTTCGTGGCCCGGCGTGTCCACAAACACCACGTTCTTCCCTTGCACCTGCACCTTGTACGCGCCGATGTGCTGCGTGATGCCGCCCGCCTCGCCCCCGGCGACGTCCGCTTCCCGGATGGCGTCAAGCAAACTGGTTTTCCCGTGGTCCACGTGGCCCATTACCGTAACCACCGGCGGCCGCGGCCTCAGGTTTTCCTGGGTCTCTTCTTTCGCAACTTCCAACACCATTTCTTCTTCGAAGGACACCACGCTGACCACGCCATTAAATGATTGCGCCAGGCCTGTTGCTGTCGGCACATCCAGCGCCTGGTTGATGCTCGCGAAGACACCGCGATCCAGCAAGGTCTTCAGCAAATCCTTCGCGCGGATGTCCAGCTTCTCCGCCAATTCGCGGATGGTGATGCCTTCCGTCAGCGTCACTTCACGGGGCGCACGCGGTTCCGGCGGCGCAATCGTCGCTGCGGCCACGCCGCGGCCACCCGCACCCTGGCGTTGCCGCGTCGGATGCAGTTTGCGCTCGCCTTCCATCTCCCGTTTGTCCGCCATGGGCCGCTGGCGCTGCGTTGGCCTCCGCGCATAAAGCGGTTTGCCAGGCTCCGCCTTCACCGGCATCCTCTCTGGAAATGGCGGCAACATCCCTGGCCGACCGGGTGCGCGCGAGCCGGGACGCGATCCCGTCGGCACCGCTCCAGGTCTCTGCCCAAATGGACGGCCTGTTCCGCCCGGTCCACCTGGACTGCCAGGGCGCGAGGTATATGGTCGCCCACCCTGTCCTGACTGCTGCGGACGCATCGGCTGTCCGGGTCGTGGGCCGCTCGGGCGCTGGCCGCTGCCCGGCACCGTGCCGGGAACTGGCCCGCGGTTGCCGGTGGGCATCGAGCGGGAAGGAACTTGTGTGCGTGCTGGCGCACCAGGAGCTGCGGCCGCTGGGCGCGCTGCCATTGGTTGCGTGCCGGGCTGCGCTGGACGTCCTGCCGGTGGCGCGCCACTCGGGGCCGTACGCGCTGCTGCCGGTTGTGCCGCAGGAGCGGCAGGCCGGTGCGGGTGCGCGGGCGTAGGCCTTGGAGCGGCAGAAGGCGCGGAAACAACCGCAGGTGCCACTGGTTTGACTGCCACAGGACCTGGCGCTGCTGTGGGTGCTGCCGGAGCCGCTGGCCGCGCAACAGGCGCGGCGGGGGCCGGCGCAGCAGCCGGAGTCGTTGGAACTGCTTTCGGCGCAGCCGGAGCCGCCGGATGGGCTGCGGGGGCATGTGCCGCGGGTGCATGTGCTGCAGGCGCACCCGCGACGGGTACCACGGGTTTCGCCGGAGCCGCGGTCGCTGCATGCAGCACGGGCCGCCTCTGCGCCGCTTTTGCCGCCGATTCTTTCGCGGCGCGTTCCGCATCGGCTGCTGCTTCGGCGTCGGCAACACCCTTCAAATGGTGCCGGACCTTCTCCGCAACTTCGACGGTGATCGAACTGGAGTGTGTTTTCTTTTCCGTTACGCCAAACCCCGCAAGAAGGTCAATGATGGCTTTAGCCTTGACCTCGAGTTCGCGGGCGAGCTCATTGATGCGGACTTGGGATGCGTCGCTCATGCTTCGTTAGGAACTTTTCTCTTCCTGCTGTTTCGCCGGAGCTTGCGCTTCCGCGGAGGCAGCGGCCGCGGAGGTAGCCTCGGCGGCAGGTTCTTCGGCATCAGATTTTGTTTCGGCGGCGGCTTGCGCCCCGGGTTCGGCCCCGGGTTCGGCGCTGGCTTCGCTGGCTGTTTCACTTGCGCTTTCGGCTTCTGTTGCCGGCGCAGCTTCGGCTGCTTCGGCGCCTTCCGCAGCGGCTTCCGCCGGTGTCGCCGCCGCGGTGTCTCCGCTTTCGTAGAAGCGGTTCACCGCTTGATAAATTTTGTCCACCATCTTTTCGCCGATGCCCGGAATTTCCATCAATTGCTCCGGCGTCATCCCGGCGAGCTTTTCCAGTGAAGTAATTCCCGCCGCTTCGATCTTCTCGATGGTCTTCGGCCCGACGCCCGCCAGCACCGTCAGTGACGTCACCGCCGTGGTCAGCGCCGTCATCTGCTCTTCGATCTCGCGACGCTTCTCTTCTTCGCTCTTGATGTCGATGTCCCAGCCAATCAGCTTGCTGGCCAGGCGGACGTTCTGGCCCTTTTTCCCGATGGCCAGGGAGAGTTGCGAATCCTCCACGATCACTTCGAGTTTCTTGGTCTCCGGATCGACGATCTGCACGCGCGTCACTTTGGCCGGGCTCAGGGCCTTCTGCGCAAAAGCCACCGTCTCTTCGTTGTAGGGAATAATGTCGATCTTCTCGCCGCGCAATTCGCGGATGATGGATTGCACGCGCATGCCCTTCATGCCCACGCAGGCACCCACGGGATCGACGTCTTTGTCGCGGCTGGCTACCGCCACCTTCGTGCGCTCGCCCGCTTCCCGTGCCGCCGCACGGATTTGCACCGTGCCGTCATAAATTTCCGGCACTTCCATCTCAAACAGCCGCTGCACCAGCGCCGCATCCGCACGCGATACGATGACCTGCGGACCCTTCGCCGCCCGGTCCACGGTGCGGATCACCACGCGCAGGCGTTCGCCGATGTTGTAGGTTTCCAGCTTGGACTGTTCGCGCTTCGGCAAACGCGCTTCCGTTCGCCCCATGTCCACGATCAGGTCCGGGCCTTCCGCCCGCTTCACGATCACGGTGACCAGTTCGCCCGTGCGGGTGTGATACTCGTTGTAAATGGTGTCGCGTTCCGCTTCCCGCACCTTTTGCAGGATCACCTGCTTGGCGGTTTGCGCCGCGATCCGCCCCAGCACGTCCGTGGGCTTGATAGTCAGGATTTCCGTGCCTACTTCGGCGTTCGGATTTTTCTTTTTTGCATCCGCAACACTGATTTCCCGCTTGGGGTCGGCCACTTCCTCGACCACCGTGAGCACCGAAAACACGTCCACCTGGCCGGATTCCGCGTTGAACTTCGCGCGCAAGTCCTCTTCCGTCTTGTAAAACTTGCGAGCCGCAACGACCATGGCGTCTTCGATGGCGGAAATCACCACCGCCGGCTCGATATGCTTCTCCCGGCTGAGCATCTCAATTTGTTGATAAAGAAGATTCGCCATTTCCTGTTCCTAAAATTCCACCACCAAGTTGGCCTTTCGAATCGTCTCCAAGGGTATTTCCACCACTTGTGCTTCCTTGCCCTTCAACTCCATGCGGACTTTTCCTTCCGCGAATCCCTTCAACCGCCCTTCAAAAAACTTGGCCTCGCCGGTGGGCTCGTTCGTCGTAATCTTCGCCAGGCGGCCCGTGAAGCGCTCGAAATCCCCGGCCTTTTTCAGCGCGCGATCCATTCCTGGCGAACTGATTTCCAGGATATAGCCCGGACCGGGTACCAGTTCCTCCACATCCAAAATCACGCTCAACTGCTGGCTGACCCGCTGGCAATCCGCGTGACTGATCTTGGGGAAGGGGTCCGGCGGCGTACCGCCCTCAGCCGCTTCCACGGGCTTCGCCGACGGCACCCGGTCGATGTATACCCGGAGGAAGCGCTGCTTACCGATCTTCCATTCGACATCCACGACTTCCAAGCCCTCCGAACGTGCTACCCGTTCGGCGGCTTCGCGGACCTTTTCCAAATTCACGCGAAGACTCCCCGGCCTAAGCCGGTCTCAAGCTCGTTCCCACCGGCGGCAACAAAAAAGTGGGCTTGCGCCCACGCGATGGTGCGACCCGTTTCAGAGCGAAGAGTCAGTATATTCCCGCAGCACTGTAAAAGCAAGGCACCCAGGGGCCTGGACAGGAGAATCCTGAGCCAGCCTCGGGATAATAATTTTGCCATACACCGGTGTCACTTTATAGGTTCAATCCTCGCAGTTCCCTCATTTGACCCCGGCAAACCGGTTCTTTCTGGCTCCCTTCCTATCTTTGATCTTGCTAACAGCTTGCAACATTTACGTGCACTTGCCTTCCCCTTGAACCCACCTCAGCGTATGCTTAATGTGCGTGTGTGTTTTTAGCGGAGGGAGCGGCCCGGAATGCCCGCCAGGTTTCTGTGTTCGCTGACGCTGGTTCGTGTCGCGGCGTTGGGGTTTGCTTTTGTTCTCTTGTCGGTTCCTCTCTGGGGTCAGCACCCTGTCACGCCAACTGCCGAATCACCTTTCAATCCTGTGAACACTCCTGTGTTTGATCTCGACATCTTCGTCCGTGACCACCACGGAAATCCTCTCGATGCTACGGCTGCCGTTCACCTCTCTTCCGCGCGCGTGAACTATAACGCCGTCTTGCCCACGCAAGGCACATCCGCGGCCCATTTTTTCAACCTTGCGTTCGGCGAATACGAGGTGGAAGTGACTTGCCCCGGTTTCCGCAGGGTGACCGAGCGTTACGCCTCCGAGTCCAGTCGCGGGAGCCTGCCCCTATATATCTATCTCATCCCGGAATCGGGGTCGGCTGAGCCGGCAGCCCCCTCTGGCGGCTTGGTTCTGACGCAACAACTGCGTGCTGAAATGCAGTTGGGTATAGGGGCCTTGAACCGCGATCGCTACGAAAGCGCCAGAAAAACCTTTGCCAAGGTCTTGCGGAAAGCTCCCGGCAATTCCGACGTCGTTTATTTCCTGGGAGTTACGGAACTCGGTTTGCAACATCCCGATGTGGCCCGCGAGAATTTCCAGCGCGCTCTGTCCCTGGACCCCAACAACGAATTGGCGCTCGTTTCACTTGGCCAAATGCAACTGCAGGGCGGCGCACCCGCGGACGCGGTCATCTCACTGGAAAAAGCCGTGTCCCTGGGCCGCGCAGGTTGGCGCGCCGACTTCGAATTGGCCTCCGCCTATTTCCAACTCCACCGCTTGAGCGAAGCCGAATCCGCAGCTTCTCGCGCCGCTCTTCTCGCCAAGGAAAAGGGTGCGACTTCCCTGTTCCTGCTCGGGGAGATTCAATACGCCGAGGGCAAACGTGCTGACGCAAAACATACTTGGGAATCACTTCTGAGGCTCTTCCCGAAGGACTCCGCCGTGTTCGTGACCAGGAAAATGGTGGCGCGCGTGGAAAGCGAAGGTTTGGAACCTGGTCCCTCGCCCTCCGACGCGAGCCTTCCGGCTCCACCTGCGCCGGATACGAAACCGGTCACTTTCGTTGAAATTCCCTGGGCGCCGCGGGATACCGATGACGCCGTTTACGACGTCGCGCCCGGGGTGGAATGCCAGGCTGCGCCAATATTGGACGGCGCGCTGCACCGGATGAACACGGAATTGGTGGATTTTGAGAAATTCACGGCCACCGAGCACATCGAACACCAGGACATTGACCGCTACGGCTGGCCTGGACCGGTGAAGACGCACGATTTTTCGTACGTCGTTTTCGTTCGTCCCCTCGGGAAGAACTCGTTCTATCTGGATGAATTTCGCGATGGGGCAGGTACCCTGACCGGTTTTTCCGATGCCATCATCAGCACCGGCCTTAACAGCCTGGGTGTGAATGTCCTGCAACCGTTTTATCGCGATCGCTTCAATTATTCCTGTGAAGGACTGACCAACGTGCGCGGGCAGGCGGCCTGGCAAATCCATTTCGACGAGAAGCGCGACGCGAAAGCTGGAGGAATTCGGACGTGGCGTACAGGTTACACAACGTATGAAATCGCGATCAAGGGACGCATCTGGATCTCCAGCGCCAGTTATGCCGTCCTCCGCATTGAAACGGATCTCCGGGATCCCGTCGCACGGCTCGGGCTCACCAAGGATCATCTCCTGGTCGATTATGGCCCCGTCAATTTCTCCGCGCGAAATGTGCAGCTCTGGCTTCCCTGGAGCGCCGACATGTACATGGAGCTCCGCGGCAAGCGCTACCACCACAGGCACTTCTTGAGCGACTATCTGCTGTTCGACGTAGACACCACACACAAGATCAGCAATCCGAAAGAGCCTCCGCCGCCACCCGTCGAGTCTGCCCCATAGCCTGAAATCCGAAGTCGAAGAGGGATTTCATCGCACAAAAAACGTGCGATGGAGAACCGTATCTCCGCTCCGGGACGGCAAACAGCGCCGTCCCCCCGGTCGAAATGACAGATTTTGAGTGGTGGATGGTGTGGGAGAAGGCAACTTCGGCAAAGTTGGGTTTTCACAGGATAATCGTTTGACACAGAACGAGAGGCGCTCATCTGCAATTGGTCAATTTCGGATTCCAGGCTTAGCCCACATTTCTCACAGCTT
>DLMH01000004.1 GCA_002478115.1 Candidatus Acidiferrum typicum | reverse complement strand
TGAAACAACCGGATAAGCATGACGCGGCTAGGTGTCGCGAATGGTGGCAGACCCCACGCTGACACACTCCATCTCTCAGCAAATCCATTTCCTTGCGCCGACCCCTGAAGTACGATAGAAAGCAATGCGCTTCCCGCGTTCCCCAAAGTGAGGCCCTATGCTCGTCTCCTTCCGCCCCTGCAGCCCGAAAGACCACGCCACTCTGCTGAAGTTCGTCATCGCCTACTACCGCTTCGACAAAATTCCCTTCCATCGCAAATCCCTCGAGCAAGGTCTCCATACCCTGCTCCGCAATCTCTCCCAAGGCAAGGCCTGGCTCATGGAAAGCCACAAAAAGCCCGTGGGCTACGCCATCGTCACCTACAATTTTGATCTGGAATACGGCGGCGTGGAAGCCCTGCTCACCGATCTCTACGTGGAGAAGCGCTACCGCGACAAAGGCATTGGCTCACTGGCGCTCTACGAAATTGAAGATTTTTGCCGCGAGCGCGGCATCCGTGCCATCGAGCTGCAGGTACAACACCACAACAAATCCGCCGCAACCTTCTACCGCAAGGCCGGCTTTCGCATTTTGCCGCGTAAAGTTTTACTGCTGGAAGTTCGCTCCGAGGAAGTCGCCCGCGCCCACCGCGCTACCGCAAGTAAGCGTCGGTAATATACTGCTGCACCATGCGCTGCGTGTTGAAGAACGATCCATTGATCGCAATGGCGTGCCGCATCACCTCAAGGTAGCGGTTGCGTTCCTCGTAAAACATCGGCAGGATCACGCTCTCAAGTTTTGCATACAGGCTTTCGGCGTCCATCACATTGTCCACCGGACTCTCCGGCCCGGGATCGCCGCGATGCGGTTCCCCGATCGACCATCCGGTCACCCCTTCGATGCAACCCTCCACCCACCAGCCGTCCAAAATGCTCAAACTCGGCACGCCATTCACCGCCGCTTTCATCCCGCTCGTGCCGGAAGCTTCCATGGGATATTGCGGCGTATTCAGCCACAAATCGCTGCCCGAGGTGAGCTGCCCGCCCAGTTCCAGGTCGTAGTCGTCCAAAAAAACAATCGTGACCGCTTTCTTCAGCGCTTTTTTCGCCTTGAAGATCTTCTTGATGATCTCTTTGCCGCCGGCGTCCCGCGGGTGCGCTTTCCCCGCATAAACGATCTGGAAGGACCCGACATTTTTCGCGATTTGCCGCAAACGGTCCAGATCTCGCAGGATCAGGTCCGCGCGTTTATAGCCCGTGGCCCGGCGCGCAAATCCGATCGTGAAGGCCTCGGGATCGAGCTTCAGCCCCGATTTCTTGCGCACGGCTTCCAACAAGCTGTGTTTTGACAGCAGATGCGCCGCCCAGACCTCTTCCGGCGGCAAGCCCAACGCCCCGCGCAGGCTATAATTGTCCTCGCGCCAGGAGGGGATATACCGGTTGAACAGATCCTGGAAAGCCGGCGAAGTCCACGTGGCCGCGTGCACACCATTGGTGATCGCCTCGATCGGCACGTTTGGAAACATCTTCCGGGAAACTTCCCCGTGCAGCTTCGCCACGCCGTTCACGTAATTGCTCAAGCTCAGCGCCAGGTACGTCATGTTCACCGAAGCGCCCCGCTGCGCCGCTTCCTTCCAGTCCGGATAAGACTGCTCTACTTGCAGGATGCTCTTGATCAAATCCACGGAGGAAGCATCCTTCACGTCAATGAAGCGCACCTGGTCTGGAACCAGCCGCGAGAGATACTCCGCGGGAAATTTGTCGTGTCCGGCCGGAACCGGCGTGTGCGTCGTGAACACGCACTTGCTGCGTACTCTTTCGATGTCTTCGCCCTTGATGGCCGTGCGCCCGGCCCGTTTCGTCTCCTCCTCCAGCAATTCCATGGTGAGCAGCGCCGCGTGGCCCTCGTTCATGTGATAGCGCATCAATTCGGTGTGTCCCAGTGCGCGCAGCATGCGCACGCCGCCAATCCCCAGCAGCACCTCCTGCGAGAGCCGGTAGTAGGGGTCGCCGCCGTAGAGCGCCCCCGTCAGTTCGCGGTCGCGCGCGTCATTCGCCGGCAGATCCGCATCCAGGAAGTAGACCGGCACCTCGTACCCGCGCACGCCCTTTACCATGTACCGCCAGGCCCGCAACTCCACTCGCCGGTTCTCCAGCATGACGCTGATGCGCGGCTCTTCCTCCTGCAGAAACTTCTCCACTTCCCATTCCACCGGCTCTTCCGTCTGTGCGCCGTCTTCTCCCAACCGTTGCCGGAAATAGCCCTTTCGGTAGAGCAGCGACACCGCCACCATCGGCAAGCGGATATCCGCTGCCGCGCGAATCGTGTCTCCCGCCAGCACACCCAGGCCACCGCTGTAGCTCGGCATGTCGTTTTCCAGGGCAATCTCCATGGAAAAATAGGCTACAAATCGTTTCGGTGGATAGACCGAATTGGCCATCTTCCCGGGTCTCCGTCCGCTGCGGCACTCCAGCCGCCATTAAGGTATCGCTTCCTGGCGATGAACTCTCTATTCTCCGGGAACGGCGTCCAACAGGCAAGGGAGCCTCTCACACCCGTTTCCCTTGAACTGCCGGCCTTTCTCTCCGCATTCGTCCGTTATATTCTTCCGCCATGTCCACGGTCCTCAGTGGAATTCGCGTGGTCGAATTAACGGAAGCCCTTGCCGGACCTTACGCCGCCATGCTGCTTGGCCATCTCGGCGCCCATGTCATCAAGGTTGAGCGCCCAGGTCTCCGTGCGATGCATTCCGCATGCCGCGCCAGTCTGTGATACTCAGACAGTGCTATATCTAAGATGTTAACTAAGGATTTTTTAGTTGTTTTTCTAATTAATCTATTATATGAGGATTGTAACGTTTTAATGATGCGCCTCCCAGCCCCCGGCGCATCACCGCGATTTTGTCTTTACTCGGAGGGCTGTCCCGTGAAGTACGATCCCCAGATCGAAGAGCACGTTGCCCATCGGAATTTCAATCTTTGCCCGCACTGCATTCATCGCGGCGAACCGGGTCTCCTCTCCCGCTTGTGCGAGTCCATGCCCATGATCTCTCGCTCGGATGGCAAGACCTTCCATGTTCTGCTCGCCGACCGCCCCCTGGCCTACCCGCAGGAACGCCATTCCGATGCTCCTGACTGCGTCTCGCTCTGCTTCTGGTACTGTCACATTGCCACCGGCTCCACCACTCATGCCCTGGTCGTCATCTTGCCCCAAGCGCGTTTGGACCAGCCGGTCCTTTTCCGTGTCATCGATTCCGTTGCCGATCTCCTTGCCGCGGAACTTCTTCGCACCAATCACTTGGCCAGCCTCTACCAGTTTTCCGGCAACGCCCTCCGATCGCTCGCCCATTAATCCTGAAATGCGAAGTTGACCAGTTGCAGGCAAGAGCATCTTCTTTTGTGTCAATCGATTGTCGTGGGAAAATCCGGCTCCGCCGAAGTCGGATTTTCCCTCATCAGCCACCACCCGAAATTTGTCATTCCGACCGGGGAGCCAGCGCCGTTTGCTGGTTCGGAGCGGAGGAATCCCTCTTCAATTTTGGATTTCAGGCTAATCTGTCGGCCTCCGCCCGCTCGAACCCGGCTCGTCAGACTCGCGGTAATCGCGACACTTATCGCGTCGGCAAAATTTACAACAGAAGCCTGCCTTCGCCGCTACCGCTACGGCCGATTGGCAGCCGCTTGTTGTTTGGCTAGATTGACCTTGGATTCCATGGCGAGGTGCGCAATGGATACACCGGCAAGCTCTTGGACGAAAGCGGATTGCGCCTTTTGCCAGATGGGATAGACACCGCACCAGGACTTGCGTTCACACCCTGGCCCGTTTCCCAGGCAAAGATTCATTTGCGTCGGTCCTTCGATCGCCTCAATGACGTCCAAAAGCGTGATTTCCTCGCCGGGCACTCTCAGAGAGAACCCCCCACGGGTTCCGCGATGCGAGGAAACCATCCCGGCATGCACAAGCCGCTGTACCACCTTGGAGAGAAAGCTTCCGCGGACGCCCGTGCTCTCAATCAGTTCATTCAATTGCACCTTGTCGCCTGGCGGCAAACTGGCGAGTTCTACCATGATGCGAACTGCATAATCCGTTGCGCGAGTAACCTGCATAGGGTTCTGGACTTCCTGAGTCCAATTATCCATCCATCAGAATCCACCACCCTCTTGTCCGCAGTGACACGGAACATGGTCTCGTGTGATGCATGTCACTCAGACCATCCCTTTGCCCTCTCCTTCTTCTTACCCTCCCCTTCCAGCCCCTTCTTCTCCTGTAGTGCCGAATCCTCAATCTCGCGAGATCCAGCCACAGTTTTAACTACTGCAACTGGATCGCTCAGTGAGATGTAGCGTTGTAGTGATCTTCTGAATCGCCTCCAGCCGACCTCTGCTAGACTCCTTTGGTGGCTCCCATGACCGAAGCCGAACTTTATCGCTTCATCGCTCAATCGAAGCTAGGCGTGTTGTCTATCCCAATGGAAGCGAAGCGCCGCACCGTAGACGACCTCAGTGGGCGGATTTTGAGCCGGGTATGGCACAAAAATGGGCACAGTTTCTGGTGAGTGAAAAATCAGATAAGACTAGCTCATTGAAAAGGAGTTGGTGAACCGGGCAGGACTCGAACCTGCAACCCGCTGATTTCTCCAGATCGGTCAAAGTGTTGCATCGTCTAGCCGTTACCTGTGTCCTACATGACGGTTTAGCACGGTGTTCGGGGGGGGTTTGGACTCAACTTGGACTCAACTAGCTGGGGTGAACCCCTTAGATGG
>DLMH01000132.1 GCA_002478115.1 Candidatus Acidiferrum typicum | reverse complement strand
TGAAACAACCGGATAAGCATGACACGACTACATGTCCAGGCGGCGGCTGGCCTGACCGGTCACATCACACTCCACAGAAATGTTGATAATTGCAGATACAATTCGTTCGGAGGTGGCCGATAAATCGCTCGTCATTATCTCTCCTGGTCCTGCTACTTTGTTCAACCGCTTGTTTTGGGCAGACAACCCCAGGTGACTCTCAAACACTGCAGGCTCTGCTATCGCAAGTACGCCAACTGCGGCAGGATTTGCAAACAACGACCATCGCGGCGCAAAGAGCACAAATCCTCCTCTATCGCTTGCAAGGGCAGGAAGCGGCTGTCGCGCGCGCCTCTCAACGTCTCGATGAGGCCCGGGAAAAGCTCGCCGGAATCCAAGCTCAGCGGAAGTACTCCGCCACCGACGTCAAGCGGCACGAAGATTTCATAAGCAACGCGGAGAATCCTGCAACCCAGCGCAAAGAGTTTGAGGATAAGCTTCCCCAGCTCAAATCAGAACTCGAATCGACAGAAAATTTGGAACAACAACAACGAACGCGAGAAATAGATGCCGAGCAACATCTGAGAGCGGAAGAGGTCAGACTCAGCGAACTCCAAGACCAGTTGGACCGACTTGATAAAGCTCTGGAGAACGCTAGCCGCCGACCGGGCAGCAACCCCCAATAGATGAACTCACACACAGTATTTGGTTAGGCCCATGATTTGGAGAGCACGTTACTTCGGCAACTTTTTGAGTGTCTTCTCGCAGTCCGCCTGCATTTTCTTGACGCGGGCTTCCAGATCCTTGTCCGGCTTCGCGGCGAGCAACTTCAGCGCAACATCCAGATTGCCACGAACGACCTCATTGAGGGTGCGGAGGCGATCCGGCTGGTTGATGCCAATCGACTCGAACATGGCACCAGTCTGCAGAAAGCTTTTGCTGAGTTCGATGATGTAAACCCGTGGATCAACTTCAACCTTGCCGCTGCTGAAGGCCGCTTGGCCCTTGTTGGGGTCCTGGCCAGCTCCAGCGATCGCGGAAAGGACGGCTGCAAGAGCGTTGCGGTCTGTCTGGAGCTCGGCGCTCAACCGGTCGGAATCCGAAATGAATTGACCCTCTTTGACCTTTGTCAATCCAGGATTTGTTCCCGTGAAGCCCGGAAAGCTGACCTCCACGGGGATGGCGTTGCCGCTCAACTTGGAGCGCTGATTCATCATCGTTTGCATCGCGTCCATCAGGAGCGAATTCGCCGTGCTGTAGTAGTCGGAACGTATCTTGTAAAAGGGGTTGGAGTGCGACTGGGCGGCAGGCTGTTGTGCCCCGGCGTAATAGGCTTCCGCCATCTGCCTGTTGGCATCGGCGAGCGCCGTCACCAGTGCAATGCGAAGTACAAGCGCTTGCTGGCGGAGAGACTCGTCATGAGCTGATTTGATGGCTTTGTCGAGATTGTTCGACGCCCCATCGAAATCGGAAAGTTTGAGGTTGTTTCTCGCGTCGGTGAGGGCCTTGTCACTTTCGGAGGTGGGTGGCGCACTGGAACACGCCAAAAGCAGAACGGAAATTGCGATGAACAAAAACGGCCACGGGCGATGCGGCATCGTCGGTTCTCCTCTCTGAAGAACTGATGCTTCAGGTTGGAGCGCACCTGAGCGCGATACTAAGTCCACCCCCGCGCCAGAGTCAATGGCATCAGTGGAACACGTCCGTCTACCCAGTCAAGTCTTGTTAAGCGTCTTCTGTCCCGCGTCCAAAAGCGGTTGTATGGACCCAATGCCTGATAACCGCATTAACCGAAGACTGAAACACAATTCGCTCTCAGGCTTGTGCGCGCAGGGCGGCTCTTGCGACCCTGTAAATCCCCTCTCACGCCGTGCTTGCTGGCCACACTCCCCTCAGGTACAGTTCTTTTCGGAGGCGCGCATGCCAGGCGGTCACCCGCAGGTTGTCTGCACGCAGTGCGACAAGACCGAGGAGTACTGCGTCTGCGAGAAGTATTGCACCATCTGCAAAGGCCAGCATAACGTCCGCCTGTGCGCCGATGGGCTGTACTACTGCCCCGATTGTCGCGAAGCGTGTGACGTGGCCCTGGCCAACGACCACTAACCGTGCCCACCAACCCCCTCCACCTCCGCTTGCGCATGGATCCCGATGAGCGCCTGGCCGCCGCGGTGGGCGGTGTGGCGCGTTTTTTTGCCGACAACGCCGGCCTGGGCAACGAACTCATCCTCGAACTGCAATCATCCGTTCTTTCTGCCTGCCGCCATTGTTTCGGCCTGCATCTTTCCGGTACTCCTTGCGAGGTTGCCTTTCACCGCCTTGCCGATCGCATTGAGATGGAAGTCTTTCTGCCCGTCGAGGAAGCGCCCGCCGACAAAGGCCATCTCGCCTGGCCGGGGGTCGATGAAGTTCACTGCGAGACGCGGGGGGCCTCCGCGGTCCTGCGCCTGACCAAGTTCGTCCCTCCCGCACCCGACGCGGAATAGCCGGACTTTCTCACGAGCTACAATTTTGATGCTATTCAAATGGCGCAGCACCCTGTCATCTTGAGGGGCGCGCCGTTTGCGCACCGAAAGATCTCAACTGACACATCGTGCAAAATTTTGATGTTGAGGTCCTTCGCCGATCCTCATCGGATCGCCTCAGGATGACCATTGCTTGCTGAACTTGGACAGCGGATGGATCGTAGTTTGTGGGAAATCCGGGCTGGGGATACAGCGCAAGCAAAAAATCCCCGGAGCATCTCTGCCCCGGGGATCGTTGGTTTCCGCTATCGCGAAATCGAAAATCGCAGAGAGATTCCTCCGCTCCGGGACGGCAAAAAGCGCCGTCCCTCCGGTCGGGATGAAGATATGAAAGCGC
>DLMH01000017.1:2613-4660 GCA_002478115.1 Candidatus Acidiferrum typicum | reverse complement strand
CGGCCTTCTCATGGAAGGACTTAGCCCGAACTTTCATTTTAAGTTAGCTAATGACAACCTTAAACCGGTCCGGCGACAACTAAAGACACAACGACGTCGGCCGCACAACGAGCCGAGAGGTTCCGCTCTTCAACTTTACTTCGTTTTGTCGTTGCCGGGAGACGCTTTTGCGGGATGAAGCTTGTTATAGTCTTTTATGAACATGCGCAAGCCGGAATCCGGCGTAATTTTTGCATAGCCCGCCGAAAGCTGTTCTTTGTAATGTTCCAAATAGAAATCGAGTGGATCCTTTGGATCCATGTCGATGAGTATCAAATCCGCATCGTTCATGACGAGCTTGCCGAAGCGGAGACGATTGTTCTTGTAGGCCATGTAATTTCCGGCGCGAATATTTTTCACAGGCTTGACATCCGAACCGCCAAAAACCTGAATGATTTTGTCGCCTTCAATTCGTACGGAGACCACCTTGCCTTCAATATGGGGAGGCGGCAGGATCTGTTCAAGATCAATGATCAGATCGTCCTCTTCTGCCCGCACACCCGGAACTTTGCCCTCCTTCATCAACTCGCCTAAATCGACACCGAAGAGATCCATCAAACCTTTTACTTGGACATGCATGGCCTTGATCTTCTCGTTGTGCAGGCGAAGTTTTCCGTCAGCGGTGGGAATGAGAATCCCCTCCGTCTCGAACGGGATGTCCCCTTTGTCATGGAGCTTTCCCTTCACTTTCAGGTGCCCCTTCTCAACGATGATGGATAGCTCTGTCAAGGGCGAATGCGGACGCGCGAAAACATAAGAATTGAGAACGTTTGCCAAGTTTGACGAATCAATGGCGATCTCCCCCGTGCTGATGCGCAGGTTAAACGAGCCCTTGTCGTCGAAGATGGGGAACTCGTTTTTGCCGAGGGGCACGAGTTCACCGTTCAGCGATTTTATTTCCACTGCCACGGTGTCCGAAAAGTGATACGTGACGTTGCGCATCTCCGTCTGGACCGTGCCCTCCTGCTTATCGTTGTTCGGGGTATTTTGGCTCGCGACGATTTCCGTCGCCGCAGCGCAAAGGAGAACGAACAGAACCCGGGATATCAAAAGCGGTGTAGAAATGTGGGACGGCGAGACCAAGTTCCTTACGAATTGCAATATTGCACCTCTAGCAGATCTTAACCCAGAATCTCCGATTTGGACCTCCAGTTAGCGCATCGTACGCTTCTCCTGCCCTGGACACAACGAATTTGCCACCAGAGCAGGCCCCAGAAAGATCAGCGGTTTTCCGGCGGCTCGGTTTGCATTCTAGTGGACGATAAGTCTTAGCCCGCATTTCCGTTTTGAAGGTTGCACGCGAACGGGCGGTCGGCTGGTGAGACATGCGCGCTATTATTGGCTCTTACTAGCCGAAGGGCATCTGAGTCGGAGGCTGTTCGGCAGCATGCTCAGAATGATCGCGGCGTTGCCGCTGCCGGACGGTTAGCGAACTAGGGCGGAAAGCAAACGAGCGCTCGGAAGCCATTGAGCGGGGAAGTGTGAGCGGCGAGGAAGACTGGGGCGATCAAAACCAGCACAGCGGCTCCGCAGAATGGCCAAAACGAGCCGCACTACCACCCCCAAGAGGCCAGCGCGGCTTGCGGTTGACTCGACGGGGCAGGAGGGGTAGGCTATCGGGCAAAGGGGAGGCTCAAAACGGAAATTCCGGAGAAAATGAGAACGAGCAAAAGGGGTCGCACTGGGCCTGCCGTCCTTATTTGCCTCGTCGCGCTATGTTTCTTCTCAATTCCAGCAGCAGCCCGAAAGCGATTTCAGGTGTTGCATAAGCATGTTCGCCCTGCCATTACCAACGGCCAAGCCGCACGTGTCGGTCCGATGTCAAAGAGTCAACGCATGAGGCTTGCGATCATTTTGCCACTCCGCAATCAAAGCGAACTGACGAACTTATTGAAACGGCTTTATGACCCATCCAGCCCCGATTACCGGCATTTTCTTACTGTGGCTCAGTTCACGCAACAGTTTGGCCCCACGAAGCAGGATTACCAGGCTGTGGTGAAGTTCGCCA
>DLMH01000017.1:0-2464 GCA_002478115.1 Candidatus Acidiferrum typicum | reverse complement strand
GTGTCACAGATCAACAAGGCTTTCCATGTGGCGATGACGACCTATCGCCATCCAACGGAGAACCGTACTTTCTATTCCCCGGACCGTGAGCCCTCACTCGACCTGAGCGTCCCAGTGACGCACCTTGCGGGGCTGAACAATTTCTCCTTACCACGTCCGAAGTTCAAAAGGGCCCCAGCGAACTTTCGCCGCAACAGCACTGGCTCGGGGCCGAGTGGTGCGTATCTTGGTAGCGACATGCGTGCAGCCTACTACGGCGGCACCGCTCTCACAGGCAGTGGCCAGGCAGTGGGGCTGTTGGAGTTCGACGGCTACAACATGAACGATGTAACCGCGAGCCTTGCAGGACAGCGCAATAGCGTTCCCATTCAGAACGTGCTGCTCGACGGCGCCAGCGCCGGCTCAGACGGCGATGATGGAGAACAAGTTCTGGATATCGTGCAGGCGGCGTCCATGGCTCCCGGGATGAGCCAAATTCGCGTATATATCGCTCCAGGCACTTCGCAAATCGGTGTCGGCGACGTCGACATATTCAATGACATGGCAACCGAAAATATCGCCAAGCAACTAAGTTGCTCGTGGGGATGGAATCCGGATGACACTGCGCAGCTTGACCCCATATTCCAGGAATTTGCGGCGCAAGGCCAGAATCTTTTCGTGGCAGCTGGAGACGCGGGAGCGTACACGGGGTCGAACTCTACAGACAATAGCTATCCGGCGGAATCCGTTTACGTGGTGGCCGTCGGCGGAACGGATTTGACCACGAATGGCGCGGGCGGTCCTTGGCAATCAGAAACGGCGTGGCTCGACAGCGGCGGCGGCCCTGCCGACGATGGCTTCGCGATTCCGAGTTGGCAGGTCGGCGTGGCCAATTCCTCCAACCACGCTTCCACGACCATACGCAATGTTCCGGACGTGGCTGCGGAAGCAAATACTGACAATTATCTCTGCGACCAAGGATCCTGTACAGGAGACTATGGCGGCACCAGCTTCGCCGCGCCGCGATGGGCCGGCTTTCTTGCGCTCGTCAATCAACAAGCGGTGGCCAACGGGAACTCAACTTTGGGGTTCATTAACCCAACCATCTACTCGATTGGTAAGGGTGCCAGCTACCATGATGAATTCCACGACATCACCAGCGGCAGCAATAGCACGTATTCGGCAGAGCCGGGCTACGACTTGGTCACTGGCTGGGGCAGTCCGAATGGCACTGGCCTGATCAACGCTCTAGCTCCGTAACGGTCGTGGTATGAACATACGCACACCATTAAGGTAGAAGCGCGAATGCAGATTGAAAAGAAATATGGGAACGGGCCCACGAATGCCTTCCTGCTGTCCGTTCCGTTAGTTCTCGTGTTCGCAGGGTTGCTCCCAAGCAACCCTGCAGCCGCTCAGCAGGCAATCACGCCAGAGAACCACCAGGCCACGGCGACGGCGGAACAGGAAACGGGCGTTAAAGCTATTCTGGCTACCATAACCCAATCGCGCTCTACCAACACCCTTGGCTATAGAATTGTGATATACAATGACGGCAGCGCCACAGCAGAAATTGGTGGCGCCAGCTCTGCCCTTCGTACCGAGCCATCGCGATGGCAACAGTTTCCTCCTGGAGCGATCGATACAAAGACCCTGCGGCGCCTGCTTACAGAAATTGGGGATGTCAGCAAGATCCCGACTGGAGGCTGCGCGAAATCGGTCTCCTTTGGAACGCGCACTCAGATTACGTATGCGAGCAAGACCAGTGGAGATCTGCAATGCATCCGACAGCAAGCATCAAACGGCGATCAGGCGCCACAGCAAGCATCTGAAGACTTAGGTAGATTTGTGCAGACAACATTCGGCCAATTGAAGATTAACGACAGGCGCATCGGCTCGAACCAGTAGAATCGACGAAGCCCATCAGACTCCCGCCGCCATTCTTGACAGGCCCTCTGCTACGGGCAGCCCACCTATATACCGCCCACTCAGCTTCAGACTCGCTCAACCACTTCTGGTATTCGATTTCCGCATCGATAATTCTTGCAATAGGCGCCTGATACTCCTGGTCAATGTGCTCCAATTGTTTTGCGTCGCCCTGGCACGCGCCCCGCGCATATTTCATCGTACCGAACTCCGTCATCATTTGGGCCGCAAGAGGGGTGAATTCCCCCCAGTACAGGAACTGGTGTTTAGCACCGGATTTATTGGACAGTGAATTGAGTGTATTCATGCAGCGGCTCCGAGTGCAAGGAGTTGCTGGCGAGCTTGGGCGGGCGTGAGGTAGCCCAGGCGCTGGACGATCCAGCGCTGGTTGTAACGCTCGCGAAATTCCGCCAGTGCGCAGCGCAGTTCCTCGACGTTCCGAAACACCCTCACCCACAGCAACTGCTCTTTCAGCGTGCGAATGAAGCGTTCAACGCAGCCGTTGCATTCCGGCTGGCGCACGAACGACGGCGAAGACTCCATGCCCAGGAAAGCAATCTCG
>DLMH01000194.1 GCA_002478115.1 Candidatus Acidiferrum typicum | reverse complement strand
TTCTCGAATTTCACGGCGTCGGATTCAGTCTCGTCTGGGAACCTGGCGTCCGCTACCCGCGCGGCTGAGTTCTCTGCTGCGGTCATCAATACTAGCCAAGCAAACGTTGACGTTGTCACTTACCACAACGATGCCATGCGCACAGGCCTCAACTCCCAAGAGACCATCCTTACGCCATCCAATGTGAACTCCGCAACGTTTGGAAAAGTCGGTGAGTTTGCCGTCGACAGCCGCATTGACGGGCAGATTCTGTATCTCAGCCAAGTGGCCATCCCCGGCAAAGGTACGAAGAACGTGCTCTATTTCGCTACCGAAAAAGACACCGTCTACGCTGTGGACGCAGACAGCATCACCGGCTCCTCAGCAACGGTTTTGTGGCAGACGTCGGCGCTGTCTGCCGGCGAGACTGCCGTGCCGCTGGCGAGCCTTCCCTGCGGCAACATCGATCCGAATGGCATTACCGCGACGCCGGTGATTGACCGCGCACGCAACGCCATCTACGTCATGGCCATGTCCACTGACGGAAAGGGAAACTTCTTCCACCATCTCCACGCGTTGGACCTAACCACTGGCGAGGAACTGTTTGGCGGCCCCACTACCGTCGACGCCAGCTATCCGGGCACGGGAGGCAACAGCTCAGGCGGCACGGTCGCCTTCCTTCCCGAGGTTCAAGACGAACCAGCCGCGCTCCTTGAGAGCGGAAATAAGATCTACACCGTATGGGGCGGGCGCTCCGGCGATTGTGGGCCGTACTCCGCATGGGTCATGGCCTTTGACGCGGGAACACTCGCGCAAACTAGCGCTATTGATCTGGTTCCCAACGCTTATGGCGCAGGCATCTGGCAGGGCGGAGGCGGACCGGCGTCCGACGCGTCGGGCGATGTCTACCTCACGACGGGCAACACTTTTGGCAACAACGCTCCTGGAACCAACAACGATTACGGGAATACCTTCGTTCGGCTTTCTGGGTCTGATCCGCTATCGCTAGTGGATTATTTTGCGCCTGCGAATGCGCTCGCCAACGACAGTACGGGCACGGACTTCAGCTCTTCCGGCTCGCTGCTCCTGCCCGACCTGGTGGATAGCAGCAACATCACCCGACACCTTGCGGTCGTCGCCGGCGAGGACGGAGTGATCTACGTTGTGAACCGCGACAATATGGGCCAGTACAACTCTTCGAAAAACAACGTCTATCAGCAGCTGCCTGGGGATGGGCACGCGAACTTCTCTAGCCCGGTCTACTTCAACAACACGATCTTCATCGGCCCCTCTGGCCTTTCGTTGCGAGCGTACCCCATTTCCAAGGCTCTCCTCGCGACCTCGCCCTTCACGCAAAGTGCCCACGTCTTCGGCAGCAATGGTACGATTCCCAGCGTTTCCTCCAATGCCAACCGCAATGGAATCGTATGGGCGCTCGATTATGAACCGGGAATCCTGTTTGCTTACGACGCCACGGACCTAACCAAGGAGCTCTACAACTCGGCCCAAGCCGGGAATCGTGACCATTTCTCCGCCGTCGCCGGTCAATACATCACGCCGTTGGTTGTCAACGGCCGAGTGTATTTCGGCACAGGCTCCACCGTGGCCGCGTTCGGACTGTTCGGCCCATAGACACCTTACTGTGTCTCCTCGGAAGAAAACAAGTCCACTTTGAGCCCGTTCTAAGAAATGAGATTGTGACTCAAGACTCACCAAGGGGGCCGCTCCTTTACGGTCCATAGCGGTCAGCTCGCCCAACTGCCTCAATCCTCGCCGAGGAGTGCATGTGCCGATCCAACACTCTTTCAATCACACCTATTGCGCAAGCTGACAGAACCAAAACCAACCCATCAATTCGTATGAAAATGCGATTTGTGTTTGCGCCACAGCAGCAAAGTCAAGAGGGACACCACCGCTACTATGAGCAGTAGGACTGCGGTTTCTTCGAGGCGCCAGGAAGGAAATTTCCGTTCAATCTCACCGCCGAGCAGGACGAATTGCATTAGTGAGTTAAACATGTCCCCGATTTCAAAGGTCCAAAGAAAGAGAAAACTATACAGGTAAGCCGGACGTGGATCCAAAGGATCCAAAATGATGCGTGCTAGGGTCCTCCTGAGAGTGGTAATGCGCGACAGAGACGCAACCCCAATACCCAGTAGCGCACCCGCGAGAATATCTGTCGGGTAATGATACCCCAGATAGATTCGGGGAAGAGAAATCAGGAAGGCGTAACTGATTGCTAAAGCGCCGAGGCGCCGCGAAACAGTCCACAGGCCCGCCGCTAGACAGAAAACAACAACCGCATGGTCACTGGGGAATGAACTCCAGTTTATCAATGTACTGGGGTCTAAAGTATAGGGAAGTTGAAAATGGATCAGAGGATTATGCAGAGGCCTCTCCCGGTACGGAAGACTCAGGGCTAATGTTCTGGCAAAAGATACTGCGAAGGTGACAGCAATAAGGACAAAAATGAGAGCTTCCCGCTTTTCCATGCTCTCTTTGCCGTGCTCTATCCAAGCCCACCAAAACAAGGCCAACAAGACTCCGCCAATCAGGAAATGATTTCCGCTAATAATCACGACTGTGGCATCGGCGATCCAAGAACGATGGGCGAAAGAGTTGAAGAAGTGAATGATAATTAAATCAAACGAATTCATAACCAACTGGCCCCATTTGATTTGAATGCTTGAACAAGCTCTATTCTAGGCTGGCAAGCCTAAACTAGGAATGCCGTCTCGATTCGTACCGCCTAACAGTAAATATTCAGACCGGGCCATAGTAGAGGATGGAGCTCACCAACCTGGAAGAGAAGCGGCGCGAGGCAGGAACAGAAGGACCGCAGGCGGGAGCAAAGCTGAGCCAGGTGATCCAGATTGATGAAGAGAGATTCAGGAACGGCTGGCGGAAGTCGTACGCAACAGGGTGGAAGAGACGCTGAAGGCCATGCTGGACGCCGAAGCGGGCCGTTGTTGCCGAGCCGAGCGGCACCTGCAGACGGCGGCGGGCGAAGTCACGCTGAAGGTGCCAAGCTGCGCACCCCGCCGTTTGAGCCGGAGATCATCGAACGCTGTCGACGGCGAGCAAACTCAATGGAAGAAGCGTTACTGGAGAGGCGCATTGCGGGAATAGGAGTACGACGCGCCGAGGACATGACCGAAGCGTCGTCGGGCACTGCGACATAAAGAATGTCATTTCAAATGGGCCAAATCCTCGGGCTGGCCAATGAAGCTCGAATAGCCCGTTACAGGTTGATGATTTTGCCTTTCTGTTCAAGCGACTGGTCAGCGGCTTCCAATACGCGCACGACACGCAACCCAGCATGCCCGTCATTGAAGGGATTCTTGTCGTTCAGAACGCAATCAGCAAAGTACGATGCTTCGACTCTGAGCGCTTCGATTTGCTCAACTCTTGGGGCCCACATGTCCCCAGAGCGGTAACTCACGAGAAGTTGATACACTCCTTCTGCGTTGGTCATTTTCGCGCCCTTGTCATATACCTTGAGTTTCTCGTCAGCGTCGAGATCATTCCAGACCACCATTCTCTTCTCGCCCCCGATCAAAGTAGTGCGCACCTTAACAGGGGAGAGCCAGTTCACGTTGACATGACCGATTATGTTCTTGGGGTAGTAGACGGTCAGAAATCCAATGTCGGCCTTTCCATTCAGATGGTGCTCGCCAGTGGCAACCACAGCCTGGGGCTTCTCCGCGATGAGATAATCCATGATCGAGAGGTCGTGCGGCGCGAGGTCCCAAATGACATTTACATCATGCTGGAACAGTCCCAGGTTTACGCGTGTCGAATCGTAGTAGTAGAGATCACCCAGTACACCGTCGTCGATGAGTTGGCGCATTCGTTTAACCGCACCGGTGAACAAGAAAGTGTGGTCCACCATGATCTTCAGATTCTTGCGCTCTGCAAGTTCGATCAATTCTTCAGCCTGAGCGCTAGTGCAGGTAAAAGGCTTCTCGACGAAAATGTGCTTGCCGTTTTCCAAGGCTCTTTTTGCAAGGTCAAAGTGAGTGTGCACCGGAGTGATAATTGCGACTGCGTCAATATCAGTCGCCGTTAGCAAATCGTCGGCATCGCCAGTCACTTGTATTTCTGGATAAGACTGCTGCACACGCCGGATTGAGTTCGCGCTCTTGTCGCAAATCATCATGACACGTGAATGTTCTTGTCCGTGGAAATTCCGGACAATGTTCGGACCCCAGTAACCATATCCGATTACTCCCACGCGGATAACATCTTGTTCCACGCCACGCTCGAATTCGATGGTTGGGGAAGCGCCAAGACTTATACTCGTTGTCATCTTTCCACCTTATGCTCGGACTAACTGCTCAGACCGGCAGTTCGCGCAACCGCACGCTCTAGGCTCAACGCGTACCACACACGGAAAGTCAGTCATGAGCAGAACGATCAGGGGCAGCGACATGAGAAACAGCACGATTAGGGCCAATCCCCATAAAATGGCAAGTGATTGTATTTAAAGTACTTAGGTTCCGGGCAGATAGCCGTGTATCGTGCTTCTTGTGGAGCCGGGCCTCCACTAATTTGCAAAAGTTTTCCTGATTAACTGAGTGTTACTGCGATGAGACGATGCAACTTGAGGAAGGTAACTCTGCGGGCGGCAGTGTGATCAGGCTACGACCGAATCTACAAAACCGAAGCCAGGTCTTTCTTCTTGATTGATGAGGGTCCTTTCAATCCGCGAAGAAGATCCAGGTAGAATGATTTTTCTCCGGCGACGAACAAGAGAACCCCAGAGTAAGAAATGAAAAGAACGGCAGATTCCAGCAGGAGCCTGGGCAGGGGAGATAGCGCTTTGCCGAAGAAAAGACCTACTCCAAAGGCGAGACCAACAGCAGGAATGATGGAAGCCAGCGGGCGGCTCACGGCGCGCAGAATATCCCAGAATGAAATCGGCGTCCCGTGCACACACCAGGCAATAGCCGGGATGACCCAGAGGGTCATCACCGCCGAATAGGCGAACGCGACACCTTTTGGCCCATAGGGCAGCCCAATAACGTAACTCGTGATCATCAGCGGCGCGATGACTAAAGCTATCTTGAGGCCTCGTCCGACCATTCCAATCGAAGAGAGCAGCCATCCAAGAGGATTAGCGATCGCAAAGACCAGGATCGTCGGGGCTAGCAAGCGAAAAATTCCGGCTGCTGCTTTCCACTTTGGCCCCAGCAGAACGAAAATCATATCATCCGCGAAAAAAGCGCAGGCAACTGTGACTGGCAGTGTAAGCGCCAAGACTAGAGAATAACCCTTCAGGAAGTAGCGCCTGAGGCGACCAGGGTCATCTTGGATCCGTGAGAGCGCGGAAAATGCCACGTCGCCGACGGCCGAATTCAGATTGTCGGTGGGGATTCTGATCAACTGGTAAGCGCGGCCATAAATCCCGAGAGCCTCCGCTCCCCAGAAACGGCCCAGAAGCACTTTCTCGAAATTCGAGGCGATGTACACGACGAGGCCGTTCAAAGTGAGGGTGCCGCCGAAGCGCATCATGGAGCGGATGCCAACCCCCTTGTGCGGCATCCCCGGAACCCAGGCACTGGCCAGCCACAACCCCATAGTGGTCGTGAGAGGAAGAGTGACGGTCATCGCCACAAGAGCCCAATAACCGTAGCCAGCCTTGGCCGCGGCAAAAGCAATGGCGGTACTTACAATTAAGGAAACAACGTCAATTAACGCCAAAGCGGTAAAACGCATTTGGCGTTGAAGGATGGCTGAGTGTTGTACACCTGCCCCGTTGAACAAAAATCCGGCCGCCACCACGGTGGTGACCCAGAAAAGGCGAGGCTCGTGGTAGAAAGTGCTGACAACTGGAGCGAATAATATGGCAATAACGGTGAGTATTACACCCACCAGAATATTAATCCAAAATAGAGTTGAGCTTTGTTCTTCGGTTACGGTAGCCCTCTGGATCGCTGCCGCCGAGAGCCCAAAATCACGGAATAGACTCAAAACTCCCGTGAAAGCGGTAACCATTCCGAGCAGGCCGAAGTCCTTCGGGTCCAACAGCCGAGCTAACACCATCAGGGATCCGACACGGAGAAGAAAACTGGCCGCTAGCGCTCCGCCTCTCGCGGAGCCGCCACGAATTGTCCTCTCCTTCAAGTCCCTCATTGTTTTTTCACGCTGACCGCGATCATAGCAACGCGCCCGCGCTGGCGGTCGCCAGACTCATCGCTTCCTGCAAGATCATTCTGCATAGACTTCGTAGCACCAACTTGTGACAGCAGCACGCTCAGGTGTAACCGCCGGGGGTGTTGCATTCCAACCCGCGCGGAGCGGTACGAGTTCCACGGATTTTTCGTTCGCCTATGAAACGCAATATCGATTGTGGAGGGAACCTGCTTCAGCAGTAGCGCGCCCGCTCGGACTTCTCGGGCCGGCGACAGCCAGTGGCACCTGCGTGCAGCAGGTTGAGTTGAAGTGACGACCCGCGCAGAACCTATCGCTCATTTTTCGAACTGGCAAATGCGGGTCATCCTCTCACACTCAGAGTTCGGGATAACAGTAGCTGATCATCGCGACTTGCTGCCGGTCGCCTACACAATTGTGTGGCCTGTGTCGTCACTTGGGAACTACGCGGGTGGGGCTTGGAGTTACCGAGTTATTCTGCCCACCACTAGGAGTCTCCGGGTCACTAGCGCTTGGCTGTGCCGATCGACCATTAAGACCCGGTGACTGAGGAAAGACACGTTTCCACAGTTTTCTAATGGCTTGTTCTGGATTCAGGACCTCTCGCAAGATTGCGATCACCGCAGCTCTCAGCATCGCATACCGGCTGAGCGGATGACCTAATTCTTCGAGCCTGCTTTTATGATAGTCCCAGAATTCTTTCCCTCTGAACCCCATAAAGTAGTTAACTGCCAGGAACCGATGATAATCCTTGAGATGCCAGCTCACCAGTCGTTCAAATTCTTCCTTGCTGAGGTAGGAAGGACCATACTTGATAAGATCATTGATATAAGCTGAAGAATAACGGTTCATCTCCTTGGATTTGCTGCTCTGTGTCGCTTCATGAGTTCGCTCGTACGAAAGCACTTGGTACACAAATCCGAAAGAAGAATTCTGTAAATGATTGAAACACGCGCTCGTATCTGAATGTGGCGAGGAATTAGGATAAAACTCTGCACTGCTTCTGACAAGATCAGCTCGATACATGAGCGAGGTCGGGGATCCAAACCCGAACGTTTTGTCGTCCCCGATGAAGATCTGGCGGCAGATTTCCCGGCCTGACAAAACAGCTTTGGGGTATTTGAAGCCCTGCCATAGGATGTGATCCCCGCTGAGCTGGTACGAGCCGATGATGCCCACGGATGGATTTGCCTCGGCAAGTTCAACCATTCGACCGAGGCATTCCGGGAAAATGAAGTCATCTCCCGAAACGACTTTACAGTACGTGGCCTCCGGGGACATCAGGCTGAAGGCAAGATTGTGATTCGCGATGACTCCAAGAAAGTCACGATTGTTGTGCACGCGGATGCGAGCGTCTTTTTTCGCATAGCCCAAGGCAATTTCAAGGGTGCGGTCCTTACTGCAATTGTTGACGATGATGTATTCGAAGTTTTTATACGTTTGGTTCAAAACGCTCTCAATACATTCCGCCAGGAAGTCCTCGCCATTGTAGACGGGCGTCAGTACACTTACGAACGGTTCGTCACGCATACTTAATTTCGCGCCTCCCTAGTAAATAAGGCATCGAACTGCATTGTTAGCTCGCTCCTGTTGCAGGCGAGCTTTTCAGCCATGCGGCACTTGATCTCGCCGCGATTGCTCACCAGCGCCTGGAATGTCTCCGTCAACACTTTAAAATCGCAAGTGTGGATGTCGAGGCAGTATTTCGAGAGTCCCATTTCGCCCATCAGCTTCGTAACCTTCGGATGGTGCGAGAGCGCCAAAACGGGCTTGTTTAGCATGTGAGCAAATATTACACCGTGGAACCGACAGGTCACGATATAGTCCATAGAGGACATGTGAAGGAGCATCTCGTCGATTCCCTTGACCGGCTCATGTCTTACCCGTGGTGAATTAGCAAGTCCCGTTTCGTGAATCAAGGCCGATTTAAAATCTTCGATGGCCTGCGAATCAAACCAGATGTCCGTGCTGAAAAGCGCCAAAGATTGTTGATTTCGGACTAGCCATGAGCCGAAGGCTGCAAGTTCCTTGATTAAACCATCGTAGATACTCTGGTTCTTCTCCCAGTAGACGCGTGGGTCACAATAAGCCATCGGCGAAATTCCGACGATTGACTCGCCTCTTCTGCCGTTGCGACTCGTTGCCAGGGCAGGGATCTCGAGGGCATATACGCTGTCTGGGCATACTTGACTCGTGGCTCTATATCCAGTGCTTTCGACAAGAGCTTTCGATTGCTCATCTCGAAAAGAAACATAGTCGGCCAGGAGCAGTGCTCTCTTAATGAACCATTTGCCTAACGGATGACGAAGCGGGCCGGCTCCGACATTTATGTAATAACACTTTGCGCGAGACAGCCTAGCCAGCATCGTCCATTTGAAGAGGGTATAGGGAAACTTCCACGGTCCCCCCCAAGAATCGAGAAGTTGACCACCGCCGGCTATGATCAAGAGGTCAAAGGTGCGAATAATCCGAAACGATTTGGCCAAGAAAACCAGTTCTTTAACAAGGTTGATGGGCTTTCTATAGACGACACCATAAATCGCCTTAAGAATCTTAAACAGAAGGCCATGCTTGCCGGCCGCGGCCTTTAGCTTTTCTTTAAGAATCAGCTTGCTGTCTTGCACAGCAAACCCTGGCGTCCATGTTTCTTTTCGGATGGGGTAGGAGGGGATGCCATGCCTAGTTTGCGTATCGCCGGGATTCATGGTGAACCCAAATATTTGCGCGTCGGGCCACCGTATTTTGATGTTCTGCATCACGGCGGCCAGTGTTGCGTCGTCGCCAAGATTTCCCCCACCCAGGTGATCTAACAGACCAATTTTTTCGGACGGCCGAACCATTTATCCTCTGTCAGGCTGTATTTTGACAATCGGCTGGAATTATGCCGGGTGATTGGTCTTTAGAGCCGGCGCAACAGCGTCGGCGGAATGGGACTACCGCGATGACACTGGCGCGGACAAGGCGCGTTCTGCGGCCAGCTCGCCGCTCTTGAAGCTCTCGTCGGTCCACATGTAGCCCCAGTCTCCGTAGCGACCACAGTAGGCAATGCCAATGTCGTCGAGATAGCCGTGGACTGTTTTCAGTGCAGCGGCGCGTTCGAGATCGAAAATAATGTTTGCATAGCGGAGCAACATGGCCCCGCGAGACAAGATCTTGTCATCGTCGCGCAAGAGGCCGCAGCGACGCAGATCCGTTATAACGGGCTCAATCCAGTCATTGGGTGAGCCGGTGAAAGGCTTGTATTTATCCGAGAAGTAGACTTCCGCCTGAATGCTTCCCGTGCCCGAGGGAGAGTTACTGGAGGAGAGCATGTGCGGAAAGCCGAGGCGCGTGAAGCAAATGTCTTCATCGTAGAAGTAAGTCATGTGGGCGCGAGAAAGATCCTGGCGGTTCACGCCGATGTTAACAAGGACACATGTGGAGCAAGCCAGGCGCCGGGAAGCTTCGACGACATCGGGCGGCGCGCCGTGAATCATGCGGATGAGATCGGGCAATGCCACAGAAGAGACCAGGCCATCGTATTGTGTCACGTGGCCGTTCGAAAAAGTAAGCTGCCGCGCGCGAGGATCGATGGATACCAACTCGTGATTGAGCCTCAGGTTTCCCATCGGGACAAACTTCTTAAGATACGACATGAATCCACCGTTGCTCGGGTAGCGGAAGTGCGTGATGTAGTGAACGTGCGGAGCCGACGGCGAGAGCGCACCACGCAGCACTTCCTCAAGGGTCGGGCGGTAGATGCGTGGGCCGAGCCAATCGGTGCTCATGTTCTCGGCGGTGGTGAGGTGGTACTTTCGCGTGTACTGCATGGGGAAGAGCTCGGCAAACGACCGGCCAAGGCTCGCCACCAACCAGTCGGCGTAGTTCTTTATCGGTTTTTCGGGTCCCTGGCTTTCTTCGACGAAGTCCTTAATGACCTTGACGATGACGTCTTCCGGCAGTCCGTGCAGGTGAACTTGTACGGGATGCAGCGGCCAGTAGCCGCGCCAGTAGTTATTCAGATTGATTTGAATGGTTTCGTACTGCTGATCGACGCTGTCGGCAAAGATCTCCTGAATACGCGGATCCTTGGTAAACGAAATGTGTGGGCCGACGTCGAAGAGGAACCCGGTGTCGGAGCGGAACGACGCCGTGTGGCCGCCATGGTAGGAGTTCTTGTCATACATCACAGGTGTAATGCGCTCGGCGTGTAGCCGATAAGCAGCACCGAACCCGGCCATTCCCGATCCTAAGACGACGATGTTTGGCATGGAAACAACTCCTCCCAATTCTCCGGATTAAGTTTAGTCAGCTGGGCACGACGGAAAGGCTGCAATCGCGTGAACATTCTTCATATCGCTCGATTTGGGTTCGGGTGATCGAACGAAGATCGGCCCCCGACTGGAAGGCGCGATACCATCCCACAATCCATTCCAGAGCCTGACTCAAAGGAAGCGCGGGATGCCAACCCAGGCAGGCTCTCGATTTGGAGGTGTCCAATTTCAGAGAGTGCGCCTCGCGCGGGTGGGCAGCGGGATCGAGACTCCACGAAGCGCGGTTTCCCCACAACCGTGTGAGCTCATCGGCGACCCAGGACACGGGTTTCGCGTCCGCTTCTGCGGGACCAAAATTCCAACCGGAAGCAAAGCGAGAGGGATCCTCAGCGAGCCGTTCCGCGAGCACGAGGTATCCCCGGAGCGGCTCCAGGACGAACTGCCACGGCCGGATGGAGGCAGGGTTCCGGATCAGGCAGGGTTTGCCTCCAAGGAAAGCCCTCAGGAGGTCGGGGATGAGCTGGTCACTCGTCCAATCACCGCCACCTATGGCATTGCCGGCGCGAGCACTGGCGAGGGCGACGCCGTGATCTTTGATCAAGGCCGGAGAGAAGAACGATTCGCGGTAGGCAGTGGTCACCAGTTCGGCGCAACCCTTGGAGTTCGAGTAGGGATCCCGGCCGCCCATGGGTTCATTTTCGCGATATCCCCAGAGCCACTCTTGATTGGCATAGCATTTGTCGCTGGTGACATTGACCACCACGCACGGATGTTTCAACTGCCGCAGCGCCTCGAAAACGTGGACAGTTCCCATGACGTTGGAGGAATAGGTTTCTACCGGATCCTCATAGCCGCGGCGCACCACAGATTGCGCGGCCATGTGAATCATCACTTCAGGACGGCACTCGGCCACCGCAGCCTTGAACCGTGGGAAGTCGCGAACATCCGCGAAAATGGAGCGGACCACGTCCGCAACTTTCGCTTGCTCGAACAGGCTGGGTTGAGTTGGCGGCTCAAGGGCGTATCCCGTTACATCTGCGCCGAGCGCATGCAGCCAGAGCGAGAGCCAGCTTCCTTTGAAACCGGTATGCCCGGTTAAGAACACCCGGCGGTTTTTCCAGAACGAAGGATTAAGCATGAGCGATCCAACCGCGCGATGCCGAGCGCCAGGGGTCACCACCGAAACCAATGGCGCTGAGACACGCGCCAATTCCTTCGCAGAACGGCCTGAGCCTCATGCGATCCTTCCCGCAGGAACGTGCTGCATCGAGGATGGTTCTGACTCTTTTGTCGCGAGTGGCCATCTTGCGCTTTGCTCCCGCCACAACACATCAACTACTCCTGCGGTGGGTCTGTCCACATCATTGAACGTGACCACGGCGTCCTTTGCTACATCCCGACGCAGTACGCAGCCTGCCGAGAGGCCAATCGGAAGGGCTGCGATGGCGCGGGCTGCGATGGCGTTATCGATGAGTCCATAGGTGCAGAATCCACCAACGCCGTCCAAGAGTTCGCCAGTGTTCAGGTCGCGCTTTGCGATGGTTACCACTTCACAGACCGGACCGCCAAGGGGGGCTACCGTCGGATCACGATGGACGAAAGCTCTGCCGATCGTGGATGCGATCTGAAGATGCGGCAGATGAAACGGTGTGTAGAAAACATAGAACGGTCCGTCGCCAATCTTGTAATAGGCAAGCTGAGCCTTCTTCAGCGGCGATTCCTCGTGAATGATAACAAAGGCGCCGGTGTGAGGCGCCGCGCCGAGGGCATAATCCACAAGGCCAGTGGCAAGCATCTGATCCGCGGGAAGCAGTGTCGCCATCTCCTGCACGTATTTGCACGCGGGGCCATACATACCACGACGCCCCGCATGGAATCCGGTGGCATTGGAGAGAACCGTCGCCTCCATGGACAGTTTCGTCGCATCCGCAAATGAGGTGACTTTCCTGGCGTCCTGGTCATTTTTCTCGGCAAAGGCGCGCTGGGTTTCAGGGTTCCGATAATGGTCGACCATACCTTTGAGGTTGCCCGCAGCAACCGGGCGGAGTCCCAATGATCGAAGATAGCGGAGCAAGGTCATTGCCACCCCCGGCTCATCCCCGTCGGTGTGTGTGACCACTACCCCGGCCTGGTCCGCCTTCGCCTTCAGAATCGGACCGATGAGCGAATCGAGCTCGGCGTTGACCAAAACAACATGCTTGCCATGGTCGAACGCCTCCAGGACCACACCGGTTGCGGGTTCGACGGTACCTGTCACTTCCACGAGAAGATCAACGGCACCGCAGGTGGTCAGCACCGACGGATCGTCAGTCAGCACTGGTAGTCCACGAGAAATCGCTGCTTCGGCTTCCAAAGCGGACGATGCGCCATGCCACTCGGTGATTCCGGCCTCCCGAAATGCCCGTTCGCCGTGCTTCGGAGTCCGATTGGCAATCCCCACGAGGCGAATTCCTGGTACCGGTGTCCCAAGCTGAAGGGCGATGGCGCGGCCGGTGGCACCGGCTCCGACCATTCCGACGCGGATCGGACGACCCGAGGCTTCAAGCTCTCTAAGGGCTGTATCTACAATCATGGGATGCTCCAATGGCTCGGCAAGCCGGCGAACGAGATTATTTCCACGTACAACCGTAACATCCAAGGACCGCTGCACGCAGACCTTGGGTAAACCGCGACAGATTACCGCTCTATTAAGTTCACCTTCACGGTCTCACGGCATCAGGAGGCTGTCAATCGTCTGAGACATTCCTAGTTTTGTCAATATTGCCTGTTCTTTATTCTACAGGACTATTTTGCGACAGTAGAACGCTTCGGCGTGACCGCTGGGAGCATTACATTCCATTCCCCGCAATCGCATCAGGGAGAAAAACGTGTCCGGTTGAAACCACCGCTTCGCGTACTGAGACTGGAAAGTGTCCACGATGTATCGAACCTTCTTCTCCGACACTTCGGCTGGAAGCGGCACGAAGACGCTCGGTTGCCCCAGGTCGCCGTCATATTTGGGAATCTCGTACTCCAGGATCAGATTGTCTCGAAAAGTATTCCAGGTCAATTCTGCCAGTAACCGGTGGTCCTGGTGCGCATCTTTGCAATTATGGGTGAAGATTACGTCCGGGGAGACGGCCTGCTTCAGCTCTTCGAAAACGGCCTTCACTTCTGCTCCCACAAACGGCATGAAACCGTCCTGGAAGGATTTGAGTTGAGGACCCCTGACAATAGACGTACCTGCAAATAGCACAGCCGCGCGTTGCGCCTCCGCGGCCCGGACTCCTGCCGCACTGAACACAACCCAGTGGAAGGCAGCGCCCGGATATTCCTGCGACAGCCGAAGGATAGTTCCGCCACAACCAATTTCGATATCGTCCGAGTGTGCTCCCAGGCACAGAATTGTGGGAGGGGACGCGTTATCGTAAGGCAGGTTTAGGGGGCGCATAGGCACTCACTCGCTCTAGCGGCTTTGGCGTTTACCATTGCCGTTGGTCTTCCAAAGTTCCCATGGGGCGACTCCACCGGTACATAGGCTCTCCAATTGCTGCTTGTCCTTGAACGTGTCCATGCTCGCCCAGAACCCATCATATACGTAGCCAATCAACTGTTTCTCTTCGACCAGTCTCTGGAATGGTTCGCCTACAAGTTCCTCTTTCTCCTTGATGTAGTCGAAAATCTTCTTCTTGAAAATGAAGAAGCCCCCATTGATGCGCACGGAACCATTACTGATGGCGTGGATCCCGGAGACCAGATTATCGTTGCCCTCCTGCAACGAAACCAGGTGATAGCTGAGATTCGGCCGGACACAGAGGAAGCTGGCAATTTTCCCGTGTTGATGAAAGTGCTCCAGTTGCTGGGGGAGCGGCAGGTCCGTGAGGCCGTCGCTATAGTTGGCCAGGAATTCTTCTTCCCCTTCAAGATACTTTTCCACTGCCTTCAGGCGCTGGCCAATATTAGAATTGATGCCGGTATCCGCGAAGGTGATCCGCCAGTCATGGATGTCACTGTTGAAAAGATCCAGCTTTTTCCCGCCGTCAGACAAGACGAAGTCATTGGAGGCACATTCGTTGTAATTCAGGAAATAGTTCTTAACCGCGTCCGCCCGGTGTCCCAAGCAGAGAATAAAGTCCTTGTGCCCGAAGTGGGCGTAGTATTTCATCACATGCCAGAGGATCGGCCGGTAACCGATGGTCACCATGGGTTTGGGAATGGTCTCCGAATACTCGCGGAGACGCATACCTAAACCTCCACAGAACAATACAACTTTCATGGGTGTCTCCTTTGCGCCTTTCGCCTTGTGTGGGACCTAAAGTTTCGTGCAGGGTTTGGGGTCTGAGTTTGTTGCCCCAGAATCTATGCGTCAGAATTCCACGAGCGGCCAGCCGCGATCTTGGTCAGAGACTACTGTAGCGGCCAATGGCCATTTGATCTGGAATGCTGGGTCGTCGAAGCGCGCACCACGCACCGCACTTGGGCTGTAGAACGCTGACGTCAAGTAGTGCATCTCTGTATTTTCTTCGAGAGTCTGGTATCCATGAGCACAGAGCTCTGGCACAAACAGCATTCGCCCGTTTAGCGCAGTCAACTCTACGCCATACCATTTGCGGTAGGTTGGGGAGTCCGGTCTGAGGTCGAGCACAACGTCGAACATGGCTCCTCGAGTGCAGCGCACCAGCTTGGCCTCGAGCGCAGGGGCCACCTGGTAGTGCATCCCACGAGTTGTCCCCTTCCGCACGCTGAAACCCATGTTCCCCTGAACAGGCGAGAAATCCAGACCGTGCTCGGAAAACTCCCGCGCGCACCACACGCGCATGAACCGCCCACGATCATCTCCGTGCGGAGTCGGGTCAATCACCTTTGCGCCGACGACATCGCTCTCCGTGAAATGCACGCTATCACCCTTCTCCATTAAAAACAGTGAACGATTTCTGCGCTCCGAAATGGCCGATGCTCACGTGGTCGAGTAGGCCGATGACCATCTGAGCGCCACGAAGTTTGGATGACATCCGGAATCAGGATGCTTCGCCAATCTGGAAGACGGAAGCATAACGAATGCCCCAATCAGCCTGGTCTTCAGAGAAAGGTTCCAGGCCCCAGTATTCCAAGGGCCAGCCGCGTCTCAAGGAAGTGTCACCGTCGTGGATCTCGCGAATCAGCTCTGTGACCGGTTTCCAGCGCAAGTCCCGTGCAACCCGCGTCCGCACGTCCAAGTCAATGCCGGAGACAAATAGGTAACCGCCCGGCTTCACGAGCCGCGCGACGCTGCGCAAGCACTTGTCGGCAGCCGCGGGCTGCATATGACAGAGAAAGCGGTTTGCCACCACGATCTCCTGCGGGCCCAGAACGCCGAGCAGTTTTGGATCGTTGGCGTCGCCTCGAAGCCACTTGATTCCTTCCTTGAGCCATGGCCTGACCTTCGCTTGATCGCCTTCCACCTCAAACATCGCGTTTACCTCTTCGTCGGTCATACGCTCGAAAATCGGCGCGTTTTGGTCCCTTGAAGTGTTCCAGGCCACGTCCTCTACCACCTTGGTTCCGTTGTGAGGCGATGGCGTGGAGATATCACGAGCGATACGCGAATACACTCCCCTCTCGGCAAATTCCAGAATTTCCTGTGAAATGTCCAGCGCGTGCGTGTTGAGTTTCAAGTCGGGACGTGCCGAGCGGATTGCCCAGAGAACTGAATAAACCTCGGCGCCCTTGCTGCAGGCCAACACTGAAATGTCCAATCTGGAGCCCGGGGCTTTCTGGTTTAGCAGACGCCTCATCAATTCCAACTCGGGTCGATTTCGCAGAAAAAAGGTGCCAAAGGATTGCCGTCGCTCATTTTGCAGCAGAACCAAGGCATGCAAATGCTTTCCATAAGCCCGGCCGGTAGAAGAATGGCGCAAGGAAGCGGGGAGATGGTTCCAAACCCTGGCACTTTGACGCAAGTAGACTCCGAGAAATCTTCCAAGAATGCTGGAGCTCGCGGAACGAACGGGAATAGTTTGGGATGTGACGTTTGCCAATGAAAAGCACCGAATCGTTTCGCTCAGACAATAAGGTCAGCGCAGACTAAGTGACTGTACTCGACCTGGGTGAATTGACTTGAACTGCCCTCCGCCACTGGCAGGCGATCCGTTGCACGCTGTCGTACGGCGTAAGCTAATGACACCTTGGTGGTTGGACGACCCCATGGACGGTAGGACGATATGACGTCACGAGGCCAGTGGCCATGAAACTATGGCGCGGCCATCCGGACACGCTACCGCCATTGAAGCTACCAGCATACCCACCAAACAGAGTGCAATCCGACTGCCAGACTGCCGAAAATGGGACGAGCTCGAATCCTGCAAACAAGATCCTATCTATTGATAACAATAGGGTTAGTGGCTGTCCATGGGGCCACAGGCTATCCCCCTGACGCAACTTTTGCTGGCCACCCTGGATTACTCGGGAAAACTCTTACCATGAATTGTGAACGGGTTTCCGCCGTAGATGGGATTTCAGTTCTTGACCCAAAAGCTTTGGGCGAGATGTAAGCCTGAAATGAAGGGGTTGCAGTGGATAGGCGGTGGAAAAGACTGTAGCCGCGTTGAACGAGGCCAAACCGGGCGCACTGATCGCAGAGAAGTTTCAGCGAGGGGGCAGATCGAAGCAGACGTTTATCGGCGGAAGAGGAATAACAAACAAATGGAGGCCGGGCGCGCCGCACTGGCCTGCCTTCGCGACGGAGTCTTAAAAACCACGTTTGATGGCCAAATAAGGAATTAAGGCAATCTCCGCAAGACTTGGGAGGATGTCTTCAGGGCTGAAAACCGATTCGATCTTAAAATCTTTCAGCGACCGTAAATACGTTCGCAGGTCGAGCCGGCCTGCGAAAATCCCTTGAAGGCTCGTAGGGATGTCAGTAACCATGCGAATCCAGCCGACGCCTGCACGGCCGCGAGCATGATCCACTGGTTCCCCCATTTGATCCGCATACAACATATAGGGAAAATCTACCTCCGCCGGTGATCCCAAGGCATGAAATCCCCAGGTCCGGGCGTTGACGTCAAGCAGCTTATACTTGCCATCTCTGGGGTCAAGCTTGTATTCCAGTTCAGCCAAACCGTAATAGTTGATGGCGCGGAGAAATCGCAAGGAGAGTTCCTCTACAGCAGGCAGGTCGACGCTTTCTACGAACGTAGCCGCGCGGCCAAACTCTGGGGGATGCTGACGCCAGCGTTGCGCTTCCATGGTTCCGATTGCGGCACCATCCTTGATGAACATGCAACAAGAGAACTGGCAAGTGCCACCGCCCGGAATTATTTCCTGAACCAGAACCTCATTTGTCCCAACATGGCTAGCTGCCTTTTGAAAGAGATCTTTGAGTTCCTCCCGGTTATTTGCTCGCCATGCTTTGGCCTTGGTCGCATAGAAGAAATCCTCCTTGACAGACGGTTTGACGCCCAAAGGAAACTCCGCATCGATCTTGTCGATGTCCTCCAGGGTACGGGGACACCAGGTGCGGGGAATGGGTATCTCTAATTTCTGTGCCAAGCAGTAGGTGTTCCATTTATTCCAAGCCCACTTGATAATCTCCCATTCGGGCGTGGGAACGAGAAACAGCTTTGACAAGGAGGCTCTGTCGCGAGAGAAGGCCGCTACGTGCTCATCACGCGTAGGGAAAAGGACCCACCCATGCAAATCAAGTTTTTGGCCCAGATCGAGAAGGAAATCCACTGTTTCCTTCCCATTGCGGAGGTTGGGCGCCCGGACCGCGAGCGCTGTATATCTCGAAAAACGCCCGATGGAGTATTCATCGTCGACAATGACGACGGGAACTCCATGCCGTCCAAGACTTCGGGCAATCGCCAACCCATGGAAATCGCCGCCCAGAACCACAGCGCCGGTTCGTTTCCATCTCGGCAACGTCGTCGGAAAAAAGCTATCTGCCATAGGGCACATCGGCGGAATGAGTCATCAATCACCTGCTTCCGTTCGGCGATGGACTGGCGGCGATATGCCGGGCGAGCCTTCGCGCAGCGTAATCAGTGCCACAAACGAAAAACATGAGCGGACCAAAATTCCACGAGGAAGGTGCCCCCAGAAAATGAAGCCCGGAGATCGACGATTCGAAGCCAGGCCTGAGCTTCGGGAAACCATTTACCAATGTCAAATTCTGGCTCAGCTCCTGCGGGAGGAAAGGATAGCGTGTTACGTCCACACGATATCCGGTGCCAAGGAGAACATGGTCCGCCTCTCGGACGCTGCCATCATTTAGGCGGATACGCAGCTTCCCGCCAGCCGGCACGGTAGATTCGACGGAGCTGCTGGTTAGAATGGGAATGTCCTTGCACCGATTCACAAGCCAGCGCGCCCCGGCCGGGCGGAGGGCCCGCCGCCGAAACGCATCCTGAATGCCCCGAGGAAAATACTTCATGGAGTCCGGGATGGCAACGATTCGGCTCACGCCAGCGGGGCCAATGTCGAACGGAGAGTACAGGAGCTTGGCAAGGGGACCCAGCTTTTGCAATCTTGCTCTCCAGCCAAGCCAGTGCACATTGGCCGCCCTGACGATCACCTCAACATCTCCGCCGGCCTCATGTATGAGAGCCGCGGATTCGAGAGCACTCTGGCCGGCTCCGACGACCACGACGTGCTTTCCCTTGAACCGGCGAACGTCTCTTTGATTTGAGATATGAGTCACCATCTCGCGCGGGAGTCCTTCGAATTGCTTTGGCCATCGAGCAAAGGACTCGATCCCGGCAGCGATCACGACACGGCGAGAATTGAATTGCTCGCCACTAACTAGAGTTAGGCGAAAGCCGTTAGAATCCTTTTCTATGCGGGTGATCCTGCGCCGGTCGATATCTGGTACCGCTTGTTGCTGAAACCAGAGCCCGTACTCGACAAACCGGTCCAGGGGTATCGGCGTTGGAATGCGGCTGTTGAGATGTGCAGCGAAGGCGTCCATGGTGAGCGTTGTTTGCGGATCCGAAATATGTGACGCCTCCCAAGGTGAACGCAAGAGCATGCCTTCCGGCATGTGTGAGCTCCAAAATTCCATGGGTTCACCGAATACTCGGAGTTCCAGACCCCTGATTTGGCGCAAATGCGCGGCGGCCGCCAGCCCGTACGGCCCAGTACCCAGAATCGTGACATCTGTTGGCGTCATACTCATTCACTCCTGTCCACTGTCAGTTTCTTGAATATGAAGAACAGCTACACCTGGCCACTATACGAATTCTGATTCGGCGATAGTGATTGTTTGAGCGCGTTCTCTTTCAAGAATGGCAAAGTGTCATACTGAATCGCAAGATGTACCCGGATTTCTCAGCGGGTGGTGGTCCATCCCTGAAACTCCTGGCGCCAGCCTCAAGCTGGCTGAAAGGAACCCCGAGGTTGATAATCTTGTGAAGCTTGCTTGCGATGGGTACTAGGCACCTTTGGCCACACCAAGGCTGAGACGTTTGCAGATACTGTGTTTTTCGTGCTGTGATCCTATGACTAGAACATCAATACAATTATTCGAGGAGTTATTCATGCAAGCTCGTACCGTAACTGACCGGCGTCTAGGATAGCGTACGCTAACCGCGCCCTTTCCTTTTCCGGCCCCACAATTTCCCATTCGCCCCCTCGAGACACTATGCTCATTTGACTCCGCGCTCGCCACCAGTGGTCAACATCTCTCGGAAGAACAGCCCATATCTTTTCGCGCGCAACCATTTGTCGGAGGTATTCGAGCAGGGACTCATAAACATTGCGAGCGCGCCGCTCAATCAGATAATCAGGGTGCGCAATAAAGCTCATCAGGCCGTTTCTTTCTCTTAGGAGAGCGAGTTGTTGCTTCCAAAGATCGATCGAATAGTCCTTGAAGATGTGAAAGAGCGAATAGTCCTGTGCGGCGGTTAGAGGGAGCTCGACAATTTTGCCTATGAAATAGGGCATTACGGTGCAACAGCCGCCGCGCATGGGTTCCAAATGCGCGACGTTCGGAACGGACATGTCATAGGAAAAGTCAAAGGCATCGTACCATTCCTGATTGCGATACATCGCACCGGCACGGAAACCCTGGGAGTTGTATCGGTGCACGTAAGCGTTGATTCTCGCCGCCCGGCGCACAAATTCCTCTCGTTCCTGGAATAGTTGGCCGTCGTGATTCAGATCATGGATATTGAATTCACACCCGCGGCTTCGGATTTGAGAGACATACTCGTCCGGAACCTCATACCGCTTTTCGGGAATGACCTGAAACGACGCCCGGAATCCGTATGATTCGTCCAGGTCCACTAACTTGAAGGTGAAGTCGCGGCCTGCGGACGTTTCCACATCGTGGGTCAGGATTAGGCAATTGGGGGCGCCCCCCGGCCAAAACCAGATGAACGGCATCTTCTTCACGCCACTCGTTTCCATGCAGAGCCGCAAGAATTCCTGGTGGAGGTCGTCCACTGTGAAGTCTACGGGCCAAGCCGGAAACGGCAGTTGCCGCCAGTCGCGGAAGTAAGCTTTCTGTAACTGGCGGCGAACGGAAACGGGCAAGACTTCTCTGGCGAGGTAGTAAAGCTTGCGGACAGGCTCGCTCGCGGCGAACATTTCCAGGCCCTGAGTCATCTTCTGCCGATAGCGTTCCAGGCGAAGATTCTCGATCACCTCGGTAAAGTCAAAAGGAATCAGAATCGTTGTGCCTTCGCGGCGAATCTCCTTCGAGGCATCGAACTTCCCGGAGTCTGCCACGCTTGGCGTTGTACCAGAGTGGCATCGCCCGTAACAAATGTTCCTCGGACCGAATTGAAAGAAGCCGACATCCCCGGGGGCACAAATATTTGTCGCGGATAGACCAGACAACGAGTCTACAGGAATGCGGTAGTAGTCCAAGAGAGCTTGAATCACAGTTTGGTCCGGGTGACCCGCCCCAAGTTATTCATCCAGTCATAATGCATCACTCCGACCTCTTCTTTCTAGCGGAGGGCTTCCCAAAGAGAAAACCCGCGCCTAGAGGTTGCCTTGCCCCCAAGCGCGCCCCCTCCAATTCACGGACGGCAACCCAGCCTCCCGCGTATCTCAAATTTCGCTTGACACAAAGCAATGGGGAATCTCACACTGTTTGAACCTTATTAGGATTGCCTTCTATCCGATGTGGCGGTACATCAATTTTCCAATGATCGTTAATAATCTGTCGGGCATATAGGAGAAGAGACGTTTTGCCATCTTCAATTTCCAGCCATGGACTGAATCGAGAAAAGAAGTATAAGGAAACTGCCAATAGACCAATCGCTTCGGCGCTGGAACCCAGTGATTCTTAAACGCAAGAAGGCCCGCGTTATCCTCCTGCGTGCGTCCCATGTCAAATTCGGTTGCTCCATTCGTTTTCGCGGCCGCTATAGCCCCCCATAGAAGCCAGGGTGTGGCGCCAAATCGGTTGAACCGTGCATCGGAACATCCATATTTGAAGTACACGACGTCCCGGAATTGCAGTGTGAGGATGGCCGCAATTGGAGTTTCATCTTTGTAAGCCAGACGGATCTCTAGTGGCAGGTCCTGGCAGTGAATTAGGTTCTGAAACCAGGCGTACGGGATGGGAGGCAAGCCGTGGCGGCTCCGCGTAATTACAAAGAGAGCGTAGAACTCTTTGAGCAGGTCATCCGATCTGCCGCATTTCTCAACGAGGCCGGCCCGTTTAGCACGCTGAATCCGGCGTTGAACAGAATCTTTGTGGAGTCTCTGGAACACTGCGTTTAAGTCAGGACGAAGATCAAGCGTGTGCAAGAAGTACGCTGCTCCAGGCAGACAACCAATTCCATCGCCTGTTTGACCTAGATTTTCGTGGATAGGACGCAATTCCAGATAGTTCCATCCCTGATGTTCCAAGGCAGTCTGCAAATAGCGAATCAGGAAGTTCAACTCTTCGGCTGAGTCGAAAAGAGGTTCGCAATGATCTGAGAAGGGTAAGGAAACAAGGCGACGCCCCGTGAGCCAACTGTTAATGCGACAGAACACTAGCCCGTTCCCCAGCCTACCGGTCGGTGGTGATGTAGTGAAAACCACTGGAGAGTATCCGTAGGTACGTTGCAGTGCCTGGAGCCATGCTACCGTGTGGAACACGGACGCCCGGGGATGGTTCTCTACAAGCTCGGTCCACCTCGGGTCCTGTGTCGGATCAAGTTGATAGCAACAGAAGCGAGAAACACGCGGGACTGTACTTGTTGCCAATGGACTGCGCATCCTTGTACGTGACGGGAATTCTTTTCGACCCTACCGAACAAGCGGTCAGATTGTTCAAAGCAATTAACCGAACCACCTAATTCCCGATCCAAAGGCAAGCTAAAGCTTGAATCTCCCCTGGTCCGACTCATAAGCTTTCGAGCAGCTTATTGCGTGCGTCATGCTTCCCGGCTTGGGAAGGTAATCCTTGACCGCTCCCCCAGATTTTCCATAAGGAATAAGGTGCCGAGGCATTGACCTTGGCGGCTTCATGAAGGGGCCTTTTCGTCAACCGAAGCATTGGACTCGTCACCATTCGACAATCCACTGGGAGAGGGTATTCTAAGCAAGCTCGCATAGATGCCCACGGTCACCTGTCCAACTACGTCCCACGAGTGCCGTTCTCTCGCGTAATCTCGTATCTCCTCGCGTCGCATGCTTAAGTCCGCGTATAAATCGCTTGCGAAGTACTTTTCGATGGCCCTCGCCAGGTCAATTGGATCTTCCGGCTTAAATACGAACCCAGTTTTACCCCCGACGATTTCATCTTTCAGGGATCCCACGTCGGCTGCGAGAACGGGCAGGCCGAAACTGTGTCCCAAGAACAAAACGCCACTCTGGTAGACGTGCCTGTAGGGCAATACGAGAACGTCTGCCGCTTTGAAAAAGACCTCGGTCTCATCATCTGGAATGTAGTCCGCCCGGAGCAGTACTCGCCCCTTCTGCACGTCCTCATGGATGGCTTCCCGGATTGTGTTCCAGTATCTCTCACAGTTCTTAGGTCTGCCGGCGATGATTAACCGATAATTACCTCGCCGGGACTGTATCTGACGAAATGCGGAGGTCAGGTATTCGAGCCCTTTGTAAGGCGCGATGTTGCCGAAAAACAGAATCGTCTTTTTACCATCTGGGATACCCAATCGCTGTCTTGCCTCGGCTCGAGTGAGGCGTGTGTTCGGAACAGCATTGTTGATCCCGAACGGGATGACGGTGACCCTGGTCTCTTGCACGCCGAACTCCCGGACTAGTTCGCGCATCATCTGCTCCGTATGAACAAACATATGGTCTGCAAGCCGGTATTGGATTCGCAGCGTAAGCCGATTGAGGAGCGTATCTTTGGAATCCCGCCTGCTTGCATTCACATTGTGCACTGTGATGGCGATCTTTTTCCCCAGACCCTTGTAGTAGAGCATGAGCAGGGTTCGATCGAACAGCTCTAACTTGTTATTCCACAGGATATGAAAGATTCGCGGTTTGGCTGTGGCGGCGTAGCAAATCAGCTTGGCGTAGTACATCGAAACCCTATACACTTTTCTTACGAAGCTGACATCCGGACGCTGATCGCCGCGCAGATTCAGAAAGTTCACTGTGGGCCTGCCGTGGAATTCAGGGCAATCCAGCTCGTCGCCAGCAATCACGTCCAGGGTGGCTCCTTTCGAGATGAGTTCTGTTGCCAGGCCGAATGCGTAGGGCTTGTCCCCACCGCCGGTAAGCAGGGTCACTGCGGTCTCAGGAGCCGCGTCGGACACGGTCAAATTAGGTAACCTTCCTTGGCTTTGGGAGGCCATTTCATCCTCAGGGATCTGCAAATTCTGTTTCATCCCCCCGCTAGCCTCTCTTCCAGAAGCTCACAGATCGCGTGGCCAATCGTGATGTGCATCTCCTGAATTCGCGGCGTGGATTTGGAGGGGACGCATATACAAAGGTCACATGCCGATCGCATCTGCCCCCCCGACTCACCCGTGAGCCCGATGACGCGGGCTTTGCTCTTACGAGCCGCTTCAATCGCGCGCAGAATATTCTGGCTGTTGCCGCTGGTAGTGATCGCCAGAAATACATCGCCCGGACGGGCATGGGCGGATAGCTCGCGGGCAAACACATGCTCATACCCATAATCGTTGCCAATCGCGGTGAGCGACGACGTGTTGACATGCAGCGCGAGGGCCCGGAAGGGTTGCCGCTCGCGCAAGAAGCGGCCCGTAAGCTCCGCAGCAATGTGCTGCGCATCGGCGGCTGATCCCCCGTTCCCTGCGATGAGCAGCTGGCCGCCGGCAGCTAGGGAGGAATGGATGAGGTCAACGGCGCTTGAGACGGCCGGAGCAAGAATAGGAAGTGCATTGGATACCTCCATATGCTCTTTCCAGATAACCATGATCCTATCTAATTGATGGGTGGAACTTGCCACGTTGGTACTCTCCTGTCCTAAGCTTCTTGGGAGACACTCATAGCTGTTGACTTGGCTAACGACCGCTTAGCGAGTCTCTAACCTATACATTGTCTTGTCCCAACGCCTGATCAACGAGATCTTCAGCTCCGGAAGTGCCCTTTGAGCCCATTTCGCAGCTTTCCACCCGAACACAGGTTTCATCCAGGCATATTTCCAGCGCATGCGGGGAACCTCCAGACGACCGTCGAGTTGTGTCGCTAGGTCCTGCAACTCCGCTACAAGATCCGGCCGTTCTGGATAGAAATTGTCGAACCAATTCTGCAGGTACGCCAAACAAGCCTTTCGGGCACGTTCGCTTTCTTCAAGCGATCGGAGGTATTGGATGTGCAACTTCATCGAGAGGAGCAACGAGTCTTTCTTGCTGTCTGACACGCCAATGTGGCTGACACGGCTTGACGAAGTAATTCTGTAGAACACTCTGCCTTGCGGTACGAAACGGGTGCCTTCGGATGCGAGAAGCACACGGCAAAAATATTCGCCGTCGTCATCAAAGCTGAGTCGAGTGTCCCACGATCCCGCAGCTTGGCCCAGTTCCCGGCTCGTTAGCCAAGTCGCTGTTTGCATATGCAGGTTTTCACGCATCTTCCTCAGGAGCCACTCGACGGGAGAAAGGTCCTGCCAAAGGGAGGTTGCGACGAAGCGCGCACGATTGGGCCGATAGTTGAAGTAGGCCCACGACGAGGAGAGAAGGATTCGCCTACTGTCAAAGTCCCGCAACGCCGCAAGCTGGCGCTCGATCTTGTCCGGTGCCAGAAGATCGTCCGCGTCCAGCCATTGGATGTAGTCCCCTTGGCTGAGCTGCAAGGCGTGGTTGCGAGCCGCCGCAGCTCCTTGGTTCTCTGAGGACACGACCGCGACCTCTTTTGAAGCAAATCGCCGCGCTACTTCCGCCGTTCGATCGCGGGAACCATCGTCCACGACGATGATCTCCTTGCGTTGCCAGGTTTGTGCAATCGCAGATCGGATCGTATCGGCGATCCACTCCTCGGCGTTATACGCGGGGATCAAAATGGAGACCAACGGTTTCAAGGCAATAGGCTCCTCGGTCGATTCGTTTGGGCGTGCCACACCGTTTCAGGCCCGGCTGTGCCGGAGCCCTTCTGGTTTTATCCCCGGGCGTGAGCGTGTACGATTGACCTTCCTCTCCTACAACCAACCTTAACGCTCTCGCATCGTTAATACAAAGCCAAGCTCCGATGGCCCCTGGGTAACAGCATTCGCGAGATCCCTGAGCGGCAAGCATGTAGAAGAACATGTAGAAGAACCTGGCCTGCTCGGGAGGGGTAAGGGCACACCTGTCCTAAGATTGTCCGCCGGTACAGTGGATTTTGTTGTCGTTTCCGGCCAATCTGTATATGGGAAGGCATCCGAGAATGTGGTTTTACCTGATAAGGAACGACAACAATGAGCACATCACCAAAATGGCTGTTACTGCTGTTAGTCTTTCTATTGAGCGCCTTTTTTGGCAAAGAGGCGCAAGCTAAGACCGTCAACGCAGCTTCCTGTTCCCAAGCGGATGTTGCGAGTGCTGTCGCACAAGCCGCAAATGGCGACACGGTTATGATCCCCTCCTGCTCGCAGACCAATTGGACGACGACTGTGCAAGTCAACACTTGCATCGATATAGAAGGTCAGGGACAAGGAGTAACCACTCTTGGGGACAATGTGGCCAAGAATGGCACGGATACTTCGGTCTTGTTTCTATTCAATGGCAATTGCTCTTCTGGGAATATACAGTTGGCCAACATGACGATTGTCGGAGTGGCTACAGACCCTTCCATTTACAATAAGGGCCACGTTCGCATTCTGGGGACGCCGCAGTATTTTCGCGTCCATCACATTACCATGAACAACCCTACGACTTCATTCCTGACCGCGAACACTCCTGCTTATGGCCTTGTGGATCATCTGACCGTCCCGAACTGTAACCCATCGGGTGGAAGTGGTGCCATCAATCTGAAAGCGAGTGCGTGGGGAGGGGGCAACAACAGCTATGGTGACGCCTCATGGGCAGACACCGCATCCCTGCCGGGGTCGTCCAGTGCAATTTTCATAGAGGACAGCACCTTCAGCTGCACCGACCCTGTTTACCTGACCAACGTGATGGACGGCGATTCGGGAGCCAGGTTTGTGTTCCGGTTCAATACCTTGACCGGGGCCAACACAACCTCTCACGGCACGGATAGCAGCCAGCGAGAGCGAAGCATCCGGTGGCAGGAAGTCTACAAAAATGCCTACAACTTCAGTTCGCAGGCATCGCCGGGGTTCATCGCTTGGGTCCGCGGCGGGTCCGGCATTATGTGGGGAAATAGCGTCACTGGACAGGGTTGGCTTTCGAGTATGCTACAGGTCTCAAACCTGCGGGACAGCACCTCTTATACGCCCTGGGGCCAATGCAACGGAACCTCGGTATATGACAGGAATTCGAACAGCACGGGATACATCTGCGTGGATCAGCCGGGCGCTGGAACGTCGAACCTGCTAAGTGGAGACCCGCCAGCACCGACGTCTTGGGTGGGAAATATTTCATTCCCCATTTATGTTTACCTTAATTCCGCCAGTGGTTCAGAGAACGACACTACCGGCAATTCCACAAACGTCCAACAGAATCGCGATTATTTTCTCTATACCTCATCATTCAATGGAACGAGCGGAGTCGGCTCTGGGCCGATTGCGTCCCGCCCGGCTGCCTGCACGACAGGTGTAGGATACTGGGCCACGGATCAAGGAAGCTGGAACACAAAGCTCCCAGCAAACACCTCTGGCCAGCTCTACAAGTGCACATCGACGAACACTTGGACACTATACTACACACCTTACACATATCCCCACCCGCTCTCGCAGGGCTCCTCGGCGACGCTCCCTTCCGCCCCGACGAACGTGCAGGCGGCAGTAGTAGTTCAGTGATCCGCGCCTGCGGCCATCGAAACACCGGGGCGTCCTCTGAAATCACCGCTTACTGCAGTATCCAGGAAGAGACGGTGGAGGAGTTCAAGGGTTAACACCTTGTGGATCTCAGTCGTGTAATTTCGGTCACCTTTGAGGTGACCCTGAACCATCTTCTCGAGTCGCTTTCGTTCAATATATGGCCTGCCCAGACTGCGCGGGTCGAGCAGCATTTCCCGAACGTATCCGGCGAGTGCATCTCGGTACCAAATCCGGAAATGAGCGACTTTGTGCATGCCGAGGAAGAACCGTTCGAGGCGGAACGGGGAAAAGACATGGTCGAGCCGGGCCATCCACTGGGGCATTCCCATGTCATATGCGTACTCCGCTTTGAATAAAAACTCGAGGAGCCCCCGGGAGGCCGCCTGCAAGAGTGGTCCCCGTTCTCCAGCCAACCCACGGTCAGTTGGAATCCTTAGGAGGGCCCTATTTCCATCGGCAATCAACCGGAGGGAAGCGTCATTGCTCGCAAGTGCAGACTGCGGCGAGCGAAAGACGGTGCGAACAAAGTCGTTGTCGAGGTACGGAGAGCGCATGGAGAGTTGCGTCTGCTCCAGGGAGAGCACGCCATACTGATGCCAGGGGCCCTGCTTGAAGACGGCAAAGGAGACCGGGTGCCCACGAAGGAGCTTTGCATACGTCTCCTGCGCTTGATGGACGTAGGAGAGAATATCAGGATGGAACAACCCTGGCAGGGGCTCCACGGGTTTGAACGCGCGGACCCGACGAAGGACCTCCCCGCCATAGTTCCCTGTCATTCGAACGGGTGCAATCTCGCGCGCCCGCTCGTTCAAGTATAGGTCGAAGGCACGGCCCACATCGATGCAACCATCAGTGAGATACACTGCACGCTCAGCGTAACGGGGAAACTGGAACAGAAATTCCTGGCCGGCTGTAACAACCTGAAACGGCTGGTTGCAGGCCTCGGCCACGCGCCGCGCCACACGGACATCCTGGTTTTCGCGGAGCATGCTGCCGAAGGTATAGCAGGGCAAGGATTTCGGTTGGGACTTCTGCCAAGCCATAATCATTCGGGTGTCCAATCCACCCGTCAACGACATTGCGATCCGCTCATGGCCATCGAAATACCGCGGGAGGTTTCGCGTGAAAACCTCCTTGAGTTCCTTGTAATACGATTCCGGTTGAAGTGATTCTTGATCTTCCCACTCTCGCGGATGGAAATAGCTCCTCTTGTGCTCGATTGAGCCGTTTCGAAAAACCCAAGCGGAAGCTGGCGGCAGAGCGCGGATGCCCTCAAACAGTGTCCGGTTCTCCATGACCGCGCCACAAGCGATGAACTCTCCAAACCCTTGTGGATCCATCTTCCTAAGTTCCGGACGCACGGCAAGGATTGCTTTAGCTTCAGCCGCAAAATAGAACGCGTCCTTTGACTCATGGTAGTAGATCCTGTGCATCCCGTACCGATCGTTGAAAAGCACCGCATTGCCGCGGCTCCGATCTGTCAAGAGCCCATGAAATCTACCATTTAATCCCGCCGGAAATGATGGGTCTTCTTCGTAAAGATGAGCCAGATAGGAGGGCCCCCGCACGTCAAGTTTGTGTCCCCGCTCACTGAGGCCACGCTTCGTTCTTGGTTCTGGGAACTCTTCACCCGAAAACACAAGCACGACGTCACCTCGTTCGTTCCGGAGTGGCATGCCGTCGGAGAAGGAATCCTTTCGTGCGACCCAGCCGACATACACCCCAAGCGACTCCTCGGCCCAGATGCCTGTCACGTAGAAGTTCTCGTGATGCAGGGCCTCGACCATCTGGAGAAGCTCTTGCACCGCTGATTCGCGGGGCATGCTGGTGATGAGGCCAACGATTCCTGGCACTGTTACTCCTAGAGAGTCTCTTTGAAATCTTTCAGTCTGCGTTCGTACCAAAAGCTTCTGATCTTCAGGAGTTGGCTGAACACGGGTTTTGGAATCCGTTGCGCGAGGCTCTGGTGAAGCCCCAATCGCAGGGCGATTTTTCCTTTGAGTGTCAGTGGAATGTAATAGCGGGGCAGCAGCGCCTGTTCAAAGCCGTTCCGCCTTTTAAACTCGGTGAGCGAACTTTTCGGGTCGTTATAGATGTAATTGCAGTACGTCAGATAAGAGATTCCCTGTTGCTCGCAGAGCTGAACGGCCTTTGCGATCAGGGCATTCGCTGGCCTTTTATCGTAGTGCTTTATCTTACTGAGCAGCTGAACGATGTTCGCCACCTTGTCTGCGTAAATAATTCTGATGAAGCCAATCAATTCATTCTCATAGTACGCGCCCAAGAAGGCATTTCTCCCTGGATAGGTCGAATTTTCACTCTTCACGGCGTCGAAGCTCTTCTGAAAGTGCCAAAAGGCCCTACCCTGTCTAATCGGGGTCTCGTTATTGATACCGACTATACCTTCCACGAAGGCGTCGTCGAATTCCGCCACCTCGACGACCACCCCAAGTTTAGCTGCCTTCTTGACAGCTCTTCGTACACTGGACTCGACACGTTTGTCCCACCAGTCAGAAAAAGTTGCTATTGGAATTATGGCAAGGTTGTCCCACTCGAGATGGTAGGTGTACATTGGAGTGCTAGCTGGCAGCTTCTGAGAAAACGTGAAGATGTCAGCGTTCAGTCCGGTATCTTTGAGTTGGGAAACGAACGACTCTGGGTCCGCGATCGTTTCACCTTCTATCAGTTCTTCATCCTGAAAGGCTGCTATCTCAAGCCATTTACCAGTAGTCAGTACTGTCTTGCCGCCAATCTGTGCCGAAGGAACGCACACGGCCTTTCCTCTGACGTGGATTTCAGTATGGTCGATGCTCATAGTTCCTCGCAGAGATCAAAAGTGTGATCCGGAAGCTTATTGGGGTGCTTGGGCAGCCGGACGCATGACCACCGGCGCTGGCGTGCTGATTCTAACGGAAGCCTGAGGGATCGTTCTGTGGGGCCCGGGTTGTCAAGCGCGGAGGCGCCACGCACGCGATCCTCGGCACGCTCCGGGACGGCAATAGCGGCGAGAAGAAATGTGACCCACATCAGATGAGACTTAAAGGCTGCCTCGGTCATGTTATAGAAGAGCATAATGGTCCACAGGGCCAAGTTAAGTAAGGCGAGGCTGGAAGCGGACGTGAGCCTTTTGCAGATAGTTCGGTAGCTCGAGATCAGCAATCCGCAGAGTAGGAAGAATCCGATTAAACCCAAGTTAAGATAGACCTCGAGGTAACCGTTGTGTGACTCATTAATGTGTCCAAATCGTTGCCAGATTAATTTGAGGCGAGGACCTAGCCAGAAGCTCTCGTAGCCGGTGCCAAGGAGCGGATTGGTGTGCATGGTGAGAAGGAGCTTCCAAATAGCAGTTCTGTCGGTGAGTGTTGGGTCCCGACCGACGGCACCCGCCAGATTCCCGTTGATATCGAAACCGTAGGCCAGAACCAAATAGACACAAAAAATGGCGGGTATGAGGAACCTGAGGAAGCCGGGATGGCGGCGAAACATTTCGCTGTGAGCAGCCACGACGACTAGACAACCCATGACTAGGCAAACGGTGGAAGTCGCGCTGCCAGCGACATTTAGCAGCCAAAGGGTCATGGCGATGAAGGCGATGTTCACCACGATGATTCTCCAGGTGCCGCGTATCTTACGGTCGGACCAACGCGTCAATGTATCCCAGAAGAAGAAGATCCCGCTGATCAAACACAGGACGCCGAGCATGTTCTTGCTCGTCGTAGCTCCCATGAACTCGGCAGCGCCTGTCCATTCCGAGTACTGTTTGCCGAGGTAAGGGAAGTACTTGATGAGCAGGATGGAAAGCGGTACCAGCACATAACAAAGTCGCCGAAGCAGCGTACGCACAGCTTCCAAAGGGCGAGGATCGGAGAGAACGATCAGAATCACGAGGTAGTTGCCGAGGTCCCGAAACCAGCGCTTGAGAGAGACGAGGGGAAAGTCGGACCAAAGGGCGCTCGCCAGAGTAAAAAATAGAAATAGCACCAGCACAAAATTGCGTGTGAAAAAAATGCTCCAATTGAAGGATCGCGAAATAAGGGTGGCGATCGCTAGCACGATCAATACCGAAAAGATCGTGCGGTCCAACGGATTCCCTTCCTCCAGAGCCTGGGCCGCCGAACCAACCGAACCTCCGAGCCATTGCGAAGGCAACCGCGACCCGATGATGAATATCCAGATCAAAGGCACCCACAAAGCCAACGAGACCCCCGAATCTTTGGCGGGGTCGAAGCGCAACAGCCCTACTAGGAGGATGAGCCAAAGAAATAGCGCTAAAGTTGGAGGCATGGTATCAATTCACCTGCGGCTGGCCGGGTCCGGCTTACTCGCGACAGTGGTCGCAGACGACTAGCCTCAAGAATCGCTTTCAGTTGATCGACGAACTCTGATATACGGCACAGAAGTCCTAGGATCCCCAGTCTAAATTGCCTGTCGTCCTTCCGGCGCGCAGCTCATTACGATTCCAATCCGGGCACAATCGTTCCCGGCGGTACTGGTCGAGCCTGAAGGGCCATCTGACCATTGGATCTGCAAGTACTGAGCTGGTCAAAGATGGCGTCCATGATTCTGGCAGTGAGCAGAATCTCTCGATAGGGGATGGGCAAGGGAGCATGCTCCCGGATCGAACGGTAAAAGGACTCGATTAGATAGTTCATGCCGGAATCCATGTGAAAATCCCTGCCAAGGAATAACCTGACGTTCGTGATTAGGTTTCCAAGATGCTGCTTCGCGAATAGAGCGGGAGGGATAAACATGTCAGCGTAGCTCTTGAACTTCTGGCCGCGAAGCCTAATCAAGATTTCGTGATCCTGATCAAGAACCAGGCCGTTCTTCGGACCGTAGATCCGAAGCTGGTGGATTGAAGGCCTCATTTGAGAAGAAAAAGTGAAGTAGGCTGTCGTTCCTTGCTCCTCGCTGATAATGACTCGGAGCTCATCCACGATTTCTCTTTCGTTAATCTGTTTCAGAAGCGAGCTCACAAACCCATGCGCGATCACGTGAGGCGAATCGCCAGTCAGGAATTCCGCAATTCTGGCGATCCCGTGACTAATCACGTTTTGAAGTAACTTTCCCGGGAGTCTCCGGACCCAATGGCGCTTGTCGCCGAGCAGGGCGCGTGCGTAACTGGGATCTCCAAGATCGTAGGAGTAATAACTCTCCATGTGTACCGGAGGCCCGCCCAAGTAGCCGCTTTGAACCAGGGCTCTCATGCGCCGCGCTACATGGCTGAACTGGTCGTTGTGTCCGACCGTTAGTTTGACCCCTTTTCTCTGGGCCAAGTCCACAAGGTGCTGCGCTTGCTCCGCATAAAGGGTGAACGGTTTCTCAACATATACGTGACAGCTCTGCTCAAGGCAAAATCTGGCAACATCGAAGTGACTCTCCGCCGGCGTCGTGATGTGAATTACATCCGGTCGGGCCTTATCCACAAGTTCTGTCAGATCGGTGAAGTACTGCTTGACCGGGAATCGCTCGAAGAGCTGCTTGGCCATCAGCGGCTCGCGGTCACACACTCCCACGATCTCACATCCTTCAATCCTTCGAATCTGTGACGCGTGGGCATCAGCGATCTTGCCGCATCCCACGATGGCGACCTTAAGCATACCGTCCGTCCCGCCTGCAAGCCTCGAAATAGCGCCGCAATCCCTCTGCCGTGGGCACTTTTGGCGTCCAGCCTAGTCTGGCCTTCAGTTTCTCGTTGCTATAACGCGTCTTCTTCCATTCAGCGTGCCACCGCTTTCTATTGAAGACCGGCGGCAATTGCCCCTCTGACCATCGCGAATACCTCTCCCACAAATAGCAGAACGCATAACTAATCAGGTGAGGTACATAGATCGATTTGAAGTGTTTTGCGTTCTTCTTGTACTGACGCAAAAACTGGTGGCTGGAGGGCAGGTCATCGTCCACAACGTTGAAGGCCTCGCCATCAACTCCTTTGACTAGACCAGCCAGCACAATCGCCTCTGCGCAGTTATCGACGTAGGTGAAGGGTATAGTGTTCGAGCCACCCAGATGTAAGTAGGATCCGAACGTACCGATACCCACCCGGCCGGTGATTTCAGTTTTTCCCAAGCCATAGACGCTACCAGGTCTGACCAAGACGTACGGGATTCCAAAACTCTTGCCATACTCAGTGACGATTTGCTCTTGCTTAATCTTCGCGAAGCAATAGGCTTCCCCGCGGATCTCTGGATGCTCTTCGATCGGACAGGATTCATCCAAGAGGCGCCCCTGGGGCTTTTGGCAGTTTGAGTACACGGCGAACGAACTGACAAGTACAAATCGTCGCAGGCGCGCGCATCGCAGGCTGGCGTCGAGAACATTTCGGGTGGTTACGACGGAATTCAAAAACGCATCAGGGAACGACTTCTCGCCGATCCCGGCGGCTAGGTGAAAGATGAGGGCCACATCCTTGCAGGCTGCCTCGCAGTCTTCGCGGGAAAGAAGATTCCCTTTCAGTACTTCGATTCTCGCGCCTAGCGGCCGGCCCTCGACAATAGCATCGATCCTAGCAAGCTCACTGGAGGGCCGAGCGAAACAGACAAGATTACGAAACCCGCGATCCAGCAGATTCGCTACGACGCGAGACCCTATGAAGCCCGCGGCACCTGTAATCAGGATTCGGTCGTCCGGAGAGATTAAGAAGGAATCCTGCGGCTCTGGTGTTGACACTTGGCGCGGAACCGATCCGCTTGCGTCGTTAACATAACTGGCTCCGAGGGAATTCATCTGCTGGCCTCGGAGGGAACACTAGTGTCAACGCTTTCGTCGACGGCCATGTCGACGTAGTCTTCCGAACGGCAAGCGCCGATGGGGCCTGACTTTCGCGCTTTATGGATTCGCAATTGCAAACCAGGAAGATTGGCCCCTTGATTAACCGCGACCTTGACGCGCCACGCGCCCGTCTGAGTAGAATCCATTTCGAACGCCGCCAAGCGGCGCTTCCGAAACCAGGAGGTCGCCTGCCCAGCCGTCGAGAACCACGCGTCTCGACTTTTCAGCTCCAGAATCAAATCACGATAGCATCCCCCCCACAGCCTCTCCGGGGCAGTGCTGCGATCATGCCAGTTGATCGTCAAAACGCCTCCAAAGCAGACCGCATTGTCCACCATTTGGCAAAGGAGTACCTTCGCTTGCTGTGGAGAGAGCCCGAGATGACTTGGGTAGAAGAGTGCCGTGTCCATCACTTGTAGTGGCAATTCAAGCAAATGACTCGCATTGATCGGTTTGAATACTTGCGTTGTGCCCGCGCGATATCCGACAGTTTCATTGTAGCCAACTGTCGAGTCATAAGACGCTCCTGCCTTCTCCAGAGCCGCGGGCGATTGTTGGTCGTAGTAGAGCCAGTGCATCCGCACACCGATTTCGGAAACTCCCGTTAGGTGTCGAATCTCTTCCAGTTCTTCGCGCCCGCCAGTACTGTCGAGCCACGCATCAATCCCGTGCAATCCCACTTCACAGCCTGCCCTCATCAACTTCCGGATCGTACCTGCGATATCTTGAGCCTCATAGCGAGCAGCGCGCATCCTGGGAGCCGGGCCATGAGAGTTCCTTCCCGGGCGGTCTCTGAAAGGAATTACGAAAAAGGTTGAGCGAACGCTTTTTTCCAATTCCAGGTAACGGTCATCGAACTCGCGCCAGAAGTCCTTTGCCAAACCTAGGTAAACAAACGGTAGCTTTAAGGCTGTGGCCCAATTCACTAGTAGATCTCGAACCGGCATCTGTCCGCGGAAGAATTTGCCCAATGAACCGAGGATGGCACGGTACAAGAACCCGAACATGGTGTGATCCCACTTGTGTTGACGAATCGAAGGATGGTCAACATCATGTGTCAGGCAAGCTAAGAAGTGATAACCGGTGGGAACTGGAGGGATCTCAACCAATGGAACTCCGCATCCGGTGATTAAGTCTCTCAGAAATGCGATGTGCAGTTCCAGTGCTGGCACCTGGGCGTTTGCGGGGGGCTGTCCCACCGTCAGCAAGATGCGAATCTCACTGAACAGGTCGTAGCCGATCCTTGCCACCACTCCGTCTCTCGACTCGATTAGATAACCCGCGCACTCCTTGGAGCCTTCCTCTGCCAGGAGGCCGTTTTCTTTCTCCGGAAACGTGAGGGTGTTTCCATAGATTGGGATTCGGTTTCCCTGGTAGGAAAGCATGCAGGCGCGGCCCCGTTGTTGGCCGGCTTGCGTATTCTGCTCATTGTCAAAGGGCAGGTTCTTGCCAGCATAGAAAAGGACGAGTTTCGCGTTTCCGCCTTGCAGGCCGTCTCCGGCACAAAGCAAAACGTCATATTGCCGGTCTCCACGATAAAACTCCCACGGAGTCTTGAACAGCTCGAAGAACTCGCGGACAACATCATGCTCTGCAGAATCTGCAATAACGCCTATCATCGCGAGGGCTCCTAGCGCAAAGCCGCAGCTGGTTCCGCGTGAACTCGGAGCCATTCTTCAAAAAGAACGAGGCTAAACAGGATCTTATGGTTGTCTTGGCGGCCGGCGGTATGCTGTTCAAAGAGTGCGCGGACGGCACTCGGGCGAAGGTACTGATAGATATTAGAACCGCTGTCAAGGAGAGTATCGGCCATTTTGTTGTCAATGGCACCGCGGAACCAACTGTCTACTACATTGACAGCAAAGCCCCGTTTTGGCCGTTTTAGAATCGAATTGGGAAGATAGGTCCCACAGACCTGGCGGTGGAGCCATTTCCGTGAGCCATTCCTCACCTTAAGACTGGCTGGTAGTCGTTCGACATACTCGACGATCTCTTTATCGACGAATGGTACGCGAAGTTCAAGACCGTGGGCCATGGAGAGCTTATCCGCATACATGAGGAGTTCGTCGGGCAGAGTGGAGCGCACCTCCAAGAACTGGAGCCCACCTAATTCGTCGGTCCCGCCCATGAGATTGGCAAGGTCCGCCCAGCATTCCAATATGGAATCGCCTGAGTTAGCAGCCAGCAATCCGGCCTGGAAGAGATCCTCGACTTGGCCATCCGGCAGAATAGAAAGAACATGTTGATACCTGCGCATTCGATCGGGGATCGCCAGGGAGTAAACTCCTCGCTTTAACGTCTCATTCCTCGGCAAAGCTCTGACGGTCGAGGAAATGGGGGCCCGCATCCAACTTGGCAATCGGGACCACAATTCGCCATAGCGGACGCCGAGATGACGGCGATATCCGCCAAACAATTCGTCCGGACCCTGTCCGACTAGAGCTACCTTGACATCCTGGCGGGCTCGTTGGCAGACGAAATACATCGGAACAATGGAAGAAGCGGCAATTGGTTCTTCCAACGCAATCACAATCTTGGGCAGCGCTTCCTCAAATATTGACTTTGTAATAGTGACACTGTTGTGTTTTGATCCGAGCAAACGAGCAGTTTCCGCGGCATCGCCCAATTCGTCATCGGCAAAGGTCGAGCCATAGCCCACAGTGTAGGTTGGCCAGGAACTCCCATTCAGATTCATCAACCCTAGTAACAGACCGGAATCGATGCCACCGCTCAACAGCAAGCCTACCGGCACATCACTGATAAGCTGCCGACGGACCGCCGTCTTGTAAATAGCAAGCAACTCTTCCCGCGCTTCGTCGACTGATTTTGTTGGTGCAAAGGGCTCAGGCTTGAATTTGTACCATCGACTCACCTCGTAGGCGCCGTTCTGGACCGTGAGCTTGGTGCCCGGTGCCAGTTTGTGAACTCCCTTCAGTATGGTGTAGGGAGAGGGCGTATAGCGGTAGCGGAGGAAGAGGTTCAGAGACGTGGGATCGATCTCCGCCCTGCCTGGCATCGTCGCACGGACCGCACGCATCTCTGAACCGAACGTGAGACTCTCGTCATCGATTCTGTAGTAGATCAGCTTGATCCCGAACGGATCCCGGGCAAGAACCAGCCGCCGCTGACGAACGTCCCAGATGGCAAGACCAAACATTCCATTCAGGCGGTTCAGTACGTCGTCGCCCCACTGCTTATAACCGTGGATAATAACTTCGGTGTCGGAATTTGTTCGAAATAGGTGGCCGTGGCCTTGTAGTTCGCGCTTAAGTTCCGGGAAGTTATAGATCTCGCCGTTGAAGACCACCCAAACGGATTCTTCCTGGTCTGACATGGGTTGATGTCCACCGGAAAGGTCGATGATCGAGAGCCGACGAAATCCGAAACCGAGTGGTCCTTTGATGTAATAGCCTTCGTCATCCGGACCTCGATGAGTGATGGAACTGGCCATCGCTTCGAGGTCCGCTCGCCGAACCGGTGCCAGATTCCCGAAATTATATTGGCCGCATATGCCGCACATAGAGTTGTCCTAGTTTGTGACCCGGGAGTGAAGCGAAAGCAGAGAATCTTTGTAAGGCCCTTCTTTCGATTTTGCGAGGTTCTTCGACAGGAAGAAGGAGAGACTACGAAACAGTTGCGATTCGGCCCACCGGTGCATCGGGACATTGTCCCAACCAACCAAAAGCTCTCTGGCTCGAAACGAGCCATCGGATTTTTGCCACCGCTCAAAGAGATCCGTGAGGACGAGAGACAGGATCCGGTCTAACTCAGGAAAACGGCTCTGTAGGAGTACGGCTAAATTGATACATTCCGCGTAGTCATAGAGCTCTCTGCGGTACACGGTGAGCCTTGGCGGCTTGGAAAAGGGCATCGGGAGACCCTTGGCGTCGAATAGGTTTTTCACGTAATATCCGACTCCCCGCTCGATCGCGCTCCGGCAGAGCGGAGATCCCGTCAAGAGTTCAATTTTTGCGAGGGCTTTCAGAACAAAACAGGTGTGAAAGTGGTCTACAAAATCTCTGACGTTATCCATCGAGTAGTACCAGGAGCCATTTGGATTCTGGGATTCGATGACAAAGTTGAGATTTCTTTCCGCGACCTTCTGATATTTTTCTTCCGAGAAATCCAAGGCGGCACTTGTGAGGAGAAATGCCCGGTAGGCACTGGCGTTAATGACGCCGCTGGAATTGTCCGGTCCGGGGGTGTAGCAACAGGTAGAAGCGCTGGGCGAAAACTCAAAATCCTGATAGTCCTCGAAGGCGTGCTGAGCGATCGATCGCATGATCTCAAGCCACTCGGGATTCCCATCCAGTTGGTAAACCTGTCGGAAGGCCTCATAAACATACGGCACGCTCGTGATCATTGGCGTTCCTTCTTTGAGGGTGCCGCGACGCGTTTCCCAATTAAAGGGGTAGCCCCACGCATAGTGGGCAAAACCGGGGCAACGGCTCTTCTTGAGTTCTTCCAGGAAGTGAACTGCTCGTTTCTGGTACGGCTCCTCTCCAAGAACATGGGAAAGAAAAGCAAAACCCATAGCATAGTGAGCATCCGCGATTGGAAAGCGTTGCGGCTTCCAGAACAGGCATCGCGCTGAAGGAACGAAAGCCTCAGAAAAGATCATCGGAGCCACCGCAAGAGTCCCGAGCAAGGGCTTGCAGTAATAGAGAGCCTTCGCGGTTCGTCCAAGATCACTGGCGAAGTAACTCTGGTGATCGTAGGAAGTCTCTCCAAAACGGTCGAGCCATCGGACAAACCGGAGCACGGCTGCCTGCACGTTTTCAACTGTGACTTTTTCTGTCATTGCCTCGACTCGGACATACAAGTGTTGGAACTAGGTCGGTTTGACCTCAAAGCTATCGATTCGTTTGAACGTGAGTACTGACTTGAGTATCTTCTTCAGTTTCATCATCTGCTCTTTACGGTGGAATCGCATCAGTTCTTTGGAGACGGGTCTTTCCATTCGACGCAGGAATGCAGATACATAACCCAAGAGCAGCGCAATGCCCCCCGACAGATAGGGTTTCTTGCTCGCTCTATACGCAACCCTGAACACTTCCCACAAGGGATGCCCACCGAGATAGTAGTCTTTCTCGCCGTAGGAAAATGTTGAAGCAAGGAGCGAGCGTTCGGCCGTGCCCAGACTCCGGTAATGAAAAAAGTACTTCTCTCGAAAGGATCGTGTCTTCCAGCCCATCATGCGGGCAGTGGTCACGGCGATCCAGTCGATTCCTCCCGCCTTGTTTGGGACATATCCACCGATCTGCTCGAAGCACTGGCTTCGAAAGAGCTGGCAACCACCAGCAACGTGATTCTGACCCTCAAAACTATCCGTCGCCGAACTGTAGCCCTCTTCGCGGAAAATGGTCCCTGCTACTCCGAGACTGGCGTCTTCTTCGAACTTACCCAATAGAAACTCGATGTAGTCAGAGTCAAATGAAACGTCAGAATCCAGATTGCCGATGACTTTATAATCCAGGTTCTTGACCCTCTCTAAGCCTGCGTTGAACGCATGGACCTTCGCGGCGAAACTTCGATCCCTGTGTTGGGACAAGTTCAGCAATACCATCCATTCGTATTTCCCGACGTACCGGGACACAATGCTTGCCGTAGCGTCTGTCGACCCATCATTCACGATCACCCACTTGGAAGGCGGGACAGTCTGACTGATCACCGACTGAATGACTTTTTCAATCAACTTTTCCTCATTACGTGCAGGAGTGATGAGGACATACGGCATTTGATCTATGCGAGGGTTTTTCTGCATCGCTAATGACTCGATCCAGCCTGGCTCATCGGACGATACACCGGTGAGTGCTCAACAGGCAGATTATTCTAAAGGATATCGGAAAGTGTCTTAACTTTGTGAATTAGTCACTGTTCTAGTGAGCGTCAGAGGATGACTGCTGGGCGTACACCTCAGACCGCTCAGCGGCAAGCGACTTGTCGTACGCGGCTTCTGGTTCATACACGACGACGTGACTACCTCGATTCGAGAATCCAAACGGAACGCAAAGCAGGTTCTTCAGTCGCATTCGTAGTTCTTTCCGCCGCTCGGGTGGGACGAAGAACAGCATGAAACCGCCGCCGCCCGCCCCGAGAAGCTTGCCGCCAAGTGCGCCGGCGCTGCGCCCGGCCTCATAAATCTCATCCAGGTTGTTGTTCGTGATGTTGCCCGTCAGGGTTCTCTTCACTTGCCAGCTTTCGTGCAGCAACTGGCCAAATTCATTTAACGAGCGATTGGGTTTCGTAACGATTGCCTCTGCTTCGTTAACCATCTGAAACATCAATTCAAGCTCATGCTTCCGGTGTGGAGTCATTCTTATTTGCTCTTTGGCAATCTCCGAAGCAGTTCGGGAAAACCCGGTAAAGTAGAGCGCACAATGTTGCTGGAGTGCCGCCAATCTTTCTGGCGAAGCGATTATCTGTTTAACTTCAAAACTTCCGTCAATATTGAAGTTGGTGCGATTAAAGCCGCCATACGCGGCGCTAATCTGGTCTTGCGATCCAACGGCTTCTCTGACCACCTCCTGTTCCACATGGATGGCATCAGCAGCGAGGTCATGTTTAGCGCGCATCTGGTCTTTTAGCGCATACAGACTCAGCAAAAGCCCTACGGTAAAAGCCGAACTCGTGCCCAAGCCGGTCCGGGCAGGCAAGTCTGCGACGTGGTGAATCTCGATTCCATCGTCGACGCTCAAATACTCCAAGCACCCCCGAGCGGATGGGTGCTCGATCGCACGGTTATCGCTGACGTTTTCAATTCTCGAATACGAAAGGCGGCTATGGTATTCGAAAAAAGGGGGTAGCCGTCGACAAGTGATGTAACAGCATTTATCGATCGTGGTGGAAAGTACGGCACCGCCGAATTCACGGTACCAGACGGGGTAATCGGTGCCGCCGCCAAAGAAGGAGATACGGAGTGGAGTGCGCGTTATGATCATGCGCTTGGTTTCCTTTTCATTAGAGGAACTATTGTCAGTCACCGGAATCAGTCCGCCTGGTTCGGGTGGAGGGGTAGTCGGACGCGAACGACAGGCAGTAACCCATTGCCCGGGCAACTTTGTGGACTTACGTCACATGTTCGCGCCGTGGAAGGCCGCAACAGCCAACACCTCATTTGATCTTCGGACGGTCCAGGCTTCGCAGTGCAGTTGCGCGGTAATCACGCATCGAGTTTATGTGACGGCTGGGCCTACCGCGAACGAGCCGACGGTGGCTCCCTCGCAGTGCAGGATCTGGCGAACTGCAACGAGTAGCGACGGCGCAACAATATCGGCGCGATTCCATGGTGCACCAGGACGCCCCGATTGGTCTACGGTCTCAGTTGGCGCCAACAGTCGAGCCGTTTTGCATCCAGCGTTCTTGCCAGCTTCCACATCGATGTCGGAATCGCCGATCATCCACGATGCTGGCAGGTCAATGCCGCGCGAACTGGCCGCGTCCAGCAGCATGCCGGGCGTAGGTTTGCGACAATTGCAGAATTTCTCCGCTTCGTGCGGGCAGTAATAAATTGCATCGATGGTAGCCCCCGCCCGTGCAAGGAAAGCGGACATTCGCTGATGCATCTCCTCCAACTCAGCCGTGGTCATGAGCCCTTTCGCAATACAACGCTGGTTGGTGACCACAATAACGTAATAACTGGCCCGGTTTAGAAGTGTAATGCCCTCGACCACGCCCGGAAGGAATTCAAAGTCCTCCCATCGGGTCACGTACTGACCTTCTGGAGCTTTTTGATTGATGACGCCGTCACGATCCAAGAATACTGCTCTAGTCAAGAAGCAACACCTTTTGTACCGATGTGAGGTTCGAATCATGATTGCGACAGAGCTGCCTGATAGAGACTCTGGCAGAGCGTTTGGGCACGCGCATAGTCCTCGGGTGTCCCGATGTCGATGAACATTCCTCGCTGCTCGAGCGCATACACGCCATGATCGAGTAACTTTGGAAACACATCCTTCTCAAGGCTGGCCGGCCCGTCCGGAATGTGCCGCAGAATGGAGTGGTTGAATACATACACTCCACCGTTTACCAGGCCCGGAACCGGAGCTTCCATCTTCTCACGAAAGCCAACAATTCGATTGTGCGTGTCCAGTTGCACGGTTCCGTATCGACGCGCGTCAGAAACTCTGCGTACTGCCATGCTGATTAGTCCGTCACGCTCTCGGTGAAAGCGAACGAGCTGGCGGAAATCGAGCTCCAGAAATGAGTCACCGTTCATGACCAGGAAGTCGGAAGCTGGTGTGAGATAGGGTTCCGCGAATTTCACCGCACCTGCTGTTCCGAGTGGACGCGATTCCCGCGAGTAGCTAATCTCCACGCCCCATTTGTGACCATCGCTGAATTCATTTTCCACTTGCTCGGCCAGATGCCCGGTACACATGATCAAGCGGCGCAGGCCCTGTGATCGCAGTTGTCTTACAAGCAACTGGAGGAAGGGCGCATCTCCAACGGGAGCAAGCGATTTGGGAGTAACTGGAAGTACTGACTGCAATCGCGTCCCCATCCCGCCGACGAGGAGAACGACGGGCATGTCTTCGGAAGCAACATCCGTTTGCGGGGGTATTTCCCGATTGGGATCCACTATGAGTACACCATTCAGTTCAAAATCATGGCAGGCGTTGTGCGCCGCTCTTCAAAAAATCACACAACCCCGTTCCAATATTTCAACATAGAACCCAAAGTCTGCTCGAGCGAATTCAACGGTCTCCAACCCGTGGCCTTACGAATCTTGCGGGTGCTACCAAAGATGATTCTCTCGTCAGAAGGACGCATCAAGCGCGAAACAGGCCGAATCTCAGCTTCCACACCGGACAAACGGATGGCGGCGTGTAAAACCTCTTTAATCCTATATGTTCGGGTGGCACACAAATTGTAAGCCTCACCTGGTTTCCCTTTCATTGCGGCGAGATAAAACCCCCTAACGGCGTCATTCACGTCGAGGAACGCTCGGCGTGGCTTGAGGTTCCCGACTTCGATCACCGGAGGCTGCAGGCCCTTCTTCATACGGATCAACTGCCGCACGAAATCCGAGGGCGCATCACTCGTCTTACCCGGGCCTGTGGTATTGAAGAGTCGCACGATAACTGCCGGAATCTTGTAATCCAGGAAATATTCGCGAGCCAGCAGGTCCAGGCAAACCTTGCTGATGCCGTACGGATGCAATGGCCGAAGCGGCTGCTCTTCAACCACCGGAATGGCTGACGCCGGCACGTATCCGTATTCGGCACTGGAGCAAGCCGAAACCACCACGGGAGGCCGCTTCAAATGACGCACCGCCTCGAACAGATACAATGAGCCCATGATATTGGACTCAAAGGTCTCGACTGGATCCGCCCAGGACGCCGTGGGCAGGCTCTGCGCCCCAAAGTGGAATATGTGCGTCGGCTGGCATTGTGCCAGGACTTGCGTTATGCGCTGGCCATTCCGCAGATCACACTGCGTGAAACGTAGATTCGGCAACCTCGGAAAGGAAGCAGTGCCTTCCGCGCGATATGATCCGACTACATTCCACCCCCTGGCATGTAGGAACTTAACCATATGAGACCCGATGAATCCCTCTGCGCCCGTCACCAGTGCGGTTTTTGTCATTGGAATTGTAAAGTCGCTTTCGCCCGTGTATTAGAAAAAATACGAAAAAATCTGGAGTTTTGAACCGGCGGCGCCCACAGCGAGCGGACCGTCTCGAGATAGCCTAGACTTTATTGAGGATTTCGCTCACGCGGCCGAGCAGCGTCTCCCGCTCACGGTCCCAGGAGTGCTCAAGGAAAACCTGCTGCCCTCTTCGCACAATCTCCTGAACCTCGCGTGGGTAGGAGAATGCGTACTCGATCTGTTGCGCCAGATCGCCGGGGTTCCCGGCCTCGAAGAATAGAAGAGATTCTTTGCCGAAGTAGTCTTGTATGCCAGTCGTGGACGGCGCGACAACCGGCTTCCCCAATGCCAGGTACTCGAAAATGCGAGTCGGTGTGTTAATTTCAGTAAATGCATTCTGATGGTTGGGTATGACGCCCAGATCACAGTTTTCGATTTCCGTTACAAGATCCTCCAGCCGCCTTGATCCTAGATAACGTACTGATTGATGCAGGTTCCTTTTTTGGACCGCTTCCATCATGTGCTCAAGGAAAGCCGTGCTTACACCGAAAATGCGCAGCTCTGCGGTTGGGATTGCCTCTCGAACCCGCGAGAGCGCATCGATAGCAACGTCCAACCCATTCCGTTCAACGATCGATCCGTGGTACATGATCACGAATGGTTTATTTTCAGTTTTTCCGGTAAAACCCTCTGACGGTGTCGCGCGGAAAGGGAAGATCTGGCCGTCCGGAGAATTCATCACCACCGCAATCTTTTCCGGCCGACAACTGCGGGAGGAGAAGATTCGCTTGCAGGCGACATTGACCGTGATCACCAAATCCGCCCGCGCGATGCTCCACTTCTCCAGACGCTCCAGGAATTGAACGCTCGTGCTCCCTTGCGCAGCGTCAAAGATCGTCATCATGAGCTCGGGCATCGGATCGTGTAGATCGAGGACCACCTTTGCTCCCAGGGCCTTGGGTATCAACGAACTCAGCACGAGTATATCGGGCATGTTGTGCACATAGACCAGGTCGTAGCGTTGGCCCAATGTACGCAACGCAAAGATCACCGACGAAGTCAGGATGAAGGCGCCATAGCGGTATGCGTATGCGAACTTCCCACGCCGGTCATGTTTGATTGGCAGACGAAGAACGTTGATACCGTTCAGGGCCTCACGCTTAGGTGAACCCTCATTCCACAGGCAGATCAGGTCTACGCTCGCGCCCTCTCCTACAAGTGCATCTATGGCACGGCGCGGTCTAGGGTCATTGGGGTAAGGCGAAAACGTGACCATCGCCACACGCTTTCCTGCAAACCGTCTGTTGTTCCCGGTCAACGCAAGGTGAGAAGGCGAAGCGGGGTTGATAGGTTGGATCATAGGGGAACTAATCATTTCACAGTCCGGGTTTCATCAGCAATACGAGTTGCAATCTCAGATAACTCACCGGGAACGACACGGCCTTCAATTCCCTGATCGAGTCGCCTTGGCAGTCTGTTCGCTCAATTTTCTACGGGACTCACGATCGGTTTTGGCACGATTGGAGGTTTCGATTGCCTTAAGGAGCGAGGAATCATCAAACTTGCGCAGGATTTCGATGTTGGGCATGACACAATGGCCGCCGATAATTCCCGGGAAGAACTTCGTCTTTGGAAGATACGAGATCTCTTCGTAGAAGGAGATAACTTCTTCGTAAGCTTGATCTGTTTGATCGCAGTACCGCTCAACTTCCTGCGCCCAAGTAATCAACAGTCCAAAGTAAGTCGTCTCGCTCAGCTTTGCCAGTTCGGTTGCTTCCGGAGCTGACAGAATCCTCGTCTTCAAGCCCGCAGATTGGAAATGCTCCGCGGCGTATTTAGCGCTAGCGGGGTCCATGGCCCCCACGAATTTCGTATAGCTGCGGAGCTCTTGCAACATGCGCACGTGCTTGCCGCGCACCGGACTGTTCGCCACCGCGGCCCCGGTTCGCTGGGCTATCGCTCGCGTAGTCCCGATGGCCACGGTGCTGTTGATAATCGTCAGGGTAGGCTTGAAAAGATCGATGTAACGGGCAGTCTCACCGACAAAATCCTTGATTGCGAACGGGTAGCAGACATGCAGAACATCCACCGTTCCCACTGGCCCAGATGGTGGCGCAATGTCCACTCCAATAACTTTGTAGCGCTCCGAGAGAAGTTCAAAGAGGGGGCGGCCCACCTCTCCGAGTCCGGCGACAACGACACTATTCTCTTCCTTCACGGCCTAGCCTCCTTCGAGAAGTATTCAAGTTGGTGAGGTACATTCAACAGTCCGTATTCCATTTTGCAGCGGAGCGAGCTGGGAATCACCGGAGAAGAGGCGACAAGGATGCGAGCACATGTCCATCGCCAAGGTGAAAGACCGACCGCGGGCACGAGAAAGCGGCCGCGATAGCCGGTACTGCCTGTCGAGTGGATCAGCCTTACGCTCGCAGCACACTTTGCGGCCCTGCGCACTGTGCGCTTTGCACTACAGCGTGCACGACCCGCTCCTGATCTGCTTCTGACAGGCCTGGGAACATCGGCAGGGACAAAATATGTTCAGCAACCTTTTCGCACACAGGGAAAGCGCCCTGCTTATACCCGAGGCTACTGTACGCCTTCTGCAGATGCAGGGGCACAGGATAATGAATGCCCGTATCTATATTTTCCTTCGCGAGGTCCGCCTGGACCGCTTCCCGATTCTCCACTTGCAGAATGTATAGATGATAGACGGCCTTCGACCAGGGAGCTTCAAACGGCGTGATGGCGCTCGTTGCCGCGGCAGCAAACAGTTCATTATATTTGCGTGCATGCTCCCGACGGCTCTCGTTCCAATCCGGAAGGTGCTTCAGCTTTACGCGCAGAAATCCGGCCTGAATGGAATCGAGCCGGCCGTTATAACCTTCAATGTCGTGGTAATACTTCCTGGATTGTCCGTGATCGCGAAGCATTTTGGCTTTCCGCGCGATGGTTTCATCGTCCGTTATAACCGCGCCGCCTTCCCCGCAGGCCCCTAAGTTCTTGCCCGGATAAAAGCTGAACGCGGCCGCGTGGCCCATTGAGCCGGCCTTTCGCCAGCGATTCTCCTTCTTCGAAAAATACTCCGCTCCGTGCGCCTGACATGCATCTTCGATGACAGCCAGGTTGTATCGCCCTGCTAGCTCAAGGATCGCATCCATGTCCGCCATCTGGCCATACAGGTGAACGGGAACCACGGCGGTGACTGGTTTCCCCAGGGTCCGATGCACAAATCGTCCCGTTGCAGGATCGAATGCGCACTGTGTCTGCAGATATTGGCGAAGCATCTCAGGGTCCATCGTGTAGGTGTGCGCATCAATGTCCACAAAGTCCGGACGTGCGCCGGCCTGTGAAATCGCTTCGGCTGTGGCGATGAAGGTGTGCGGAACGGTTAAGACCACATCGCCCGGGTTAACCCCCGCGGCGGTAAGAGCAAAGCGCAACGCGTCCGTTCCGCTGTTCACTCCAACGCAGTGCTTGGCCCCACAGTAGGTAGCAAATTCGCGCTCGAACCCGTCCACCATTGGACCACCAACGAAACCGGCCGTCGCGAGCGCGGATTTAAAAACATTCACCAATTCCTCTTGGAGTTCCTGATGAGGTGTAACAAGATCAACAAAGGGAATCTTAGTATTCTGACTCATGGAGCCATCCTCTCGTTTGGATTGACGGAACGCAGTACCTTGGCTGGGTTGCCAGCCACAATCGTGTTGGGTGGCACCTCATGGGTCACAACACTGCCAGCACCGACTATAGCGTTCTCCCCGATGACGACATTGGAGAGAATCGTGGCCCCTGAGCCAATCGAGGCGCCTTTCTTCACGAGGGTCTGCTCGACTTTCCAATCCTGTTCAGTCTGTAACTGGCCGCCGGGCGCTGTTGCGCGTGGGTAGGAATCATTAATGAAGGTGACGCCATGACCGATGAACACGTTGTCTTCGATCGTGACGCCTTCACAAATAAAACTATGGCTGGAGACCTTGCAGTTCTTCCCGACTGTTGCGTTCTTCTGGATTTCGACAAAGGCTCCGATTTTCGTGTTCTCTCCGATTTGGCAGCCATAAAGGTTGATGAATTTGGAAAGCTTAACTCCCTCAGCCAATTTCACGTCTGGAGCAATCGAGCAGAATTCGTTCACAGATGCACCAACTTTCCTTTCTTTTGCATGGAACAATGAGATTGAAGATGATTCGCAAGAAAAGAGGACATCTCTATGAGCCTTGAGGTTGTTGCGGGCCGTTCGGGTAGGCTACCGCCATTGACACCGCTAGACGGCATCCCCGATTCTTTCTTCATGTGATACTAAGTATAACAAAATAAGTAACTTAGTTGCAAGAAAAGAAACATCAGACTCCACGAAAGAGTAGCGCAATCAGACTGCCAGACCAACGCAAGCTATGTGAAAAATTGGCCAAACCGAATCGAACCTCAAGTGATTGAAAAAACATAGGTTAATAACAAAGCGGATGACCAAAGAGCTTCGCTTGGCGTGGATTTCTCTGCGAAAGCCGAGAAAAGGGAAAACTCTTACCACATATTGACAAACGGGTCTTGGCGACACTTGGCGTTGCATTCCGAAGTCATTTCATCATCTTCTAGGATGTTTCTTCCAACGGTGCCGCGGGTCCTCGAGTTCCCAACTTGTCTGCTGCGGCCTGTGGCCTCTGAAGGAGTCTCGCGGTCTATATCTTCCCCGGAATGCATCGGTTGGTTCCCTACTGTGCTTTGTCGGGCACAGCGGCGATCCCTACCTTCGGCAGGCCAAACCTGCCGAAGGCATAGAGTAACCAGCCGAAGTGATCGGGCCGGGCTTCATACCGAATTCTGAGGCTCTCCACTCGTGGCCCATGGGAAATGTTCATAAAGTTGAGTGTCGCCTCCCAATAATTCGCTATTCGCCGTCTCGGCGCGATTGAATCCCAAATCAAACCTCGGTCCTGATTCCGAAGGTCATCCCCAAGTTCATTCGCTCCGGCAATCCAGGACAATCCCTTGTATACCGGTTCGTGAAAACTCTGGCCAGTAGCTTCTCCTAAAGCAAGGAGGCTAACAGGCGCAATGCCATCCTGATGTAGGGAAAACACAGGGTATCGATTCACGACGCGGCATGCGCTCTTATCGTAAAGGTACCACCATTGCCCCATTTCTCCTTGGAGCGCGCGAAGCGAGTTGGCACAACCCAACGCGGACCCGAGTGGCTCCTCAATCTGAAATGCCCGTGCGAACGTCGTGAGCGCGTAGATGGCGTAAATTTGATCGGCGAACGTTCCAAAGCGGCTGCAGAAGGCATGCTGAAGGAACCTGGGAAACGCTGCGTGTCCGAAGATTCTGCCCTCGCTTTGGTTGTCCTGGAGCAAGTGGTACGTATCCACGGCGACGTCTGTCAGATCCGGAAGCGTTCCAGGACACGCCAGCCGCGCGTGCGCTATGCCTGCCAGAAACAAGGCTAGCCCCTTGGTGCAGGCTTGGCGACCATCCGAAAAAGTGTTGAGCGCCTTCCCGAAATCCAACTCGTTAAGAAGTATTTCGAGTCTCTCCGGCGCACACTCGGCTGTGAGCCAGGTCTGGAGTCCCAGGTCTCCCACACTCCTGACCCAGCTTGTGTCTTCCAAGATGCCATCTCGAATCGAAGCGACGTCAACGGGTGCTGCTCCCCCGGACTCTGCCAGACGCTGCAAACCTAAGAGCGCAATGATCGTGCGCTTCCGTGAAGGCCCTTCTCGGTAGAATCCATCCTCGGTCAAAGTGACGCGTCGAGAAAAGAGCTTTTCTTTCTCCTCAAACAACGAAACAAGCGACCGCAATGCCAGCGCATTCAGGGCGGGAATGTCCAGTTGCGAACCACAATTGTCAATAGGAACGTTGACTCGCTCCCGAACAGAAGCGGCTTTGATGAGCGGTCGCGGAGACATGCCGATTCCCGACGAAAATTCTTGCGCCATGGTTGATTCGATCAAAGAAATTACTGGAATGAATAGAGGTTCAAGAGACGGGCGAATTTATGAAGATATATTAGTTGTGCTACCTGCTAAGGCTTCCGCGCATTTCAATGTCCCTGAGCACATCAAGCTTGCGACTCGACCAACACTTGTTCTCTCTAGAAGCCATCTCATAAATAC
>DLMH01000031.1 GCA_002478115.1 Candidatus Acidiferrum typicum | reverse complement strand
TTACTTATGACGGTGTGTTTAGTAGCCATGGTGTCCTATGCGGCGTACGGCCTAGGTAATGCGCTGGTTCAGACCATCCACCATTTGGCATACGGGACTTGGGCCACCGTTCCCACTGCCAAAGATTTTTTCTCGCACCCTTCCATCGTGGCAATTCCATTTTTGCTCTTGAGTCCGTTCTTTGAAGAACTGATCGTTCGGGCCTACCTGATGACTGAAGTCATCGAACTAACTGGCTCTTCGACGCTGGCTGTCGCCCTTAGTGTAGTTGTCCAGTTTTCCTACCATCTCTACTACGGCTGGGCCGGCGCAATATCGCTCTCTTTTTTCAACTTGGCTTTGGCACTGTATTACGCGCGCTCGCGCTGTGCCCTTCCCGTCATCGTTGCACACGGATTCCTCGATTTTTACGCACTGATTCGGGCTTGGTAGATAGGTCGAACGGGAAGCTAAGCGTCGACCCGTTTATCGCGCCACAAGAAAGCGACCAGTCCGATTATTCCGAGAAACAGCGCACCCGCTTGGCGACCCCAGACGGGTCCTATGGGAATGATGAATTGCCGGAGGAAAATCAGAATGTATACGAGGCTTGTGGCAATCGCCCAGCCTTTCGCCGAGGCTTTCCCCTTCCAGATAGTCCACCAGGCCACTCCAGAGAGGGTAGCCATTACGACAGAGATGATCGGCGCCGTGAGCAGAATGCGAAGAAGCGGAACTGCGGAGTATTGATGAAGTGAGTACGGAATGCTCCTAAGGGAGATGGTTAGGTACTGCAGGGATGTGGCGAGGAAAATCCAGCACATGAACTTTCTAGAATCTGTAGGCCACTCCCATTCTGAGGGCCACTGCCATCTTTCGGCGCGTTCGTCTGGAGCTGTCAAGACCCTGTCACCGATTTTGAGGGAATTCATAATCCAATTGTGGCACAGAGGACGGCCTTAGGAGCAAGTCTCGTTAAGTTGCCGGAAACTGACTCAGCGTAATCTGTATCAAATGAACGTCGCGTGAGTATCCCGCTTCGCTGAGTTTGCGTTTCCCCACGCTAACCAACACCCCAAATTTGTCATTTCGACCGGAGGGACGGCGATTTCTGCCGTCCCGGAGTGGAGAAATCCCTCTTTGATTTCGGCCTTCAGGTTTATCCCTCCTTGAGTCCCGCCTAGCGATGAATGCGCGCGGCCCAGCCGCCGCCTGGGGCCAGCTTGATTTTTAGTTTGGTCGCCCGAGTCACTTGCGTCTTCACCAGTTTGTAGTCGCTTCCCATGCGGTCTGCGTTCACGCCGTCTTGATAGGCATCCATCTGGAAATTGCCTTCGGGCAGGAAGGAGAAATCAATCTCCAGTTCCCTTCCCGTCCAGTTGGTCATCGCTCCGACATACCAGTCCGCACCATTTCTCCGGGCTATCGCAACGTATTGCCCGATGCGTCCATCGAGGGCCTTCGATTCGTCCCACTCCGTCGGCACAGCGGCCAGGAACTCCATCGCTTCCGGCTCGCGCAGGTAATTTGACGGGCTGTCCGAGAGCATTTGCAATGGGCTCTCGAACACTACGTACATCGCGAGTTGATGACAACGCGTGCCCTCGCTCATGGGGCGGCTGAACACCGGCCTAAAGCTGGCTTTCTGCGCATTCAGCATCGCTCCCGGCGTGAAGTCCATCGGCCCAAGGAACATCCGCGTGAACGGCAGCGTGACGGTATGATCCGGATCTGTCTCCGCGCTCCATTTGCTCCACTCCATCCCGCGGACGCCTTCCGTGCTGATCAGGTTGGGCCAGGTGCGGGTCATCGTCGCGGGTTTCTGGTCGCCGTGAAAATCCACCAGCATGTGGCGCTTGGCCGTTTCGCGGCTGACTTTGTGATAGTAGTTGATCAGCAATTGATCGCTGCGCTGCATGAAATCAACCTTGATTCCCTTGATGCCCCATTTCTGGTATTGATCCAGCGCGGGTATAAGCTGATCGTCCAGCGTTTTCCAAATTACCCATAAAATCACTCCAACATTTTTCTGCTTGGCGTAGGCCATCAATTCTTCCATGTTGATTTCCGGGACCACCTCGAGCACGTTGCCGAGCTTGTACCACCCTTCGTCCAGGATGATGTAAGGAAGGCCGTACTTCGCCGCGAAATCGATGTAGTACTTGTAGGTTTGCGTGTTGACGCCGGCCTTGAAGTCCACGCCGTACACATTGTTGTCATTCCACCAGTCCCAGGCGACCTTGCCCGGCTTGATCCAGCTTGTGTCCTGCAACTGGGAGGGTTTCTCCAACAGCCACACCAATGGATTCGTCAGGAGGTCCGCATCCCGGTCCGTGATGCCCAGCACGCGCCACGGGAAGGTGCGCTTCCCCGTCGTCACGGCAATATAATCGGCGCTTTCGACGACTCTGAAATCACGATCGCCGGTCAGTTGTTCTTTCAGAGGATAGGGTGGAAAGGTCCCGGAAAGTCCGTTGCCACCAGTGCCGTGCAGCCAGAGTCCCGGATATTCCTCGACATCCGATTCCGCGATGGCCACTTTTGCGCCTCCTTCCGCATCCACGACCGCGGGAAGGGTGGCTAAAAACGCCGGATTGATATTCGACAAGAGTTGCGGCAGGTATTTGCGCTCGTTGTGAGAGAAGAAGCTGTCTTCCTGCGGATAGAACACCACGAAATTGGAGGTGAAGCGGAAGTTTGCTTCCTCGCCGTAGATCTTCACCTGCTCCGCGGGGAGCGAAGTCTCGAACCGGTAAGCGACACCTTCGTTGTATGCGCGGAAAACCACGGCATAGCCGCCTTCCATGTCCAGCCGGAGTTCGTTGAAGTTGTCGCGGATTTTCGCGAATTTCTGGCGCACCACCGGTTCAAGCATCTGATCGCTGTGGCGTTCCTTCGATCCCGTGACCTTGACCTCGTGCCCCAGCACCTTATGGTCAACGTCCATCGAGAGGGAGCTGTCCTGCAGGAGCGCCACGCCCTTCAGGACCACATCGTAACGAACGCCTTGCGCCGTCCGGATTCGCACTTCGATTCTTTTGTCCGGGGAGCGCAGGGCGTAGCTTGCTTGTGCCCTGCCATTCACTGCGAGCCCCAACAGAGGAATTACCATTAACACAGACTTCCACACTATGTTCTTCATGGTGCAGTTCCTTCTTTCTTTCTGCTTTCGCCAAATCTCGGTCAGATGCTTCCCATCCGTATCAGGCTAGGCCGTCTCCGGGGCGACGCTCACGAGTTCAAACTGAACTTGCTGTGTTCCGAGGACCGGGTGAGTCGCCGTCAGCCGGACGGTTCCCGGTTGTTCCTTCGCGCGAATCCAGATCGCGCCGGTGCCGCCAATCAGCGCAAATGGATTGTCGCCGATGATTTCGGCGGGGCCTTCCAGCTTCAACTTGATGGCGTCGTTCGCGAACGGCCGGATGGCGCCAAATTCGTCCGTCACGCGAAGAACCACGCGTGTCGCGTCGGCGCCGTCGGCGTTTAATTTTGTGTCGTCTGGCAACAGGGTAAACTTCTGATCGAGCCCCTTACCGGATAGCGTCTTGGTGATCACCTGCTTGCCCTCGATATATCCTTCGATCCGCAAGTCTCCCCACTCCCGTACGGAATGCCGGAAATCCGCGGTGAACGGCGCATAGCGAAGGTATTGGAATTGTGCTTTGTCCGGATCGGCTTCCGCCACCAACTTATCATTAACATAAAACTTCAGATGGTCGCAGTTGGAACAGACCATGGCCTTTGTGAATCCGATCGATTCATCACCACGGGCCCAGTGGAAGGCGGGCTCCAGAACAATTTCTTCCGCAGGATCGCACTGCGACCTGTAAAAGCCGGCCGCGGGCTTCGGCTCGCGGAATATGTCGGTCACACCGTGGTAACAAATGCGGTCGCCGCTGCCGAAATCGCTGTGCGTGTTGTAGTCGAAAGCGCACCAACCGATGCCGCCGGCATATTGCGGATTGGAAGCGAGTTGATCGTGGACGCGCGCGTGGCGGACCGTATGCTCCATCAGCCGCTCTTTGTCGTCAATGGTCTTTGTCGGATAGGTGTGGCCGACAAATTCGGTAATCAGATAGCGGGGATGATTGGGCGGTTTCAGCGGGAAACCGAAGTCGTTCATCGTGAAAACGTCTTCCAGGAATTCGGACTCCTGGAAATAACGTATGCCCCCGGTTTGCCGCGTGGGATCGAGCTTGTGAGCCTGCGCATTGGTGCGCACGTAGAAGTCATGGTCGTCCAGCGATTCGTTGATGCGCACGCCCCAGAGGATGATGCTGGGATGGTTCCAATCGCGCTCGATCATGCGCGCCACGTTGTCAATCGAAATCAGCTTCCAGGGTTCATCCCCGATGTGCTGCCAGCCGGGGATTTCTTCCAGGACCAGCAGGCCCATTTCATCGCAAGCATCCAGGAAATGCCTGGATTGCGGGTAGTGCGAAGTGCGCACGATGTTGCACCTCAGCTTCTTGCGAAGAATTTCCGCGTCGCGCCGCTGCGGCTTGGCCGGCATGGCTTGCCCGACAAACGGGAATGTCTGATGACGGTCGAGACCCCGCAGCTTGATGACCTTGCCATTCAACTCGAAGCCATGGTCGGTAAACTCGGCTTGCCGAAAACCAATCCGCCGCGAATCCTGGTCCACAACTCGCGTGCCGCGCACCAAACGAACGTGCACGGTATAGAGATTGGGGTTAGTCAGGTCCCACAATTTGACCGTGCCCAGGTTTTCGAGCACCACGCTGTGCGCGACACTCTCTGTCGTGGCCGCCGACACCGCAACCTGGCCCGTGGCCTTCGCCAGCACCTGCTTCCCGTCGCGCAGTTCAACCTCAAGCGTCAGCGGCTCATGCAGCTCTTCCAGGTGCTGCACGAAACAGTCCACTTCCACGCGAGGGGACGCCGTCAAAACGTCCTTGGGCTTGGCAAAAATGTTCTCGATAAAAGTCCCCGGCACCACGCGAAGAGCGACCTCGCGGTAGATCCCGCCAAAGGTCATGTAGTCGATCTGAAAGCCGAACGGCGGGATATCCGCCCGCTCCCGCGAATCCACATCCACCGCGAGCACATTCTCGCCCGCATAATCGATGTGCGGCGTCAAATCAAACGAAAAAGGCGTGTAGCCACCCTTGTACTCGCCGAGCTGCACGCCATTGATCCATACCGTGGACGCCGTCATGACACCTTCAAAGTCAACAAACACGTGCCGCCCGCGCGTTTCCCGCGGCAGCTTGAAACGCCGCCGGTAGATGGAGACAAACTCATAGTCCTTGTCGTCGAAGCTATGCCAGGGCAGCTTGACGTTGGTGTGCGGAACCACGACGCGTTCAAACGCGGAGTCGTCGAACTTCGCTTCGTGCGCGCCTTCGACGAACTTGCGGTTGTAGCGCCAGTTGCGGTTGATCGGGAGGATCAGCCGTCCGCCAGCCGCGGAATCGCCGGATTGCTGTGCACTGCCTGCGAACGCATCGCGCGCCAGCGTAGCGCCGGCAATTACCGTTCCTGTCGTCTTTAGAAAATTTCGTCGGTCCATGTCTTTCCTTTCCGTGGGGAGCGATGTGATACGTGGAAGTGAAAAAAGAGTTCTGCAGAATCTTAGCAGGTCTGTCAACCGTTTTCAGAAAGCCGTCCAGGAAGACTCTGTCAGTGCGGCGCGGAGACCGTCGGCTGGTCTTTCAAGATAATCAGGAATTGTTGCACTTCACGCCGCTGCCGTTCGACTTCATCGGCTTCGCTCTTCTCCACCTGTTTGTAGAGCTGAATTTCCTGTTCGGCCTTGGCCTTTTCGCCGCTGCGTTTGTAGAGCTGGCTTAACCGGTAGTGCGCCTCGCCCAGGCCGGGCGCCACTTCGATGGCCTTCTTGAATGCGGCAATGGCCTCATCGCTGGCACCCTGCGCCGCGTACAAAACCCCAAGCTGCAGGTACGCTTCGCCCAGTTTGGGGTCGATCGCCACCGATTTCTTAAGCAACGCTTCCGCCTGTTGCGAGTCTGCTGAACTCTTCGATTCCCGGCCCCGTTTCAAGACCGCCATCGCGAAATAATAGTTGGCGAGAGCATTTCCGGGCTGATTCTGCAGGAAACGAGCCAACTTCTGTTCGCTGCAGGAGAACACAGTGGGTAAAGTTACTTCCATTTTGCCCAGGAAGAGATAGGGCGTGGCATCTTCCGGCTGCAAGTCCGAGGCATGGCAAAGCTGACCGGCCGCTTCATCGTAAGAACCATCAGCGTACAAAGCAGCGCCGAGCCCAACCAGCATCCTGGCGGAATTGGGGTGGGCAACTGACCCCTTCTTGAAGACGATCACGGCGGGCCGGACAGCGCGGTGCAGCAGAAGTTCGGTCCCCCACTCGAAGTAATTCGGCTCGCTAGGCTCGAGCGTGGCGGCGCGTTCGTATTCGCGCACTGCTCCGAGGGGATCACCCAGACGCTCGTCCAGGTCGCCCAGAAGCCCATGCAGCCCGGCATCGCCTTCTGCGTTCGCGAGGACCTTCACGGCCAGATCGTGAGCGGGGACAAAGTCGCCGAGGCCCCGGTAAGCCAGCGCCAGATCATAGGCATTGGCAACATTTTCGCCGTTAATTTGGTAGGCGGCCTTGAGGGATGCGATGGCTTCGCGATATTTGCCGGAGCGCAGATAGAATTCGCCGAGCCGATGATTCGCTTCGAAGCTATCAGGTGTCCGCGCGACAGCGGCGCGCAGTTTGTTCTCCGACTCCAAGCTTTCGCGTCCCGTTGCGTCTCCTGCCGCAGCACCGTGCGAAGTTTCGTCTGGCCCGCTGGATTTGAGCGCCAGCGTCTCTCGAGCAAGCGCTTCTCCGGTTCGCAGACTGGTGTCGGAGCCATGGCCTCCCGCGCCGGACCAGTCGGTAACTCCAGCCACGGTGAAATTGGGCTCGTCCTTGAATTCCATGGCGCCCGGAGATGCGGTTGCAGTAGAAGAGGAAGGCTGGGCCGGCGTTGCACTTTGCAAGCGCAGTTCGATCTGTTTCTTCTGACCGGATGACAACAACGGCATCGGGTCCGTGGCGCACTTGCCGAACCCCGCTTTTTCCACCGTCGCCGTGTACATTCCAGCATGACGAACGGTAAAACTAAACTTCCCTTCTGCATCCGTTTTCGTTTCCAGTTTGTGCGTCCCGCTTTTCTCCTCAAGGACCACGGATGCTCCCATCACTGGTTCACCCGCCGAGTTCCGAACCGTGCCCTCAACCGTGACGGCATCCAGTTGCGATGGGGAAGGGGTTTGCGCCGCCGCCGTGGCCGCGGGCAAACCAGCAAATACAACGGCCCACAAAAGGAGAAACAGGAAATATCGACTCACGCGATTCTGAAAGGGGGATTGCACCATGCGGAAGCAATTCATTCTGGAGACCCAATTTCCTTTTCTACAGCTATCGTTGCAGTTCGTTTCCAGTCCAGACGGCATTCTATGCCCTGTAATCACTACCCGCAACGCTTGACGGTCCCTAGCCGGATTTCTCACGAGATACAATTGCGAGCGTTAGCCAATCACGCCAACACTGCCAGTCATGCCAACACGTTGTCATCCTGAGGGGCGCGCAGTTTGCGCCCCGAAGGATCTCAACTGACAAACCGTGCACAATTTTAGATTTGTTCTGTCTTCGTCCGTTTTGGCGACATTCCGTGCAGTGGCCGGATCGCTATCCTGGGTACCAGATGTGCCGCGGGTCGGCTGCCTCCCGCTGGTAAGTCCAGGCTTCCTCGATCAGGCGTTTAAGATCAAAGCGAGGGCGCCAGCCCAAAAGAAATTTCGCTTTGCTGTTGTCCAGCCAAGTTGAATGATAAGGAGTCTTAATCCCAACAGAAGGAAGCCCTCGTGTTTGGCGCAGATAATCGGCCACCTGCTGGTAATCCACCGGTTCATCCATGCAAATGTTGAAGGTCTGCTGGCGCGCCTTGGGATGGTCTAGCGCTTTCAGGATGGCATCCGCAAGATCGCTGACGTGCACGAAATTGCGTTTGACGGGACGGCCATCTGGATCAAGCATCAAGGGCACCGCGCCGCTTTTGCAATAGGCGTTGGCCCGCTTGGGCCCCACCAGGTCCCGCCAGCGCGGTCCGCCAAAAACATCCTCGCCAAAGGAGAGCGTGTATTTGAAATCATCCTTTCCCATGATCCAGGGCGCACGCAGACAGCATCCGTTCAGGCCGTATTGGATGAAATATTGTTCCAACATCACCTCTTCGAGAACCTTCGAGAGTGCGTAACACCCGGGATAGGCGCTGTGCTTTTGCTGTTCGGTGACGGGGACGGGATGCGGATAGAAGAAATGGCCCACGGCGCAATCGCCGCCGAGCAGGATGAACTGCTGGAAAGCAGGGCTGGTGCGGCACTCTTCGAGGAGCCAGAAGAGACCCTTCACGGAAACGTCGATGATGTCGTCCGGGGTTTCCTTGCACGTAGCGCAATGCAATACATGAGTGACACCATCCAGGGCTTTGTGCGCCACAGCGCGATCAGAAATGCTCCCCTGGACAACCTCGAGGCGCGCGTACGGTTGCAGAAGTCTGTTGTGGCACAACGCGCGGATCTTCACGTCGGGCAGTTCGCCGGACTGAAGAACTCGCTCAATAAAATGGCGGCCGACTTTGCCGGTCGCTCCGGTGACCAGGATCTGCCTCATGCGCACCGCCATTTCGGGCTGCTTTTGTACTTTTGTGGAGCGGAAACCCGTCGTCGCTGAACCAGCCTGCCAGGTTCAGCGGGCGAATCTCTCCGGACTGGCATTACACATCGCACAGATCGACGGCTTGCCGCAGGGAGGTAAGCGGGTCGCGCGTGGGCAAGAATTCTTGCGCCACGTAGCCCTGGAAGTTGGTTGCGAGGATGCCGCGCATCACGCCGTCCCACTGTACTTCCTGCGTATTGTCCAGTTCGTGCCTTCCGGGAACGCCCCCGGTGTGGAAGTGCCCCAGCCACTGGATGTTCTGTTGGATTGTGCGTATCAGGTCTCCCTCCATGATCTGCATGTGATAGATGTCATAGAGCAGCTTCACGCGCGGCGAGTTCACCGCCTCCACCACACGCACTCCCCATGCCGTGTGGTCGCACATATAGTCTTTGTGATCCACCTTGCTGTTCAGAAGCTCCATGCAGATCGTGACCCCATGATCTTCGGCAATTTTCTTGACGCGGTTGAGCCCCGCAATCGTGTTCTTGGCGCCTTCGTCGTCGGACATCCCTTTGCGGGGGCCGGAAAAAGTGATTACGTTCGGCACGCCGGCCTTGGCTGCCAGGGGGATGTACTTGCGAAAAGCTTCTTCAATCTTCGCGTGGTTATCCACGCGATTCATCGCGCTGTCAATCTCACCGCCTCCCGCGTAACCCATGCTGCAAACAAGGCCATAGCGCCCGGGCACCTCGTACTCCTCGGGATTGAGCAGGTCCACGGCTTTCAAGCCCATCTGCGCGGATTTGGCGCAAAGCTCCTCGAGTGGAATCTGCTGGTAGCACCAGCGGCAAACCGATTGCTTCACGCGGGCCCTGCGAGGCACGGGAACTCCCTGCCTGGACCACAACGTGGATGGAACGGAAGCCATAGTCACTCCAGTAAGCACACTCTTCAGCATGTTGCGTCGCGATACGTTTGTCATATAGATTTTTCAAAGTGTACCGGAGAAAAACGCCGGCGGCGAGTTCATTCCGCTTCGATACCGTCAATCTGTCTGACGATTGCTGATGCGTCCCGAGAAGATCGAGAGCACGCCGCAACGTTTTTCCAGATACTTATCCTTTCACAAGATAGCCCTTCGCCAACTCCTCAAAAAGTTGTATTTGGTTTTCCTGCCACTGCTGATCGCGCCCCAATTCTTTCGCCAGGATTTGCGCCACCCGGGGAGCCATCCGAATGGCCGCCCTGGCGTTGAGGAAGAGTGCGCGGGTGCGCCGCGCCAGAACGTCTTCCACGGAGCGCGCCATCTCCTCGCGCACGGCCCACACAACTTCCGCGGCGCAGTACGGCAGGGCCGGGTGCATGGCTTCGCCCAGACTGGCATCGCCGCGGATAATCTCTTGAATGAACGGCGCGTCGGAGCCGTAAAAAGCAAGCGAGCCAAAGCGCTCCGCGTGTTGATGAAAGCCGTGGATGTTCAGGTGCTTGGTCACGCTGGGTCGTTCGGTCAGGCCCGCAAGGGTAGCGGCCTGGTCCACGCAATGCTCCGCCATGTTTCGATAGGTGGTCCACTTGCCGCCGGCAATGTTGACCAGGCCGGAGGGATCAATGAGGATGGCGTGGTCGCGAGAGAAGGCTGCCGTGTTCCTGCCGTCCCCGGAACGCAGCAACGGCCGGATTCCCGCGAACGTGCTCAGGATGTCTTGCTTTGTGGGTTTCTTCGCCAGATAGAGGCTGGCGGTGCTGAGCATGAACTCGATCTCCTGCTCCATGGGCACGGGTTCGAGGTCGGCGTGCTCGATGGGAGTGTCGGTGGTGCCCACCAGCGTGTGCCCGTGCCAGGGAATGGCGAACATCACCCGGCCATCACTGGTGCGCGGCACGATGATGGCGTGATCTCCCGGGAGAAATGATTTATCCAGAACGATGTGGGCGCCCTGGCTGGGAGAGATCATGTCTTCCGCTTTCGGTTCGGCCAGGTGGCGCACGGAGTCGGTGAACGGGCCGGTGGCGTTGATGACGACCTTGGCTTTGAGTGCGAATTCTTCGCCGCTCTCGATGTCGCGCGCCAGAACGCCGTCCAGCAGGCCGTCCGCGTCTTTCGTGAGTCCCGTCACTTGCATGTAGTTGAGCAGGATCGCGCCTTGTTCGACGGCGGTGGCAGCCAGATCGATCAGCAGACGCGCATCGTCAAACTGCCCGTCGTAGTAGATCACTCCGCCGCGCAGCCCGTCCGTGTTGATGTTTGGGATGCGTTCAACGGTTTCTTCCTTGGACAGCAGTTCGGATGGGCCGAAGCCATACTTGCCCGCCATGGCTTGGTAGACTTTGAGCCCGATGCCGTAGAACGGGCCTTCCCACCAGGAATAGTTGGGCACGACGAAAGGCAATTCGCTTACCAAATGCGGCGCATTCTGGCGCAGAATGCCGCGTTCTTTCAGCGCCTCCATGACCAGCGAGACCTGCCCTTGTTCCAGATAGCGCACGCCGCCATGCACGAGTTTGGTGCTGCGGCTTGACGTTCCCTTCCCAAAATCATGCTGCTCCAGCAGCAATGTCCTGTAACCGCGCGCGGCGGCGTCCACGGCCACGCCAACACCCGTCGCGCCGCCTCCGATGACAATCAAGCCCAAAGGTTCGCGTTGGGCGCGAACTTGAGCTAGCATTTCGTCGCGTTTCGTAGGATTTCTCCTTTCCGACTTTGTTCTTTAGGAGGCCGGGGCTTCAGCCCCGGCGGAAAGCCTAAATGATCACCGGGCTTTAGCCCCTGAAGCAAGGGATTCCGCTGCCTTGCAGAGACCTGCCAGCGCTGTGTCCAGGAAACACAAAGAAAAAGCCCGGAATCCTCAGGGGCTAAAGCCCAATTCAACTGACAGGCTGTATGTCAGGGCTGAAGCCCTGACCCCCTAGAGAGAAATGCACCTGACTTTCGGGACGCGACACTAGCGTGCCCTGCTCCTCTTCCTTTTTCCCTTCCTCCCGCTTTCCGCGGGGTGTTCCCACTGCTTCGCCCGCGCCAACGCTTCCTGCCAGCGTGCGCGCAGTTCGCCGGCTTGCGCCCGGCGCATCTTAGGCTCGAACACTTTTTCCGCCTTCCATTGCGAAGCCTCGTCCTGGAGATTCTTCCAGAAACCCGTCGCAAGTCCCGCCAGGTAGGCAGCTCCCAAGGCCGTTGTTTCCGTAACCGCCGGACGCACAATTGGTATACCCAAAATGTCCGCCTGAAATTGCATCAACAATTCGCTGCGAGTCAGGCCTCCATCCACGCGCAGTTCCCTTAGTTTCTTACCCGTGTCACTCTGCATGGCTTCCAGCAGGTCGGCCACCTGGAAGGCTACTCCTTCGAGCGCCGCCCGCGCCACATGCCCGCTCGTTGCATCCCGCGTGATACCGATAAGGAGGCCGCGCGCGTATGGATCCCAATGCGGCGCGCCCAGGCCGGCAAACGCGGGCACCAGGAAAAGTCCTCCACTGTCCTTCACCGTGGCAGCGAGTGCGTCCACTTCCGGCGCGGAACGCACTAGCTTCAAGCCGTCGCGCAACCACTGCACCACCGCGCCGCCGATGAACACGCTTCCTTCCTGCGCGTAATCCGTCTTCCCTCCGATTTTCCAGGCGATCGTGGTTAGCAGACGGTTTTTGGAGTCGACCGCCTTCGCCCCGGTATTTTGCAGCAGGAAGCATCCCGTCCCGTAGGTACTTTTCGTTCCACCGGGCTTGATGCACATCTGTCCAAACAGCGCGGCTTGTTGATCCCCCGCGATGCCGCCGATGGCAATGTCCTGGAGCCCGAGCGTGGAATTTACGTGGCCATACACCTCGCTGGAAGAGCGCACTTCGGGCAGCATGCTCGCGGGAATGCGAAAAAGCTTTAGCAGTTCCGCGTCCCACTCGCCTGTATGGATGTTCAACAACAGCGTGCGCGAGGCATTGCTGGCGTCGGTGATATGTTTCGAGCGGCTGGTGAGTTTCCAGACCAGCCAACTGTCCACCGTACCGAAAGCCAGCTTGCCTTGTTCGGCTTTTTTGCGCGCCCCCGCAACATTGTCCAGAATCCAGCTCACTTTGGTTGCGGAGAAATACGAATCCAACAGCAGGCCCGTGCGCTTCTGAATCATTTTCAGGGCCCCGCCGCGGCGCAACTGATCGCACATTCCCGCCGTGCGGCGATCCTGCCACACAATCGCATTGTGGACCGGCTCGCCCGATTCGCGGTCCCACACGATGCTCGTCTCCCGTTGATTGGTGATGCCAATCGCGGCGATGTCACCCGGGCTTGCGCTCACACTGCCAAGCGCTTCCATGGCCACAGCCACCTGCGAAGACCAGATTTCTTCCGGATCATGCTCGACCCAGCCGGGGTGCGGAAAGATTTGCCGGATCTCCCGCTGCGCCACGGCGGAGATCTGGCCGCTGTGATCAAAAAGAATCGCGCGAACGCTGGTGGTGCCGGCGTCTAATGCAAGTGTGTAACGCATGGGCATGATGAGCCCTCGATTTCCTCGGATGATTGTTTCCGTACAAGGAGCGATGAAACTAAAATCCCTGCCCGTCTATCGGTGCCGATCTCCACTCCACTTTTGCGATGACGATATAGAATGCGCATCGCCTCGTCAAGCGCCCCTGGGCGTTGGCGGCGGGTCAGTTCCCGATTAGGCGACCAGGAATTAGCAGCGGGAGAAGAGGCCTGGCCAGTTGCATGCGGCGGCGCAGTTCCCTGCTTCAACGACTTCGGACCGCGAACTACCAAGCTCACCTGCCGTTATGAATAGCGGTCTGGCGCAGCTCCTTTTTAAGTGTCATTACTATGTTCGACGGTTAATACGACTTTCCCTCGCGCGTGTCTTTCTTCAAGATAACGCAGAGCTTCAGCCGCGTCGCTCAACGGGTAACGTCTATCGATGACGGGTACAACTTTTCCGGCTGCAAGAAGATCTTTCAGAAAAACCAAATCCTTCTGGTTGATATTCGCGATAAAGAAGCACGTCTTCTTGCTCCCGATCCGCGATAGTAAAGGTCCGAGTAACATCGCTTGGAAAATTCGAGCCAAGCCGCCTCCGACGACGACATAAATTCCGTTCTGACTCAGCGCGCGCATGTAATCGAAAATCGAATGATGGACGTTGGCACCCAGGATCAGATCGTAACGCTGCCCACTCCGCGTGAAATCTTCCCGCGTGTAATCAATGACGTGGTCTGCGCCAATCCTTCGCGCCGTGTCCACATTCCTGGCGCTGCACACGGCAGTGACTTCAGCCCCGAACGATTTGGCAATCTGGACCGCAAACGTACCCACACCGCCAGACGCGCCATCAATCAGAACCTTCTGGCCGGGCTGGATGCGTCCCTTATCACGAAGACCCTGAAGAGCGGTGAGTGCCGCCACCGGTACGGATGCGGCGTCCTCAAACGAACTGTTGGCTGGCTTCAGCGCCAATTTATCTTCAGCAGCACACACGTATTCGGCAAACCCGCCCCCTGCGAAGCCTTTTCCCCCAACCCCGAACACCTCGTCTCCTGGTTTGAACTGGGTTACGTTGCTGCCAACCGCCTCAACCCGCCCTGCTATATCAACTCCGAGGACCTGGTGTTTTGGTGTGCGCAGCCCCGGGATCGACCGGAGCATCGGCGCACCTCTCATCTGGAACAAGTCCAGTGGATTTACCGATGCCGCGTAAAGTTTTATCAAGACCTCATTGTCCTTGGGGGTAGGTTTTTCTACCTCCGTGAACTGCAGCACATCCGGTGGTCCGTATTGCGTGCGTACAATCGCTTTCATAAAGTGCTCCTCAAGGGTGCCTCAGTCGGACCGTGCTGCGTTGTTGTAGCGCACGCCAGACCAGAATCAACGTTCCTCGGTTCCTGCAGGTCAATACGGAGACAGGCCCATCGAAGTTACCAGCTCGTTCCCCAGAGCACCGCCTAAGTCTTGGTAAACGCTCTTACCGGAAACTGACCAGGTACCTGGCCGCTACTGCTTTTTGGCTGCGGAGGGAAGAATCTTGGCGCGCGGCACGATGCCCTCCCCTTCCAGAACGCTGTAAAACTTATCAGCTTCCAAATCCTTGATGGTTTCCACTTTGCCGGAGGGCCAGCGAATTTCCAGACTGTCAATCTTCGTCGCTTTGCCCAGACCAAAGTGCACGCGTTGATCGCTCTGCGAAATATAGCTGCCGCCACTGTGGATCTCTTCGGTCTGCGTCATTCCGCCGGCAACAATTTTCAGACGGGCCCCGATGGCCATGCGGTTGCTCTTCGTGCCCGCCAGCTCAAAACTCACCCAATGGTTGCCGGGAATTCCCGGATTTCGGAGCACCAGCGGAGTCCCGGTCAATTCTTCCACCACCAAATCCATATTGCCGTCGTTGAAAAGATCCCCGACGGCGAGCCCTCGCGATACATTGGGCCTGACTATCGCCGGTCCTGACTGCTCGCTGGCATCGCAGAATGTGCCATCCCCCTGGTTGTAATAGACCAGCTTCGGTTCGCGATACTTCGCGCCGGATGCCAGTTTGTCTGCTTGCGGATAGACGTGGCCGTTGACAGTCACCAAGTCAAGCCATCCGTCGTTATCCAGATCCACAAACGCAATGCCCCATTTCACCCACGGGACGGACGGCAGGCCGATGCCCGAGGCGTAAGCGACCTCCTGAAAATCCCAGTTGCCGTCGTTGCGGTAAAGGGCCGTGTTGTCCATGGAGAAATCCGTCACCGCCAGGGCGGGCCGCCCGGTGTGCAGGTAATCTCCCACGGCCAGGCCCATTTCCGCTTGCTCGTGGCCATCCTCTCCAAGAGCCGTGCCTGATTCCAGGCCAATGTCGGTAAATTTCCCGTTGCCGTCGTTGCGGTACAGAAAACCGGCCGTCGAATCGTTGGCGACGTAAATATCCGGGCGTCCCGTGTTATTGAAATCGGCCCAGATGGTCGTCAGGCCGTAATAACCATCGGGATCATCCACGCCGGCTTTTTTGGAAACGTCCGTGAAGGTGCCGTCTCCGTTGTTGTGGAAGAGAGAATCGCCGGCTCCTTTCAGCCCGCGGGGACCGCACTGGACATCAATGCCCATGAATTTGCAGGTGACGCTGCTGCCGAACACCGGCGGGTTATGAATGTCCAGGTCCACATAATTGGCGACCATCAAGTCGACAAAACCATCGCCGTCGTAATCGCCAAAGGCTGCTCCGGTGGACCAGCGACCATCGGCCACGCCGGCCTTCTTGGTCACGTCCGTGAATGTGCCATCGCCGTTGTTGTGGTAAAGGACGTTGCCCCCATAACAGGTGACGTAGATATCCGGCCAGCCATCGTTATCGTAATCGGCGACCGCGCCACCCATGGCGAAGCAGGGAGTGCCAATCCCAGCTTTGTCGGTCACGTCGGTAAACGTGCCGTCGTGATTGTTGTGATACAGCGCTCCCTTGGACTTTTCCCCCTTGAGCGCCATCTCCACCGTCGGAGCATTGGTGAAATAAATATCCAGCCAGCCATCGCGGTCGTAATCCAGCAGCAACACGCCGCCGCTCATGGATTCGATGATGTAGCGGCTCTCGGGAGCAGAAGTGTGGAAGAAATGTATCCCGGACTTCTCGGTAACGTCCACCAGTTGGGGAATCGTGCGATCTTTGCACCTGAACGATTTGGCGCTGGGCGGCGGACCGGAACCCTGGGCCATTCCCTGCCCCGAGACCTGGGGAGAAAATACCAGTAAGCTGATCAGGGCGAGTTTTGTGTAATTGGCGGCGCCAATAAGAATTTCTCCTTCACGCATTCGTTTCTCTTGATTTGAAGTGTAGCGTCACGCTTGAGAGCTTGGCAAGCAAAGGAGGTGCAGGGCTGCGTGCTGCGTTTCGCGCGCCCGCGTGTTCCGCTCAGGAAAACAGCGGCGAGTCAGCCCGCGGCGGGGTGCTCACGCCAGCCAGTGAGTCAGCGTCGCACGGAGGCGGTCCAGCGTGACGGGTTCGGCCTCGCGCCACAGCGCAAACTCCGGCGGAGCCACGATATAGGCTTCGGACAAGCTCTCGGCGATGCACAGGCACGCGGTGTTTCGCCGGTATTCGTCATAGCGGCTCGCGGCCAGCCACACATACAACGCCAGCACCTGCGCGTCCAGCGCGCTGCCCGGCAAGTCGTCCACGGCCGGAAGCGGGTTCACCTCATCCGGGTTATCGAACACGGCCACGCTGGTGAAGGGCTTCGGCTTGCTCCTCACCCCGAACTGCGCCATCACGAACGCAGGCCGCGCCCGGCGAAAAGCCTCGGAGGCGCTCCACTCGACGAAAGAATTCGAGAAGATTAACGCCCCGTTGCCGCTGAGGTAGAGCGACCGCAGGAACTCCCGAATCACCGGTACCTGTGCCACCTCCGGCGGACACCACGCCGTGACGTCAGCCTTGCGCAAACGATCGAACACGGCGTCGGCGTCAGCCAAATCCTTTCGCATGGAGTTCACTTCGCGCGAGAAATTCTGGCGCAGCGTGGCGAGTCGTTCATGGCTGAGCAGCGTGGCTGACGGAGCGCCAGCACCGGAGGGCTCCTGCCTCAGTGCGCAGTCCACAAGATTCGATCCAGCGTCCAGAACCCAACAGTCCGCAGAGGAAGCGTTGGGCCGGCGCGACACCACTTCCAATAGTCGTCCACCTTCACCCGTGCTGGATCCACCGAGAAGCACTTCCGCGGGACTCCCACTCTCGCGCGACATCGCCAGATCCAGTCGCACGGGACGCCCGACCCCTTGCCATCTTTCCCAGACCTTCGCGCGCTCCAGCGGTAGAACCTGAGGCATGATCAACAGGATGAGCCGATTGCCCCCGGCGTCGGCGCTCTTCTCGCTCCCGGCTTGCTGATCGGCTGCGTCGAAGACCTTTTGCACCGCTTTGCGCCATTCCTGGTAGTAGCGCGAGCGCGCCAGCAGCGACGCATTCAGGATGGTCTGCTCCTCGGTGGAGAACTGCCAGCCGCGCACACCCATCTTCTCCTCGAGCTGAACCACCTCTCGGAAAAGTTCCGCGAGCTGCTGTTCGTTCAAACTCGCCAGATAGAGAAGCAACCGCAGAATCGACTGGCGTTCGTAGGGAAACAGGGTGTCCCATTCCCGCAGTTGCTGCCGGGTAACGGGCTGGAAAGTAATCGGCAGGCGCTTCAGCAAGCCCTTGTCCAAGGCGTCTTGAAGTTCTTCCGGCAGCTTTTCCTGGACCTGCGTAGTCACTTCGCAACCTTTCCCCACACCTGGGACGCGCGATTTAGCCTCGCAACTCCTTCAGCCGTACGCCCTGTGAATCCATCGGCGGACACCCCAGCAGGTCCCCGAGTGTGGCGCAGAGATCCACGTGGCGGATGGGCCGTTCAATAATCTGAGGCTTCTCGACCGCCGCGCCCAACGCCATCATCCACGTGCCCCGGGTGGACTCGGTGTCGCCGCGATGGTTGAAAAAGCCATTGGTCGTCGAGCCATCTGGATCGCGCCCAAACTCCGGCATAACCACCATGGTGGTCTTGCCCTTATATTCGGAGTTGGCCTGTATTTCCTGCCACATCTGGTAGCTGAGCCGGTCGCCGGTCCGTATGCCCCCGACGTGCATCGCGTAGGAGCCAAAGTGCGCCACTTCCACATCCGAAAAGATGACCACCAGAAGGCGCGGTGAAAATTTACGCATGACCTCGCGGCTCACCAGGAACGTCAGTTCGTCGCCTGAAGTGGGGCCGCCGCTGCGCACAAAGGACGTAATGGCCTCTTCAATGGTGGCGCGCACGCGCGGATCCAGCCGCTCGGCCCCGTCGAACACGCTCCATCCCAGGCCTTCGTAGTTGCCCGCTTCCAGCATGCTTTGCAGCTCCGCCTCGATCTTTTCGCGATCCGCCATGTTGCGGCTGCGTCCCGCTCGCAAGGCGTTGGCCACCGCCGCTACCATAAGCTGCTTCGGGAAGACCACGTTGGCGCCGTACATCGGGCCATAATCTGTGGCCGAGCTGGCCCCGATCAGGTTCGTGAGCGCTTTGTTGCTGGCCACGACCCACGTGTCGCTCTGCGCCGCGCCCAGTCCCTTGCGAAACTGCTCGAACAGCGTTGGCGTGGTGGGCGCGAGCTTGCCCCAGTCATCCACGCGCTGCCAGTTGCCGGTCAGCATGCTGGAGATGGCGTTGAAATGCGCGGTCACGCCTTCATTGCGGGCGTCGCGATAGAACAACGATTGGGGAAGCAAGTCTCCCGACAAGTGCGGAATGTTCACCAATCCCTGCGGTGAAAAGGTTTCGGCGCGGCGGACGCCGCCAAAAACCACTATCACCACCCGCTGCCCGGAGCCGCCGGTCCCGTGTAGGCCTCCGCCGGCCAGGGACGTTCTGGGTAGATTCAGGCCGGCGAGCAACGCCATAGCTGCGCGCAGAAACTCCCGCTTGGATTTGTCGATGGTGGCTTCCGGAACGCCGGAAATGACGCGCGAGACGCTATCCCCTGTTGGTTTCATTTGCAGCGTACACACTGCGCTGCCCGATTATAACTCACCGCCCTTCTCCTCGTCGTCACGATTCTGCTGACTCGATTCCGCTGCAACGTGCTAAGCCTGTGCCACGCGCCCGCGGAATCAAGGCCCATAGACGGAGAGGTGATTTCCGTCAGGGTCATCGAAGTTGGCGACCCGCGCGGTAGGCGTGATGCTTCGCGGCTCGTGAGTGAACTGGACTCCCTTTCCTTTTAGCGCCTCATAGGCGGCACCTACGTCCTGCACAGAGAAGACGACCTCGCCCGCACCGGCAACCTGCCCACGCGCTTTGACGGCGGCCTCGCTGAGGCACAAGGTGATCCCGCCACCGTTTAGGAAAGCAAATCCAGGGATCTCACGCTGGACCTCCAGGCCCAATTTGTCGCGGTAGAAGCCCAGCGCCCGCGCCACATCCTGAACTCCCAGCATAACGACACTCACCTGAGTGAGCTTGTAATCCGTCTTTTCCATTTTGTGTCTCTCTCCTCGCAGATGACCTGCTGCGCGTCGAATCCGCCATCCTGATCGAAGACTTCCTTCCCTCGCGCGCAGCGATGGAAGCGCAGTTCAAATACACCCGATCATCGCCAGAGTCAACCCACGTGCGCCCTCGTTCAATGGTTCTCCTGAGGTGATGTTTGCCGGCGGGTGGCCTGCTCTCCTGTGGGTCACCCGCCCCTACAGCCAGCAATCCAAACAACTCTCTGCCTCACCCGCCATTTCGAACCAGCAAGAGCGGTTATGTTTAAGTCAAATTACTACATAGGGACGGCTTTTCTTTCGCTTTTCCTTCAGATACCCTCTGGCGAAGAGGTTTATAACGCTTGACCATGCAGGACCAACTACAAGAAGCAGGGGCGACAAACCTTCTTGATGAACTATTGGTAAAACTTCAGAGCGTGCGCCGCTTAGATTGGAAGAACCCTCAATTCGTCAGCTGGCGCGACACTACGTCCGCGTTATTTCAAAGATTCTTACCCCCAGATTCTCCCCACATTATTACCTTCCAACGCCTGACTTTCCGAGCGCCGGTGGCCGCCAGAACGCTACCATACAATTATCGAGGCCCTCGGCCCGTCACGAATGTCTCGTCGGCGGACAGGGCAAGGTTTGAGAGCGATTGCGCCATGGCGGAGGAGTGCATTAAGGCCGTACGTGAGGAGATCCGTGCATTTGGAGTGCATTCTATGAGGGACTGGCCGGCCACCCGCAACGGTGGTGCGTCGCACCAGAATTTCTATGGTTCCGTGACCATTGAGAATCAAGCGATTGCAACGGGCAACTCGATTCAGAACATCGGACAAATGGGTGATACGGGAACTAGTCTGAAAGAAATTGGTGCTTTACTCGACCAGAGCATGGAACTCACTGGCCGCGAGAAACTTGAATCGTTCAAGGCGCTCGAAGCCATAGTCGCAGAAACCCATGAACCCGTGGAGAGACGGAACTGGAAATATATATTTGACTGTGGGGAAAAGTTGGCTAGCATCGCCAATAAGGCTACTGACATAGCGACGAAATTGGCGCCTCACATGCCTGCCCTCGTTATGCTGATGGATGAGGGCCGCAAGAGGCTTACAGGCGGTTGAGCCTTTCCGCTTCAAATTGCAATGCTCACAGTGGGTGGCGGCTGGCGGCGGGTCGCCCGGACGAAAAATGGGGAGTTAACTGCGGGTGCCCCTCGATAAGAGCGAAGGCGTTGTCAAGGCACAAAACTCCTCCGCAGTGTTTTTTCACCGCCGGAATGCCAGGTTGGTTGAGGACCGAAGCCCTGGAACTCTCTCGGTGAATCATCTTGCTGTGGAATCGCTCCACCATCCATCGATTCGATCTGCCCTTGCGACCATGATTCTTCTATCCGAACCCCGATTTGCACCGGGGCGAGAGCGCCCAATCAATCCTCCTTGACATCGGTCGAGCGACATTTCGGATTTGGGCATTTCACGGCCATTGAAGAGACCTAAATATCGTTTTGTTCTTTCAAAAAGGATTCAAGCTTTGTTCGGAGCGCGCCCCATTTAGCCGCTATTCTGCCTTTTGCAGCACTCATTGCGTCCTTCACGTCCTGTTCGCTTACGAGATTCTTTTTCAGAAGCAGGTCATGGATGGCCTGCGAGCGCAAATCAACCGTTTCAATGTGCGGCAATAATTCTCTTATAGCGTTAATTGCTTGTTCGTTTCTTAGCATGTTTCTGTCTCCTTGGCTCCACTCCGGGAATCGCAGGAACACCTCGTTAACTTCGTTGGCCCGTCTCACTTGGCTTCTCATCTCCCCTAAATGCCGCGATGCGCAACGGAAAAGTACTTGTGTTCAATGCGTGACCACGGGTCCCGTATTTCGGAATCTCTATCCTCTTCTTTCCTTTTCCATCCGTTTGCTTTTAGCTGCTTGTCGCGCTCTGCTTCGACTTTTCCCTGCTTGTCGTAGTCCACGCGCTGATAGTAAATCGCAAACTCAGAGTAAGGCAGCGTGGCAATCACTAGCCGAGTGGTGCCACAAAGATGATCGGTGTCCTTCTTAATGTTGGCGAGTTCTTTCACCGCACCTGACTGACAGCGCTCCTTCCACCAATCTTCTTGAACTTCCAGTCCGATTTCATAACCCTTCGCGCCCCATCTGAATACGACACGCGGCAGACTTGACCAACTCGGATGATCGAAAAAGTTGTGTTGCTCTCCAAGTCGAAGCCTAAAACCATCGCCCTCTTCCTCGATAACAGGTTCGCTAAGTTCTAACTCGTTCAAGAACACTTTTTCGTTGTTCCAAAAGGCCAATCCGGGTAGTAAGTCCTGCTCAGATGGTGGTCTGATTACCGTGAACGAGAACCCCTGTTTGAATACGTTGAATTTTGTGGCCGGAATTTTGTTCGATGCCTCGCACAATCGCTGCCAGTCTTCTTCGCCTTTGATGAGCGTTAAATCTGACAAAAGTTCGTACCAGTTTGGAAAGAAAGAAACACAAAACGGCGTAAAGACATCCTCGGCTTTGCGCGAAAGGTTCAGCTTTTCGTACAGTCCGTATCCAACCCACGACACGATGGTCAACACGACGCTCTGACTGGTAGAAAAATCCCCGGCGTAGCGAAACAGAACATAGAGCACTGCGACAAACAGAAGACTCCTCGCGAGGGCTTTAACAATGGGCATTGTCTAGAGCCTTTCCATTTGTTACTTGAAGGCTACTATACCTCAAGAGTGCCGCCTAAACGAAGCCACGACCTGGCGGGTGGCGCACCTTTGCTGCGCGGAGGCAACTTTGGGTGGCCCATCCTTGCGGTTTTCGCAAGGGTGGGTCCGCTCTTCTTTCTTCTCCACCCTTCCCCTATTCGTACGAGTTTCGAGACTAGTACCTCACAATGTCTATTGACAGTTAGTAAATATAGGGGTATAATGCGTTGTGAATACTTGGCACAAACCCGCCCGCTCTCCGCAGATCCCCAGCACAACCACCCTCTGCACCAAGAGTGCGCATCCATATCAAAACAAATGGTTTATAAAGCAAAAGTCTGCGTTTTTAAGTCCCTTGTTTTCACACTCTTGCGCACACTTGCGCCTGCAACCCCTTTGTTTTGACATGCTTCACAAAAACACCCAGGGGGAGGGGGTTACTCCATCGCCAACATTCCCTTCCCGAATCGGGATGGGAGGCGGGGCGAGCGACAGGAAGGAAGAGGGAGTTTGGGGAGTTTTTGCTTTTTGGGGTGCTTGTATGTCGGACATGAATGTCCGACCCCCTAAGGAGGCAGAGGGATCCCTCGCCTCGCTCCCCTCGCAGCTCGGGGCAGGCGGGATGACGGCGAGGAGGATAGGCAAGAGAAACCCAAGAACCGGTCTGAAGACCGGCCACTACATAAGAAAGAGAGCGGCCATCCTACGGCGGGCGAGGCGGGCAGCGCAGACGCAACGTGGCGGGAGAACTCCGGGCCGGCGCGCCTCGGCAACCACAAATCGCAAACACTCTCTGCCCCGCCCGCCATCGAGAAAGCCCGAGGACAGCGCCAACAGTGTCGCTTAAGCACAAATAAACGATCGTACTATTTCAACGTTACTTGGCGGTGCCAAAGAATACCCCTGTCGACGCCCGTCAGCCTGTGGCGGAATTGGCAGATGCGGCGGTTGGTGTGGCCAAGGATTGCAGCACGAGAGAGCTGGCCCGCAGCTTTACGAATTCTGGGCCAGCCCGAAATAACCCTTTACACATTGTGCTCGACAAAGGCGGCGCAACGCACGTGCAGCTCGCAGGACAAGTGAGTGCGCCAACTCGCCGCCGGCGCCCGAATGCGAGGCGCCGGTGAGTGAGAACGAAAAGCAACGCCGCGCCAGCAGGAATCCCGGCCCGGCAGGAGCAGGCGCGCGATGGAGATTCGCTCCGGACGGCCGTGGGCGGCCGCCCGAGGAGAGGTACCCGCGTGGCAACGAAAGCGATCGCGGGCGAATGGCCGGGCTCGCGGTTGAAGAAGCATAGGGAGGATCAGGATGAAAGCAAAATTTTTCTTGGGAGTTTTGGCAGCTCTGGTTTTGTTTTTCGCAGTGTCCGCGGCGCAAGCTCAAGGGGCCCAAGCGACGGCGCCAGGGGTTAAGGCGGATGTCGCAATCTTCGCAAGAACAACCGCACATTGGGATAAACGCACCGGTGCGGGGGGAATTCCTCCCATTGTGAGAAACACCGAGGCTTATCTGAAGTACAAGGGCATAACCATTGGAAATAAGGACAACTCCCGGTTCTGGCTTACTTTAGTTCTGGACACTGCGGTTGCGCACGGGACCGTCGTTATCATGTCGCTGGCAGAAGCGGGAGGCAACTCTTTGTGGCAAACGGACAAGCTAACCGGGGAAGCCATTCCGATGCAAGCGCTCTTTGATACCACGCCCAATCCAGTATCAATGGACACCTTGTTTTCGAGGATGCATGCCGTTCTTGACGAGCATATTGACGCCATTGCAATGTACAGACCCGCCGAGGATGCACCCGCACCTGTGGCGGACAAGGAAGCGCCCACACCTGCCGCGGACACACCCGCCGCTGATCTCCCTAAGCTATCGATTACATCCCTCCCCGTATCGGCCGACATCGAGATTGATGGCAATTTCATAGGCAATGCGCCGGCCGAGATTGGACTTGCCGCCGGTGAGCACGTCATCGTCGTGAGCAAGAAAGGTTATGAACCGTGGCAGCGCAAAATGAAGCTGGCCCCGGGTAGCACCAGCTTGAACGTGGAACTGGACAAAAAGGCCCCGTGACCGGCGGGGATCGCTCCCCTCGCAGATCGGGGCAAGCAGGGTAAGCGGGGAAAGAAAGAGTTTGGGGAGTTTTTTGTTTTGGGGGTGCTTGTATGTCGGAGCTGAAGCTCCGCCCCCCTAAAGAGGAAGAGGGATCCCTCGGCGGCCTCGGGATGACAGCGGGGAGGAAAGGCAGGAGAAACCCAAGAACCGGTCTGAAGACCGGCCACTACATGAGAGAGAGAGGCGGGCACGATGTATCGTGCCCCTACGAGCGGGAAGGCAGGCGGGATGACAATGTTGGTCTCTCGGTCTGTTGCGGCTTAGGCTTGCGCGGCTTTCTTGGCTTCCGCCGAATCGTAGCTTTCGCCGTAGATCGCGGGAACCTTGCTGCCCATCGGCCGCAGATACGTGGAAAGCTGCCCGCGATGGTGCACCGAATGCTTCACCGTGAATTCCAGGTACATCACCGCCGGCAATTGCAGCACGCCACGAAAGTCCAGCACCTTCACAAGCTGTTCCCCCGACAAAGCGCTCAGGCGCTCGAAATTCTTGGCGAACGATTCGCCAAACCACTGCGCCAATTCCGCGGAGTTGCGCACCGTCTCCGGCCGGTGAATTGGCGTGAAGTCAAACGCACCCGCCGCCACGCCCGCAAAGAATCGCTGCTCTGCCGCCGCAATGTGCCAGGCAATCTCCAGCGCGGTCTTCGCCACGGGTTCCGGGCGGTAGTCACCCTTATCGAGCGGAATCGCTTCGATCACCCGGCGTGTCGTCTTATGTTCGTTCTTTAGCACGGGCAGCGCGAGTTGCAGCAGCAGCGTGCCTTGTTCCGGTTGCAGGTTTTGCATGATGAGTTGACCTCGATGGCCTTGAACTATAGCGCAGACGAAGATTTGCGCTGCTAAAGGGTTCGATGCGGGGAAGGAAGCGCGGTTAGGAGGAAGAAGAGGAAAAGGAGGGTGCGGAGGAAGGGCGAAGAAAGTTATTGACTTTCGCTTTTTATTCGCCTATAGTCCCTCCCGGTAGAGGAAACGGGAACGGGTGGCTTCGACTCCATTGCCTTCGGGCTCTCCCGAGCCGGATGCCACCCGTTGAAAATCTCCGAGCCGCAAACGCGTTGAGGGAGCGATCGAAGAGAGATCCCTCGACTGCGAGCCGAAACAGCATCGGCTCTCCGCTCCCCTCGAAGATCGGGGCAAACGGAATGACAGTATAAGTGATGCGCTTCCCTGCCAGTGCCGTTCCAACGCGCTATGTGCCCGGAGTTGCAATCTTGTGGCTCGTAGCGCGGTGAAACCAAAGAGAGACGATGGTTGGAACGGTACCAGGAGCTGCCATGGACGCTTGTGTCGAAAACGCCGCCCCCGCAATGTCCGGGAGCAGAGGTCCTCAGGGGCTAAAGCCCAATGATCTAGCGCCTCTTATGTCGGAGCTGAAGCTCCGACCCCCTAAAGAGGAAGAGCGTTTTGCTCAGCAGGACGAGGCGTCGCGCTTCACCAGCCCGCCGCATTCTGGCGGGAGCCCTGCGGTTGGCGTGGCGGAAACAACCGCCGAGGAAAAGCGCTCTTGGTTCCCCACCCGCTGGCTGGGCCTGGGCAAAACGCGCGCGGCAGAGAAAATGCCGCACATTGTCCACGTGGATGTGGACGCCTTCTTCGCTTCCGTCGAGCAGGTGCTGAATCCGAAGCTGCGCGGCAAGCCCGTGCTGGTGGGGCGCGGCGTGGTGGCCTCCGCCAGCTACGAAGCCAAATTCCGCGGCGTGAAAACCGCGATGAGTTTCCGCGACGCGCTGCGCATTTGCCCCAAAGCGATTGTGGTTCCCGGCCAGTACGAGCACTACGCCGATTTTGCCGAGCGCGTCCGCCGCATCCTGGAAACCTACACGCCCGCGGTGGAAACCGCCGCGCTCGACGATTTCTATCTCGACTTCGCCGGCACCGAACGCCTCTATCCCAATTACGAAGCCATGCTGAAGCGGCTGCAAGCGGAAATCCTCGGCAAAACCGGCTTGAGCGTTTCCGTGGGCGCCGCGCGCACCAAGGTGGTAGCCTCGATCGCTTCCCGGCTGGAGCGGCCCCGCGGCTTCCGCATCGTGAATCCCGGCGAAGAAGAACTCTTTCTCGCCCCTCTCCCCGTGGAAAAACTTCACGGCATCGGTCATACCCACGCCGCGGCCCTGGCCGAACGCGGCGTTGCCACCATCGGCCAATTGCGCCTGATTCCCAAGCCCGTGCTGATCGCCGCGTTTGGCGAGGCCGTGGGCCAGCAGATCTGGGAGCGCGCCCGCGGCCTGGATGGCCGCGAGGTGCTGCTGCCCTCGACTCCGAAATCCGTTTCCCGCGAAACCACCATCGAAGGCGGCACCATTGACACCGAATTCCTTGGCGGCTTGCTGGAATATCTCAGCGAGCGCATCGGCGGGACCCTGCGCGAATACGGCAAGCAGGCGTGCACCCTGGGCGTGCGTCTGCGCTATGTGGACCATTTCTCCGCGCACCAGACCATGCGCCTGGAGCGGGCGACGAATGACGAGCGCGAACTGCTCTTTGCCGCTAGGGAGCTTTTCGCGAAGCTCTTCACGCGGCGTGTGGCCATCCGTCACGTTGGAATCAGCGTGATGAATTTGGAGATGGATCGCCGGCAAAACGAACTGTTCGATACCGACGCCAACCGCCGCTGGTATCTGAACCGCGAAGTGGACCGCGTGCGCGGGCGTTACGGCTGGAACGCGGTGTTTTATGGCAAAGGCCTGGAGCTGCGCGAGCACTACGCCACCAAACCAACCGGCCTGGTGCTCTCCACCCCGTGTTTATCTCGGTGAACGATGGCGGCCGGCCTCAGAAGGCCGGCCCTACACAAGCAAGAGGGCCCGGCCGCACAAATGTGGCGTCTTCCTCTGCATAATCTCTTGGGGTTGTAGGGTCCGCCTTCTGAGGCGGACCGCCAACGCAACACAGACACAACCGGAACGACCAGCAATTTGTAGTGGCCAGTCTTTAGACTGGCGTTTCTCGGTTTAACGAAATGGAAAATCAGGAATAACAAATAAGAAGAGTGGCCGATCTAAAGATCGGCCACTACAGGACCCGCTTCGGAATGTTTTCGTAACGCTTTCCCTCTCGCCCCTACCCACAGAATCGCTGCCCCAGGTCATCTCCCATGTTCGTGCATTTGCAGTGTCACAGCCATTATTCGTTCCTGCGGGGCGTCAATCCTCCGGAGGAAATCATTGCCGCCGCGGTGGAGCAGAAAATGCCCGCCGTGGCGCTGACGGATACGAACGGGATGTATGCGGCGGTGCCGTTCTATCAGGCGGCGCGGAAGGCGGGGGTGAAGCCGATTCTTGGCGTTGTGCTCGAGGTGGAAATGCAAGTGGCTAGTGGCGAGGGGCGAGGGGCGGGAAGAGGAAGAGAGATCCCTCGACTGCGGGCCGATGAAAACCATCGGCCCTCCGCTCGGGATGACAATTCCGCGGCTGTACCGCTGGTGTTGCTGGCCATGGATGCGGCGGGTTACAGCAACTTATGCCAGTTAACCACGCTGCGGCACCTTGGCGCGTTGCGCCTCGGACAAGAAACGTTTGCAGAGGACGCCAGCCGGGCCGTCACACTGGAAGAATTGGCAACGCACAGCGCCGGGGTGATGGCGTTGTGGCCGGCGTCAGCATTGTTACAGATGGATCTTGCTGGTAGGGGCGCAGCATGCTGCGCTCCGGCAAAAGCGCCCGCCTCAGAAGGCGGCCGCTACACAAACTTGAAGGAAATTTTTGGCGACCGGCTGTATCTCGCCGTGCAGCATCTTTCGCCGGGGGATGGGCGGATATTGCGGGAGGCGGAGCGGCTGGGGCGGGAAATGAACATCCCGCTCGTCGCCACCAACAACGTCCACTTCCTGAAGCCCGAAGAGCATCTCCATCATCGCGCCGTGAATGCCATCCGCACGGGCAGCTTGCTGACCACCGTGGCCCCGCCCGAAATCACCACCGGCGAAGCCTGGTTCAAGCCCGCCGCCGAAATGCAGCGCCTCTTTCCCGATTACCCGCAACTCCTGCGCGCCACGCTGGACATCGCCGAGCGCTGTAACCTGCAACTCGAACTCGGCAAGCTCATCTTCCCGGAGTTTCCCGTGCCGCCGGGCGAATCGCCCTTCTCCTATTTGTGGAAACTCAGCTTTGAAGGCGCCCGCAAACGCTATCGCCCATTGCGCCCCGAAGTGCTTGCGCGCCTGACGCACGAACTCGAAGTCATCGACAAGCTGAATCTGGCGCCGTATTTCCTGCTCGTTTGGGACATCGTCGAAGAAGCCAATCGCCGCGGCATTCCCGCGGTGGCGCGCGGCTCCGCGGCCAGTTCCATGGTCACTTACTGCTTGGGCATTTCCTGCGTCTGCCCGCTGCGCTGGGGCCTCTATTTCGAGCGCTTCCTGAACGTGCAGCGCGGCGATTGCCCGGACATTGATATTGATATCTGCGGCGCGCGCCGCGATGAACTCCTCGACTACGTCTACGCGCGCTGGGGCGCGGCGCATGTCGCGGAGGACCGGCAAGGCCCTCGCGTGGCAATGATCGGCAGCTTCATCACCATGCACGCGCGCCTGGCCGTGCGCGAAATCGCCAAAGTCTTCGGCGTGCCTCCCGGCGAAGTGAATCACTTCACCAAACGCCTGCCGCACCGCCCGGTGCGCGAGATTCTTGATGCCATCAAGAATTTGCCGGAGTGCCGCAACCTGCCCGTCAACGACGAGCCCTGGAAAACGATTCTGCAAGTGGCCCTGCGGCTGGACGATGCGCCGCGCCATCTGGGCATCCATCCATGCGGCACGGTGATTGCCGCGCGTCCGCTGACGCATCTGGCGCCGCTGGAACGCGCCGCCAAGGGCATCGTCGTCACGCAATACGATATGAACGCGATCGAAGCGCTCGGCCTGATCAAAATGGATTTGCTGGGGCAGCGCGGGCTTACGACCATGTCGCTGGCGCTGGACAACATTGAGAAAGAGGTTGAGGAAATAAAGGAGGTAAAGAAGGCAGAGGAGAAGAGCGGCGTGGCGGCGGATGGCGTAACGCCTTGCCCGAAGGCCCGCACCATCGATTTTGCGGCGATACCGGAAAACGATCCCGCCACCTGCGCGGTCATCGCCGAAGGCCGCACCATGGGCGTTTTTCAGATCGAATCCCCCGGCATGCGCGGGTTATTGCGCACCATGAAAGCGCGCGCACTCGAGGAAATGGCCGCAGCCCTGGCGCTGATCCGTCCCGGCGCTTCCGAATATGGCTCGAAAGAGCTTTTCCTGAAGCGGCTGCGCAAGCAAGCACCGGTAATTTACGCGCACGACTCGCTGAAAAGTATTCTTGGCGACACGCTGGGCGTGTGCATCTACCAGGAACAAGTGATGCAGATCGCGCAAGCCGTGGGCGGGATGTCCCTGGCGGAAGCGGACCTGGTGCGGCGTTCGGCGGCAAAATTTTCCGGGCAGCGCGAACGCGAGCGCCTCCGCGGCAAATTTCTGAAAGCCGCGGAGCAAATGGGCTTGCAAGGGGCCGAGCGCGAAGAAACCTGGATGATGGTGGAGAAATTCGCGGGCTTCGGCTTCTGCAAAGCCCACGCGGCCACTTATGCGGACATCTCCTACCGCATGACCTACCTGAAAACGCACCACACCGCGGAATTTCTTGCCGCCATGTGCAGCGCCGGTGCGGGCTTCTATCACGTTTCCGCTTACGTCGAGGAGGCCAAGCGCTGGGGCATCGCCGTGCTCCTGCCCTCGGTGAATCATTCGCGCATGGAGTACACCGCGGAGTGGAACGCGGACGGCAAGCCCATCGCTCCTCAGAGTAACCGCGCGCTGCGTGTCGGCCTGATGCAGGTGAAGGGCCTGCGCGTGGAAACGATCCTGGCGATCCAGCGCTCGCGCGAAAAGCACGGCCTATTCCATTCGCTGGAGGATTTTCTGGCGCGCATCCCGGCGGAACGCGATGAAATCGAAGCGTTGATCAAGTGCGGCGCGTTCGACGGCGTCTGCGCCATGACGCGCCCGGCGATGCTCTGGCAGTGGAATCTTCTGCAGGCCAAGGGGCAGCATGGGCATGCGCGGCCGCGTGCTGTTCGCTTGGCCGCATCAATGGATACGGAAAAAGCAGATTCCTCGGGCAAGAACCGCCCTCGGAATGACAATTTTACGGATTTGTCCGAACACAACTCGGGCGTGGTTTCCAGCGCCGCACCCGTGCTTTTCGCGGAGATGGAGCACGACGACTCCATCGCCATGGCCTTGCGTGAAATTCATACCGCCGAGTACACGCCGGAGCAAAAGTTACGCTATGAACGGGAAATTCTGGAAGTGTGCGTGAGCGGCCACCCGCTCGATTTCCTGCCGCGCAACGGCGAAGCCTGGAGCGATGAACTGCCGCAACGCACCGGAAAACGCGTGACGCTGTGCGGCTGGGTGGTCACCTTCCGCCATGTGGGCACGAAGAACTACCGCAACATGATGTTTGTCACGCTGGAAGATCAGCGCGGCATCTACGAGGTGATTCTTTTCCCCGAAGCGTATGACAAGTACGGCGGGCTGGTCTACGAAACGCGCGCCATGCGCGTCACCGGCCGCGTCGAAGAAGGCGGACAGGTGAGAGCGGAGGCGTTGGAGCGATTGAAAGCGTAACGGAATTCGACCAATGCTCCCAACAACCAACAACTCGCCACCACCACCCGAGCCGCAGACCGGCCGCTCCGTCGAATCCGCCGAAGCCTGGCTGGGCCGCAATCGCAGCAGCAAGCGCCGCCTGTGGGAACGCTTGAATCCCCGCCACCGCAAAGAGCTGCGCATGCTCGCCGAAGCGCTGGCGCTCCAGCAGAACCACGCGCGTCTCCCCGACCCCCTGCGCGCCCGACTGGACGCGGCCCTCGCGGAACTCGAGCGCCTGGTCCGCCGCATTGCCGCCATTCTCGCGGAGGTAGCACGCCGGACACCGCCGCCCGGCTAAATGTTGCGGCTCCCATTCGCCAGCCGCATACTTTCCCCATGAGTACTTCCAGCCATTTCCGGGTCCTGGCAGCCCTGCTCGTTTTGTTCACTTTGGGCTTCCTCGCCGCACCTGGCCGCGCCGACGAAATCCGCTTGAAGGACGGCAAAAAGCTCTACGGCGTGATCGTGGCCTACGAAGACAACATGTTCAAAGTCAAAACCGACTATGGCTACGTCCTCGTGGAAAAAGACAAGATCGCGCAAATTATTCCCAGCACGCCCGCCGCAACCCCTGCGCCGAAAAAACCAGCGGCCGGCGCATCACTGAAGGCGGAGTCTGCCGTGACCAAGAGCAAAGAGCCGCCGGCCAGCGTCACGAATGCCAACACGAAATCCAGCGCCCCCATCATCAATAATCTGGCCGTGCGCCCGGAAATCCCGGTTTCCTCCAACAAACCCGATTCCCCGCCGCCCGCGATCAAGGCGCCGAACGCTGCGCCCAAAACGGCTTTGGCTGCTGCCGCGGCGCCGCCTCCGCCGCCGAAGGAAGAGCCTCCCGCCAATCGCGAAGAAATTCAGGGCAATCTCTACATCAATCACGAATTTGGGTTCCGCATCTTCAAGGCCCCGAGCTGGCAGCTTATCGATGGCGCCGGGCAAACGCTGCCGAACGCGATCGTCGCCATGGGCACCTCGAACGAATCCACGCTGCTCGTCGTGGCCCGCGAAAAAACCAAGACGCCTCTCGACGCTGCCGCAAAAGCCGTCGAAGAACGCCTCCATGATGTGTATGAGAATTACCGGCTGCTTTCCGAGCGCAAGACCGTTGTGGGCGGCCAGGCGGCCATCGAATACCGCTATCGCGGCGTGGCCGATGAACACGACTGGTCCGGCACGCTTGCGGTAATTGCGCACGGCGGCGAAATTTTCACCGTCCTCGGCATGACCTTCGCGGACACGGACCTCATCCAGATTCAGGAAAACGTGATCGCCCACGCCATCGCCAGCCTGGACTTCAGCGCAAAATAACGCGCGTCGGGAAATTTTTCCGCGATCTTCAACCCACTGTCACTTCAATGGTGTGATATCCCGTTGCGCCATCGGGCCATTCGCCGCGTTCAGTGGAGGTCTGCACTTTCCCTCGCCCATCCGTGGCGCGCACCTGCAACGTGTGCTTCCCTTTTCGCGGATTCTTCCACACATATTTCCAGAAGGCCCAAACCTGCGATGGCTGCGGGTTGCTGAAGATCTCCACTTCTTCCCAGTGGTCGCCACCGTCGGTCGAAAGCTCCACTTTGGATGCGCCGGAAACGTCCGCCAGCGCGTAGCCGGTCACTACGAAAGTGTCCCCGCTGATTTTGCCCTGATCCCGCGGATCGTCCACGACCGCGCGCGTCTGCCGGTCTCCGATATTCGACCAGCCCTGCCATTCCCAGAATCCCAGATATTCCTTGTTCACGAATTCGATGCGCGTCAGCCACTTGGGCATCTTCATGCCGTAGCGCCCCGGCATCAGCACGCGCAGCGGAAATCCATGCTGCTTCGTTAGAGGCTCGCCATTCATTTCGTATGCGAGAAAATTCGCGGGGTCCGCAAAGCGCTCGACAGGATGCCCCGTGGTGTAACCCTCGGCCGCATAGAACACCGCGTACTTCGCCTCCGGAAGAATGCCCGCGCGCTCCACCAGCGGCTTCAGCAGCGTGCCCTTCCAGTTGGCGTTCCCGATCAAGCGGCCGCCGACCGCGTTCGAGATACATTCCAGCGTCAGCGTCGTTTCGTAGGCAGGCAGCGCTCGCATTACGCCGTAGCTGAATTTCAACGGATTCTTGACGAGTCCGTTAATCGCCAGCGACCACGTTTTTACATCCACGGCCGGCTCGCCATGCGACGACATCACGTAGAGATCTTCCGTAGGCGTAATCGCGCGCAACGCCGCCTGCGGCCCATCGTTCAGATACGCGCGCACATTGGCGTTTCCAACGTTTATCCCGCGCATCATGTAGCGATACGCCAGCCCCGGAATGAGCAGGCCAATCCCAAGCCCGCCCGCGATGGAGATAAAGTGGCGGCGTTCCATGCCTAATTAGATGTGGTGGGAGCCAAAAGGTATCAAAGCCGGACCCCGACAGGCAAACGCTCGTCTACCGGCCAAAGGCCGAGAGCGAATCGCAGCTTAGCTCTGCGCCTCGCCGGGCTTGCGGATTTCGCGGATCATCCCGATGAGCGCCTGCACCGCGCGTGGCAGGCTGCGGTCCCGCCGGTAAACCAGCGCGAGTTCGCGGTAAAGATCGAAACCTTCCACATTCAGCAGCTTCACTTCGCCGCTTTTCACCTGATCGCGTGCGAAGCTTTCGCTGATGATCGAGATGCCTACATCCGCCGCGACAAACGTCTTGATCATGCCGATGCTGGGCAATTCCATGGCGATGCGCAAACGCGAGCGGTACGGCCGGAACAACTTGTCCAGCACCTGCCGCGTGAACCCGGTCTTGGGGAAAATCAGTGGCGAGGAGGCGACCTCCTCGAGCGTCACATGGCTGCGTTGCGCCATCGGATTCTTCGCGCTCACCATGAAGCGCAGCCGGTCGCGATTGATCGTGTGCATCTTCAGATTGGGCGATTTCACCGGCAGCGTGACAATCCCCAAATCCAGCGACCCATCCTCCAGCCGCTGCAGAATCTTGTGGCTGAAATTGCGGTAAATGCTGATCTGCACCAGCGGGTAGCGCCGCTGAAATTCCGCCAGAATATCCGGCAACAGGTACAAGCACGTCGCTTCGTTGGCGCCAAAAGCGACCGGGCCTTGCACGACATTGCCGCGGTCTGCCACTACCTGCATGGATTCGTCGCGCAGCCGCAACAGCCGCTCGGCAAACTCGAAGAGCACTTCGCCCGCCGGCGTCAGCTCCACCGATTTCGCGGAGCGGTCCAGCAGTTTGGCGTGATAGGCCTGCTCCAACTGGCGAATCTGCGCGCTCACCGCGGACTGCGAGCGAAACACCTTTTGCCCCGCCTTGGAAAAGCTCTTGAGTTTAGACACCTGAACGAATGTAGTAAGTTGATCGAAGTCCATAGTTGAAATCTCTCGTAGGAGTATAACGAATAATTTGTAAGTCTAAGGTAAAGATTCCGCGGGACTCAAGCATACTGCGGCGCGGGGCTGGATTGCGCCCCGAAATAGTTTGCCGCGGCAGCGGGCAGCCAATCGCCAATCCGCGGCGAAGCCGCTTTCCAGGCCCCTTCCAGCGTTCCCTGGAAATGAATCGGCTGGATGCGCAGAAATGGCAGCGATGACATCGCCAGGTAGCGAAAAGCGCGAGGGCTGCCTGTGAGCGCCAGATGGGTTTCGAGCAATCCGCGGAGGCAGCGCTCTTCCATCTGTTCCAATTCGTGCGGCAGGACGAACTCTGTGTTGAGAATGTGTTCCGCTTCGGTACGAAGAACGTACGCCAGCCCGCCGGTCATCCCCGACCCGAAATTTAATCCTGCCGGGCCCAACACCGCCACAACGCCCCCGGTCATATACTCGCAGCCGTGCTGGCCCACGCCTTCCACCACGGCTACCGCACCGCTATTGCGCACCGCAAAGCGTTCGCCCGCTTGCCCCGCGACGAAAAGCTGACCGGAAGTCGCGCCATACAAAACCGTGTTGCCCGCCAGCACGTCGCCGCGCTTGGAAGCGTTCTTCCCCGAGGCAATCACCACCGTGCCGCCGGAGAGCCCTTTGCCGACGTAATCATTCGCTTCGCCC
>DLMH01000005.1 GCA_002478115.1 Candidatus Acidiferrum typicum | reverse complement strand
GCGCGTGTGTCATGACATCAGAGTTCACAGAGAAGAAGAGAGGGACAGTGACATCACCACCATGTCGAGGTAAACGCCGGGCGGCCACTCGAACCGAAGAACCGACCTAAAGGTCGGCCACTACAAAGACCGATTGCGGAGCCTGGCTAAAGCCAGGAACCTACAAGATCAGGCACAGACAAGCCCAGGCACAGGGAAACCCGAGAAAACGGCAAAGGCACCCGACACCCGGGAATCGCAGCGGGGGAGAAAAAGCAGATCCCTCACCCGCGGAGAGCGCGGATTCGGGATGACAGTGAAAGAAAATGGCGCTGCCAGGGATTAGTCGAGGGCGTGGACGCTGGCTTGTTCGCGGCGGCGGCGATGGAGATAGTGCATGGCGATGTTGATATAGATTTCGCCGCAGGGGGTTTCGATGCACAGGACCATGGCCTCGGTATCCACGCTGCCCGCAAGGCCTTCCTCGTTGATGTGGATTTCGGGCGGAAAAACCTTGAAACGGAAACCCTGGTCGTTGAGAAGCGTAACGGAATTGCCGATGACCATGTTGGCGAGTTCACAGACGGTTTCGCAAATGACCTGCTCGCTTTCCGGGAGTTCCGCACCAGCAAGCTGGCTGGCAACGCACATGGCGACTTCCGGCGCGAGATCGAGGATGACGCGGCCCTCGATGTCGCCCTTGATGGTGACGAGAGCGGCAACGCCCTTGCGACGATAGGTGTTCTCGTCCATGGTGAGGCCGGCGATTTTCGTGGGCGCTTGCAACGATTCGGCGAACACGGCATCGGCGGCGTTGATGAACGGCTGAATGAGTTCCATTCTCATGAATGATGCTCCCCGGCCAGCTCGACAGGGACGGCGGCCGCATGGGGATCGTCGCCGAGGACATAGCGAAGGATTTCGTAAAGCACTTCGGGCTTGACGGGTTTCTGGACGAAGTGCTTGGCGCCCTTCTGCAGCGCGGCGAGAATGTTTTCCTGATAACCGACGGAAGAGACCATGACGATGCGGGCGTCGCCATGCTGGCGGACGATGCGCTCGACGGACTCGATGCCTTCCATTTGAGGCATGGTGATGTCCATGAGGACGATATCGGGATTGGTGCGGTTGAATTCGGCAATGGCGGTCAAACCGTCACCGGCTTCACCCGCTACTTCGCCGCCGAAGAGCTCGATCATCTTGATGAGGTTCTTGCGGGCGAAGACAGAGTCGTCCACGACCAGATAGCGTACGGGCTGCTGGTCTTTGCGAAGTAAGGGTTGAAACTGTTGCATAACCTTCTCCTTTAGCGCCGCGGAGCCGTTCAGCCCCGCGTCGTCGAAACTGGTGCCCTTTCGTGCTTTTCCGTTTTATCGGCGTTGTCGGATTTCTCTTGCGCGTCGAATTTCTCAGGACTGGCATGGTCGGCGCCGTAGTGGCTGACGAGATAGGCGGCCAGATTATCGAGCGGCAAGATTTTGCCGGCGTAACCCTTGAGAATGGCAGCGCGAGGCATGCCGGGGACAACGCAAGTCTCTTCGCTCTGGGCGATGGTATGGCCTCCGGCGGCTTTGATCGCGCCCAGGCCTTCGGCGCCGTCTTCACCCATGCCGGTCATGAGGATGCCGACCGAGGAAAGCGCGAATTCCTGGGCCACGGAATGAAACAGCACGTCCGCAGAAGGGCGATGGCCGTTGATGGCCGGACTGTCTGACAGCACAACCATATCGCCGCGCGGCATGCGGCGAACCATGATGTGGCGGTTGCCGGGGCAGATGAGAACGCGGCCGGCAACGAGCAGATCGCCGGATTTGGCTTCTTGAACACCGAGGGCGCAGCACTCATCGAGGCGCCGGGCAAACATCTCCGTAAAGCCTTCCGGCATGTGCTGGACGACGACAAATGTGGCGGGAAAATCGCCGGGAATCTGGGAGAACAAGTACTGGAGCGCGTTGGGGCCGCCGGTGGAAATGCCGATGGCGATGACGCGATTGGGAGGAAGCGCGGCGCGAGCACGTTTTTTGGCGGGCGCAACGGCCTCGGCCTGGGGCTTGGGGACGGTTTTCGACCCCCCGGCGCGCTGGGCGATTTTAATCTTCTCAATGAGCTGGAATGCGACGGGATCGAGATGGCCGGCGGCCGCTTCCTGGGGCTTGGCAACGAAATCGATGGCGCCCAGAGCCAAGGCCTTGAAGGTAGAGTAGGCACCTTCCTTGGAGTGGGAGCTGAAGACGATGACCGGGAGCGGAGCGTTGCGCATGATCATGCGCAGAGTTTCGATGCCATCCATGCGGGGCATTTCGAGGTCGAGCGTAACGACATCGGGATGGAGTTCGGCGATTTTGCGTATGGCAAAGGCGCCATCCATGGCGGTGCCGACGACCTCGATGTCGGGGTCGCGTTCGAGAATAATGGGGATCAGCTTCCGCATGAGGGCGGAATCATCGACCACCAGAACTCGGACGCGCTCCATCATGCGATGGCCCCCAAGGGTAAGGACCGCGACAATCGAGTGAGAATGGCGGGCACGTTCAAGATCAGGACAACCGTGCCATCACCAAGAATCGAAGCGCCACTGACGAGATCGCTGGCAACGATGTCCCCGGGCAGGGCCTTGATAACGAGCTCTTCCTCGCCGACGAGGCTATCGACAACCAAGCCGAAGCGTCTTTCCGCGACGCCGATGACGATCACGAAGCTCTTTTTCTTTTTTTCGCCGACGGCATCAACGGCATGGATGCGGCTGAGGCCGCCGAGGCGCACCAGCGTGAGAATCTGTTCGCGCAGCCGGAGGACTTCGCGCTGATCAACGCGCGTAATTTCCTGTTCGTTGACGCGGCTGATCTCGATGACGGAAGAGAGGGGCACGGCAAAAAGGCGGCCGCCCACACGGAAGAGCAGGGTCTGAATGCTGGCGAGTGTGAGAGGAACGCGCAGTTGGACGCTGGTGCCCTTCCCCAGGGAACTGGAGATGTGGACGGTGCCCTTGAGGCGGTCGAGGACGGTGCGCACAACGTCCATGCCGACGCCGCGACCGGAGACTTCGGTGACCACGGAAGCGGTGCTGAAACCGGGCTCGAAGACAAGGTTAAGGACGTCCTGGGGGTCGAGGCGCTGAGCGTCTTCGGCTTTCAGCAAGCCATTGCGAACGGCCTGGCCGCGAATGATGTCGAGATCGATGCCGCGGCCATCGTCGCGGACTTCGATGACAACTTGTGTGCCTTGATGATAGGCATTGAGAAAAACGGTGCCGCGAGCGGGCTTTCCGGAGTTGAGGCGCTCGCTGGAAGGCTCGATGCCGTGATCGACGGCGTTGCGGACGAGGTGGGTGAGAGGTTCCGCGAGGGCATCGAGTATGCCTTTGTCGAGATCGGTGTGCTCGCCGGCCACTTCGAGGGCGATGTCTTTGCCGCAGAGCTTGGCGACGTCGCGGACGACGCGCGGGAAGCGGCGGAAGAGCTGCTCGACGGGCACCATGCGGATTTTCAAGACGCACTTGTGCAGTTCGTCGAGGACGCGGGATTGAAAGGCGAGGGCTTCCGCGAGCTTGACGCGGACGGGATCGCGCGAGTGCTGCGCTTCGAATTCGGCGAGGGTGCGATTGAGCATGGACTTGCCGATGATCAATTCGCCGACGAGGTTCATGACGGCTTCGATGCGGGTGGCATCCACGCGCAAGGTGGCTTCCGCGACGGCAGTAACGGCCGAAGCGGGAGACTGCTTCGCGGCGGCGGATTCCGCGGGATCGGCGGCACGCGTGGCGGCTTGAGCTTCGAGGATTTCGCCGAGGAGTTCGTGTTCGTCGGATTCCGCGCGGTTGGCGGGTTCGATGCGCAGATCGGAAACGACCGAAGGAATGCGGCAGCGATGGGCGACGTGCTCGATGGGATGGGCGCTGGCAATGGCGGCCTGGACGACTTCCACGGAAGCGGCGGCGAGGTTGTCCTCCGGGCGAAGAGCAATGACGGTGCCGCAGGCGTGGAGGACGTTGCGGACGAGTTGGAAGGCGGCGGCGCGCATGGCGCTGTTGGGATCGAGGCGCAGGGCGATGTTGTAGACGTTGTCGCCACGCAGGAGGGCTTCGGAAACCATGAGCTGCTCGTACTCGCTCCAATGGAAATTCGCGGAAATTTCGGCTTGGGCGGATTCGCCCGATGATGGAGAAGCAGAGGGCGACTGGAGCAAGCGCTGGATGAGCGCGCGCAGGGGAGTGGCCGGAGGAGGCTCGAGCTGCTTCTGATAGGCGCTCAGCATGCTCTCGAAAGTATCCACGGCGGAGAGGACGACTTCAGCGAGCTCGTTGCCGTGAGTCTGGCCGATCGGAAGCGTGAGAATGTCCTCGAGTTCGTGGGCGATTTCGCTGAGCTTCTGGAAACCGCAGGCCGCGGAGTCGCCTTTAAGGGTATGAACGGCGCGGCGCACACTGCGGAGGAGTTCCTCGTCGGCGGGCTGCTTTTCGAGGCTCAGACCGGCTTCGTTGATGGTCTGGAGAAGCTCCGCCGCGCTCTCAAAGAAGAGCGCGCGCAGCTCCGAACTCCGATCCTCGGGCAGAAAGCTCAAACATTCACCTCGAGACGCTTGTAGGCCGTGCCGTTGTTCTCATGGACCATGCGGAATTTGGTGGAAAGTCCGAAGAGACTTTCGGCGTGGCCGACAAGGAGGTAGCCGCCGGGATTCAAGCAGTGCCAGAACTTTTCGATGAGGCGCTTCTGTTCGGCTTCGTCGAAATAGATCATGACGTTGCGGCAGAGGATGATGTCGTTGCGGCGCGGCAAGAACTCGATTTTCAGGTTGTGGAAGTCGAATTGAACGAGTTCCTTGAGCTGGGGCTTGACGCTGTATTTATCGCTGGCCTTCTCGAAGTAGCGAAGCCGGGTGGTGTAATCGACAGGCTCCATCTGGATTTCGGAGTAGAGGCCTTCCTGGCCGTGGCGCAGGCTGGCGTAGCTGATGTCCGAGGCGACAATTTCGAGTTTCCAAGGGGGAGGAATGAGGGGCTTGGGGAAAGGCATCTCAAAAGGAAGCGGATTGCGCAGGTAGTAGTAGGCCAGGGCGTCGCAGATCAGAATGGCGACGGAATAGGGCTCCTGTCCAGTGGAACAACCGGCGGACCACACGCGGAGATTCCAATCGCGGCGCTCCTGTTTGTGGTGGAGGATTTCCTCGAGAACGCCTTTCTGGAGGAGATCGAGCTGCGGGCGGTTGCGAAAGAAACTGGTTTCGTTGACGGTGAGGTTTTCGAGAAGAAGGGCGAGTTCGGCGCGGCCTTCGCGGCTGGTGAGCAGACGGTAGTAGCTATAAAAGGAATCGAGCTGGCAGGCCTTGAGGCGGCGCTGCAGGCGGTCCTTGAGGAAGTGGGAGCGGCGCTCGTCAAAGTACATGCCGCACTCCTGATAGACGAGGGTCTGCAGGAGCTTGAGTTCCGCTTCGGTGAGCTGAACCTGCGCAGTAATCGTTCCCATACTGAATGTTGGCGGCCGTTCAAACGAGTGGCGGCGCTTCCGGAAAAGGGAGAGGCGCTAGTGAGCCATCGCGACGGGTTCCGCGGCCTCCTCGAGTTTCTTGAATTCCGGCTGGCGCAGGAGGCGGGCGATATCCAGGAGGATAATAAGGCGGCCCTTGAGCTTTCCCACGCCGGTGACATAGCTCGATTCGCCTTCGGCAAACACGGAGCCGGGCGATTCGATTTCCGAAGGCGGAATCTTCAGGACCTCGGAGGCAGAACTCACGATAAGTCCGAGGAGCTTGTTATCGAGCTCGACGACGAGAATGCGATTCTTTTTGTCCGGCTGGACAGCGGCGGAGCCAAAGCGCTTGCGCAGGTCCATGACGGGAACGATCTTGCCGCGAAGGTTGATGACCCCCTCGATGATGCCCGGAGCGTTGGGCACCGCGGTGATGTCCGGGACGCGGACAATTTCGCGAACGGAAGCGATACGAACCCCATAGGTTTCGTTTCCGATGCGGAAGCCAACGACTTGGAAATCTTTCTCCATGAAGCGCTCTCCGGTTCAGGAACGAGTGACTTCGGCGTATTCGAACTGGTCCGATTCGGGCGCTGGACCGTGGCGGCGAGAAGCAGCGGGGTCGCGGCGAGTTGCGGGAGCGTCGCGGCGCGAGCGAAGCTGGCCGTTGTGATCGATGACAAAGCGATCCATATTGTCGAGCAGGTTGCGAGAAAGCTTGAGCATCTGCTCCGCAGCGGCGGAAAGCTCCGTGGAGCTGGAAGCGGACTGCTGCACGAGTTCGCGCATCTTGTCCATGGCGCGGACGACCGCCTGCGCGCCGGAAGCCTGCTCTTCGACGGCGGAGTTGATCTCCTGGGTGATCTCGGTGAGGCGGTTGGTGGCTTTGGCGATCTGCGAAGAGCCAACGGACTGCTCGTTGGTGGCGGCGCCGATTTCCTGGGAGAATTTGTAGACTTCGGTGACGACGTCGGAAATTTTGTGGAGAGCGGAGCCCAGGTCGTTGCCGAGGCTGAGACCTTCCTCGACGATGCGGGTGCTGTGCTCCATGTTTTCGACGGCCTGGCGGGCTTCGCGCTGGATGCTCTGGATGAGGTCGGCGATTTCCTTGGTGGACTGGGTGGACTTTTCGGCGAGCTTGCGGACTTCGTCGGCGACGACGGCGAAGCCGAGACCGTGCTCACCGGCGCGCGCGGCTTCGATGGCGGCGTTGAGGGCGAGCAGGTTGGTCTGTTCGGAGATGTCGTCGATCACTTCAATGATCTTGCCGATGTCATCGGCGCGATGGCCGAGAATATTGATGATTTCGGCGGAGGATTGAATGGCGCGGTTGGTGCGGTTGAGCCCATCGGTGGCCTTTTCCATGGTCTGGATGCCGGTGACAACCTCCTCGCGGGAGCGGTTGGCGATGTCGAGGAGGACCTTGGCGGTATCGGCGACGCGCTGAATGGAGGTGACCATCTGATCGATGGAAGCGGAAGTTTCGGCGACGCTGGAGGCCTGCACCTGGGTGTTCTTGACGACGTTTTGCACGTTGATGCTCATCTCGTGCATGGTGCTGGTGACTTCCTCGATGGCGGAGGAGGCCTGGACGCTGACCTTGGCGGATTCGTCGGCGGCACCGGCAACCTGATTGGAGCCGGCGGAGACTTGGGATGCGCCGTCGCGGGTGGTGCGCACGATTTCCTGCAAGCCGTGGGACATCCGCAGGAAGGCATTGCCAAGGGTGTCGCGCTTGGAGCGCGGAACCACTTCGACAGTGAGATCGCCTTCGGCGACGGACATGGAGACGCTGGCCATTTCCTTCAAGTAAGCGACCATGTTGTTGAAGGTGGTGGCGAGAGCGCCAATTTCGTCGTTGCGGTGGATATCAATGTTCTGGTCGAGATCGCCCGAATCGCCGATTTCCTGGGCGACGGTGATGAGGTGTTGCAGAGGCTCCGTGATGGAGCTGGCGGTGCGGAAGGCGGTCCAAAGCCCAAAAACGATGGCGAAAATCGTGCCGATGATAACGAGGATGAAGCCGATGAAGCTGGCCGTCCTGGCCGTCTTCTGGGTTTCGTCGAGAGAGCGGCTGACGTCCGAATTGGCCTGGTCAAGGACGGCGGAGGATTTCGCAAGCCAGGAGGCAGGGTCTTTCTGCAGGTAGAAGATCTGGAGGTCGGAAACGGTGGCGTCGCCGGAATCCACCTGATGGCGCTTGGCGAGGAGGGGCTTGGCAAAATTGTCGGCCCAACTGGCCTCGGTGCTCTCGACCTGGATGAGAGCGGTGCGAAGGAAATCGTTGGGGGTGCTGGACTGGCCGCGCTTGATGACGTCGCTCAGCGCGGCAAGACCGTGGTTGACCTTGTCTTCATCGCGGGGATCGCCGCTGAGGAGGAATCTATTGAGGTTCAAACGGTTCTGCATGATCTGGTCACGGACAGCCTCGGCGGCGCGGTTGCTCTCCAGGGCGTCGGTAACCTCAGCATTGGCGGAGCGGGCTTTGAGAATCGCGCCAACGTCCACAATGAGAAGAGCGACGAGCGTCAGCAGGATCGCCCCAAAACTTTTGTATAACTGCTTTTCAATGGTCATTGCGTCACTTCCTCCACTCCCCAAGACAGCAACTAACACCCAACGAGAGGACCGACCAAGAGCCGCGCGGAACCAAGCGGATCGCTACTGTTGCCCCTTAAACTCAAACTCGACGATTTGCGTGGTCTCTTCACCGGCCGCCTCGTACTTCCAATCCCTGACGGCCTCAAGGCAGGACTGCACAAGAATGGGATGTCCGCCGATGGCCCTAACACTGCGCACGCGGCCGTCTGGAGCGATAACCACTTCGATCTTGACCTTGCCCGCGATGTTCATGCGGCGGGCGAGTTCCGGGTAAGTGACCCCGGACTTAGTCTTGAGCTTGCGCTTGCCTTCGTCGTTCACCGTCTGCGCAGCGGCGAGTGACAAAACGAGTAAAGTCCCCGCAGCAGCCGCAAGAATCTTCCGCGTCCAATTGAATTGGATGTGCACCACAACCTCCCGAGGCGGAAAACTACCCCACGCAAGAGAAGGCAAGTGCAATGCCAGGGCAGGAGGAGCAAAAAGAATAGTGCTATTTTTGTGCATATGGCGAACAAGATCTTTTGTTCGAGCAAGATAGAGGATGTTGAAAATGCGAGCGCAATTTACTGGGGGCGTGAGAGCGTCTCACGGGAGCTGCGCTTCGCGTGCCAGGGTCTCACGCTGAGACTGAGAGGGAGGAGGAGAGCGGGGACAGGTAACGCATGCGTACCATTGTAAGTAAGAGGATTTGACTCAGAATGAGATGGCTGAGTAGCGTGGAACTGCGTGGCTTCTTAATTTGAGACACACGCAGAGCCCCTAAGCCCCCTATGCGTGAACGAAAGAATATTCGTGTCCGCCGCGCCGCGGCTGTCCGCGGCCGGGAAATTTCCGGTCAATCCAAGCGTGGCTATTCCCAGGAATTGATGGATTTGGTTGTGGAAGCGGCGAAGTCGCGTGACTTGCCCGTGTTTCTGGCGGGGTTTGCGGCGCGGGCCATGGAGATGTTGAAGGCGGAATGGGGAGGAGTCGGCGAGATCCTGGGAAGCAAGGTCGAGATGTACTCGCAAGGGAGGGAATTTCCCGGAGGGGAAAAGGAACGCGAGTGGGTGGTGCAGAACGTCACGCGGAAGCGGCCGGGGCTGGAGGTGCTGCCGCTGGGGGAAACGCCGAAATATTGCGCGTTCTATCCAATTTATGCGAGCGACGGAGAGTTGATGGGGACGCTGTGCCTGGTGCGAAGAAAGGCGGAGTTTACGCCGGCCGAGGACGAATTGCTGGCGGTCCTGGGAAGCCATGCGGCGCTCTCCATGGAAAAGGTGCGGCGGTTTGCGCAACTGGAGCGATCGAAGAAGCAGTGGGTGGAAGACATCGATGCCATCAGCGATTACATCGCGGTGCATGACCAGCGCGGGAGGATCGTAAGGACAAACCGCTCGCTGGCGACGCATCTGGGGAAATCGCCGGTAGCACTGGTGGGCGAGCCCATGATCAGCCTGCGGCACATCGCGGAGACGGGGAGCGCCTTGCCCTGCCCGTTTTGCCGGAACACCAGGGAAGCACGGGAAGAGTACATCGCGACGTCGGAGGGGCGGACGTTCCTGGTGTCAACGTCGCGGACGCATGGAGTGACGGACGAAGAGACGCGAACGATTCACGTCCTGAAAGACATTACAGACCGAACAGAGGCGGAGCGGCGGTACCGCGAACTATTCGACAGTATTCAGGAAGGATTGTTTTTTGCGACGCCGGAAGGGCAGTTCCTGGATGTGAATGACGCGATGGTGAGGATGCTGGGCTACGAATCGCGGGAGGAACTGCTGCAGGCGGATGTGAGCACGCATTTGTACCCAACGGCAGCGGCGAAGGAAAGACTGGTGCGGGCGATCGCGGAGCGCGGGGCGCTGCGGAATTACGAGGAAACGCTGCGGCGGAAAGACGGGAGCTTGCTGCACACGCTGCAGAACATCAGCGCGGTCAGGGATAAGCAAGGCCGGGTGGCGCAGATCCGCGGGCTGATGCTGGACGTGACGGAGCAGAGGATGTTCCAGTCGCAGTTGCAGCGGGAGCGGGACTTTAACCAGAAGATTCTGAACACCACGCAGAGCATGATCCTGGTGCTGGATACGGCGGGGCTGATCAGCTACGCGAACCGGCGGTGCTATGAAACGGGGTATCTGGAAGAGGAGATGATTGGGCACCGGCTGGTGGACTGGGTGGGAGCTTCGCACCGGAAGGATTTTGAAGCCGCGTTGCAGACGACGGCGAACGGGCAGCAAGTGGAGAATCTGGAATTGCGGGTGAGGCGGAGCGACGCCTCGATGGGCCACTTTTCCATCAGCTTGAGCCCGATGCGGGATGAATCGGACCAGGTGAACAGCGTGGTGGTGGTGATGACGGACATCACGGACGCGGCGCTGCTGCAGGCGAAACTGGCGCATTCGGAAAAGATGGCGACGATCGGGCGGCTGGTGTCCGGTGTGGCGCACGAAGTGAACAACCCGCTGGCGGCGATTCTGGGATTCACGGATTTGCTGCTGGAAAATCCGGAGATGCCGGCATCGGCGCGGGAAGACCTGCAAATCATCCTGCAGGAAACGCAGCGGACAAAGGAGATTGTGCAGGACCTGCTGCGGTTTGCGCGGCAGAGGCCGACGCAGCGCGAGCCAGTACAGGTGAACACGGTGTTGCGGCAGACCATCAAATTGCGCGGGTACGATTTTGCGAGCCACGGGGTAGAGGTCGTGGAGGAATTCGACGAGGGGATTGGGGAAACGCTGGGGGACGGGCAGCAGCTCCAGCAAGTGTTCCTGAATATCCTGAACAATGCGTACGATGCGATACAGGAATCCGGGAATCACGGAAAAATCCATATCGGGACGAAGCGCGCGGGCGATTCAATTGAGGTGACGTTTGTGGATAACGGGACGGGAGTGAGCGACCCCGAGCGTATCTTTGATCCGTTCTTTACGACCAAGCAGGCCGGAAAAGGGACGGGACTGGGATTGAGCATCTGCTACGGGATTGTGCGCGCGCATGGCGGAGAAATTCTCTGCTGGAAGAATGCAGGGGAAAGCGGGAGCACGTTCCTGGTGCGATTGCCGCGAGCGACGGAGACGGGGCTGGCCGCGGCGGCGAATGAGGCGGGGCGATGAGTTCACCGACGACGGTGCGGGCATTCTCGCCGATCCTCCTTATAGAGGACGAGACTTCGGTGAGCGCCTTCGTGCGGGCGGCACTGGAGAGGCGCGGGTACACGGTGGTGCAAGCGGCAAACGGGGATGAGGGCTTGCGGCAACTGGCCAAGGGAACGTATGCGGGAGTGATTACGGATATTCGGATGCCGGGGAAGATCAACGGCGCGGACGTGCACCAGTGGATACGGGCGAACCGGCCGGAACTGAGCGGGAGAATCATCCTGATCAGCGGGGACACGGCGAACAGCGAGACGCAGGCACTATTGATGGAAAGCGCGACGCCATGCATTGAGAAGCCATTTCGGGTCCAGGAACTTATTTCCATAGTGGAGACGACGTTCGGAAAACCATGAGCGACGATCTGAGAATTAAACTTCTGGTAGTGGACGATGAGCAGAGTATCCGCCGGCTGTGCATGACGATTGGCAGCTCGCTGGCCTACAACTGCAACGAGGCGGAGAGCGCGGAGACGGCGATTCAGCGGCTGGAGACGGACCCGCCGGACCTGGTGTTGACGGACCTGAAGCTGCCGAACCAATCGGGCGTGGAACTGCTGAAACAGATCAAGGCGGTGCTGCCGCGCACGGAAGTGGCCATCATGACGGGGCACGGGTCGATTGAATCGGCCGTGGACGCGATGAAGCTGGGGGCGTACGACTACATCGAGAAGCCGTTCCGCGTGGAGAAGATGCGGCTGCTGCTGCAACGCATGGCGGAGAAAGTGCGGCTGGTGAATGAGAATGCGTTCCTGCGGGAACGCGTGAGCACGGAAGAAAACCTGGACGGAATCATTGGAACATCGTCCGGGATGCAAGATGTCTTGCGGATGATTTCGCGGCTTAAGGATACGCGAACGCCGGTGCTGATTTCCGGGGAGAGCGGGACGGGGAAAGAACTGGTGGCGCGGGCGATCCATTTTCGCGGCATGATGGCGCAAACGCCGTTTGTGGCGGTGGACTGCGGCGCGCTGGTGCCAACGCTGATGGAGAGCGAGATGTTCGGATACGAGAAGGGCGCCTTCACCGGCGCGATGAAATCGAAGAAGGGGTTGTTTCAGGCAGCGAATGGGGGGAGCATTTTCCTGGACGAAATCGGCGAATTGCCGTTGGAGATGCAGGCAAAACTCTTGCGCGTGCTGCAGGAAAAAGAGGTGCGGCCGGTGGGGAGCAATGACCGGCACGCGGTGGACGTGCGGGTGATCGCGGCAACGAACCGCGACCTGGAATCGGCGTACCGCACGGGAACGTTCCGCAAGGATCTGTATTTCCGGTTGAACGTGGTGACCGTGCACATACCGCCGCTGCGAGAGCGCCGCGCGGACATTCCAATGCTGGTGCACTATTTCCTGAACCGCTACACGCCGACCAAGCCGCTGCAAGTGACCGCGGCGGCGATGAAGAGCCTGCTGCAATACGACTGGCCCGGCAACGTGCGCGAATTGGAGAATTGCATTGCCCGGGCGGTGACGCTGGGCGACCAGGAGACGATCGACGTGCAGGACCTGCCACCGGCGATTCGCAGCGAGCAACCGGCGAGCAGCGAGATGACCCCGCTGGATGCCGCTTCCCTTTCGACGACAGCACTGGCGGAGATGGAGCGAATGACAATCCTGCGCGTGTTCGAGCAGGCGCACGGGGACAAGGCGCTGGCCGGGAAGATGCTGGGGATCAGCCGCGCGACGCTTTACCGGAAACTGAAGCGCTACAAGATTGCGCCGCGCGGGAATCCGGAGCAGGACGAAAAGGAAGCCGCAGCCCACGTAGCGGCGCGGTAGTACGTCTCAGGGAGGCGTGGGATTCTCTCAAGGAAGAGTGAGACGAAAGCGTTTCAGGCTGAGACAGATGGGCGAAGGTGCGCTGGGCGGGAAAACCTAAGTCGCGGCATTTGTGCAGGTTCCAAAGTTCGTATCCCCTCATAAATTTTGGCGGTCGGCGTGCAATTCCCTCCTCGGGACATTGTGTCCCGGTCCGTGTCGGGTGTGTTCTCACTCGCCACGCGGCCAGAACTCGCAAGATTCGCAGGTTAGTGGCAACGGGGCAGAAGCGCGAAATGACACTCATTGCGGATGAACGGGGATGTGCGGAACAGCTTGCCCGGTTCTTTCCAGCGCTTCCCGCGGTATGTTTTGCGGTGCGAGTGACGCCGCTAAGGCCCGCGCAGGGTAAATTGCAGGAACGCACGGTGCTGGAGTATGGCACGGCGGAATGTGCGATTTTCCTGTCGTACTTGCCGCTGGAATTTGCGGACCGCGTGAGGCTCGAACGAGTTGAAGGAGGACGCCCCGCGGAGGCGGCGGTGATTGCTTTGCAGTATCAAGAAGGGCGCAAAGCGGTGGCCGTGCGGTTTCTGGAAGGCCCCTGCGAATGGATGAGGCAACCGTGAACAAAATGATCACAACGTTGAACTTACCGGCTCCGCCGAAAATGGATGGTGCAAGGCAAGCACAGTGGGAAGAGATCCGCTCCGTCTTTCCCATCTATTTAGCGCTGGCCAAACATCTGCAACTCGAAATTCCCTTCCCGCCAAACAAGCGCGTATTACCGGAGAAGGCGGATCTGGACCTGTTCAGCCGCGCCCAGGCGTGGCTGGATGCCATGGACCAGCAAGTGCTGGTGCACCAGTTGCGGCACCTGCTGCAGATGACCACGCTGAATGCCAGCGAAAGCGGGCTGCGAGCGCTGATCATGCGGCACCTGCGGAAACCGGCGAAGTCCCCGATGGACCGCGACAAAATCGATTTTCTGATGGTGCAGTATTTCGCGCTCTGCGCGCCGACAAAGATTTATCACAAGCAGATCGAGCTGAACGAGGTGGCGCAGGTGATGAAGCCGGTGCTGGGAGAGACAGACACAGCGCCGCTGCCGTGGTGCGAACCGCTGGAGAAGATGATCGCGGCCTTGAGGTCGCTCAAGAGCGTGCGGGACATCCTGAAAACGGACTTCATCGAACAGGGGCGGCGAGTGAAGGAGAAAGCCGGAGGGATGTTCTACGACCCCTCGGCGATGCTGGCGTTTGTACGCTTCAATTTCCTGCTTCGGCGGACGTTGATTGAGCTGATGCATGCGGACCTGATCTTCATACGCTCCGGAATCAACCACTTGGAACAAGCCGGGGCGAAAACGGTGGATTGCCAGACGTATGGACTGACGTCCGCGGAGCCGATCGCCCGGGTGCGGGTGCTGGCGGACGACTGGAAGCAGCCATTCCAGAAGGAATACACGGAACGCTCGGTGAGTCAGGCGTTCGAAAAGCTCCTGGCCCTGCGCGCAGACGTGGATCGCACGATGGTGCGCGTGTTGGGCAAATCCGCCGATGCACCCCTCGGCAAGGCCGCCGGAGAGAATGTTCCAGCGGGTAACGTAGCGCCGGCGACGACTGGCGCGGCACGGGCGAGCGAGAAAGCGGAAGAAGCGGCGAATCGCCAGGCCGAGGAAGCGAAGCCCGAACTCGATTTCGAATCGTGCATGGATCAGGTGTGGGAGCAACTGATATCGGCGCCGCCCTCGCGCGGCCGTTCGATGACGACGGTGCGAGTGGGCGGAGCGCGGCTGCTGATGTCCTCGTGGGAAGTGGCGGCGTTTGTTACCGAAGACGGGCCGGCCGCGGAAGATTTGCGGCGCGCGGTGGTGGCGCGAGCGCTGGTGACGGCAGCGCTGGAGAAGGCCAAGGAATCGGGGAACACCACGGGACTGGACCGCGCGCTGCCGATTGCGCGCGTGGAGGTTTCGCGGCTGCAGGAACGCGTGGAACTGGCCAAACAGGCGAAAGACACGGAAGCGGCGGTGAACCTGGGAATCAGCACGAAGCGGCTGCTTTCCGCGCTGGACGAAGCCGAGAAATTGTAATTCCCTGCTGGGGAGCGATGCCAGGCAAGGAAGACAGTCAGGGAGCGTATCTCTCTTGCGAGACACGAGCGTATTGATTCTCACGGACGATGCAGAGTTTGCGCGATTGCTGAGCGCGTGCTGGCAAGTGGAACGCCAGCTTCCCGGCCTTTCCGTAGTGACAAGCGACTTATGGAAAAACGGCGACGGAGTTTGTCCCGACCTGGTGGTGATCGGACCGTTGCAGGAGGGAAAGCTGGCGGAAGCGCTGCGCACGATGGAGCCGAATGTGGCGGTGATTTTATGCGCGCCAGCGGAGGCGCAGGAACTGGCGCTTTTGCGGAAGCGCTACCCGCGGCTGTTGCACGTGCCCTTGAGAGAAGATTGGACGCAGATGGTGCTGCTGCTGGCCGGTGAGTCCTTGCGGCGAACGCAAGCGGTGAAGCAGGTGAAGCGGGCGGAACAGCGCGCGGCAGAGAATGCCAGCGAGGCGATGCTGGGACGATACATGACCGACATGAAGCACAGCGTGAATAACGCGCTCACGTCGCTGCTGGGAAACGCCGAATTGCTTTTGCTGGAGCCGGGGCAGCTTTCGGCGCAGTCGATTGCGCAAATCAAGACAATTCACACGATGGCCATGCGGATCAACGAAATCATGCAGAGATTCTCATCGCTCGCCAGCGAAGTGCGGGAGGGTGAGACGGCTTCTCAAGGTGAGACAGAAGAGGCCACGGCGTCGCGCTATCCACGCCGCTAGGCGTTTTTGGCAGGCGCGCAACTCCTGTCTTTGTAATTAGATAAAGAAAATAGAAACGCCGCAGTAAGGAACCCCCAAGCTGGCCGCTGACGTGCAATTTTCTGACGTGGAGAACTATGCGGGGTAGAAGCTCGTGCAGAAAAAAGTGCTGATTGTCGATGATTCGCCGTCGCAAGTGCGGCTGATCCAGGGATTGCTGGAGCCGGAGGGCTATTGGCCGGTGGGGTTGAATGACCCGAAACGCGTCGAAGAGGCCATCGCGGCGGAGCGGCCAAGCGTGATTTTGCTGGACGTGGTGATGCCGGGGCGAAACGGATTTCAGGTTTGCCGAGAGTTGAAGAGCAACGCGGAGTTCAATTCGATTCCGGTGATTCTGGTGACCTCGAAGGACACCGCGAGTGACAAGTACTGGGGCGAGCAGCAGGGCGCCGATGGGTACGTGACGAAGCCGTTTACGCGGGAAGAATTGCTGCGAGCCGTTCGCCGGTTCGCGTGATGGAACGGAGAAAGAGCGAAGTATGAACGACGATTTCCAACTGGCGCCCCTCCCCGCGGATGCGGAAGTCGGAGAGATGCTGGAAGCGCTGGGCAATGTTGCCGAGCGGCCGCCGGAATCGCAGTACTGCGTGTTCCGGAGCGGACGCGAGCGGTTCTGTTTGCCAGTGCTGGACGTCGAAGAGGTGCTGGAGTGGCCGCTGGTGACGAAGCTGCCGCTGGCCCCGGCGTATGTGCTGGGGATTTTCAATTTGCGCGGCGCGATTGTGCCGCTGATTGACATTGCCTTGACGGAAGGCAGACGCCCCGGGTTGCTGCCGAAGCACGTGGTGGTGGCGTCGCTGAGGAGCGACAGTCATCACGACGAGCTGCGGCTGGGGATTGCAGCGGATGAAGTAGTGGGGACCTATTCAGTGAACGAAGCGGAAGACCTGCTGGAGCAAGCGCCAGAAAACGTGCCGCACTGCGTGGGCATGCTACGACACGACGACCGGCTGGCTCTGGTGATTGATTTACGCCGGCTCCTGGAAGTTTATCCGGGGCCGAGCATCTGACGAGATTCGGAAGGTTTGGGAGGCGGGAATGAAATCGCGACTGAGTAGCACAATCTGGACGCTGGTGATCCTGAACGGCGTGGCGTTAGCCGCCGTGCTGTGGCTGGCGTACAGCGCGGGACGCCAGTCAAGCGGGGGCGCATTCGAGCCCAGTGGACTGATCATTCCGGGGATCATCGCCCTGGGGATCAGCATCGTGCTGGCGTGGAGGCTGGGAAGCGCGATCCTGACGCCGGTGAGCGAGCTCTCCGAATTCTCCGAGCGGCTGGCGGCGGGCGACGCCAAAGTGCGCGCGGACGTGTCCTCGAACGACGAGTTCGGGTACATCGCGGAGAACTTGAACCGCGCGGTGGCCAAGGTGTCGAAAGCGTCGAGCAACCAGGAAGCCAATGAAGCGCTGCAGCGGAGCATCACGGACCTGCTGGCGGTGATCAACCAGGTGGCGCGAGGCGATTTGACGTTGCGCGGGAAGGTGACCAACGACGCGCTGGGCAACGTGTCGGACTCCATCAACTACATGCTCGACAACTTCACCAAGGTGCTGGAACGCGTGCGCAAGGCGGCCATGGAAGTAACCGCATGCTCAAACAACATTCTGGTGGCGGCGGACGAGATGCAGGCGGGCGCAACGCAGCAGGACCAGGAAATCACGAACACGTCGAGCGCCGTGGAAGAGCTGACGGTTTCGATGAAGCAGGTGTCCAACAACGCGGAAGCGAGCGCGGAAGCGGCGCGCCGCGCGCTGGATGCGGCGGAGCAAGGCAACCGCGCGGTGCGCGATACGCTGGACGGGATGCAGCGCATCCGGGCTTCGGTGCAGGCGACGGCGAAGAAGATCAAGTCGCTGGGCGACCGTTCGCTGGAAATTTCGGAAATCATCAACGTGATTAACGACATCACGGAACAGACGAACTTGCTGGCGTTGAACGCGGCCATTGAGGCGGCACGCGCGGGCGAGGCGGGACGCGGGTTCGCGGTCGTTGCCGACGAAGTCCGCAAGCTGGCGGAACACTCCCGGAGCGCAACGAAAGACATCGCCGCATTGATCAAGGCCATTCAGGCGGAGACGAACGAGGCCGTAGTGGTCATGGAAGAAGGCACGAAGGAAGTGGAGTCCGGGGCAACGCTGGCCGATCAGGCGGGGCGCGCACTGGACGCGATTTCCAGCGTGGTGCGGCAGTCGGCGGAACTGGTACAGGAAATTTCCCTGGCGTCGAAACAGCAAGTGCGCGGCACGGAAGGCGTGGCGCACGCGATGCAGATCATCTCCAACATCACGCGGCAGACTTCGCAAGGAACACGCGGCACGGTGGCGACGGTAAGCCAACTAGTGAAATTGTCCGACCAGTTGAACGAAGCGCTGGCACAATTCCGCGCGCAGTCGAAGGCGGCGGCTCATGCGCCTGAAGCGGCGGACCGGCCGGTCCCCGTGGGCGCGGTTCGATAGCGGTGAAACCATGCCCGGGCGCGAAGCCGGGGCAAAAGCGTGACCAAGATGAGCGAACGCCACGGGGCGGGACACGGTTTGAGCGAACACGAACTGAGCGAGATCCGCATGCTGATCGAGGAGCGGACAGGCATCCATTTCGACCAATCGCGGGAGAGGTTCTTCTCCACGCGAGTCCGCGAACATCTGCATGATCGAGGGTTCACGCGCGGGAACGAACTGCTGCGGGCGATTCGCAAGACGAACGTGGAGTATGAAACGCTGCTGGAACGGCTGCTGACGCAGGAGACATCGTTTTTCCGGTATCCGGCGGTGTTCGACGCGTTCGAGAAGCGCGTGCTGCCGGAACTGCACGCCATAAAATTCTGGAAGAATCCGCGGACGCTGCGGGTGTGGAGCGCGGGGTGTTCGACGGGAGAAGAACCGTACTCGATCGCAATCACCATCCTGGACTCGCTTTCCTTCGCGGACGCCTGGAACGTGGAGATTCTGGCGACGGATTTGGGACGGCAGGCGTTGAAGAAAGCGGAGCACGCGACCTACGCCGGGCGCAGCATCGCCAGCGTGAATGAACAGCAACTGGCGGCGCATTTCACAGCGGTGAACGGCGGTTTCCAGGTGAAACCCCGGCTGCGGAGGCTGGTGACATTCGCGCAGATGAATCTGGCTTCGCCGGTTTACGTGGGCCGCATGGACCTGATTTTTTGCATGAATGTGCTGATCTATTTCACGGAGGAGCGGCGGCGGGCGCTGGTGCAGAAGTTTTATGAGTCGCTGGAGCCGGGCGGGTACCTGTTTCTGGGGCATTCCGAGTCGATCTCGAAGATGCCGGTGAAATTCCAGGCCATCGTGCTGGGCGATTGTATTTTGTATCGCAAGCCGACAGTGGAAGAAGTGCAGAAGCCGGAATTGGTGGCGGAGGGACGCGCGTGAGCATGCCGGACCGCGAATCCGTCGAGATGTTCCTCCAGGAAGCGTCGGAGCACCTGCAATACCTGCGGGAGTATGTGGGTGTGCTGCAGGAGGTTTCACCGCGCCGCGAGGACATGGAGCGGTTGTACATTGCGGCGCACACGCTGGGCGGCACTTCGGCAAGTTACGGCTTTCCAAGATTTTCGGAGGTTGCGGCGAAGCTGGCGCACGTATTCCAGTATGCGCTGAATGCGCCGCTGGGAGACGATCTGCACGGACCGCTGACGGAGTTTCTTTCCGACGGCATTTCCGTGCTGGAGACCTGCCTGCTGGAAATGAGCGATACCGGGCAGGAGAACGTGGAAGATATGGCCGCGTTCAAGGAGAGATACCGGTTTGCTTTTCCGCCGGAGCCGCCGCCCTTGAATTTGTCCCAGCCCGGGGAGGATGCGCGGGCAGAAGCAGAAGCACAGGCACAGGCTGAGTTGCAGGCTGCCGCGAGAGACACAGAGACGGCGCCGGCCGGATTGACGGGTTCGTATTTCGATGCGTTGCCCACCGATGATGAAGTGCCGGACGAGATTCTGGAATTCTTCCAGCCTGAAGCGGAAGAGCACTTGCAAGTGGTGAGCGATTGCCTGCTCTCGCTGGAAGGCAACAACAATCCGGAAGAGATCAACCGGTTATTCCGCGCGATTCATACCGTGAAGGGATCGGCGGCGCAGGTGGGATTGCGGCGGCTGGGCGCGATGGCGCACCGCGTGGAAGACCTGATCGGCCGCATGCGCGACGGGGAAATCCAGCCGTCACCCGCGGTCGTGGATTTGTGCCTTGAGTCCGTGGATGTGCTGAAGAAGACGCTGCACCGCGCCTGGGCGGATGACGCGGACATGCGCGCAGGCGTGGATTCTCTGCTGGGACGCATCGCGGAGTTCGCACCGCTGGAAGCCGAGGAAGAAGCGCCGGCCGGGACCGTGGTGGAGCCGGAAGCAGCGGGCGTGGAACCAGGAAAGCCGGCAATCGAACGCGCGGCGGCGAAGCAAGGCGTCCGCGCCAGCAAGAAGCAAGCACTGGTATCGAAGTCCGTGCGCATCTCGCTGGGACGGCTCGACCGCATGATGAATACGGTCGGCGAGTTGGTGATCAACCGTACGAAGATGCTGGGGCGCGTGGCGGAACTCGAGAAGCTGATCGACACGCTGAGCTTTTCGAAGGAGCGCCTGCAGAACAAGGTCAACGAGTTTCAGGAGAAGTACGAGTTCAACCGGCTGCGGACACTGCAACCGGGGACGCCGTGGGCGGCTTCCCAAACGCAGAAGATGCTGACGAGCGCGGCGGCGGGCGAGGCATCGTACCTGGAAGAGTTCAGCGAACTGGAGATGGACCGCTACGACGATTTCAACATATTGTCGCGGTCGATGACGGAAATATCGGCGGACGTGAACGAAGTGCTGTCGCAGCTGGAGGGGTTCATCGGGCGGGTGGAAGGCGACATCGACGAATTCAGCAAGCTGGCGCACCACCTGCAGGACGAGATTACGGCCGCGCGCATGGTGCCGATCGGAACGCTCTATTCCCTGCTCTCGCGGACGGTGCGGGACGCCGCGAAATCGGCAAAGAAGCAGGTGGAGCTGGAGTTTTCCGGGAGCGAGACGGAACTCGACAACAACATTATCCAGCAGATTTCGGATCCGCTGGTGCACCTGGTGCGGAACTCCGTGGCGCATGGCATTGAGGGTCCGGCGGATCGCGCCGCTGCCGGCAAGCCAGACAAGGGCACGGTATTTCTGCGCGCGTATCACCGCGGCAATCACATTTACATCGAGGTGGAAGACAACGGGCGAGGGATCGATTACCAGCGCGTGAAGCAGAGCGCGATCGATTGCGGGCTGGTGTCCGGGGAAACGGCGGACCGGCTGACCGAGCGCGACCTGCGCGAGATGCTATTCCACCCAGGCTTTTCGACGGCGGTAGTGAAGACGGAATTGGCGGGGCGGGGCGTGGGCCTCGATGTTGTGCGGTCCAACCTGAACACGCTGAATGGCGAAATCGAAGTGCAGAGCACGGCGGGGCTGGGGACGAAGTTCACGTTGAAAGTGCCGTTGACCCTGATTATTTCGCCGGCGCTGTTCGTGCGCTGCGGCGCGACCCACTTTGCGCTGCCGCTGGCGGTGGTGGAAGAGATCCGGCGGTTGCGCGCAGATGAAATCGAGGATGTGGGCGGGAAGCTGCTGACCAAGGTGCGCGACGTCGTGACGGAAGTGGTGCGGCTTGATTCGTATCTGGGGCTGCCGCCGCTGGAACCGATCAACGGGTATTTCCGCATGGTGGTGGCAAACGCGGGGAGCCGGCAAATTGGCCTGGTCGTCGAGGAAGTGCTGGGCAAAGACGAAATCGTCATCAAGAACCTGGGCGAGTATCTGCGGCGCGTAAAGCTCTTCCCCGGGACGACGATTGCGCCGGATGGAAGCCTGATTCTGCTGATTGACCTGAACCGCATGGTGGCGAACGAGCCAAGCGAGCGGCGCGCGGTGCAGGCGAGCGCGAGCGCGGCGCGCGTGTTTGCGCCGGGGTCGACGGCCGTGGCGCGCGGAACGATTCCAGCCGATGCCATCGACCGCGTGGAGCAGGAGCGCGTGATCGTGATTGCGGACGATTCGATCAGCGTACGTAAGTTTGTGGGACGCATGCTGGAGAAGAACGGCTATCGCGTGAAACTGGCCGCGGATGGACTGGAGGCAGCGGAACTGGTTTCGCAGCATGGCTGCCACCTGGTGATCACGGACCTGGAAATGCCGCGCATGACGGGATACGAGCTGATGACGCAATTGCGACAAAGTCCCGCGACGCGGCGCATCCCGGTGATGGTGGTGACTTCGCGAGCCGGCGCAAAGCATCGCGACCGCGCCTTGAAGGAAGGAGCTTCGGCATTCTTGACCAAGCCGGTGCAGGAAGATCAGTTGCTGGCGGCAGTGGAGCAACTGATGGGCAAGGAGGCGGCACGTCCGGTTGTGCCGGTCGGGTAAGCGAAAATGGTGAGCAGCCAGCCCAAGAAGTTTCGCGTGCTCGTCGTGGAGGATTCCACGTTCATGCAGCGTGTGCTGGAGTCGATTTTCAATTCGGATGACCAACTGCAGGTTGTCGGGCATGCCACAGACGGGCGGGAAGCGATCGCGATGGCGGAGACGCTGAAGCCGGACGTGATCACGATGGACTTGAACATGCCGCACATGGACGGCTTGCAGGCCACGGCGCATATCATGACGACAAATCCGCGGCCGATCGTGGTGGTGAGCTCGGAGACGCGGGAAGGCGCGGCCAAGACGCTGAAGGCGCTGGAACTGGGCGCGATTGAGTTTGTGACCAAGCCATCGGCCGGAATTGATTTGGATATGCAAAGCGCGAAGGAAGAGCTGATACGCAAGGTGCGGATGGCGGCGAAGGTGAGAGTGGTGCGCACGGCGTCGCGGATGGTCACGGCGGTACAGGGAGCGGGAATGGGCGCGGCGGCACCGGTGCAGAGAGTGCGCTTGGCGCAGCCCACCCCCATCGTTCCGGCCGAATTGCGCTTCCCGGTGGTGGTGTTGGCGGCATCGACGGGAGGGCCGGCGACGGTGATGCGGATGGCGCCGGGGTTCACAAAAGATTTTCCGGCGGCGGTGTTTCTGGTGCAGCACATGCCCGCGGCTTTCACCACGCAATACGCCTTGCAGCTCGCGGAGTTTACGGGAGTACGCGTGAAGGAAGGGGAAGCGAGCGAGCCGGTGCAGCCGGGGACGCTGTACATCTGCCCGGGCGGGCAGCATCTGCGGGTGACGCCGACGGGGCGCATTCAGTTGGACAGCACGACCGGACGGATTGAGGGGTACGTGCCGAACATCGATGTGACCATGGAATCGATCGCGGCGTACGCAGGAGCAATGAGCATTGCCGTGGTGTTGACGGGAATGGGCAGCGACGGGGCGCGCGGGGCGCGGGCCATCAAGTCGGCGGGCGGGCTGGTGCTGGCGCAGGATGAAGCGACATGCGTGATTTTTGGAATGCCGGCGGAAGCCATTAAGGCGGGCGTAGTGGACCAAGTGCTGGGGATTGACGATATTTATCCAGCGATCGAGAAGCGCGTGCTGGGACTGAGCCGCGTGGCGCCCGTAGGAGCACGCTGATGCGCTTTGAGTCCGTGCACAAGACGCCGGCGGTGCGCACGGAACAGATCATTCTGTTCCGAAGCAGCAACCAGGTTTTCGCGATTTCTTCCGCTTCGGTGCAGGAAGTGCGTAGCGTGGACAGCCTGGCGGGAGCGTCGATGGAGATCGATGAAGCCAGCGTCCCCAAAGTTCGGCACCTGCTGAAGCGCGGCGAGCGTAGCGTTTACGTGGTGAATGCGGCGCTGCACTTCGGATTGCGGCCATCGCCGGCGGCCCTGATTTTTCTTCTGCGCAAAACGCGCGTGGGGCTGCTGATTGACGGCATCGAGAAGATGACGACGATGACGCGGCTGCAGGCGCTGTCGCCGGCGTTTTGCCACGAGGAACGCGTGTGGTACCGCGGGTTGACGGTACTGGATCAAAACGTGATTCCGGTGGTGAACCCGCAAGGATTCCTTACGGAGCAGGAATTGTTGCAATTGGATGCGGCAGCTGGGGCGTTGCTGGAGGCCCAGGCGGCGAGCGCACCAGAAGTGGAATTGACACCGTGAGCTGGACGGAACAACTCGATGCGCGATCCTGCGTGCTGTTGCGGCTGGGCGACCGGCGATTTGCGCTGGCGGCGGACCAGGTGTCCGAACTGGTGGCGCCGAGCCGGATGTTTCGCTTTGCGCACCGGACACCGGAGATCGACGGGGTGATTCTGCGGCGGGGGCGAGTGGTGCCGGTGTGCGACGTCGCGGAAAAGCTGATCGGGAAGCGCTTGACGTCGCGACGATATTACCTGATTTCGAAACGGCGCCAGGAAGGGACGACAGACTGGGTCGCGCTGCCCGTGAGCGGCGATTGCGAGCTGATCCAGGCGGATTTGACGCTGGCGGGGCCATCGGATTCACCGCACGTGGCGGCGTGGCTTTCCCATGCTGGGGAAGTGATCGAGGTGCTGAACTTGGGCGCGCTGACGCCAGGAATGGAGCCGATGGAAGGCGGAGCCGGCAGAGCGCCGTTGCCGGAGGCGCACGCATGATGCTGCCGGGCAAACCAGCGAAGATTCTGCTGATCGACAGCAATGTGCTGTTTGCGAAAAGGCTCGGCGACACGCTGAAGCGGGAAGGGTTTGAAGTGACGGCAACGACGCAAGCGGCCTTTGCGCTGACCACGCTGGAATATGACAAGCCCACCGCGATTGTGTGCGCCACAAATATGCGCGAGATGGGGGCGCTGGAAATCGCGAAGATTATTCACGCGGACGCCTCGAACGCTTCCCTGCCGATCATTGCGCTGGGCGATGGCAGCCAGCGGGCGTTGATGGAAGCGTTTCAGGCGGGCTGCGACGATTACATTGACCGGCAACTTTCTCCGGCAACGATTGCGAATCACGTGAAGAACATTATCGTGAGCAAGCTGGAAGGATTCCAGCCGACGCAGATGCTGGGGCAGGCGGACACGAGCTTGAGCGGAAATTTGACGCACCACGATCTGACCGGCGTGATGCAAATGCTGGGGCACGCACGGCAGACGGGCGCGCTGACCATCAACGCGGGCGAAACGGACGCGGTGATGTTTTTCGACGCGGGAGAGATTACCCACGCGGAATGCGGCTCGCTGTTTGGCGATGAGGCGGTGCTGCACATCCTGAAGAGCTGCGTGGATTGCGACTCCGGCGTGTACAAGTTTGTGTACGGAGCGACGTCGGCGCAGCGCACGGTGCTGCGCTCCGCGACGGACCTGATGCTGGACGCCATGCGTGAGTTTGACGAAACGGCACGCGACACCGCCGGCCAGCTTGCGGACAAGGAGGCTCAATGAGCGACGCGATCGCCATGCCGCCGATCGGCGAGGCCGAGGCGAAACACACGCCCACGGTCTATTTCATTGACGACAGCGCAACGATGCGCGAAGTGATCAAGATCGCCTTCCGCCGCGAAAACATTCACGTGATTACGTGCGCGGACGCGGCGTCGGCGCTGGCGCAGTTCGAGGAGCACCCGCCGGACGTGGTGATCACGGACGTGATCATGCCGGATCAGGATGGGTATTCGGTGTGCAGCCAGATCAAGCAAAACCCGCAGTATGGGAAGACGCCAGTGATATTAATGTCGGGCGTGGTGAACAAGAGCGTGGCGGACCGGGCGGTAGCAGTACAAGCGGATGATCTGGTGCGTAAACCATTTCAGCCCCAGGAGTTGATTGGACGCGTAAAGCATTTGCTGGCGCCGGCGGTGCCTCAGCCAGCGACGCCGACCGCGGAACGGCCCATGGCTGTGCCGTCACTGAGCAGCCTCTTTGCTGCGCCGGTTGCCCCGGCAGCACGCGTTATGCCGATTGTTGCGGGGCTCGTGAGCGTGCCACCACCAGCGGAGTCTCGACAGGGCGAATCGATTTGGCCGCGTGCCGTGGCGGAAGCATTTATGGGACAGAGCCCGGCGCCTGCTGCGCCGCAAACTCCCGCGCCGACGGCGCCACCTGCCGCGCGCGTGGGCGGGCTATCGGTAGAGCTCAAGCTGCGCGCAGAAATCGCGCACCTGGAAATGCTGATCAAGAAGCTGCAAACCGAGCTACAAATCGAGCGCCAGTACAACCAGGCGCTGGAACTTCACGTCCGCACATTGACGCACACGGAATAATCCACCTTCGCGACCGCACCCCCGCGTGGTGCTGCGGGGGCGCAGCGGAGCGAATTGGTTTACGAGCTACTTGTGGGTCATGGTGTCGACGAATGCCAGGGTGTCGCGGTGGCCTTGCGTGTCCAACAAGGACTCGAATCCGGCCATGCCCGCGGGGTTCTTCTTCTCGCTTTCTTCGAGGGCGGCATTGAACTTGTCGATGCCTTCCGCCCCATTGGCAACAATGGCGAGGTAGAAGGCGTCAGGATCGCTGGAATGGATGGTTTCCTCGTCGATCTGGTAGCCGTGGAGCGCGCCATCGGCGAGGAGTTTTTCGAGCACCGCGACCATGGTCGCCTTCATGATCTTGCCGTCCGGATCGCTCGCGCCCGCCTTGTATTTCCAGCGGCCAACGCGCAGGTAGCCGTTTTTGAAGGTGCCGGAATGGCCGTTATAGCCGCGGCTTTCGTAGATGAAGTCCCAGTGTTTTGAGGCGCAGTAAACGGGACCCGTTGCGTCTGGACTAGAGCGAAGCCCTTGCAGAACTTTCATCAGATTGGCCATGGAATAAGCGGAAAACCAACTGCCGTGCGTCGGCCTGCCTTCCTGATGGTTCAGGACGGAGTAACTGCCGAAGTCCACCAAAGTTCCGTCGGCCACGAGTTTGTTCATGGAGTCGATCCCTGAGGCTTCCGTCTTTTGATAATCGGCCCACATAGCACGGGGGACGGCCCATTCCGAAACATACGTGTAGAGGGTGGGCTTTTCCTGGGACATGGATTGCGTCCAGGCCGTGGCGGCACCGAGCATAACGATGGCAAGTGTACAGACTACGAACAGAAAACCAGTCAATGACCTGCGCATACGATTCCTCCTCAGATTTTCTCCGCTGAAAGCGGGTCGAACTTGGCCTGTGATGGGAAAAGAGAAAGGGTAAAACCTTGCGGACAGTATGCGTTGCACGCGTAAATGTCAATCTAATAATCGAAGTCACTGAGGATAACGCGAGGTGTGGCGGGTAGTTGGATACGTGACTAACGGAAGGATCAACGCACTCGCAGATGGATATTCCTTGCCCCACCAGATGTTTCATCCGAGTGCAATGCAATGCCGCGCAGCAGAACAGTTTTACCGATTTTTATGGCTTGTCCGAGCGTCCCGTTAAGGAGTTAGGTGATTGAGGGGGGCAGGGTTGCCACTTTTTGCTTTATTTCGGCTTCTCGGTCTTCTGATCGGTTTGCACCGAGAACAGCAGGAAATCCGTGAAGGTGTGATAGACAATTGTGCGATGGTCCTCGAAGTCGCAAAAAGCGTCGACAGTCTGCGGCAACAACATGCGTACATTTTGCGTGTGGAACTGTACCGGGGCGTAATTGATCGAGAGATACCAGCGGCGCACCTTTACCTGCGGTATTTCGTCCATCAGACTCAACTCCATGTGGATGACCTCACCGGAATCGGCGGCAATCCACGCGCGGCCCTTGAGTTTGGCGGGATACACCGCCCCATTGCTGTTGCGAAATGAAAGTGTGTGACTTGGTTTGTCTTTGCGATGCAGGAAATGCACGACCTGTGTGCGCCGCCCATTCCATTCGACAAGGCCTTCACAGCTCATTTCGTACTCGTCCTGCATTTCCGGAAGAAACATCAAGGCCATTTCCGGCAGTCCGATTTCCTGCGTAAAGGCTGCCAGCAAAGGGCTACCATGCTCGGGGTGGCGGCTCTCTTCCACGGTTGTTCCTCCCAGTGTTAGCTGGAAGAGGACGACATAGTCAAACGTCCCTGTACGGGCATCCTGAAGATAGCCCATATGATCCCAGGCCTGGTATTCAATCCTTTCCTGCGCAGAGAAGCTTTCCAGACTGGTGTAAAGTTCATTTGCATGCGCGCCCGCCTGTTGGAGGACATCGGAGAGTACGCAGGGCGGTGAAGAAACGCGAGAACCAAGCGGCGCATCAACCTGAGGGGGAACCCATTTCAAGCTGCGATTCTTCAGATTCTTATCTGAGTCCTCTGGCACTTGAGCGGCGAGCACGCCAGATATCATCAGAGGGGCGCTCGCCAGGAAGCACACAAAACCCGCAAACAGCATGGCAGCGGACATCGCCACATGCCAACGTTTCATTCTCATTCGCATCGGCTCCCTTGATGCGCTCCAGGGTCTCCTCGCGCTTTTGCTCATCAGGCTTTCCACGGCTGGCAGCGACGCACCTAAAACCAAGCCCTTGCACCGTTCAAAACTCTCGAACTTTCTCCTGGTTCGCTGTTTTCCCCAGTCCTGGCCTGCTATTTTTTGTCTTTCTCTGGCATGGGCGCAAAATAGCCGCGACGCGTCTTTAACTGCAGACCGTCCCGATCCACTTTCACTTTTAAGCGATGATAGGCGCCGTCGGACTTGACGTGTTCCAGAGAAAACTCGAGCAGGTAGACGAACTCCGGCGCGGCGGTCAGATTCTGCAATCCTCCCGCCAGATCATTGCTGTTGTGGAAGTAAGTGCCGCCGGTGCCGTCGGCGAATTCCGCCATGACGTTTTCCGAAAGCGACAGGGATTCACGGCGCGATTGAGATTCGTTGCCTGTTGCCAGGGCGTACTCGGAACCTGCGCCTCGTTCGCTCGCGTCGATTTCCGTGATGTACAGGGCTTTCGCGTCCAGCGCATTAATGATCACGTTGCATTGCGCCGCAAAATCGATGATTTGTGATTTCGCGCTCATCGCTTCCGGCGTGACGGTGAGGAATCCGGGCGACACCAGAATCAACGTTCGTTGCCCTGGCAGGCCGCTCATTCTTCGAATCAATTCTTTCACGAAGCCCAGCGTCGTGTGGACATCGCTATCGCCAGCCGTCAACACTCGTGAGGCTGCGGTTCTTACCATGCCCTCGGCCACGTTGCGATAAATCTTGGGATCCAGGCTTGCGCACGTTAGCGCGTCCCGGACAGCAGCCTCGAAAGCGGTGTTATCGTGCCCATTTTGGATCAGGTCCGCGCGGTAATAATCAAGATCCGGGCATTCGCGCTGGGCATGTTGGTCAAGATTCCGTGATTGGATTTTCATGACCGCTTCCTGCAATTTGGCGTGATCGCGAGTCAGACCGCTGTTGGTCCCCGAGGTCGAAACCACGGCCGCCATGTCCGAATCCGCCAGGGATCCCGGCAGTATTCGAATGGCCGCCTTTTGCACTTGCGCGAGATTGCTGAAAGTAAGGTGCAGGTCGTCAAGCAAGAAAACGATGAAGCGCTGCGGGATCACGGTTGATTGCGGGGTGACAGCGGAAGCGGAAACGACCGGAACCGCAGGAACGATTTCAGACGCGGATGATTCGCTCTTCATCGCGGCGCGTTTTTCGATGGTGAATCCGGAAATGGCTTGAGGTTTATCTTTATCGAAAATCTGGAAGTCTTCTCTCTTCAGGGTGCCCACCGCGAGTCCCTGCGCATCCCGAACCACGACAGGTATCAGGACCACGTTCACATTGACTTGAACTTTGGCGGCGCCGCCCGGAGCCGATGTTTCATCCGGCTGCTGCGCGGCCGCCTGCGCGCACAAAATAAGAGCCAGGCAGACCAGGACAATCAGCGAAAGGCGTCTTGGGTTTGTGTTCATACTCATCTTTTGATTCTACACCCCAGCGAAAAGCCGGCCGCCCTTTTGATTCTTGATTAACTCGTTCCCGCAAGGTCTGCCCGATGGCCATGTGGCGCGGTCTTTTGCACGCGGCTATCATTTTCAGGCGTACAACGTGCTAATCTCGCTGCTGTGCTGGAACAGGATGCACGATGCGGTGGAGGAACGGCAGGCCACGACAAATTGTGAAACGAATCGCTCCGTCCTGGCTTTGACCAGCGTCAGGACCGGTGCGTTTATTCTGCTTGCCAAGAAAAACGAGCCGGACATTTCTTCATGGCAAAAGGAGTGCGTACGTGAAAATCATTCGCAATGTTTTGCTGGTCATCGCTTTGGCCGTGGTGGCGTGCTTCGGACTCATCTTCTATTCTTTCTCGCGAACAATTCCCCTCAAGGACCGTCAACCGCTTTCCGGAGGTGCGGAGCAAGTGAAGGACGGCATGGTATCCGTTGGGATCATTCCTTCCGCGGCCGGCCAGGTGATCCTGGTTGACTGTGGAAATGATCGCAAGGCGAAGGCCATTCTGGATGCGCTGAAGCAAATGGGCCTGGGACGCGAAGCGGTGAAAACGATCCTGCTGACCCACGCACACGCCGATCACATCGCAGGCTGCGCTGTTTTCCCGGATGCCGAAGTCTTTGCCATGGCTGCGGAGCAATCTCTCTTGGAGGGCCGAACGGCAGCGAGATCTCCGATTGGATTGGTGGTCTCAATGGGTCAACGCAACACTAGCTCGAAGTCCACTTGCCGGAGTTTCAAAAGCTAAAGTCGTTCGCGAGGGTTGAATCAAACGGAACACTACCCTGGCTAGGTTCTGACTGAGTACAGCCTGACAGATCAGTTCTCTAGGGGAAGTATTGTCGGATCAACTGATTAGATGGTGTTGCATCGACCGGTTGAGCTCGCATTCTTAATGGGGAAGAAAAACTCTGGAATCCACGTCGCCAGATACTTGCAGGAGGGAGAAGTATTTCAACGGGGCAACGTCATGGTGACTGCGTACCTGATCCCAGGGCATACCGACGGCAGCGCGGCCTACCTGGCCGCGGGGACGCTTTACCTCGGAGACAGCGCCGATTCCGCTAAAGACGGAAGCTTGCTCCCGGCAAAAAGATTCTTAAGCAACGACATCGAGCAGAACCATGCGTCCCTGAAAAGGCTGGCGGAAAAGTTAAAACCGCAGGCTTCCCAAATTGAGTTCATGGAGTTTGCACACTCCGGACCCCTGCCGGGGATTGCACCCCTTCTCAATTTTGCCAACAACACGCCGACAAAACCCACGGCCCAATAATGTTTCTCCCGAGAAAGTGAATCGCCTATAGGGACGCGCGGCGTCAAACCGAACCAACCCAAACTGTCACTTTCGGGCTAACTCTCGGTTCGTCGGGTTGCCCGGCATCTGCCAGGCCGGTTTTGGGTTCGCTTCCGCGCATCCGGTAAATAGGTTAATCGTCCGAGTGACTGGCGTTTTCGGCGGTGGATCGCCTTTTTGGAGAGCGTTTCTCGCGATACAGAGCACGGTCCGCCGCGGCCAACAACTCATCGATGGTCTTACCATCTTGCGGGAAGATCGCTGCCCCCACACCGACGGAGATAGAAGGCTCCTCGCCTTCGTTTCTCGACTCCTCGGAAATACGTTGCGCTACCAGCCGAGCCGCCTCGCATCCGGTTTCAGGGAGAACGACTACGAATTCGTCGCCCCCGTATCGCGCAGCGGTATCAATTGCGCGGCAATGAATTCGGAGAAAGTTTGCCACCCGGCAGAGCGCGCGGCTTCCCACCTGATGACCATGGTCGTCATTAATCTTCTTAAGTCCGTCCAAATCGAGTAACAAGACTGCGAAGGATCGCCCGGTGCGGGCGCACCTCTTGATTTCCGAGTCGAGCGCGTCAAAAAGCCGCCGGTAGTTGGCAAGCCCGGTGAGCGGATCAGTCAAGGCCAGTTGACGTATCTGTTCTTCGGCTAGTTTGCGTTCCGTAATATCCAGCTTGATGGCGATGAAGTGGGTGATGTCTCCGGCTGCGTTTTTCACCGGAGTGATGGTCATCTCTTCCTGGTAGAGACTCCCATCCTTGCGTCGATTGACCAATTCTCCTCGCCATTTTTGCCCGGCGAGAATCGTTTCCCACATGTTGCTGAAGAACGGAGGTGCTTGCTGACCAGACTTAAGCAGGCTGGTGCTTTGGCCAAGAGCCTCGCCCCTCGTATAACCGGAAAGCTGCTCGAATGCTTTATTGACCCAGATAATTGTGCCGTCTCTTCTGCTTATGAGGATGGGATTGGCGGCGGCTTCAAGGGCAGTCACCTGCAGTTGAAGCAGCTCCTCTGCCCCTGCGAGTTCGGGGATGGCCGGACGTTCTGGTCGATCTGCATGCATACTAGATTTCTTGAAGGCAGCGAGGGCCGCTTCGGGAAAAGGCCTGGGAGCGGGCTATCAACGCGCGCTCAGCCCTTATTATTCCGAGCGCCCCCATTTAAGTGGTTATGATTCGAACAGCAAAATATGATTAGTTGCTAGCTAGACGCAGTGACGGCGGGCACGAGTAGTTGTGATGTGGGGGCGCGACCAACTGGCCTTATTCGTTGACCCTCTGCAGAGCAGGTACCGCACTCTCGACTAGACTGTCAGGTTTAGGGTCCAAGCGCTACTCGCCGCACGCTCAATTTCCACGATGTAGCCGACAGTCCCATCTTCCAACTCATGTTCAGACACCACTCGGCCAATGCTGCACAGTTCGCGAAAAGGACTGCCGGAAATCTCTATCGGTACCCGCAACCTCAAATAAAGTATGGTCCCCGTGGTCAATTCCCTTCGACTCCTCATCAAGAAGCCGTCGAGCCAGATTTTGACAGTCTCGGTCGCGTATTCGATATCTTCGCAGCCGATCCCTAAACAAGGAAAGTGCAAAGATACGCGTTCCGCGTGGGAACTTGCTGATTCGCTGCGGGCGATCTCCATACTCACCTCATTCGAGTTGCGCGACAAGATTGGAAGGAGGCTCTTCGACGCGCAGAAAAAGTTCCAATGGCAACGCTGTCCTTCGTTACAGGGAGAGCCTCATCGGGCAGAGTGCATGGTTGGCTTGCCCGACGCTCAGCGACGAATATCACAGCTCTCACTTGCCGCGTGGACGTTTAACGCCTGAGTCAGCGCGGCACGTTGGGGCCAACTTTCCCCGAAGAAGGCGTGGTTGGTTCCTTGTCAGCGCCTTTTTTTGTGTTCGTTCTCCGCGATGCGCGCCTTCACCGGCTTTTTCACAAGAGCGGCCGGCAGAGGCTTGTCCACGGGGAAGCGGATGGTGCCTTTGGAGGTGGGGAAGCCCTTAAGTTCGTTATTGAAAGCCGCCATCACGGCCAGACTCATAGGGAACAAACTGCAATGGTCCGAAAACGCGGCGAAACCCAGCAGTGCGCCTTTGTACCTGAACGTGGGAATCCGATAGCCGATGGCCTCCGTGGCCTCGGGCGGCACGGCGGAGCGAATCGCCGCGCGCACTTTCTTTAGGGTGCTGCGGGCGGGTTCCGGAACGCCGGCGAGGTAATCGTCCACGTTCTTCGGAACGACGCTGCCTTTTGCGGCCGAACCGCGAGCACCGGAGTTCGCTTTTTTCATACGAGGGATACTACAAGAGGGTTCTCTTCGAGTCTACTTCTCACATTAGCGTGCAGCCGCTCGAGGTGAAAAACGCCTTTGCGTCGAACGAAGCCGCACAACTCCAGGATGGTCGCCGGCTCGGAAAGTATCCTGGGCGATTCGGCGGTGCTGCCGGGTCAGCGGCCACTTGGACCGGTAGCCGGGTTGGCACGAGATGTGTCCTTCGGGGTTGCAGTCCACCACGCCGCCGGCAATTCCATTGCGGGTCATCGGACGGCCGGATTGTTTACTCTTACTTGCTGGGTATTGCAAAAACGAGCGACGCGCGAATTACCCGGCGATATACTCCATATTGCCCCTTCCTTTCACCGGCTAAACTTGTGCCCACTTCTTCCCGGCGCAAGAGGGTGAAGACCAAACAATCTGTGTCTGATGGCCGAGTGGCTCGCTGTGACACCTCACGGCTTGCAAGCTCGCCTGCTTGCTCGCATGTGGAATCGGCGATCGCGGAGCGGAGAGCGAAGCCGGAGAATTACTTTATGACCGAGCTCAAAGTTTTCGCGCAGCAAACGAAGAAGGCAAGGGGAAGGAGATTCGTGTGAACAGCGCTCAGTCAATAACTCAACACTTTTTGTCCAGCGCAGGCCCGAGATGCGTGGGGCATGGCGGGTGCGTAAGACCGCGGTTTCGGCGGCACTTGGGTTTGGCCGTGACTGTACTCGCCGGAGTTCTTGCAGTTGTCGCTTCCGACGCCTGTGGCGCGCAGCCTGCCGGCACTGAGATCTCTCTCCCGACGCTTACCACTGCGCACGCGGCACATAGTCTTTCAACGGAGGAGTCGAGGCAGGAGTATCCAGTGCACCTGCGCGGGGTAGTGAGCTACTACGACACGCACATCGATCCAAGGCATCCAGTAGTCTTTGTTTGCGACGCAACCGGATGCGTTTTTGTGATTGCCCCGCCACCAACGCCGCCTCTTCACGCTGGGGCCATGATTGATGTCGAAGGTGTAAGTGGGCCGGGGGAATTCGCCCCCATAGTCGACCAGGCCAAGGTACGGGTGGTCGGTGAATCGCATTTGCCGGCGGCAGCGCCACGCGTCAGCCGCACACAAATGATGACGGGCGCGGAGGACGGGCAATGGATAGAAATCGAGGGCATAGTTCATTCTGTCGCAGAGCAGGACGCGAACGTGACCCTTAACCTTACGACGAGTGATGGCACGATCAGCGCGACCACAGTTAAGAAAGAAGGAGTGAGCTATAGCCGCCTGGTTGATGCCAAGGTATTGATTCATGCCAACGTCGCTCCTTTTTTTAGCACGAATCGCCAGTTAATGGGCGTGCGCCTTTTCTTTCCTTCGCCTGAAGGGATAAAGATTGAAGAAGATTCACCGCCCGACGCTTACGCATTGCCATTACGCCCGATAAACCACCTGCTTCGATTTGAGGCCGGCGCTACTTTCCTTCGTCGAGCCCATGTGCGCGGGCGCGTGACACTGGAGTGGCCCGGCCGCTTACTGTGCATTCACGACGATACGGGAGGACTCTGCGCCTCCACAGCTCAGAGCAGTTCGGCCGCACTTGGCGATTGGGTGGACGTGGTTGGCTTTCCCGTTGCCAATGGATTCGCGCCCACACTGGAGGACGCTGCCTTCAAGCTGGCAGAGCCAGCTCCGCCCGTTCCCGCCGTGCCGATCACCGCGCAGCAGGCGATGACGGGAGCTCACGACACGGAACTCGTTCAGATCCAGGCCCACTTGGTTGATATGGACCGGGAGGCGAAGACTCCCACCTTGATGTTGTCTTCGAGTGGAATCTTATTCCCCGCTGTGTTGCCAGATAGCCCGAGTGGAATGCCCGCTTGGAAACCTGGCAGCGACCTCCAGTTGACGGGAGTCTGCTCCGTGCAGATCAACATGGGCCGGACCGCAATTGGAGAATGGAGTCCGCAAGTAATCGGGTTCCGGATACTGCTTCGGTCGCCGGTAGACGTTGTCGTAATCAAGAGCCCATCCTGGTGGACGGCGCTCCATGCGATGTCCGTGCTCGGCGCGGTAATCATGGCTACGCTTGGGGTACTGGCATGGGTAGTTGTGCTCAGGAAGCGGGTGCACCAGCAGACAGAGACCATCCGGCAGCAACTTCAAGAAGCCGCCCTGCTAAGAGAAGCGGCGGAAGAGGCCAATCTTGCCAAGAGCGAGTTCCTCGCCAACATGAGTCACGAGATTCGCACGCCCATGAATGGCATCATTGGACTGACGGATTTGCTGCTGGAAACCGAAGTGACAAAAGAACAGCGCGAGTACCTTGAAATGGTCAAAACCTCGGCTGACGCGTTGCTTACCCTGATCAATGACATCCTCGATTTCTCCAAGATCACGGCCGGAAAGTTTGCTCTCGACCCCATCGCCTTTGAGTTACGCGCCTGCATGACGGAGACTCTGAAACCTCTGGCCATGCGCGTGCACCAGAAACAACTGGAGCTCCTCTGTGATATTGACCCGGACGTTCCGGATGAAATCGTGGGCGACCCCACACGCCTGCGGCAGATCATCGTCAACCTGATTGGCAACGCCATCAAGTTCACGGAACACGGAGAAATCGGGCTGGGAGTCAGCGTGGAGCGCCAACACGGCGATGAGCTCGAGTTGGTTTTTTCCGTTCGCGACACCGGCATCGGCATCGCGCCCGAGAAGCAGAAGGTGATTTTCCAGGCCTTTTCCCAAGCCGATACCTCAACCTCGAGAAAGTTCGGGGGAAGCGGGCTGGGGTTGACCATTTCCACGCGGCTTGTGGGAATGATGGGCGGCAGGATCTGGCTGGAGAGTGAGCCGGGACAAGGGAGTTGTTTCCACTTCACGATGAAGGCCCGCATTGCCGCAGCCACAGCTCCGATGGAGAAAATTGAACCGCAGGCCCTGCAAAACCTTAGCGTGTTGGTGGTGGACGATAATGCAACGAACCGGCTGCTCCTGGCCAGAATGCTGGAGCGCTGGAAGATGCGCCCGGCGCAGGCCGCGAACGCCGCCGAGGCGATGAAGCGCTTGCGGGCGGCGAAGGAGGCCGGCTCGCCGTTTGATCTGGTGCTCATCGACGTGCAGATGCCGGAAGTCGATGGTTTCGCGCTTGTCGAGCAGATCGGCCAGCAAACCGACCTGGGAGACTTTGCGGTGATGATGTTGACCTCGGCGGGACAGCCGGGTGATGCCGCGCGATGCCGTGAACTCGGCATTGCCGCTTATCTCACCAAGCCTGTGGCCCAGGAGGAGTTGCTTCCTGCCATCCTGGCCGTTCTTGAGGAGAGGAAGCCAAGGATGGCGGCTCCCCACCTGGTGACACGCCACTCGATAAGGGAGCGGGGCCGGCACCTGGGTATTCTATTGGCGGAGGACAACGCCATAAACCAACTGCTGGCCGTACGCCTGCTGGAGAAGCAGGGATACACTGTCACGCTCGCTAACAACGGCAAGGAGGCGCTCTCTGCCCTGGAGCACGGGAAGTTCGATGTTGTTTTGATGGACGTGCAGATGCCAGAATTGGACGGATTTGAGGCCACTGCAGCAATCCGACAGCGGGAAAAGGCGACTCCTGGCCAGCACCAGATTGTCATTGCCATGACGGCCCACGCCATCACGGGTGACCGTGAACGTTGCCTGAGGGCTGGGATGGACGGGTACGTCTCGAAACCATTCCGCATCGCGGATCTCCTGAAGGAGATTGGGGCGCTCACAGGAAGCCCGGCTGCAACGTGAAGCACGGGCGGTTAATGCCGGACAGCCACGCTGCACAGCTCCAGTGAAACGCGTCTTCTCCCCACTGGCCAACCGGCTTCTCCGGACAGCGCACAACTCGAGGCGAACG